>JASBSU010000007.1 GCA_030148725.1 Hyphomicrobium sp.
TCCAGCCAGCGTCACGTTCGGCGAGATAATCATTGACGGTCACCACATGCACGCCCTTGCCGGACAGCGCATTGAGATAAGCGGGCAGGGTGGATACGAGGGTCTTGCCTTCGCCGGTCTTCATCTCGGCGATGCCGCCCTCGTGGAGCACCATGCCGCCGAGCATCTGCACGTCGAACGGGCGCATGCCCAGCACGCGCTTGGCCGCCTCGCGGACGGTGGCAAATGCCGGAATGAGCAGATCATCGAGGGTGGCGCCCTCGGCAAGCTGACGGCGGAAGTCGGCGGTGCGCTCGCGCAGCTCCGTGTCGCTCAGCCGGGCGATGTCGTCCTCGAGCGCGTTGATTGCATCGACGCGAGCCTGGTACCCCTTGACCCGGCGGTCATTGGATGAGCCAAAGATCTTTGCCGCAAGTCCGCCAATCGTCGAAAGCATTCGAAGTCTTCCCCAAATATCCGGGCTTTTGCCGGGAGGTCTTGGCACAATGCGCGGATGGTGCTCGCCCGCGCCGGGCTGCCAATACGGCCGCCGGACGGGCCCTTCCGTTTCGCTAGCAGGGCGCCCGGTGTGCGCTGCAACCGCCTGTTGCGCAAGAAGTTCGGCTGCGGGGGAGAGATAAGGACCGCACCATAGGCTTGTCAACGCATTGGAAAGGCTTCCACGCCGCCAAGAAACAGCGGAATTTCCTTCGACAACTCTCCAATTCTTAACTTGGCAGCGCCTAAGGACCCCACTATCCATGGCCCCGCAATCGGCCACGACATCCCGTTGAGGCTGCAATAAAAGCTGAACAATTCACGGGCATTGGTCGTTCGATCTTAAGGCCGCTCAACATCAGAGAACATCATGTATCCAGCCATTCCGAAGAAGCGCGCCCTCGCGGGTCTCGTCATCGCAGCAGCCGTCCTTGCGGTGCCGGGCACGATCGCACTGGCGCAGGACATTGCCAACGACAAGGTCGTCGTCACGGTGGATGGCAAGCCCATCACGGAAGGCGACCTGAAGCTCGCCGATACGGAAGTCGGGGCTGAACTCGGCCAGCTTCCGCCCGAGGTCCGGCGCCGCGCGCTGGCGGAATACCTCATCGACAACAAGCTGTTCGCCAACGCCGGCGAAGCCGCCAAGCTCGGTGAGACGCCGGAGTTCAAGGCATACATGGAGTATCTGCGCGGGCGGGCGCTGCGCGAGCAGTACTTCGAGAAAATCCTCAAGAGCACGATCAGCGAGGATGAGGCCAAGAAGATCTATAACGCCCGCGTCGCGCAGCTGAAGCCGGAGACGGAGTTCGCGGCGCGCCACATTCTCGTTGCCAGCGAGGACAAGGCCAAGGAGCTGCGCGCCAAGATTGTCGCCGGCGAAGACTTCGCCAAGCTCGCGGGTGAGAACTCGACCGACCCGGTATCCAAGAAAGATGGCGGCTTCCTCGGCTACTTCGGCATGGGCCAGATGGTGCCTGAGTTCGAGGCTGCGGTCGTCAAGCTGCAGAAGGGCGAGGTTTCGGAGCCCATCAAGACGGCTTACGGCTGGCACATCATCAAGCTCGAAGACCGCCGCGCAAAGGCGCCGCCGACCTACGATCAGGTCAAGGACACGATCCTGAACTCGCTCGCAGTGCGCAAGGCTCAGGAGACGTCCGCCGAGATGCGCGGCAAGTCGAAGATCGAATACGTCGACCAGGACATCAAGAAGCAGGTCGAAGAGCAGAAGCAAAAGCAGGCAGAGGCGCTCGAGGCGGCCAAGAAGGCGAAGGCAGCGGGCGCAGCTGCTCCTGCTGCCGGCGCAGCTCCTGCCACTCCAGCCGCTCCGGCCGCTCCCGCAGCGCCGGACGCCAAGAAGTAAGACGACAAAAACGACGGACACTTACAGCGGGCCGCTTGCTCCAAGCGGCCCGATCTGTTTCCTCTGGCGGCCAAACTCAGCTGTCCGGAGCCAACGATGGGCAAGCCCGCCCCCACATCCCCTTTCGCCCCGCAGTCGATGCCAACCGTGCCGGAAGTGCCCGGCGTCCGCTTCGCCACGGCCGAAGCCGGCATTCGCTACAAGGGCCGCACCGATCTGCTGCTGGCGACGTTCAGCCCCGGTACGCAGGTTGCGGGCGTGCTCACACGCTCCAAGACGCGCTCGGCGCCGGTCGACTGGTGCGCGCTCGGGCTGCGCGAGGGCAAGGCGCGCGCGCTGGTGGTGAACTCGGGGAACGCCAACGCCTTCACCGGCAAGAAGGGGCTCGAGGCCGTGGTCATTACGGCCGACGCCGGCGCTGCCGCGGTGGGCTGCACACCGAGCGAGGTGTTCATTGCCTCGACGGGCGTCATCGGCGAGCCGCTGGAGGCGGGGAAGTTCGCGCATCTGCTCGACAAGCTCGCGACCGAAGCGAGGCCCGATACCTGGCACGCAGCCGCGCGGGCGATCATGACGACGGACACCTTCCCGAAGCTCGCGACGCGCACCGCGACGATCGACGGACATGAGGTGGTCATCAACGGATTCTGCAAAGGCGCCGGCATGATCCAGCCGGACATGGCGACCATGCTGTGCTTCGTCTTCACCGATGCACCCATCGATGCCCCCGCCTTGCAGCCACTCGTTGCCGACAGTGCCGACCGCACATTCAATTGCGTCACCATCGACGGCGATACGTCGACCAGCGACACACTACTGGTGTTCGCGACCGGGGAAGCCGAGAAGCGTGGCTGCCCGCGAATCACGGACGCCACCGATCCGCGCATCGCAGATTTCGCCGCGGTGCTGCACGATCTGTTGAAGGAGCTGGCGATCCTCGTTGCGAAGGATGGCGAGGGCATCACGAAGTTCGTCACCATCGAGGTGGAAGGCGCCGAGGACGACCGCGCGGCACGGCGGATCGGGCTTGCCATCGGCAACTCGCCCCTCGTCAAGACCGCCATCGCAGGGCAGGACGCGAACTGGGGACGCGTCGTCATGGCGGTCGGCAAATCGGGTGAAGCGGCAGACCGCGACAAGCTCTCTATACGCTTCGGCGACATTCTCGTGGCGCACGAGGGTGAGCGCGCACCAAGCTACAAAGAGGAGGAGGTCGCGCTCTATATGAAGCGGCCGGAGATCACACTGAGCGTCGAACTCGGGATCGGCGAGGGCCGCGCGACGGTTTGGACGTGCGATCTCACGCACGGATACATCGACATCAACGCCGACTACCGCAGCTAATAGCAAGCGAGGGCCGCATGGATCACAGCTTTTGGCTGGAGCGCTGGAAAAAGCAGGAAATCGGATTTCACCAATCCGACTTCGACGCGGCCTTGGCGAAATACTGGTCGCGGCTGGAAGTGCCCCCTGGTGCCCGCGTTTTCGTTCCGCTCTGCGGGAAGAGCCTCGACATGGTTTGGCTGGCACAGCAGGGATATCAAGTCGTCGGTGCCGAGCTGAGCCAACTTGCCATCGAGGACTTCTTCGCCGAGCGTGGCTTGGCGCCCAATGTCAATCGCGTGGACGACTTCTCCGTCATGTCGGCGGGGCCGTACGAAATCTGGTGCGGTGACTTCTTCGCGCTTCCGCAGTCGGCGGTGGAAAATGTCGAAGGCGTCTATGATCGCGCGGCGCTCATTGCGCTTCCCGCCGATCTACAGCGGCGATATGCGGCGAAGTTGACTTCGCTGCTGCCGCGGGCACCGATCCTGCTGGTATCGCTCGACTACGATCAGTCGGAGATGGCTGGACCACCATTCTCGACGCCAAGCCGCACGATCGAGGCGCTTTTCGGCGACCAATACGCGTGCACGGAGCTGGTGGCGAAGGACGCACTCACGGGGCATCCGCAGTTTGCGCAACGTGGACTTACGGCACTGACGGGTGCGGTTTATTTACTCAAGCCCCGGTGACGTCAGGCGATTCACCCGCCCGAGCCGCCATACTGCGGCACGAGCGGGTGAAAGCGACAGGCTTAGCGGTGGTGCCGGTGAAACCGCGGTGCCGTGCGGCAGACCTTGACCCACTTCGTGCGCTTCTTGCCAAACTTGTAGACGGTCTTCTTGACCATATGGCAGCGGTAGCCGTCGCGCGGACCGGCCTCAGCGGCCGTCGGTGCAGCTGCCAGGGCGAGCGGGGCCGCAAGCAAAGCCATCAAAGCAAAGTACTTCATCATCATCTCCTCAACTCATTATCCCGTGCGTCGGGTGCCGTTGTGTTCGTCACTCTGCGCGAACACTGAAGACAACGCGGCTCGCGTGCCGCCTCCGTCGGCTGCCTTGAAGATTCCCCAAGCCTGAATGTGCGTTCACGCAGCGGCCCGAAGGCACCGGAGCGTCGGCAAATGGTTGCAGGCGCGGACCTTGCTCAATGCTCGAAGCGGCCAATACGCCAGGGGGCCGGGAACGCCCATTCGGCTGCTCAGAGATGGCGTTTACGGCTCAGTCAGTTGGAAGGCTGACATTTGCTGCTGAGATGCGCATACTCCGCGCCGAGAGAATCATGGACACAAAGCTCGCAGGAGAAGAGCCGTCGTGAGGACAAGTCCGGGAATCCTATTGGCGACGCTGGCGGCATGGGCAGCAGCGTCTCAGCCAGCGGTCGCCGGCTCGGCCCTCGTCTTCGAATTCGAGAACGGCCACGTCCTCTATGCGGAGGATCTCGACGCGCCTTGGTATCCCGCATCGCTGACCAAGATGATGACGGCTTACCTGGCAATGACCGCCATCCGCGAAAAGCGGGCGACCAAAGACACGAAAATCTTCATGTCGCCGGCGGCCTTCAAGCAACCGCCGACGCGTCTTGGTCTCAAGGTCGGCAAGGACATCACGCTCGAGGAAGCGCTGCGCGCCCTCATGATGCGTTCGGCCAACGATGTCGCGGTGGCGATCGCGGAGACGCTCGGCGGAGACGAAGCCTCGTTCGTCAAGCAGATGAACCAGATGGCGGCGCGGCTGGGAATGGCACACACGCACTTCATCAATCCGCATGGGCTCCCTGCCGAACAACAGGTGACAACGGCGCGCGACATGGGGCTTCTCGCACAGGCGCTGCTGCGCGACTTTCCGGAAGAGGCGCCGATATATGCGCTGACGCAAACCACGATCGGCAAAATCACGATCGGCACGCACAATGCGCTGCTGACGAACTTCCCCGGCGGTGACGGGATCAAGACGGGGTACACGTGCGCCTCGGGCTACAACCTCGCCGCCAGCGCGACACGTGACGGACGCAAGCTCATCGCCATCGTGCTCGGCGAAGGCAGCAACAACGCGCGCACCGCGCGCGCAGCCGCGCTGCTGGAAAGCGGCTTTCGCACATACGAATGGAAGACGTCGTTCCCCATCGCTCGCATTGAGAACTATCCGAGCGAAGTCGTTGGCGCGGGCTTCGAGCCCGACGCAACGATGATCGAGCGTTTCCGCGCCTGCGCGGCGCCACCGCCTCCACCTCCGCCGCAGGAGACAGCGAGCGCAGCCGCCAACGCCAAATCCGCTGGCCAAGCCGCGGCGGTGCCAGCAGCGGCCAAGTCAACCGTGAAGAAGACGTCGGCGCCGGCCGCGGCGGCGCAGAAAAAAACGCACGCGAAGAAAAAGAAAAAGCGTCAGCCGCTCGACTAAGGCATCGCGTGCTTGCCGCTTGAGCTAGCGCGCGAGCTTCTTCTCGATGGCATCCCAGATCAGCGCGGCGATGTCGTTGCCACCGAACTCCTTCACCTGGCGGATGCCGGTGGGTGAGGTGACGTTGATCTCCGTGAGATACGGTCCGATCACGTCGATGCCGGTGAACAGCAGACCGCGGCGCTTGAGCTCGGGGCCGAGCCGGGCGCAGATTTCCTCTTCGCGCTTGGTCAGCGTGGTGGGGCGCGCGGTTCCGCCGACGTGCAGGTTGGAGCGCGTTTCGCCTGCCTGCGGCACGCGGTTGATGGCGCCCGCGAACTCGCCGTCGATCAGGATGATGCGCTTGTCGCCGTCCTTCACCTCGGGGCGGTACTGCTGCACCATGAACGGCTCGCGGAACACGGTCTGGAACAGCTCGACGAGGGAGCCGGTGTTGCTGTCGTCCTTCGAGATGCGGAATATCGCAGCGCCGCCATTGCCGTAGAGCGGCTTCAATATGACGTCACCCATCTCGCGACGGAATGCCTGCACGTCATCGAGCGAGCGCGTCACGATGGTGGGCGGCATCAGGTCGAGGAAGTCGAGGACGAATATTTTCTCGGGCGCATTTCGCACGTGCGCCGGATCATTCACGACGAGCGTCTTCGGGTGGATGCGCTCCAGGAGATGCGTCGTCGTAATGTAGGCCATGTCGAACGGCGGATCCTGGCGCAGCAGGACGACGTCGCGATCGGCAAGATTTTCAACGCGCGCGTCGGACAGCTGATAGTGCGCGCCGACTTTGTCGTCGACCTTCAGCGTGTGTCCGCGTGCGAGCAGCTTGTCGCCGTGCAGGGAGAGATTCTGCGGCGTGTAGTAGAAGAGGTCGTGTCCGCGTTTCTGCGCCTCCAAGAGGATGGCAAACGTTGAATCGCCGCGGATGTCGATCCGCTCGATCGGGTCCATCTGGCAGGCGATACGCAGAGGCATGATCCCATCCCGGGCTGTGGTGACGCGAGCGACCCTAGACCTGCTTGCCGTCGGCCTGTCAACGCGTATCGGCGCGCAGGCTTGCGGTCATAGTCCGTTGACGATGTGACGCGGCCAGCGGCGCGGCAGCAGCACCACCAAGTCGAACCCCTGTTCGTAATCGTGGTAGCGCGGGCGGTGGGCGATCCAGTAGTCAGCGGCATTGCGGATGCGCGCAGCCTGCCGGTCGCTGACGGCGGCTTCTGCGGCCTCACTGGTCAAGCGGCGCTTCACCTCGACGAAGGCGAGGCGCTTGCCGCGTGCGGCGATGATGTCGATCTCGCCAGCCCGGGTTTTCACGTTGCGCCCCAGGATGCGGTAGCCCTTCGCCATCAGTGCGGCCGCCGCGAACAGCTCGGCAAAGCGGCCACTGCGCAGGCGCGCGCGGCGCACGTTCGCGTCGACCCGGCGGCGCGGCGAGCCGGCGGTCATTCAGCGTCCCCCGGCGCGTGCTTCTCTCGCAGCTTCAGGCCGAGATCGTAGACGCGGCTTTTGGGAACACCGAGCGCGTCCGCTACCGCCTTTGCCGCGTCACGGAGGGTCATGGTGCTAAGGGCTTCCGTCAGCCGCGCGGCGATCACATCGTCGCTCGCCTCGGTTTCGACGGGCGGTCCGACAAGAATGACCGCCTCGCCCTTGAGAGCATGCCCCTCCAGTGCAGCTGCCAAGTCGGTCAGTGTGCCACGCCGAACCTCCTCGTGCAGCTTGGTCAGCTCCCGCGCCACGGCAGCGGGGCGAGGTCCCAGCACCGCGGCGAGATCGGCGACGGCATCGGCGATGCGCGAAGGCGCTTCAAAAAACACCAGCGTGCCGGGCACTGCCGCCAATTCTCCGATACGGGTGCGCCGCGCGGCACTCTTGGGCGGCAGGAAGCCGGCAAAGAAGAATGCGTCGGTCGGCAGGCCCGCAATCGTCAGCGCGGTCAGCGTTGCCGATGCCCCCGGCAGCGCCTCGACGTGGTGGCCGGCATCCACCGCCTCGCGCACGAGCTTCCAGCCGGGATCGGAGATGAGAGGCGTGCCCGCGTCGGAGATCAACGCAATCCGGCGCCCGGCTGCGAGATCGGCGAGCACACGGGGGCGCTCGCGGGCAGCGTTATGCTCATGATAGGGGCGCGTCGTGGCGTCGATGGCGAAGTGCGCCAGCAGCGTGCGGCTGTGCCGGGTATCCTCACACAAGACGACGTCAGCCCGCGCCAGCACCGCCAGCGCGCGCAAGGTGATGTCGCCGAGGTTGCCGATGGGCGTTGCGACGACGTAGAGCCCCGGCGGCAGTTCAGGCGCCAGGTGGCGCGCCATCTCACTGCCAACGCGGGTAATGACGGCGCTTTCGGCCCCTATTGCCGGGTCGTTCCGGGCCTCGTCGGGGGGCATGTTGGCCGCCTCTTTCGCAATTGCACCGTTGAATGTTCACGATAGTGGCTGACAGACACTTTTCGAGCGTGAATCAACCGTCTAACCAGAGGGATAGACGAATCACCACCGTGGTCCAGCGCCAGATCATGCTGGCGACCGCGGATCGGCCGGGAAATGCCGAGGGGGACCCGGATTGATGCGAAAAGGCTCTCATGAGGCCAAGAGCGGTCGCTGCCGTGGTGTCGCGACGCTGGCTTTGTTCGGCCTTTTCCTGGCTGGCTGCTCGACGAGCGGCATGGGACCGGCAGAGGCCCCGAGCGCTTCGCTCGCCCCAGCACCCGGACAGAGCCAAGGCCAAATCAGGGCCCCTGTGAAGATCGCGCTGCTGCTGCCAATGGGCGGCATGGGCGAGACGGCGACGATCGCCAAAAGCCTCAAGCAGGGCGCCGAAATGGCGCTGTTCGAGGTCAACGATCCCAACGTCGAATTGATCACCAAGGACGACGGTGGCACGCCGGCACGGGCCCGGGCCGCCGCCGATGCCGCGATCAAGGAAGGGGCCGAGATCATCATCGGCCCGCTGCTGTCGCAGTCCGTGACGGGCGTCGCCCCGGTCGCCGCGGAGGCCAAGGTGCCGGTGGTGGCCTTCTCGAACAACACGCAGGTGGCCGGCAACGGCGTCTACCTCATCAACTTCCTGGCGGAGCAGGAGGTCGAGCGCATCGTCTCCTACGCCGCCTCGCAGGGTAAGCGCCGGTACGCGGCGCTCATCCCGGACGACGCTCTGGGCGGCGTCATCGAGATGGCGTTCCGCGCATCGGTGCAGCGGAATGGCGGCACGGTCGCAGTCGTCGAGCGCTATCCGATGTCGCCAAACGGCATGCTGAACCCCGCCAAGCGGGTGGTGGAGGCGATCAAGGCGGCCGACGATCAGCAGGCGCCCATCGATGCGTTGTTCCTGCCGGGTGGGCAGGAATCGCTGCCGCAGATCGGACCGGTCATCGCCTACTCGGGGCTCAACACGCAGAAGGTGAAACTGCTGGGCACCAGCGCCTGGGATTATCCGACCATCGGACGCGAGACGGCGTTCGTCGGCGGCTGGTATCCGAGCCCGGACCCCATGGCGTGGCGTGCGTTCTCGGAGCGCTTCGCCAAGACGTTCGGCACGGCACCGCCGCGCATCGCCTCTGTTTCGTACGACGCGCTGACCATGGCGATCGGCCTTGCCAGCAATCCGCCGGGCCAGCGTTATACGCAGGCCAACCTGACGCGTTCCAACGGCTTCTCAGGGGTCGATGGCATCGTGCGCTTCAGCGCCGACGGGCGCAGCGAGCGCGGGCTGGCCGTGGTCGAGGTGCAGAAGATCGGATCGGCGGTGATCGACGCCGCGCCGGCGAGCTTCGAGGCGACGACGCGCCTCTCAGCCGCCAATTCCATGCAGACGGGGTCGCTGGGCGCCCCGAACTAAGCTGCCAGGGCGGCCTTCGGGACACGGCGTGGAGACGAGCGCTCCGCTTCGGCGAGAATGGCGCGCAGACCCGAGACATCAGCCGGCAGACCCATGACCGGACGCAGGTCGTGCAGGAGCTGGGTCAGGGCGTAATCTGCCGAATCCAGCTGGCGGGCCGCCGACGCGTTGAGGCTCTTGATGCGCTGGAAGCTCTCCAGTGCGGCGGTGATCACGCCCGTGGCGCGCCGCCAATGATCCTCGACCGTGATGCGAATGGGCTCTGCCAGGCGCGCCGTATCGCGCGCGGCGCGACCCGTGATTTCGTGCAGGGCGAACGCCGTCGACAGGCTCGAGAGCCCGACCAGCGCGATGTTTCTATAAGCGGCGAGGCGTCGAAGCATGGGGCGCAGCGTTGCTTGTTGCTTGAGTTGGGTTGCATAGGCCTCACGCCGAAGGCGGAGCCCATGCGCTGCACGCACAACAAACGCGACGGTCTTTTCAGCCATCACGGTCTGCTTATTCGCTATTTCTGACAATAGCTTCTGCGCGTTTGCTTTCATGGCGTTGCTCTTTGGAAACGGATGCCGCTGCACTTAAAGCGTTATCTTTCCAGACAAGCGTTATTGAAGCGCTAACCATGCGCGAAGTGTCTTGCTTCACTTGCGATTATGCGCAAACGCTCGCGTGCATCGTTGGCGCGATGCACTCAAGCTTTTGTTTTGCTTCTTTATTTATCTCTCCGACTAGCCGATCCCGGCCATGCGGCGGATGTCGGTTGGCGTCGCGCCGCCCGCCCGCAATTCGGCGAGGCCGGTGTCGCCGGCGCTCTTGGAGAGCTTCCGGCCGTCGCTGCCGGCGAGCAGAGGATGGTGGTGGTACGCGGGCTCGGGCAGCCCGAGGAGCACCTGCAGCAGCCGATGAAGGTCGGTCGCCGCATAGAGGTCACGGCCGCGCGTGACGTGCGTCACGCCCTGGCGCGCGTCATCGACCACCACAGCCAGATGGTAGCTGGCCGGCACGTCCTTGCGCAGGATCACAGCGTCGCCCCAGCGCTCCGGGTGCGCCGCGATGAGCTGCGGAGTGCCGTCAGCAGAAAGCTCGGTGAAGGTCAGCGGAGCACCGCCGAGGCGTTCATGCGCCTTGGCCAGCGCCTTCTCCATGTCGATGCGCAGCGCGAACCGCTCGCCGTTCTGCATCCGCGTCTCGATCTGGGCAGGGGCGAGGTTCTTGTGCAGGCCGGGATAGATGGAGGCGCCGTCGGGGTCGACAGCCCCGGGCGACACGGCGGCTTCGATCTCACTGCGGGCGGCAAAGCAGGGATAGAGCAACCCCTGCGCCTCCAGCCACTGCGCCGCTTGGACGTAGGTCGCGAAATGCTGCGACTGGCACAGGACCGGCTCCTCCCAGGCAATGCCGAGCCAAGACAGGTCCTCGACGATGCCGGTGACGAACTCCTCGCGGCAGCGCGTGACGTCGATATCCTCGATGCGCAGCAGGAAGCGTCCGCCAGCGCGCTGCGCCAAGTCGAAGGCGGTCAACGCCGAAAGCGCATGGCCGAGGTGGAGCGGGCCGTTAGGGCTCGGCGCAAAACGATAGACAGGGGTGGTCATGCTGGGGATGTCGCCTCAATCGCAGTCGCCGGATTTGCCGGCACCGGGCGTGTAGCTGCGCGCTACCGCCTCGACGATGCGATTGTAGAAGCGGCGCTCGGCTTTGGGATAGATCATCGCCCAGCTGTTTATCAGCCTGCCGCCGCAGGTGAAACTCACTCGCTCGTAGAATTCCTTCTCGCCGATCGTCCCGGACAGGACGAACCACTTGCCCTTGATCGGCGCGTAGTCGATGTCCGCTCCGGCGTAGTTCTCCTGCATGAGGTAGTCGCGATAGGCCGCGAGGGTCGTGCCGTCCTCGTTCGCGAATGCGCCCACCAGCAGCCTGGCATTGCCGTCGCGCGAGTATAAGACGCGGCCTTCGTCGGTATTCGGCTCCTCGCGCTGCTCGAAGACCTCGATGGGGTAGGCGATCAGGAAGCCATGTCGCTCGTTGCGCAGGGTCGCCCAATCACGACGCCAATCGGCAGCGGAGACGCATTGCGCGAATAGCAGAACAGCCAGCAGGCCGACTGGAAGCCGTGAAGCCAAGTGCGCCCGATAGGTCATCGCCGAGCACTCCGACATAAACGCTGAAACAGACGCTCGCTTTGATAGCGCCTATCTCGCACATTAGGTTGCATACGGAGTTCGGAGAAGCACTTCGCGTCAACCATGCACATGAAGCGTACGCAGCCCGCGCTGATCATTCTCGATGACGAGCGCATGCGCAGCGGTGTTCGCGCGCTGCGGCGCAAGTGCGCGCACATGCGTCTCGTGCACGACGTGGCCGGCGATCCAACCGTGCGCCGTCATGCGTCGGGCTTTGAAGGGCTCGCGCGGATCGTCGTCGGACAGCAGCTTTCGCTGGCCAGCGCGGACGCGATCTGGGGCCGACTCGCGGTGGCGGCGCAGCCGATGACGGCAGAGGCATTCCTGTCGTTGAGCGATGCGGAGCTGCGCGCGGTTGGACTATCGACGGGCAAAGTGCGCACCCTTCGCTCGCTCAGCGCAGCCATCGTAGGCGGGCTCGACCTCGAGGCACTCGATGCCGCGCCGGAGGGTGATGTGCACGCAGCACTCACCGCGCTGCCAGGTGTCGGCCCGTGGAGCGCCGACATCTACCTGCTGTTTTGTCTCGGGCGAGCAGATGCGTTCGCCGCTGGTGATCTTGCGTTGCAGACGGCCGTTCGTAGCGTTCTGAAGCTCGACCAGCGACCCTCGGGCGAGGAGCTTCTCGCCATCGCGGAACGCTGGCGCCCATGGCGCGGCGTCGCGGCGCATCTCCTCTGGGCGTATTACAAGGCGGTAAGGCAGAGCCCCGTTGGGCCAAAAAATCGCTAGTTTTCTTGGCTTTAAGCCCGCTCGCCACACTCCCGGCACAAGCACGGACAGGAGCTTCACAGAGTTGATATGCGCGGCTAGTATCCCGGCCGAAGTTTCAGGAGAACGCGATTCGCAGGACTTAAACGCATAGGACGCCCGTAACGTGGATGCGCATACGGCCATACCGGATTCGTTTCCGGCCCTCGTCCTGAACGCCGACTTCCGGCCCTTGAGCTACTACCCGTTATCGCTCTGGAGCTGGCAGGAGTCGGTGAAAGCCGTTTTTCTGGATCGCGTGAACATCGTCTCCGAGTACGACCGCTTCGTCCGCAGCCCCTCGTTCGAGATCCGCCTGCCGAGCGTCGTTTCGCTGAAAACGTATGTGAAGCCCGCGCTCTATCCGGCGTTCACGCGCTTCAACGTGTTCCTGCGCGACCGCTTCACCTGCCAATACTGCGGCTGCAAGGACGACCTGACGTTCGACCATCTCATTCCGCGCTCGCGGGGCGGGCAGACGCGATGGGATAACGTCACGACGGCGTGCGCGCCGTGCAACCTCGAAAAAGGCGGCGCGATGCCGGAAGAGGTGGGGATGCTGCCGAAGCTGTTCCCATACCGGCCAACCGTATTCGAGCTGCACCGGAACGGGCGGCTGTTTCCGCCGAACTACCTGCACGAGAGCTGGCTCGACTATCTCTACTGGGATACCGAGCTGGAGCCTTGATTTCTTCGGACGCAAGCGGAGAGAGGCTTGTTGTGCGGGTGGGTTGGCGCGAGTTGATAGCCGGCGCTCGCGCTTGGCGCCTGAGCACGGCAAGCTTCGCTCGCCATGCTGTTAGAGCAAGTGACGCAAGCGGAGAGAGGCTTGGCGTGCGGCGGACGTCGCGCGAATGGGAGCCGCGCCTAAGCGCGGGCGCCCTTGGCGCCTGAGCATGGCAAGCTTCGCTCGCCATGCTGTTAGAGCAAGTGACGCAAGCGGTGAGAGGCTTGGCGTGCGGGTGGGTCGCCTAGGTTGAGCACAAAAAAGAAAGGCCCCGGCAAGCGGTTGCCGGGGCCTTCGTCGTTCGGGGGAAGGACGAAACGACGGGGAAGATGAATTCTCGCGATCAGGCAGCGCGCTTCATCGGTGTGGCGCAGAGCTGTTCGGCGATCGCCTCGACGGCGCGGCTCCAATCAGCTGGCGAGCGCTCGTCGGCGACGAGCCCGAAGGCGCGCAGCGCGTCGGTCGGCGTGCCACCGTCACGGAAGAAGCGAGCGCATGAGGCACGCGCGACGCCAAGCGCCTGATGCCATTGCAGCGGGTTGATATGGTTGAAACTCATTTGACACCTCCTGATTTACGCGCCGCCTTTATTGCCCGGGCGCGGGGCGGAATTTGGTGGCAAGCACACAGAGCGCGCTGACATCGCTACGCGAAACCTGTCAATGCGATGACTCGTGGATTCTCTCGACTCCGACGCTCCACATGCTTGCCAGCTCGTTGGAAGGTCCCTCTAAGCCCCTCCCGAAACGAATACGCGGCGGCTTACTTTTTCGACGCCGCCGCCATGGGGATGTCCGTCGCAGCAACTGACGGGCTTCCGATAGCGACGAGTACTTCACCGACGACTTCAGACAACGAACGCCACTGAGACTGGTACTCCACGACACACCTCAAACCTGACCAACACGACGCCACTTACCTTGAGAGCTGCAACCGCTCGGAAATACGCAGGAACCTCAATCTCCGAGCGGTTCGCCTCGATTGCATTGCACGCTCGGGGGAGAGCGCGCTTTTGGGGGAGTTTGGCTTACGCACGAACACTCAACGCACTTTGCTACCGATACTCGACTGACGGGTACGCAACGGACGCTTACTGAACGCAACGGACGCAACAGGACGCTACGTGACGCAACAGACGCTACGCTTACAAAACGCAAAACTGACGGGGCTTACGCGAGACTAGGGGGCGGACGGTTACGCAATTTACGCCGAGCTGAGCGGGACGGGGGTTCCCGAAGTTACTGACGCGGAACGCAAACAAAACCGGAGCACGCAACTACGCGACGGACGCAACGCTTACGCTACCAACTAGGCTCGCCACTCGAACGCTACCGACTTGCCTTACTCGTTAATGCGAACTCAGTGCCGTGTGTTCCGCGAACGAGAAGGAATAGACAGTTACTTTTTGACCACGGAATGGCGCGACCATGGCTGGCCCACGGTATTTCGCTTGACAGTTGCTGAACGAAATCCGCCGTCGAAAATATGCAGTTTTCTGTGGAAAACTTTGGCGGAGTCAGATGGCGCTCATATCAGCGCGCGTGCAGCGCTTCGTTGGCGGCGCGCAGGCCAAGAAAAACGAGCAGCAGTGATGCGATGACGTTCCAGCCGGCAAACGAGAGACCGAACATCCGCCACGACGCTTGATCGCACCGCACGACATTGGTGGTTTTCAAAGCGTCGAGAAGATTGCCGGCACTGGTGGTCAGCTGTTGCGAACCACTGCAGGCCGCGGGCCCAGGCCAGAAGTGCCATTCGACGCCGGCGTGATAAACCCCAAGCACAGCGTTGGCGAGAAAAGCCAGCGCAACGACAACGAACAAAGCTGCCGCCCAGCGCGGCACACCCGCCGCCAGCGCCACAAGGGCAGCAAACAGCAGTGGCACGCCAGCATAGTAGGCGTAGCGCTGCTCAAGGCAGAGCTCGCAAGGCTGCAGGCCGCCGAGATGCTGGAATCCGAGCGCGGTGAGGATGGACACGGCCGCAATCAGCAGGGCGGCTGCGCCCGTGCGGTAGGCCGAATGCCGGGTTGGATCGTGCGCTGCAAATGCCATCGGTCGCCCTTGGCCACTCAACTAGAACAGGTATTTAACAGCGACGAACCCGCTCACCAAGACCACTACGAAAACAGTGGTTACGAGCGTGAGACGCTTCTCGATGAAGTTCTGGATAGGCTCGCCGAAGAAATACAAAAGTCCGGCAACCAGAAAGAAGCGCATGGCGCGCGCTACGATGCTGGCGCCAATGAAGGCCAGAAGATCCATCTTGGCGACGCCTGCGGCGATGGTCACGACCTTGAAGGGTATGGGCGTTGCGCCTTTGATGATGATCGCCGGCACGCCGTACTCGTGCACGAACTGAATGAACGTATCGAGCGCGTGCTCCTTGCCGTAGAACTTGAGGATCGGCATGCCGATCGCCTCGTAGGCGAAATACCCGATGGCGTAGCCGAGGAGACCGCCGAGCACGGATGTGACCGTGGCGATCAAGGCGTACCACCAGGCCTTCTGGCGGTTGCTCAGCACCATCGGAATGAGCATGACGTCCGGCGGGATCGGGAAGAACGAGCTCTCCATGAACGACACCGTTCCGAGAGCGTAGGGCGCGCGCTTGTCGGACGCGGTGCGCATCATCCAGTCGTAGAGCTTTCGCATTGGATCTTTCTACTCGGCGGCAGGAGGAAGTTCGGCTGTCGCGGCGGACGCCGCTGGTGCGTTCCCGGCACCCTGAAGGCTGAGCGCGAGACGTAGCACGATCTCGTTCAGAATGAAGCGGCCGGAGCCGCTGGCGCGGATGCGCCGGGTTCCGGGTATCGGCTCAATGAGACCCTGCTGTGTCAGGCTGTCGAGGGCGGCTTGCGAGGGCGGGCCGCCGGCGCGGCGCGCGAGGCGGTCGAGGTCCAGACCTTCGGCGAGGCGCAGGCCCATGAGCAGCATCTCGTCGGCTTCGTCGGCACGCGACAGCGGCACGTCGTCGATGATGCCGTTGCCGGTCGCCTCGACGCGCTCGGCCCATTTCTCGGGGTTCCGCTCGGTGCTGGTGGCACGGCGTGTGGCGTCGACCACCAGGCGGCCGTGGGCGCCGGGCCCGATACCGGCATATTCGCCGTAGCGCCAATAGAGCAGGTTGTGACGGCTTTCCTCGCCCGGAGCGGCGTAGTTCGAAATCTCGTAGGGGGCGAGCCCGGCGGCACTCGTCAGCTCGTGCGTGAGGTCATAGAGAGCAAACGCCGTATCGTCGTCCGGCACGACGAGCTTGCCGGAAGCGTGGAGCTTTGCGAACGGCGTGTCGGGCTCGATCGTCAGCTGGTAGAGCGACAGATGTTTACCGGCGATGTCGAGCGCCTCCGACAGCTCCTCGCGCCATTGCGCGACAGCCTGCTGCGGGCGCGCGTAGATGAGGTCGAAGGAGAAGCGGTCGAACGTCCGGCGCGCAATTTCGATGGCGGCTTTGGCTTCGGCGACCGAATGAATGCGTCCCAACGATTTCAGGATGTCATCGCGCAGCGACTGCACGCCCAGCGACACACGATTGACGCCGGCCGCGCGATAGCCGCGAAAGCGTCCGGCTTCGACGCTTCCCGGATTTGCCTCGAGCGTGATCTCGGCATCCGGCGCAACGCTCCACAGGCTCGCGATGCGGTCCAGGATGGCGGCAACCGTTCCCGGCTGCATGAGCGAGGGCGTGCCGCCGCCGAAGAAGATGCTCGACACCGTGCGCGGGCCGATGCGATCGGCCGTAGAATTCAGCTCGCGCAGGAACGCTGAGAGGAAGCGTGGCTCGTCGATGCCGCCGAAGCGGACGTGGCTGTTGAAGTCGCAGTACGGGCATTTCTGGGCGCAGAACGGCCAGTGGACGTAGACACCGAATCCGACGTCGTCAGCCCGCGTCATCGAGGACGGCGCGCTTGAAGTGGTCGAAGGCACGTGTTCGGTGCGAGATGGCATACTTACTCGCCGGCTCCATTTCGCCGAAGGTTTCTGAGTGCCCCTCGGCTACGAAGATGGGATCATAGCCGAAACCATTGCCACCACGGGGCGGCCAAACGACCGCACCGTAAACCTTGCCCTCGAAGAACTGGACGTCGCCGCCCGGCCAGGCGAGGCAGAGCACCGAGATGAAGTTGGCGCGCAGCGGCTCGCCGTTCCAGCCGTTCAGCGCCACGAGCTCGTCGTGGACCCTCTGCATGGCGATCGAGAAATCGCGCTTGGGGCCCGCCCAGTCGGCCGTATAGACGCCGGGCGCGCCGCCGAGGGCGTCGATCTCGATGCCGCTGTCGTCGGCCAACGCCGGAAGGCCGGAGCCCTCAGCCGCGAAGACGGCTTTGAGCCGGGCGTTGCCCTCGAACGTCGTTTCGGTCTCAACCGGCTCCTTGAGGCCAAGGTCGCCTGCCGATACGGCGGCGAGGCCATAGGGCTCGATCAGCTTGTTGATCTCCCAGACCTTGCCGGGATTGTGGGTGGCGACGACGAGCTTGTCGCCGCGCTTCAAGCGAGCGGTCATTCGATGTTCCAGATGCGCGGCTCGGCGAATTCCACGCAGTTGCCGGCCGGGTCGCGGAAGTAAATGGAGCGGCCACCACCGGGCCATTGGAAGTCCGCCTCCACCGAAACGCCTTCGCGCGCCAGTCGCTGGCGCCAGGCCGCGATCTCGTCGGACGTGGCGCCGAAGCAGACGTGCCCTTCGCCTTCAGCGCCGTGCGGCGGAACAGGAAGCTCGGCGTCGTCCGCCAGCGCGCGGCTCGTCATCACGGGATTGAAGAACAGCAGCATCTGATCTCCGACCCGGTAGAAAACCTGCCGGCCCTCGGCCTTCGCGTGCGGCTCCATCGCGAGCACACGCCGGTAGAAGTCTTCTATGGCGCCGAGGTCGCGGGCGTAGAGCACCGTTTCAAGAACGCGTGTCGGAGACGAAGAAGCGGTCATATCGCTGCCCAGAAAAATACTGCCGTTGCCGATGCCCCAAGAGCGGTGCGTACGGCGTGAAGCTGGCCCCAGCGCTCGATCAGCGCGCGCGTTTGCGGACCGGCTGCATCGATGGGGGTCGCCATGAGTGTCTTGTTGGTCGGCATGATCGCAAACAGCGTGAACGGCCAATTGGCGATGAGGAGAAGCCCACCGAGCAACCAGATGAACTCGCCGGACACGATCGATTGCAGAACGGCCAGCACGAAGCCAACGACGGCCAATGACGCCTGCATCATGAAGCCGGCTTTATAGCTCGGCTTCCATTCCTGCAGAAGCGATCGGTCGTCGAGGCCGAGCCGCGCCGGCTGCTCGGCGAAGTTAATGTAGAAGGCTGCCCCGGTGAAAATCGCTGCGACGACGAGAGCGAGAATACCGGGCAGCATGGCCGATCCTTTCCGATGCTCAGGCGACCGTAAGTTTCTGCAGGGACACCAGTTCGCCGATGCCTTTGCGCGCCAGGGACATGAGACGATCGAAATCCTCCTGGCTGAAGGCGGTCGTCTCGGCCGTGCCTTGCACCTCTACGATGCCACCCGACCCCGTCATGACGAAGTTCGAGTCTGCGTCGGCGGCGGAGTCTTCGGCATAGTCGAGGTCGAGGACGGGCGTACCCTTATAGATGCCGCAGCTTACTGCAGCGACCTGGTCGCGGAGCACGCTGTCGCCGACCATATCGCGCAGCTTCATCCACTGGATGCAGTCATAGAGAGCCACCCAGGCGCCGGTGATGGCCGCGGTGCGGGTGCCGCCGTCGGCCTGGATCACGTCGCAGTCGACGCTGATCTGGCGTTCGCCGAGTTTCGGCAGGTCAACGATGGCGCGCAGGGAGCGGCCGATCAAACGTTGTATCTCCTGCGTTCGGCCCGACGGGTGACCGACCGTCACCTCGCGGCGGGTGCGCTCACTGGTGGCGCGCGGCAGCATGCCATATTCGGCCGTTACCCAGCCGCGACCCTGGCCTTTGAGCCACGGCGGCACGCGCTCCTCGAGGCTGGCGGTGCACAGAACATGGGTATCGCCGAACTTAATAAGACATGAGCCCTCTGCGTGCTTAGATACGGCGCGCTCGATCGAGACGCGACGCAGTTCGTCGGGGTTACGTTTTGAAGGGCGCATGCGGGCTGCCGGTTCTGGTTGTTGTCGGGGTGAAAAGTCGGCCGAACCTAAGGGAGCGGCCGGTCCGCAGCAACCAAAACCGCCCGACCATTTGACGAAGCCGGCCACAGCTCCCTAATCTTCCAGTGAAATCATTCGAGGTCGAAGATACCCCCGAGATGACCGAAGGCGTCAGCGAACTCTCAAAGCTCAGCGAACGCTCGCGCGCGATCCTCAGGCAAATCGTCGAGTCGTATCTCGAAACTGGCGAGCCCGTCGGATCGCGTAACCTGTCGCGCGTGCTGCCGATGGCGCTGTCACCGGCGTCGATCCGCAACGTGATGTCGGATCTGGAGCAACTGGGCCTCATCGCCGCGCCGCATACGTCCGCCGGACGCCTGCCGACGCAGCTCGGCCTCAGGATGTTCGTCGACGCATTGCTGGAGGTCGGCGACCTCACGACCAAAGACCGCCGGCAGATCGAAACACACATCGCGAGCAAGCGGGCGACGAGCGTCGACGACGTGCTGCGGGACGTCGGCGAGATGATTTCCGGCCTGTCGCACTGCGCCGGCGTGGTGCTGGCGGACAAGCAGGTAACGCGACTGAAGCACATCGAGTTCGTGCTGCTGGAGCCGGGCAAGGCGCTGGTGGTGCTGGTGGGCGATGACCAGACAGTCGAAAACCGCATCATCAATCTGCCGCAGGGGCTGCCCCCGTCGGCGCTGATCGAAGCTGCCAACTATCTCAATGCGCATATTCGCGGCATGACGATGGGAGAGGCACGCGCGAACATCGAACGGCAGCTTCAGTCGGCGAAGGCGGAGCTCGACGAACTGACCAAGCGCGTCATCCAGACGGGGCTAGCGGAATGGTCAGGCTCGCTCGATGACCGGAAGAGCCTCATCGTGCGCGGGCAGGGGAACCTCCTGAAGGATCTCAACGCGCTGGAGGACCTGGAACGCATCCGGCTGCTGTTCGACGATCTGGAACGCCAGCGCGACCTCGTGCAGCTTCTCGGTCTGTCCGAAAGCGCCGATGGCGTGCGCATTTTCATCGGCTCTGAGAACAAGCTGTTCTCGCTGTCAGGGTCGTCGCTGATCGTCGCGCCGTTCCATGACGAGCACCGTAAGGTCGTCGGCGTGCTAGGTGTTATCGGTCCAACGCGCATCAATTATGCGCGAATCATCCCCATGGTCGACTACACCGCGAAACTTGTAAGTCGCCTGTTGACTTGATTTTTGCTCCTTAAGCCTGATATCCGGCACGCAATCCTTTGAATCCGCCCAGCCCCCGCGGAGAGATCATGACTGACGAAAGCAAGACCCCAGAACGCGAAGTCCCCGGCGGCAACGGTGCGCCGGCCGGCAACGGCGAGAGCGCGGGAACCGTGCAAGTGCTCGAGGCGCGCATCGCGGACCTCACCGATCGGCTGCTCCGAGCCCATGCCGACATGGACAACCTTCGCAAGCGCACGGAGCGTGAGAAGGACGAGACGGCGAAGTATGCCGTCACGAAGTTTGCGCGCGACGTGCTGGGCGTGGGCGATAACCTGCAGCGCGCCATCGCTGCCGTGCCGCCCGGCGCTGCCGACACCGATCCCGCCCTCAAGGCGCTCATCGATGGCGTCTCGATGACGGAGCGCGAGTTCCTCAACGTTCTCGACCGCAACGGCGTCAAGCGCATGGACGTCGCCGGTCAGCCGTTCAATCCGCACCAGCATCAGGCGATGGTCGAAGTCGAGCAGCCGGACGTGGCGGCTGGGACGATCGTTCAGGTGTATCAGGACGGCTTCGTCCTGGGCGATCGTGTGCTTCGTCCTGCTATGGTGGTCGTGGCGAAGGGCGGCGAAAAGCCGGGAGCTGACACTAAGGATGCGTCTGAGGCGAAGGCATCAGACGACGCAGCCTGACCTGAAGCAGGAAGATTCACGCCGTGATCTATCCTGCCGAAGGCTGGGGAAAATTGACTGCGCGGGTGCGATTTGCGCCCGTTGCGCCCCGAAAAAGGCACCTTATATAATCGGCGTTTACCGTTTAGATGCTCCATAGGGGACCGTTTTTCGGCTTGCGAGCCACGCCGCCGGATTTTCTGGACGCCGGATGATCGGGTCCGGACGGTCTGCCGCAGAAGGATGAGGATAAGCACATGGCTAAAGTGATCGGCATCGACCTTGGCACCACGAACTCGTGCGTGGCTGTCATGGAGGGTGGGAAGCCGAGGGTCCTGGAAAATGCCGAGGGCATGAACACGACCCCGTCGATCGTCGCATTTACCGCCGACGACGAGAAGCTCGTCGGCCTGCCGGCCAAGCGCCAGGCAGTGACCAACCCGCTCAACACGTTCTTCGCCATCAAGCGCCTGATCGGCCGTCGCTATGACGACCCGCTGGTCGAGAAGGACAAGAACCTCGTCCCCTACAAGATCGTCAAAGGCCCGAGCGGCGATGCCTGGGTGGAAGCGCACGGCAAGCAGTATTCGCCGCAGCAGATCTCCGCTTTCATTCTGCAGAAGATGAAAGAGACCGCCGAAGCCAAGCTCGGCGAGAAGGTCACGCAGGCCGTCATCACCGTTCCCGCGTACTTCAACGACGCCCAGCGTCAGGCGACCAAGGACGCCGGCAAGATCGCTGGCCTCGAGGTGCTGCGCATCATTAACGAGCCGACGGCGGCAGCGCTCGCCTACGGTCTCGACAAGAAGAAAGATTCCAAGACCATCGCCGTGTACGACCTCGGCGGCGGCACGTTCGACATCTCGGTGCTGGAGATCGGCGACGGCGTCTTCGAAGTGAAGTCGACGAACGGTGACACGTTCCTCGGCGGCGAAGACTTCGACATGAAGCTCGTTCTGTATCTCGCCGACGAGTTCAAGAAAGAGAACGGAATCGACCTGCGCAACGACAAGCTCGCATTGCAGCGCCTCAAGGAGGCTGCTGAGAAGGCGAAGATCGAGCTTTCGAGCGCCACGCAGACCGAAATCAACCTGCCGTTCATCACCGCAGACGCTTCGGGTCCGAAGCATCTGACGATGAAGCTCACGCGCGCCAAGCTCGAGAGCCTCGTCGACGACCTCATCACGCGGACCAAGGGTCCGTGCGAGAAGGCCATCAAGGATGCCGGCCTCAAGGCTGCCGACATCGACGAGGTCGTGCTCGTCGGCGGCATGACGCGCATGCCGAAGGTGCAGGAAGTCGTCAAGCAGATCTTCGGCAAGGAGCCCCACAAGGGCGTCAACCCTGACGAGGTCGTCGCCATCGGCGCGGCCATCCAGGCCGGCGTGCTGCAGGGCGAGGTCAAGGACGTTCTGCTGCTCGACGTGACGCCGCTGTCGCTCGGCATCGAGACGCTGGGCGGCGTGTTCACGCGCCTCATCGAGCGCAACACGACGATCCCGACCAAGAAGAGCCAGACCTTCTCGACCGCCGAAGACGGGCAGAACGCAGTGACGATCCGCGTCAGCCAGGGCGAGCGCGAGATGGCGGCCGACAACAAGCTGCTCGGGCAGTTCGACCTCGTCGGCATTCCGCCGGCACCGCGCGGCGTGCCGCAGATCGAAGTCACGTTCGACATCGACGCCAACGGCATCGTGCACGTGTCTGCGAAGGACAAGGCGACGTCGAAGGAGCAGTCGATCCGCATCCAGGCTTCGGGTGGTCTC
The DNA here is from genome assembly GCA_030148725.1 of Hyphomicrobium sp. Classification (GTDB taxonomy): domain Bacteria; phylum Pseudomonadota; class Alphaproteobacteria; order Rhizobiales; family Hyphomicrobiaceae; genus Hyphomicrobium_A. The sequence goes on from JASBSU010000007.1 coordinate 22,773, forward strand.
TCGGATTCTGAGATCGACCGGATGGTCAAGGACGCGGAATCGCATGCGGCCGAAGACAAGAAGAAGCGTGAGCTGATCGAGGCGCGCAACCATGCCGAGGCGCTGGTGCACGCCACCGAGAAGCAGCTTTCCGAGAACGAGAGCAACGCTGCCGTTGCGGCTGCCAAGCCGGACGTCGAGAAGGCGATCAGCGAGCTGAAGGAAGCCATCGGCTCGGACGATGCCGAGCGCATCAAGACGGCCACCACGGCACTCGCCCAGGCCGCCATGAAGATCGGCGAGGCCATCTATGCCTCGCAGCAGGGTGCCGGCGCTGGCGGCGATGCCGGATCGGAGCCCTCGGGCTCGGCGGGCGATGAGAACGTCGTCGACGCCGACTTCGAAGAGGTCAAGGACGACAAGAAGAAGTCGGCCTGATCTCCTCAGCCAGCTGCTGAACGAACCCGAGCCCGGCCGAAAGGCCGGGCTCGTCGTTAGGGGCCGCGTCGCTGAGGACGGCTCGAAAGGGTCTGGCGTCGCAGTGGGTTGCGGCCACAGTCATCGATCTCCAAATACCAAGCTTGCAGGGCGCCCTTCCCCCGCGCCCAAAACATCGCTATTTCCCAATTGCAGGCTCGTTGTGCCGTGAACCAATCCGAAGGATCCGCGCTACACATGTCAAAGCGCGACTACTATGAAACGCTCGGCCTCGCCCGCAGCGCCAGCGAGCAGGAGCTCAAGTCGGCGTATCGCCGCCTCGCCAAGGAGTTCCATCCCGATACCAACCCCGGCAACGCCCAGGCGGAAGTTCGCTTCAAGGAGGTGAACGAGGCCTACGAGGTGCTGAAGGATCCGCAGAAGCGCGCGGCCTACGATCACTTCGGGCATGCCGCCTTCGAACACGGCGGGGGCGGGCGCGGCTTCGGGCCGGACTTCGCCTCGTCGATGTCCGACATCTTCGACGACCTGTTCGGGGAGTTCATGGGCGGTCGGCGCGGTCAGCGCTCCCGCTCGGCGCGCGAGCGTGGCGCAGACCTGCGCTACAATCTCGAGATCTCGCTCTCGGAGGCCTACGTCGGAAAGACGGCACAGATCCGCGTGCCGACCTCGGTTTCCTGTGAAACATGCTCGGGGACCGGCGCCAAGCCGGGCACCAAGCCCGTGACGTGCCCGACCTGCGGCGGGCACGGAAAGGTGCGCGCCAGCCAGGGCTTCTTCACCATCGAGCGCACCTGCCCGAACTGCCAGGGCCGTGGCGAGACCATCGAAAATCCATGCGGCACGTGCCACGGATCGGGCCGTGTCACCAAGGAGCGCACGCTGTCGGTGAATATCCCGCCCGGCGTCGAGGACGGCACCCGCATTCGCCTTGCCGGCGAGGGTGAAGCCGGCCTGCGCGGCGGCCCGGCGGGCGATCTCTACATTTTCCTGTCCATCAAGCCGCACGAGTTCTTCCAGCGCGACGGAGCCGATATCTTCTGCAAGGTGCCCATCGCGATGACGACGGCAGCGCTCGGCGGACAGATCGAGGTTCCAACGGTCGATGGCGGCGCGACGCGCATCAAGATCCCGGAGGGCTCCGAAAGCGGCAAGCAGTTCCGCCTCAAGGGCAAGGGCATGCCGGTGCTGCGCTCGAAGGTGAACGGCGACATGTACATCCAGGTGGAAGTCGAGACGCCGAAGAGCCTCACCAAGCGCCAGCGCGAGCTGCTGGAAGAGTTCGAGCGCGAAAGCCACAAGGAGACGAGCCCGGAAAGCCATGGCTTCTTCGCGCGCGTCAAAGACTTCTTCGAGGGCAAGAGCTCGTAACCGGGAGCGATCATGACAGGCTCAGTGCGGCTTCTATTTTTCGCGGGATCATCGCGCACTGGCTCGTTCAACAAGAAGCTGGCGGTGCTCGGCGAACGGATCGCCGAGGCCAACGGGATCGCGGCGACCTTCGCGGACATCGGCGACTATCCGATGCCGATCTACAATGGCGACATCGAAGCAACCGACGGCCCGCCTGAGAACGCGTACAAGTTCAAGGAGCTGATGGCGGCCCACACGGGCATCTTCATCGCCTGCCCGGAATATAACGCGTCGATCACGCCGCTGCTCAAGAACACCCTCGACTGGGTGAGCCGGGTACGCGCGCCAGGGCTTACCGGTCCCGAGGTCTATAAGTCCCGGGTGTTCGCCTTGGGCTCGGCCTCCAATGGCGGCATGGGCGGCCTTCGGGGCCTCAACACGGTCCGGCAGGTGCTGGAGCTGGGGCTCGGGGCGCTGGTGCTTCCCGATCAGTTCGCGGTACCGCGCGCGTCGGAAGCCTTCGGCGACGACGGGCACCTCAAGAACAAGGACAGCCAGGAAAACTACAAGGCGCTGCTGCAGAAGCTTGCGCGCGCGGCGCACGTGCTGCATGGCTAGCGCCCACCCAATGGCCGCCAGCTTGCAACCATGTCATCTCCATCCGCCACCGACCGCCTGATCGTCGCCCTCGACATGCCGACCGTCGAGGAGGCGCAGCGCCTGATCGTCACGCTCGGCGATACGGTCACGTTCTACAAGGTCGGCCTTGAGCTGCTGTTCGCCGGCGGTCTCGACCTCGCCCGGGCGCTGAAGCGAGACGGCAAGCACGTCTTCCTCGACATGAAGCTGCTCGACATCGGCAACACCGTTGAACGTGCCGTCGCCAATGCGAGCGAGCTCGGCGTCGATTTCCTCACCGTGCATGGGCACGACCTCAAGACGATGCGCGCGGCCGTGAGCGGACGCGGGGCGAGCAAGCTGAAGCTGCTGGCGGTTACCGTGCTCACCAACCTGTCGGCTGACGATCTGAAACAGCAGGGCGTCTCGGCGTCGCCGGCCGAGCTCGTGGTGCGTCGCGCCGTGCTGGCGCGAGAATCCGGGTTTGATGGCGTGATCGCCTCAGGTCAGGAGGCTGCGCGCATTCGCGAGGCCGTCGGGCCAGGATTCCTCATCGTCACGCCCGGCATCCGCCTTACCGGCTCTTCGACCGACGATCAGGAGCGCATCACGACGCCGGGGACGGCCATCTCAACGGGCGCCGATTACATCGTGGTGGGCCGGCCGATCACGCAGGCCGACGATCCAAGGCTCGCCGCGGAAACATTCGTCAACCACATCGCTGACGCGCTGCCCCCAAGCGGCGCCCTCAACTGATACAAAATACGCTCAAGAGGAGTACGACCCGATGGCCAAAGGCTATGTGATCGCGCACGCGACCGTGACGGACCCGGAGAAGTGGGCCAAGTACGTCGCCAAATCGAAGATCGCGCTCGACAAGTTTGGCGGATCGCCGATCGTGCGCGGAGGGCGCTGCCGGATCATGGAAGGCAATGGCGTGCAACGGAACGTCGTGCTGGAGTTTCCCAGCTACGAGGCGGCTGAAGGCTACGCCACGTCGCCCGAATATGCCGAAGCCAAGAAGGAACGCGAAGGCGCCGGGACCATCGACATCGTCGTCGTCGAAGGCGTGTGAATGCATCGCGGTTGAGCGAGCGGGCAATGGCGCATTTTCCGGAGAAGGGCGAGCGAACGCCGTGGCACGTGAGCGTGCTGACGCTCTTCCCGGAGATGTTCCCCGGGCCGCTCGGCGTCTCTCTGGTCGGGCAGGCGCTAGAGGCTGGTCTGTGGACGCTGGCCACCGTTCCCATCCGTGAGTTCGGCATCGGGCGGCATCGCGCCGTCGACGACACGCCAGCCGGCGGCGGAGCGGGCATGGTGATGCGCGCCGATGTGCTGGCCGCAGCGGTCGATCACGCGCGGGGGGCCGTGCCTGACGTACCACTGATCTATCTGTCGCCGCGCGGCGAGCCGCTGACGCAGAAGCTTGCAGCAGAGCTTGCGGCCGGCCCCGGCGTGATGCTGCTCGCTGGCCGCTTCGAGGGCGTCGATGAACGCGTGATCGCGGCGCGAGGCATGCGCGAGGTGTCGATCGGCGACTACGTGCTCTCGGGTGGCGAGATCGCCGCGATGGTGCTCATCGACGCGGCCGTGCGGCTGCTTCCGGGCGTCATCGGAGCGGCGGAGTCGCTCGGCGAAGAGAGTTTCGAGGGCGGGCTGCTGGAGTACCCGCAGTATACCAAGCCGCGCGAGTTCGAGGGGCGGGCCATCCCCGAGGTGCTCTTGTCGGGCGACCACAAGAAGATTGCCGAGTGGCGGCGGGCCGAAGCGGAACGCATCACGGCCGAGCGGCGGCCTGACCTCATTGCCGGGCGACCGGCGAAAAGGCCGAGCTGAAAGCTCATGCACGGCGAGACGGTCAGCGACGCTCGATGAACCACGCCGCCACCAATGCAGCGGCGAGCAGGACAAACTGGTAAAGCGGCGCGTGGAGCACGATCAGGCCAGAAAGACTTTCCGTGCGACTGCTTGGGCCGAGGAAGGCATCCCAGTAGAGCCAAGCCCCGAATGCAAAGGCCGTGGCGAGCCCAGCGGCAATGACAGTCCAGCCACGAGCCGTAGCCACCAACAGAGTTCCCGCGCTATACGCTAGCGGCAGCGGCAAAGCGGCCCAAAGGGCAAAAAGGAGTGCCTCACCGGGCCGAAAAACGGACTGGAGCAGGAAATACAGCCCGACGCATAAGGCCAGCCAAAGCACGGCCAAAAAGCGCGAAATCTGCATCCTCGACACCCTCAAAGCCTCGGCCCCGCTCAATCGGGCCACATTCCGGCTAGACCATATCGACAAGCCGTTGTGTTTCAGCTATGACCCCCGACAAATTCCCCAAGGCTTGCCGTTAAGGGGTGCCGGCCATCGCCGTGCCTCGACGGTCTATTTCTACGGTTTAGGTGCCCAATGAACGTTATCCAAGAGATCGAGCGCGAGCAGATCAGCGCCGTCATGGCGAAGCGCGGCGTGCCCGAGTTCGGCCCCGGCGACACCGTCAAGGTCATGGTGAAAGTGATCGAGGGCGACAACGTCCGCCAGCAGGCCTACGAAGGCGTCGTGATCGGCCGCTCCGGCGCCGGGATCAACGAGAACTTCACGGTTCGCAAGATCTCTTACGGCGAGGGCGTGGAGCGCGTGTTCCCGATCTACTCGCCGTACATCGCCGAGATCGAAGTCATCCGCCGCGGCAAGGTTCGTCGCGCGAAGCTCTACTATCTCCGCGGTCGCCGCGGTAAGGCTGCCCGCATCGCTGAGCGCTCCGACGCTCGCGCGCGCCGCCTCAACGCTGCCTGGAAGGGCTTCAAGAAGCCGAAGGGTGAGCCGGACGATCTCACGAAGATCAAGGGCATTGACGCCGATCTCGCCGGTCGTCTGCGCCAGCTCAACGCGATCAAGTTCGACCAGATCGCGAACCTCTCTGACGAGGACATCACCAACATCGACGAAGCGCTGCAGCTCAACGGCCGCATCGAGAAGGACGACTGGGTTGGTCAGGCGCAGGCGCTGATCGCCGAAGCGTCCGCCGCCGAGGTTCCGGCCGAGGAAGCCCAGGGCTAATCACCCTCGCTTCAGTCTTGATTTCAACAGCGGCGCGCCCTCAAGGGGTGCGCCGCTTTCGTTTAAACTGAGTAACGGATCGCGGCTGCAGCGGGCCGTCCCGCGGCGGCGGCGCCTTCCGCGCCGTAAGGTTGCCGTCGACGCCATCGACCACCAAATATATTGAGGAAATGGGCGTATTTCCTCTATCCTAGCCGGATGCTCGAATTCCCCGGCGAGCGGACATCAGGATCTGATCATGTCGAATGTGGAAATCAGCCGCGCGGCCGAACGCGACGGCAAGGTTAAGCGGCACGGGCCGGAGGCATTCGCCGGCATGCGCAAGGCCGGACAGCTTGCCGCGCAGGCGCTCGACATGCTCACCGAACATGTAAAGCCGGGCGTGACCACGGAGGAACTCGACGAGCGGGTCCTGCGGTTCGCGCTCGACAACAACGCCTATCCGGCGCCGCTCAATTATCGCGGCTTCCCGAAGGCGATCTGCACCTCGATCAACCACGTCGTGTGCCACGGCATCCCGGGGCCGAAGCCGCTGCGCGAGGGCGACATCGTCAATATCGACGTGACGCTGATCGTCGACGGCTGGCACGGCGATACCAGCCGCATGTATCCGGTCGGCCAGATCTCGCGCCGGGCCGAGCGGCTCATTGCGGTGACCTACGAGGCGCTGCGGCGCGGCATCGCCGAAGTGAAGCCAGGTGCCACCACCGGCCACATCGGCGCGGCCATCCAGGCGTATGCCGAAGGCGAGCGCTGCTCGGTGGTGCGCGATTTCTGCGGTCACGGGCTGGGGCTCGTGTTCCACGATCGTCCGAACATCCTGCACTACGGCGAGGCGGGCGAGGGCGTCGTGCTGGAGCCGGGCATGCTGTTCACCATCGAGCCGATGATCAATCTCGGCCGCCCGCACGTGAAAGTGCTGCCCGACGGGTGGACGGCGGTGACGCGCGATCGCGAATTGTCGGCGCAGTTCGAACACAGCGTCGGCGTGACTGAGACGGGCTGCGAGATTTTCACCAAGTCGCCAGCCGGCATCGACTATCCGCGCTTCGATCAGCACTAGGCACCGGTCGCGCGCATGCCGGAGGGCGATGGAAACGGCAATGACGGCGTCGCTGAGCAGGCGTCGCGGTTCGAAGCCGCGGCGCCCGATCATGCAGGGCACCGGCAGCGCCTGAGGGAGCGATTCCTCAAAGGCGGCGCCGATGCGATGCCGGATTACGAGCTGCTCGAGCTGATCCTGTTTCGAGCCCTGCCGAGGCGCGACACGAAGGGCCTCGCCAAGAAGCTGCTGGCGCACTTCGGCACCTTCAACGAGGTGATCAACGCGCCGGAGCCGCGCCTCAAGGAGGTGTCCGGCGTTGGGGACAGCGTGGTGACGGAACTCAAGCTCATCCGTGCTGCAGCGCTGCGGCTGATGCGTACGCAGATCGTGCAGCGTCCCGCGCTCTCTTCCTGGCAGCAGGTGATCGACTATCTGCTCGCGGCACAGAGCCACGAACATCGCGAGCAATTCCGCATTCTGTTCCTCGACAAGCGCAACAAGCTGATCGCCGACGAGGTGCAGCAGCAGGGGACCGTCGATCACACGCCCGTCTACGTGCGCGAAGTGGTTAAGCGCGCGCTGGAGCTATCGGCGACGGCCATCATTCTGGTGCATAACCATCCTTCCGGAGACCCCACGCCGTCGCGCGCCGATATCGATATGACGAAGCACATCGTCGCATCTGCGGCCCCTTTGGGAATCTCCGTTCACGACCATATTATCGTTGGACGTGAAGGACATGCGAGCCTCAAGGCACTTCGCCTCTTTTGAGCCAGCTTGATGGGGCTACTGGCGCTCGGCGAGCAAGTTGCGTATGCAGCGGCCTTATACCCCGTGCTTTTGCGACGCTACGTAACGGGCCCTTTACCAGGGCAATGTGCATTACAACAAAGCCGAATCGCCCCCGCGACTCATGAACTAGCGAGGACCTATGTGCGGCATCGCCGGAATAATCGACCTCAATGGCAAGCGGCAGCCCGACCCTGCCGTGGTGACGCGCATGGCCGACGCGCTGTGGCATCGCGGACCCGATGAGGACGGCTACCTGATCCGTCCGGGTCTCGGCTTCGCAAATCGCCGTCTTTCGATCGTCGGTCTTGGCGATGGATCGCAGCCGATCTTCAACGAGGATGGGACTGTCGCGGTCGTCTACAACGGAGAATTGTTCGACTACCCGGAGCGCAAGGCGGAGCTGGAAGCCAAGGGCCACACCTTCCGCACGCACACCGACACCGAGATCATCGTGCACCTTTATGAGGAGTACGGCGAAGGGGTATTCGCGCAGCTCAAGGGACAGTTCGCGATCGCGCTCATCGATTTCTCGAAGCGCACCGTTTTCCTGGCGCGCGACCGCGTCGGTATCTGTCCGCTGCATTGGAGCCGCCAGGGCGACTGGCTCTACTTCGGCTCAGAGATCAAAGCGCTGCTCGCATCGGGCGCCGTGCAGGCGGCGATCGATCCGCGCGGCGTCGATCATCTATTCACGTTCTTCGCGATGGGCACACGGCGCACGATGTTCGAGGGCGTGAACTCGCTGCTGCCCGGCCACTACCTCAAGATGGCGTTTCGTTCCGACGGCAAGCCGGCGGAAATCGTCGAGCGCCAGTATTGGGACATCGACTTCCCGGACGCCGGCGACGAACTCGACGGCGATCCGAAGATGCTGATCGACGAGTTCGAGGCGCGGTTCCGCCGTGCCGTCGAGATCCGGCTGCGCGCCGACGTTCCCGTGGTCGGGTATCTGTCGGGCGGCGTCGATTCCGCCTACGTGCTGGCGACCGCTTCGAAGTTGCGCCGCTCGCCCATTCCGAGCTTCACAATCCAGGTTCCCGGCAAGGGCCTCGATGAAACGTCCGACGCGCTGTTCTCGGCGCGCGCCATCGGCAGCCGCCCGACGATCCTGCGCTCCGACAGCACGGTCATCGCGAACACCTATCCGCAGCTCATCGCATCCGCCGACAGTCCGGTGATCGACACCTCCTGCGCCGCGCTGTGGCGCCTGGCTCAGGAGGTGCACGACCAGGGCTACAAGGTGGCGCTGACGGGCGAGGGCTCGGACGAGGCCTTCGCCGGCTACATCTGGTTCAAGCTGCGCAAGCTCAGCTACTTCATGGACGTCGGCGGCTCTTACGCTTCCGATGCCGTCAACCGCATGTTCCGCATGCGCATGGCGCCGTATCACAGCAAAGCGCAGCTGAAGCGCATCGACGACATCATGGGCCGCGCTCATGCTCAGACGCTGATCTATCATCTCGTCGGGCAGTCGCGCGATCGGTACTTCAGCGGCGATATGAAGGCGCGCATCGGTAGCCACGTTCCGTACGAGGACGTGCCGGTCGACGCGGAGCGCGTTCGCCGCTGGGATCCGCTCAATCAGTCGCTCTATTACGGCTACAAGGTTCACCTGCCGGGGCTGCTGCTGAACCACAAGGGCGACCGCGTCGCGATGGCGAACAGTGTGGAGACGCGCTACCCGTTCCTCGACGAGGACGTCATCGACTACGTTTCGAAGCTCGCGCCGCGTTGGAAGCTGCGCGGTATGATGCGCGACAAGTTCCTGCTCCGTCATGCCGCCGCGCGCGTGCTGCCGAAGGAAGCGGCGTTCCGCAAGAAGGGGATGTTCCGCGCGCCGCTGGCAGAGAGCTTCTTCATCAATCCGCCGCAGTACGTGCGCGACCTGATGAGCCCGGAATCGCTGGCAAAGACCGGCTACTTCGATGTCGCGGCCGTGCGCCGCGACTACGAGGCCATCGGACGAGGCGACGACAAGAACATCAACGTGTTCTTGAAAATGGGCCTTACCGGCGTGCTCTCGACGCAGCTCTGGCACCAGCTCTACATGGGCGGCGGCCTTTGCGAATTGCCCCAGAACTCACCGCGTCCGGAAGTCGAACGTCCGACTGCCGTCGCTGCACCGGCCGCCGCGTAGGGACTTACACGAAGCGCTGGACAACTCTCCGCGCTTCGTTCTCGCCGCAAATGGGTTCAGGCTCCGCGACTGCGGAGCCTTTACTTCGAGACCGTCAGCGGCATCCTTCCCCACCACCGTCGTCCATTCGCGCACCCACCAGCGCGTCACCAATCCGTGCGTGACGTATGGGTCTGCAGCGGCGAATGCCTCCGCGACCGCTGCGCTTTCACCTGAGAACACGAGCATCGCGCCGTCAGCGGGATTTGCGAACGCGCCGCCGAGGAAAAGCTCTCCGCGCTCGATGAGCGGCTTCGCCAATGCCATGTGCGCGGCGCGCAATGGCTCGCGTCGTTGAAGGTAGTCGGCGACGTATTCGTAGAAGAGGACGTAGTGCATGGCGCGGCTTCCGTTCAGATGACGGGAAGCAGCTTATCGCGCCAGTGCTCGTGGACCAGCTTGAGATTCTGCGCGTGGACATCGCGGTAAGGCTCGAACGGGTGCACCCAGCCGCGCGCTGCCAGATGCCCGACATAGTCTTCCATGCTTCCTGCGAGGTAATCCTGATCATGCGATTTCGCGAGCATCGCGGCGACGTAGTCGATCGTCGCGTCGATGAGCGATTTGCCGTAGCCGCCGCCCGCGATGACGTCCGGATCGCCGTGATTGGGATAGATCCGCTCGATGTCCCAGGCGCGCATCTCGCGTAAATCCGCGATGTGCTGCGGCAGGTTTTCGACCTCGATCATGTAGGTGAGCGGGTCCTCGAGCGTATCGCCCGCGAGCAGGATCTCATCTTTCGGAATGAGGATCACGCAGCCGTCGGCGCTATGAATATTGCGCAGGCGCAATTGCAGCGTGATGTCGCCGATGGTCAGCGTGTGGCGATCATCGAAGATGATGTTCGGCACCCTGATCGATTGGATTGCCGGTGGGCCCCAGAGCGTTCCGTCCTCGATGGCTGCCTTGCGCGGTGCGATGGCGTCAGCGGTCAATCGCGTCGCGACCACGTCGCAATCGCCGAACACTGCGTCGCCGGCGATGTGATCCAGGTGCCAGTGGCTATAGACCACGGTGAACTTCTCGATGCCCATCGCTTCGAGATAGCGGCGCATCCAGCGCGCCTGCTCGATGCTGGCGAAGGTGTCGTAGACGATCGCCTCGTTACCGCGATGGATGACGTATGTCGCGATGCCGAGCTTCATCGCGCTGTCGTCGAACCAATTCCAGGTTTCGGCAGAACGGTGCGCGGGATCGCGGCCAGCGTAGAAGGCGAGAAGATAGTCGGTGAGCGTGTGAACCTTGATACGGGGCTCAGAGCCTGTCGATCCGTGCATGGCAGCAGATCCTCAGTGGCGCGCGGGCGTCCAGGAAGCAGCGCGGTGCCGCTTCCCGGATAGAGTTGAGTCTAGCGCTTGCGGTCGCGGAGGCCGAGGGTGCGCAGGCGCAGCGCGTTGAGCTTGATGAAGCCGGCGGCGTCCTTCTGGTCGTAGGCGCCCTTGTCGTCCTCGAAGGTGACGAGCGTCGACGAATAGAGGCTCTTGGGGCTCTCGCGGCCGATGACGGTGACGTTGCCTTTGTAGAGCTTGAGCGTGACTTCGCCCTCGACGTGCTCCTGGCTCTTGTCGATGGCGGCCTGCAGCATCTCGCGCTCGGGCGAGAACCAGAACCCGTAATAGATGAGCTCGGCGTAGCGCGGCATCAGCTCGTCCTTGAGGTGCATGGCGCCGCGGTCGAGCGTGATCGATTCCATGGCGCGATGCGCGGCGAGCAGAATGGTGCCGCCGGGCGTCTCGTAGACGCCGCGGGACTTCATGCCGACGAAGCGGTTCTCGACGAGGTCAAGGCGCCCGATGCCGTTGTCGCGGCCATAGTCGTTGAGGGTCGCCAGCAGGTTCGCAGGGCTGAGCGGGTTGCCATTGACAGAGACCGCGTCGCCCTTCTTGAAGCCGACGGTGATGATGGTCGGCTTGTCGGGTGCTTCTTCCGGAGAAATCGTGCGCTGGAAGACGTAGGGCGGCGGCTCGACGGCCGGATCCTCAAGGACCTTTCCTTCGGACGACGAGTGCAGAAGGTTGGCGTCGACAGAGAATGGGGCCTCGCCGCGCTTGTCCTTTGCGATCGGGATCTGGTTCTGCTCGGCGAAGGCGATGAGGTCCTCGCGGCTCTTGAACTCCCAGTCACGCCAGGGCGCGATGATGCGGATCGACGGCTCGAGCGCGTAGTAGGACAGCTCGAAGCGCACCTGATCGTTGCCCTTGCCGGTGGCACCGTGGCAGACGGCATCAGCGCCTGTGGCGCGTGCAATCTCGATCTGCTTCTTGGCGATCAGCGGGCGCGCAATCGAGGTGCCGAGCAGGTAGACGCCCTCATAGACGGCGTTGGCGCGGAACATCGGGAACACGTAGTCGCGCACGAACTCTTCGCGCAGATCCTCGATGTAGATGTTCTCGGCCTTGATGCCGAGCATCAGGGCCTTCTCGCGCGCCGGGTCCAGCTCGCCGCCCTGGCCGAGATCGGCCGTGAAGGTGACGACCTCGGCGCCGTAGGTCTGCTGCAGCCACTTGAGGATGATCGAGGTATCGAGGCCGCCGGAGTAGGCGAGCACGACCTTTTTGATCGGCTTCTGCTTGGAGGTCATGGGGAGCTCGTTCTGTTCAGTGGGTGCAACCACTGGATTCGATGGATGCACCGCCCTGTACGAAATTCTGAACATCAGCGCCACATCGTTGCGCACCATGTCGCGTAGGTCGGCAACTTCCCCGCGGTGCGCGTTGTGCTCAGATTGCATCATGTCGCCGCGAGATGCGCGCGAAGCTGTGACATGCCGTTCAATTGTTCGGATGTTCTTGATATATTCTCCCTAGTGGTTCTGGGGAGATTGTCGGAATGCGTTTGGGAATCTGGCGTGCCGCCGCGGCGGCTGTCGTATGTCTATCGTTCGTCGCTGGCGCCGAGGCAGCCGACGACAAGAAGCCGGTCGTCGAGACACCCGTCGCGGCGAAGACGACGACGCCATCACCGTGCAAGGGGCTGGACAATGCGGCCTGCACGGCCAAGGCCGCTGAGTGCCTCTGGATCAAAGAAACGAAGATGAAGAACGGCAAGATGCGCAAAGCATACTGCCGCAAGAAGTCCACGCGCTCGGCCCAGACCAAAAAGCCGACCTAAGCTGGGCAGCTCGGAAGGGCTGAACCGGTCAGTGGAGCTTCATCGCCGAGAAGAGCGTGCCGACATTAAGCGGCACGGCGGCGAATAGCGTCAGCATGTCCGTGGGCGGCCAAGCATTGCCGCCAGCGGCATGGCCGCTCTCGCTCTGGTAGCTGGCGAAGGCCTGCTTGATCGAGCGGCGGGCAACTTCCGCGGCATCGATCACGGCAGCATTGGCCTCGGCGGTCGGCCAGGCAACGGCGTGCGGGACGCCTTGCGACATCATCATGAAGGCCATCGGCCAGGCGGCGGTGGGTGGCGTGAACGGGAAGGCCGAGAGCCACGCCTGCATTGGATTGGCCGGGGCGCTGATCGGCTTGACCGGCGTGGCGCTCATCGCGCTGAGAGCGCCGCTCATGACCTCGGCGAATTGCGCCATCGCCTCCCAGGGGTTGGTCGGGAGGCTGGCAGCCTTCGGTTTCGGGGTCGGCGCAACGGGCTGCGGCAGTGGCCACAGGAACGGATTGACGAGGGCCGGGTTCGTGGGAGCGGGCGGCGCGGGCGGCGCGAGCGGCACCGGCCAGCGCCAGCCTTCAGGCTCCCGCTTTGTCGGAGCCGGCGTCAGGATGGAGGACCAGAAGCCGAGCACCTGATCGGTGAAGGCTGCGTAAGCCGCCGTCGTTGCTGCGGAATACCCGAACGCTGCCTCGGTGCAATGGCGCGCAAAGCGCTGCTGGAGCTGTGGGTCGAGCATGTCGTTCTCCTTGCCCCCGCAGGCATTCGTGGCGCAAGAGTAGACCGTTCGCTGCGGTGCAACAACACAATTGCGCGTGAAAATGGCGCTCAGCGAGAGGCTTAGGTCGCCTGAGGCGCCGGATCGGGGTCGGTCGGCGCTGCGGGTGCCGGGGCGGCGGGGCGCCTTCTTCCACCGGCACCACGGCCGGCGAGCAGCCAGTAGGCCAGCCCGGACAGCAAGCCCACGCTTGCAAAGGCGATGACCGCATAGTCATTCAGGATCGAAGGTTGCCCAGGCACCTCGTTGAGGTAGACGGCTGCGAGGCCGCCCAGTGAGATGAGCACCGCGACCAGTACGTAATACAACCACGACCGGAAGCGGCCGAACTCGCCAACGCCGATGGCGATCAGCGCGAAAGGCAACGCGAAGAGCGCCGAGTGGGTGGCTGCGAGCAGGGCCAGGATACCCGCATCGCCGAGCCGCTCGGACTGCGCCTCAGCCGGCAGGCTCGCCAGTTCGGCGGGACTGACGACGAATGCCACCGTCGCGACGCCGGCCACGAGGCAAGCGACGACGAAGCCGAAAATGACGCGCAGCAACGTCAGCATGGTGACACCCACCAATTTCCACCCACGGGCGACCTTACAGGTGCCCAATCATAGGTCTCAACCGAAAATCCCGTGTCTGCCTAATGTCGGAGCGGCGCTGGAGATGACCGGGGCACTTCAGCCCCGGCCGACCCCATCAGAGCTTTAGACCGCAAGCCCGGCGAATGGCGAGCTGGACGGGAGAGGGTGGCAACGCGGGCGAGAACTCGCCCACTGGCATCAGCGGCGGTTGCGCCATGAAGCGCGGCCGTTTCCCCCTATGCGCCTGCGCCGCGTGAACGATGAAGGGATGGCAGAGGTACACGGTGCCCGCTGCGCCGGTTGCTAGCGCAACATCGCAATCCTGCGTCGAGACGTAACCGTCGGCAGAAAGCTGCCGGAGACTAGCCCCGGCTCGACCATAGTGGAGCAGCTCACGCGCAATTACGGCGTGTGAGCCCTTGCGCAATCTTGTCGGCGCGTCATCGGGCCCGACATCTGAGAGCAGGAACAGCATCAGCAAGGCGCGTCCGCTACTCATCACGTTGACCCGCCATGCCATGAAATCGGAGTTGCTCTGTCCGAAACTCATGTCGACGTGCCAGCCATCGTCGGCAGGCAATCTGGAGGAGGGAAAGCGGATCGGGAACGTTCCGAGCCCTAGGGGCGCAACCCAGCGCCCGGGGCCAACGAGCTGATCATATGCCGCGTGCAGGGTTTGCGAATTGGCGGCTTCGACAAAGGGGCGGGATGACTTGCTCGCAACCCTGACGACCGGCTCTGTCCAATTTTCCGGCTCGTCGGGTGAGAGGCCGATTTCGGCCCGCAGCTCTTCGGTGCACTGAGCGGCAAGCTCGGCGCAGAACGCGTCTTCGATTTTGACAAATCCGTCGTCGATGAAACCTTGGACCTGACGGGACGTCAGGTAATGCTCGGTCTGTGGCATGCACATTCTCCATCGGGCCTCCGCGCGCGGGGCCTCGCGATCTGACTGGCGCCTAGCGCCGTGAACGACGTCGGTCGTTCAGATCAGCGGGAAGAATGTGGACATGGACATCATGGGCGGACTCTATGACGGCCCGGATGGTGGTTCAAGACCAAGCCGCTGCGTCAGGCGTTGCGGCCGGCGATCAGCCAGTAGACGAAACCGCCAGCGAAACCCGCCGTTGCGAACACCTGCCAGACGATCGCGTCGGGCGTGCCGATGGCGCCACCCTGACCGAAGCGGGCGAGCAGCGGGATGGCTGCCAGCGCAATGCCACCGCCGGCGACGTAGTAGAGGAACGAGCGGATGCGCGCGATCTCGCCGACGATCACCATGAGCAGCGCCGGGACGACCGTGACGCTGGCGATGAGCAGCACGCCCTGATCCATCACCGCGAAGACCTTGTCGGGATCCTCGATCTCGATCGGGTTCATGTGCAGGAACGCGGTGACGCGTTCGAGGCCGAGCGTTGCGAAGACGAACAGGCTAGCGAACATCGCCGCCAGCAAGGCAAATGGAACGACGATGAGGAGGCGCCCGGCCGTCTTCACAGTGTCAGCTCCCGCTCACACCTGCGTCAACGGCTTGATGCGCCGCGCTTGCCCGCTGCTTCACGCTCTCCGACTTGAGCTGCCCGCAGGCGGCGTAGATGTCGCGTCCGCGCGGGGTACGCACCGGGCTCGCGTAGCCGGCGCGATTGACGACGTCGGCGAAGCGCTCGATCTGTTCCCAGTCCGAGCACTCATACTGCGTGCCGGGCCATGGATTGAACGGGATCAGATTGATCTTGGCGGGAATGCCGGCCAGCAGACGCACCAGTTCGCGCGCCTCGGCGAGGCTGTCGTTGACGCCCTTCAACATGACGTATTCGAACGTGATGCGGCGCGCGTTCGACAGGCCGGGATAGTTGCGGCACGCCTCGAGCAGCTCGGCAATCGGGTATTTCCGATTGATCGGAACCAGCACGTCGCGCAGCTCGTCACGGACGGCGTGCAGCGAGATGGCCAGCATGGTGCCCGTGTCGGCGCCCCAGCGCGCGATTTCCGGCACGACGCCCGAGGTCGACAACGTAATGCGACGCTTGGAGACGGAGAGGCCTTCGCCATCGGCGGCGACCTCCATCGCGGCCCGCACGTTGTCGAAGTTGTAGAGGGGCTCGCCCATGCCCATCAGCACGATGTTCGTGATCTTGCGATCGGAGGCCGGCAGCAGTCGGCCATCGCCAGGAGCTTCGGCGCCCGGCCAGTCGCCGATGCGATCGCGCGCCAGCATGATCTGACCGACGATCTCCTGGGCGGTGAGATTGCGGACGAGCCGCTGCGTTCCGGTATGGCAGAAGGTGCAGTTGAGCGTGCAGCCGACCTGACTGGAGATGCACAGCGTCCCGCGGTCCGACTCCGGGATATAGACCGTCTCGACTTCGGGCGGCCTCCCGTCGCGACCTTGCGCCGGGAGACGGAGCAGCCATTTGCGTGTGCCATCGACGGACACCTGCTCGGTGACGATCTCCGGGCGGGCGAGGCTGTAACGCTCGGCGAGCGCGCTCCGCAGCTCCTTGGCCACGTCGGTCATGGCGGCAAAGTCGCTCACGCCGCGCACATAGAGCCAGCTCCAAAGCTGGTTGACGCGCATACGCAGCTGCTTATCGGGGACGCCCGCTGCACTGAGCGCCGCCTTCAGGCCGTCGCGGCCGAGGCCCGCGAGCGAAGGTTTCGCCATCGTCGTGGCGGGCAGGGCTTGAGCGTCGAGAGCGAGTGACATGTCGATCCGCGGGCGATCCGGCGGCGCGCCGGCTGTTAAACAGAGCCACTATCTAGCGATGCGCCCCAAATACAGCAAATCCCCGAACCCTTGAGGGTCCGGGGATCAGCAAAAAACGATTTGTCCAGGTCGGGGAGGAAATCCCTGGGGGTTCCAATCAGGCGGCCGGAACCCAGCGGCCAGCGACGTAGCCGAAAGCCACCGCGTCGGGGTGCATCCGTGCCGAGAGCCGAAGCTCGTCGACCTCTTTCACATTGGCGTCGTCGAGCACTTGGGGGCGGGTGGCTTTGACGACGTCGTGAAATCCGCTGAGCAGGATCACTCGCTTACCGCGGACCTCGATCTTCGGGCATGCCATGCGTCACCTCCTGTATAGGAGATCAGCGCTACGGAATGGCGGTGGGGGGAACTCGATCTGCCGACTTCGGCAGTTGCCCGCAGCCAGATACTGATCACCTACAACGTTCACTATACGTGACGTTTGCGACACGCGAAATAACATTCCGTTGCATAGAGGTAAGATGGATGTTGACAAAATTGCAGCTTTGCTGCGGCGCACGCAGTCTCATTTGCCGAGCGGCACGTTGAGCTGCAGTCGGCCCATCCAGTTTTCAGCCGCAGAACTCGTTCCGCTCTCGACGCCGCCAGTCGCCTTCAGACTGCTACCGTCCTTCACGCCGACAGCAACGCCGGCCTCGGCCTTCAACTGCACGTCCGTCGGACGCACCGACGTCGCTGCCGGGTTGAGCGCCTGCAAGTCGTCGAAGCCGACGAAAGCGCCGAGCGCAGCGCGCGGCTCGATGAACATGTCGTCGTCGAGCGCGTAACGCTTGGAAACCTCCGGCAGCACCTCGACCTTTCCGGTTCCGGCCGCCTTGGTTTCATTCGACGTCGCATCGCGCACGGCGTCCTCGACGTAGACGAGGCCGATACTCGGCGCGACCTTCCAGCCGCCGAACTCGCGCGTGCCGGTCAGCTTTCCGCGAACCAGACGGCGCGCCGTGAGGCTGTCATCGATCGTGTCGCTCCACACCTGGTTCTCGGTCTCACCCCAGGCGGCTCTGCCGTCGAACACGACGCCCTGACCGAGCTTAACGCTCATATAGGGGCCGACCATCCAGCCACGGGCAGCCATTTCCGGGTTGCTGGCGCTGTAGGTTTCGACGCCGCGGTCGAGCTGCGCCAGCGCGCCGAGCATGATGTCGGGGCTGAGCATGGAGCGCGTGCCGAAATAGAGGACGCTCAGATTGTTGCCGGTGTCGAGGCTGCTGTCATAGCTTTGCATGCGCCCTTCGAGCCAGAAGTCGACGATGCCGGGATCGACTTTCTTGTTGCCCTGGGCGGCAGCGGAGATCTCGGACAGGCTGACGGAGAAGCCGACGTCTTTCGCACGGCCGTCCTCACCCATCGAGACATTGCTGGACAGCAGCTTGTCGGCCTCCGCGACGGGTGTTGCGGGGCGGTCTATGCGCAGCCGGTCAGGGTCACGTCCGTTGAGCATCGCCTTGCGCCGCTCGAGAAATGCGGCGTTCGCTGCTTCGGTCGCGGTCGAAATGCAGGCGACGCGAACGCTGCCCGCGTTGGCCGCAGCCGCTTCGAAGCGAAACACATAGTCGCCGTCGACGACGGCCTTGAAGGTCGCGGATGTGTCGGACGCTGCCGCAATCGCGGTCTGCGCTGCGCCGATACCACCAGTAACAGACACGGACGCGCCGCTCGATGTGAAGGTCAGAGCGTCGCCGACCGCCAGCGTCACACGACGGACGGCCGTTTCTCCCGCAGCGATTGCAGCATTGAGCGCGCCTCGATTGACGGCGGCACAGCCGCTTTCCTCGGCGGCATGAGCCGAGCGCGCTTCGATGGGCAGAACTGCGAAAGCAGCCAGGATGGCCAAGAGGCCAGGATGTCGGTTCGCCATATGCATCGCCCCACTACGCAACTAACGCGATTCGATGTCGTTGCTGCAGAGCAAAATCGACCAAAGTATGAAACGCCGCCAATATGTTAGCTTGCGGCATTAGATCTCGAGAGCGGAATGGGCGACGGCGGCAGGCGGGACACCATCGCCGCGGCGATCTCACGCGCACCGCCAATCACGGCGGTTGCCCCGAGATTGCTGAGATACTCGCCCTCGGCATCGGAATGGGCGTGGGCGATGATGTAGAGGCGCGGGTTGGCAGCGCGTGCCTGGGCGACGATCTGCCCTGCCTCGAAGGCGTCCGGAATGGCGACCATCAGCGCGTGGGCGTTCGGCAAGTTGGCGGCGACGAGTGCTGGCGGCGCGCTCGCCGCGACGGCTTCGATGCCGGCGGCTTTCAGCTTGCCGACGATGTCGTCTTTTTCCTCGATGACGAACAGCGGGACTTTGGCTTTCACCAGCGCTTCGCCGATCCAGCGGCCGATGGTGCCGTAGCCGATGAGCACCGTGTGCCCCTCCTGGCGCGTCGCCACGATGTCGTCGGCGACAGGGACCTGGGGAGCGGGCGCCGGCTCCGCGACCGGCGCTGCCTCGACGGCCGCAGCCGGTGCGACGGCGACTGCGGCCGGGGCGGGCTGAAGCGCTACGCCGTCGCGCCTGTCGAGCCAGGGTTTCGCCCGATCAAGCGCCACGAAGAGCAGTGGGTTGAGCAGGATGGAGATGATCGCCCCGGCGAGCACCAGCTCGCGCCCCTCCACCGGCATCAATCCCAACGCCACGCCAAGACCGACGAGGATGAACGAGAACTCGCCGATCTGGGCGAGACTCGCGGCGATGGTCGCGGCGGTGCCCCATGGGCGACCAAAGGCGCGGACGATCGCCAGCGCGACCGCCGATTTGGCTATGAGGATGATGGCCAGGGTTGCCAGAACCGCGAGCGGGTCGCGTAACAGGATGGCCGGGTCGAACAGCATGCCGACCGAGATGAAGAACAACACGGCAAAGGCGTCGCGCAGCGGGAGCGTCTCGGATGCGGCCTGCTGGCTGAGCGCCGACTCCGACAGAATCATGCCGGCGAAGAACGCGCCCAGCGCGAATGAGACATCGAAGAGCTGGGTCGCTCCATAGGCACACCCCAGCGCGATGGAGAGCACGGCGAGACGGAACAGCTCGCGCGATCCGCCGTGGGCGACGTAATGCAATATCCACGGGATGACGCGTCGTCCGACAACGAGCATGATGACGACGAAGGCCGCGACCTTGGCGATGGTGAATGCCAGCGTTTGCAGGATCGCCTGCATGCCGAGCGGCGAGGCCCGCTCCAGGCTTCCGTCGAGAAGCGGGACGACCGCTGGCAGAAGCACCAGGGCCAGGACCATGACGAGGTCCTCGACGATCAGCCAGCCGACGGCGATGCGACCGCGCTCGGTGTTGATGATGCGTCGTTCCTGGAGGGCGCGCAGCAGGACCACGGTGCTGGCGACCGAAAGCGCCAGCCCGAACGTGAGACCCGCGCCCACCGACCAGCCGAGCGTATGCGCGAGCCCCATGCCGAACAGCGTCGCGACGGCGATCTGGCCAATGGCGCCGGGCACCGCGATGCCTTTGACCGACCAGAGCTCCTTCAGCGAGAAGTGCAGCCCGACGCCGAACATCAGCAGGATGACGCCGATCTCGGCCAGCTCACTTGCCAGCGACTGGTCGGCGACGAAACCGGGCGTGTGGGGGCCGAGCATGACGCCGGCGATCAGGTAGCCGACGAGGGGAGAAACGCGGATGCGTTGAGCTATGGCACCAAAAACAAAGGCGAGGCAGAGGCCGACAACAATGGTTGCAATGAGCGGGGTGTCGTGCGGCATCCCTTGTTGCGACCCTCTCCGAAATGCTGACGATTCATTCTACGGAGATGAAAAGAAATTGCACCCCATTCATTGACGCATCCGAGGACTATTGCGGGCGTGTGGCGACCGGAGGGGGAGAGCGCGGACGCTTGCCCCGCGATCGGGTGGCCGGCGTTGGGGCTGCGAAACGAGCCGCGCACCAGCCGATTTTCCCGAAGGCGCCGCAATCCAGGATCAGAGTCGGCGGCCGAGATCAGTGTTTGGCCAGCGTGAGCGCTGTGCTAATCGAAAACATAAAAGTTGCCTGGGGGAGACGCCCGATGTCATTGCGCAAGAGCTTCGTTGCGACCGGCCTGGTTGCATTACTCACGGTCGCCGGCTCGCAAGGGGCAAGCGCCGCGGACTTC
This sequence comes from Hyphomicrobium sp., assembly GCA_030148725.1. Classification (GTDB taxonomy): domain Bacteria; phylum Pseudomonadota; class Alphaproteobacteria; order Rhizobiales; family Hyphomicrobiaceae; genus Hyphomicrobium_A. The sequence goes on from JASBSU010000007.1 coordinate 43,545, forward strand.
ACGTTCAACGAGAAGACCAACGCCGACCTCGCCAAGAAGCTGAAGATCCCGGTCTATTTCGCCGTCCCGAAAAGCAGCTGGGCGCCGCTGCCGAAGGACATCAAGACGACCGATAAGCTGGTCGAGTTCAGGCATCCGGACGGCCTTAAGGCCAAGGGCGACGTGGGGCTGCGCCTCGTGGTGGCGAAACGCTCCGGCCTGTCGGCACGCCTCGGCAAGAGCGGGCTCTTACAGACGGGCGACATCCTCCTGACGTTCCGCACCGAGTGGGGCGGGGCGGGTGCCTATCCGAACATCCAGATGGGCATCTCGCATACGGGCTTTGCCTACATCGATAAGAACGGCAACCTGCGCAATCTCGACAACCCGATGGACGGCGAATACGTCGGACCGGGCAACCTGACGAGCGAGCACTACCGAACGCTCAACTACCTGCACATCATCCGTCCGCGGAACCTGACGGACGCGCAGAAAGCGAACCTGCTCGGCTGGGCGACGCGGCTCAACGCCGGCGCCGGCAAGGTCTATCCGAGCCAGATCAGCTTCAACCAGGATTACAACGCGCCGAAGTTCCAGCCGGGCCGGCCGCTGACGTTCGTGAAGCAGTTCGGCCAGATCGCGCTCGGCCAGGGCAACGCGTCGGGCAAGCCGCTCGACATGTATTGCTCGGAGTTCGTGTGGTCGCTGCTGTCGCTGCGCAATTGCGATCCGGCGAAGACCGCTGACGACTTCAAAGGCAGCCGCGTGCCATCCTGCATCAAGGAGCCGATGGAGCCCATGAAGGCGACCGGCAACGTGGTGCCGACGCACGGCCGCAGCACGTACTCGGGCCTCGCCGACGGGCCGCTGCTTGTGGTCGATCAGATGGAACTGCCCGACGACGTACGCAAGCCGCTTCTGGAGAGCATCTTCATCGAGAACCCGGCGGGCATGTCGAAGATGTCGGTCGGTCACCGCAAGGTCGCCGAAGAGATGCAGCCACGGTTCGAGCGCCTCAAGAGCTACTACATCGGCATGACCGGCAGGATGTGGCAGAACTGGCGTGCGCGCCTCATCGGCACCGGATTCAATTGGGCCGGCATCGCCGAGAACTATTCGCCGACATCCTATCTTGTGAACACGCTGCTGCCCGAGAAGAACAACAACCGCACCATGGACTACGTGGCGACGGTGGTGATCGAGTAAGCGGGCGACCGGAAGCGGCGAGGCAATGAAGATCGATCGTCGTCAATTCATGCACGGGGCGCTCGCCGCTTCGTGCGCCCCGGCTGTTGGCGCGCAGGCTGCCGGGACATCGCCCGTCTACATCGGCGACATGCACTCGCACCTGTTCTTCTTCGGCATGGGCGTCTCACCGGAGAAGCGCCCGCTCGGCGCGACAATGGCTGCGGGCAACGCAACGCTCGTGGCCTGGTCACTCGTCGGCGATGTGCCGTGGCTGCGCATCACCGGCCAGGGGATCAAGCAGAAGGGCCAGCCACAGCGCGGCGAGGCCATCGCGTGGTTCGAGAACGATCTCACGCGCATCAAAGCGCATCTCGACAGCCAGGGTTTGAAACTCGCACTGAACCCTGACGATATCGACGCGGCGCTCCGGGGCGAGCCGCGCGTGGTGCTGACCGTCGAAGGCGCAACATTCGTCGAGGACGATCCGGCGCCGCTCGCGCACGCTTACGAGCTGGGTGTGCGCAGCGTGCAGCTTGTGCACTACATCGAAAACCCGCTGGCGGACTTCCAGACCGAGCGGCCGCAATACGGCGGTATGACGGATCTCGGCCGCACGGTGATCGAGGAATGCAATCGGCTCGGCATGCTCGTCGATCTTGCGCATTGCACGGATATCGTGGTGCGCGCGGCCCTCGAAGTTTCGACGCAGCCGGTGATGTGGTCACATTCCTCCGTCACGCGGACCCGGCAGCCGAACTGGAAGATGCCCGTGTGGCAGGCGCGGCAGCTGCCGCTCGATACGGCAAAGCTCATCGCGAGCAAGGGTGGTGTCGTCGGTCTGTGGCCGATGCGATCCGACGTGGGGCCAAGTCCGGAAGCCTATGGAGAACGCGCGTGGGAGCTGGGCGAGTGGCTCGGTGTCGATCATGTGGGGTTCGGCACAGACATGAACGCCATCTCGCGGCCGGCCATTAGCAGCTATGCGGACTTGCAGAAGGTCGTGCGCCTCTGGCAGGCCGCGGGCTTCCCGGACGAGAGCATCCGCAAGATCGCGCTCGGCAATTTCGCGCGCATCCTGAAGCAGGCGATGAGCGCGCGAGCTGCTTAATTGTGGGTGACACGAGCGGACGCAAGCGTTGTGTGCGGCGAAGATCGCGCAAGCTGAGAGCCGGCGCTCCGCGCCGGGCGCCCTTGGCGCCTTGCCGCCGTTGGCGGCCGAGAGTTTGTGGGTGACACGAGCGGACGCAAGCGTTGTGTGCGGCGAAGATCGCGCAAGCTGAGAGCCGGCGCTCGCGCCGGGCGCCCTTGGCGCCTTGCCGCCGTTGGCGGCCGAGAGTTTGTCGGTGACGCGAGCGGACGCAAGCGTGGTGTGCGGCGAAGGTCGCGCAAGCTGAGAGCCGGCGCTCGCGCCGGGCGCCGTTGGCGCCTTGCCGCCTTGGCGGCCGAGAGTTTGTGGGTGACACGAGCGGACGCAAGCGTGGTGTGCGGCGAAGGTCGCGCAAGCTGAGAGCCGGCGCTCGCGCCGGGCGCCCTTGGCGCCCTGCCGCCGTTGGCGGCCGAGAGTTTGTGGGTGAGGCGCGCCGAGTTCGTTACAGAATGAACTTGGAAAGGTCGACGTTCCTGGCGAGGTCGCCGATGCGATCGGTGACGTAGGCCGCGTCGAGCGTCACCGACTGTCCGCCACGATCCGAAGCGTCGAACGATATCTCGTCGAGCACGCGCTCCATGACGGTCTGCAGGCGCCGCGCGCCGATGTTCTCGACCGTCGAGTTTACCTGCACCGCGGCGTCCGCCAGCGCGTCGATGGCGTCGTCGGTGAAGTTGATGGTCAGGCTCTCGGTCCCCATCAGCGCCACGTACTGCTTGATGAGGCTTGCCTCCGGCTCGGTCAGGATGCGGCGGAAGTCCTCGCGCGTCAGCGCCTTCAGCTCGACGCGGATGGGCAAGCGACCCTGCAGCTCGGGAAGCAAATCCGATGGCTTCGCGACGTGGAAAGCGCCGGATGCAATGAACAGCACGTGGTCGGTTTTCACCGGGCCGTACTTGGTCGAGACCGTCGTGCCTTCGATCAGCGGCAACAGATCGCGCTGCACGCCCTCGCGCGAGACGTCGGCGCCGGCGCGCCCGGTGTCGGAGCGCGAGCAGATCTTGTCGATCTCATCGAGGAAGACGATGCCGTTGTTCTCGACCGCGCTCACGGCTTCGCTGGTCAGCGTCTCATTGTCGATGAGCTTGTCGCTCTCTTCGGCAATGAGGATGTCGTAGCTGTCGCCGACGGTGACGCGGCGGGCGCGGGTGCGCTGGCCGAATGCCTTGCCCAGCATGTCGCCGATGTTGATGGCGCCAATCGAGGCGCCGGGTGCGCCTGGGATATCGAACATCGGCAAACCGGCGGCAGGCGAATCCGCGACCTGGATCTCGATTTCCTTGTCGTTCAACTCGCCGTCGCGGAGCTTCTTGCGGAAGGAATCGCGGGTCGTCGGCGAGGCGGCGGGACCGACGAGCGCATCGAGAACGCGTTCCTCGGCGTTCTTCTCGGCGCGGGCGCGCACCTCCTTACGCTTCACGTCCTTCACGAGGCCGAGCGCAACCTCAACGAGGTCGCGAATGATGCTGTCGACGTCACGGCCGACGTAGCCGACCTCGGTGAACTTCGTCGCCTCGATCTTGATGAACGGTGCACCGGCGAGCTTGGCGAGGCGACGGGAGATCTCCGTCTTGCCGACGCCGGTCGGGCCGATCATCAGGATGTTCTTCGGGAGCACCTCTTCCTTCAAGTCGCCGGTGAGCTGCTGACGGCGCCAGCGATTGCGCAGCGCGATGGCGACAGCGCGCTTGGCGTCGCCTTGGCCGACGATGTAGCGGTCGAGCTCGGAAACGATCTCACGCGGAGAGAAGTTGGTCATATCGAAGCCTGGTCAGTCGCGGACACGTGTCCGAGGATAATGGTTCGGAAGATATGTGGCGATTGCTTGCCTAAGCGGAAGCGGGTGGGACGAGTTGTCGGAAGCGGCCGAGCGGCAAAACACGCAGGGCGCCATTGCGCAAGGCTCTCCATTTCGCGGAGAGTAACAGGATGAGCGCCGCGAGGCCCAGCAGAGTCAACGATAGTGAAATATCCTTGGCCAGGCCCTCGGACAGCAGATAGCCGATGGCGAACCCTGCGTAGGACAGGCCAGACACCAACAGAGCGCGGCGATCCAGGACGATCGCGATGACCCCGAACACCGCGAACAACACCAGCATGCCGACCGCCTGAACGAACTGACCGGCCGAGCCCAGAAGCAGCGTGCTCACCGACTGCACCAGCATCGGCGCGGCGAGGAGATGCAGCCAGAACGCGACGTCGGAGCGGCGCGTCAGGCGCGACGTGTCCGTCGCGTCGATGCGGACGGCAGCGGCAAATATCAGGGCTCCCAGGACGCCGCTCACCAGCGCTCTCTCGGTATCGCCGTGCATCACCCCGGCGACCTCCAGACCGCCCGCGACCGCACACACGAGGCCGGCGGCAATCAGGGCGGTGTCGATCGGAACGGCGAACCGCCAGCGATGCAAGGCGGCGGCGATGGCGACGCCAATGCCCGACAGCAAATAGATTGGCGCCAGGGAGCCGTCGTCCTCGACGGGCGTCGGAAGCAGTCCGCTGCCGAGCATGTATGCAGCGATGCCGCCGGCACCGGCGAACATGAGCGCCAAGGCAATCGCGGGCAGCGCCAGGCGCAGGCGGCGTGCGAAGACCTCCGACAGTCCCCAGGCGGCTGCCATGGCGACAAACGCAAAGCCGACGCCGAAACCGATAGCGCTCCTCAGGCCGAACAACGCGAACACGAGGAGCAGGATGCCGATGGCGACGAACACGTCATTGAAGCCGCCGATGAGTCGGAAGCGCTCATCGTCGGGATCAACATCGCTGTCGTGAAAATCGGCGGCCGCCGAAGTCGTGGCCGGGGAACGCGCGGCGAGGGAGCGCAAGCGTGCCGCCTGCTCGGCGGTGATGATGCCCTCGGCGACGCCGAGGTCGATGTGCTCGTCGCGGATCATGTGTCAGCGATAGCGTCAGGCGGAAACGAATTTGAGGCCGACGATGCAGGCGACGAGGGCGAACAGCAGCATGAGCCGCTGGGGCGTGGCCGCCTCGCCGAAGGCCCAAACGCCGAGCATGGCCGTGCCGGCGGCGCCGATGCCGGTCCACACGGCGTAGGCGGTGCCGAGCGGCACGCCTTCCAGCGAACGGTTGAGACAGTAGAGGCTCATTCCGGCGAGCGCGAAGAAGGACAGCGTGAAGCCGAGGCGGCTGGGGCTCAGACCACCTGAGAACCGGAATACCGTGGTTGCAGCCACTTCCAGTGCACCGGCGGCGAGTAAGTACATCCACGCCATGAATTGAAAGCTCCTGCCCCTTGTGGCGGTCTCAAGATTCCCGCCGCGTCGAGGGCAGGCTCTCGATGACCAGATTATCGTTGGTGTAGACGCATATATCGGCGGCAATGGCCATAGCCTTGCGCGCAATCGTCTCAGCGTCGAGGGGCTGGTCGAGCAGGGCGCGTGCGGCGGCAAGGGCATAGTTGCCGCCGGAGCCGATGCCCATGACCTGGCGTTCCGGCTCCAGGACGTCCCCGGTGCCGGTGAGGACCAGCGTCGTCTCGGCGTCGGCAACGAGCATCATGGCTTCGAGGCGGCGCAGAAAGCGGTCGGTGCGCCAGTCCTTGGCAAGCTCGACGCAGGCGCGGGTCAGCTGTCCCGGATACTGCTCCAGCTTCGCCTCCAGGCGCTCGAAGAGCGTGAAGGCGTCGGCCGTCGCGCCGGCAAAGCCGCCGATGACGCCGCCCTTGCCGAGGGTGCGAACCTTGCGGGCGTTGGCCTTGATAATGGTGGCGCCGAGGCTCACCTGACCGTCGCCGGCAATGACGACACGACCATCTTTACGAATGGTCAGTATGGTGGTGGCGTGCCAGGAGTTCGAGGCGTCCGCGGACGAGCCAGAAGTTTGCATTGCGTTAGCATCCAGACAGCGGGTTTTGCGGCCCGCGAGCCGCTCAGCAGGGCTCTGGAACGGCAGGGCTCAAGCTGATAAACGCTCGGTTCCGGCGAGGCAAGCCATTAGCCAAGAGGCCCTAACGTGAAGCGGCAGGCGACGATTTCCCGCAATACGAAGGAGACCGAGATCACCGCGACGGTCGATCTCGACGGCACCGGCGCGTTCGACGTGTCGACCGGCATCGGTTTCCTCGATCACATGTTGGAGCAGCTCGCCCGCCATTCAATGATCGACATCACCCTCAAGGCGAAGGGCGACCTGCACATCGACTTCCACCACACGGCGGAGGATTCCGGCATCGTGCTGGGCCAGGCATTCGCCAAGGCGCTCGGCGACAAGAAGGGCATCAGCCGCTACGCCGACGTACACCTGCCGATGGACGAGACGCTGACGCGCGTCGCCGTCGACATCTCGGGGCGGCCTTATCTCATCTGGCAGGTCGAGTTCTCGAAGCCGAAGATCGGCGAGATGGACACCGAGCTGTTTCGCGAGTGGTTCCAGGCGTTTGCGCAGAACGCCGGGATCACGCTGCACATCGCCAACCTCTACGGCGAGAACAATCACCACATCGCGGAGACCTGCTATAAGGGCCTCGCACGCGCGCTGCGTGCCGCCTGCGAGCTCGATCCGCGGCAAGCCGGGCGCGTGCCGTCCACCAAGGGCACGCTCGCCTGCTAGCGTGGAGAACGAAACGGCGTGGTCACGTTCAACGTCTATGAGCCGCCGAATGCGTCGGCCAATCGCCTCGAAAGTGCGGAGCAGCTCGTCTTCGTGAGAGACGGCTTCTCCTGGTTCGCGGCGGCGGTCCCGGCCCTGTTTCTGCTGATCAAGCGCATGTGGCTCGATCTCATCGTGTTCATGGCGGGAGCGGGATTGCTCGTATGGGCTTTCACCGCGGCTGGCGCGCCAAACATCGGGAATGCCATCCTGTTGATCGCGCAGATCGTGCTGGGCTTCGAGGCCGGCATGCTGCATGGCGCGGCCCTGGAGCGACGCGGCTTCAGGTTCGTCGGGACGGTCTCGGGGCGCAGCGCCGAGGACTGCGAGCGGCGGTTCATGGAAGTCTGGCTGCCGACCCGCACCGAAGTTCCGGCGGTCAGCGAGCCTCAGAGCGCGCCGGCGTCTCCGTCGTCGTGGTCGCAAATCGCCTTGGCACAGGCCAGAGACGGGCTGGCGCGAGGACGGCGCATGTTCTCCGGAGCGTCGGCATAATGCAACGTGTTGCCATCATCGACTACGGCTCGGGAAATCTTCACTCCGCAGCCAAAGCCTTCGAACGCGCATCGCGCGAGTGCGAGGCTGACGCCGAGATCGCGGTCACGGCCGACCCCAAGCTGGTGGCGGCGGCAGATCGCGTCGTGCTGCCCGGCGTCGGCGCCTATGCCGACTGCAAACGCGGCCTGCTCGCGGTTCCAGGTATGCGCGAGGCGCTGGAAGAGGCCGTGCGGCACAAAGGGCGGCCGTTCCTCGGCATCTGCGTCGGCATGCAGTTGATGGCCAGCCGCGGCCTCGAGTTCGAGACGACGGAGGGGCTCGACTGGATTGGCGGCGAGGTGCGGCACATCGAGCCCAGCGATCCGACGCTCAAGATCCCCCACATGGGCTGGAACACGCTGAAGGTCATCACCCCGCACGCGCTGCTGGAGGGCATTCCGACCGGGCCGCAGGGGCTGCATGCCTATTTCGTGCACTCCTACCATTTCGTCGCGAACGATCGCAGCGCAGTCGTTGCGGAAACGGACTACGGCGGCCCCGTCACGGCGATGATCGGCCGGGACAATATGGCGGGTACGCAATTCCACCCGGAAAAGAGCCAGACGCTGGGGCTAAAGCTGATCGCGAACTTCCTGAAATGGCGGCCTTAAGCGACGGTGCGTCGCGGCGGCCCCAGGAGCGTCAGAAAAGGGCCTGATTCAGCCCTATCAGTTGCGATGCAATTCAACCGCACGAGCTGCGAGTGATCGGGCGCCCAAGGCGCGTACCGGAGGCACAGTCCGATCACGGCATTTCAGTTAACGCAATTTGATGCTTGATTGAAGCAACTGCTGGCTGGCATCAACCGTGGGAGGCAAGGCAATTACAGATCGATTTACCATGACTGAGTTCGTTGTTCCGCGTTTCAGATTTCTGAGCGTCGTCGCGATCGGGGCATTGGCCGCATTGGCGGCGACATCCACTGGGCTATCAGCGCGCGTGCGGGGCCTCGAAGCCGCTCAGCGCGATGCCGGCGAGCCGATCATGGCAATCGTGTCGATCAAATCGCAGAACGTCACCCTCTATGACGCGGACGGCTGGATTCTGAAGGCTCCGGTCTCGACCGGTATCAGAGGGCGCGAAACGCCGGCCGGCGTTTTTGCCATTCTGCAGAAGAACATCGACCACCGCTCCAATCTTTATGACGACGCGCACATGCCGCATATGCAGCGGCTGACGTGGAACGGCATTGCGATGCACGGCGGCCCGTTGCCGGGTTATGCCGCCTCGCATGGCTGCGTGCGGCTGCCGTATGAATTTGCGGCGGGTCTGTTCGACAAGACCCGCATCGGGATGCGCGTGATCATCTCGCCGGAAGACGCAACGCCCGTGGCTTTCTCCCATGCCGCGCTGCTAGAGCCGAAAGGGGAAGCCATATCAGCCGCTCCCGAGCGTGCGGAGGCGTTGGCGCGCGAGGCGGCCGATGCTGCGAAGGCGGTCGACGAGACCAAGAAGGCGGCTAAGCAGACCGCGCGTGAGGCCGCATCGGCCCAGTCGGCGCTGCGCAGGCTAGACAGGCTGAAGTCGTCGGCTGAGGGCGAGGTGGCTGCCGCCGATAAGGCCATCGCATCGGCTAAGAAAGACGACGCGAAGGCGCGCGCCGAGGCACGCAAGGTCAAAGCCGCCACGAAGATTGCCGAGGTCACGCCGAAGTACGAAGCAGCCAAAGCAGACGCTGCTGCCAAGGCCGACGCTGCTGCCAAGGCCGCAGATGCCGCGAAGGCCGCCGTGACGCGCCGGACGGAGACGGCGAAGGCTGCCGAGGATGCCAAGCTCGCGCTGGTGCCGGTGTCGGTGTACGTGAGCCGCGCGACGCAGAAGCTCTACGTGCGGCGGAACACCGGCAAGCCGTGGCCGGACGGCGGCGAAGTGTTCGATGCGACCATCGAGGCGCCCGTCACGATCCGCGACCCGGAGAGGCCGATCGGCACGCATGTGTTCACGGCGATGGCGGAGGGCGACAAGGGCCTTCGCTGGACCGCGGTCTCGATCGAGAATGGCGATGGCGCACAGGAAGCGCTCGACCGCATCACCTTCCCGCAGGAGGTTCTCGATCGCATCGCGCCGACGGCGCTACCGAGATCATCGATCATCGTCTCGGATGAGCCTCTGAGCCGCGAAACGAACTATCGCACGGAGTTCGTTGCGGTGCTGAGCGACCAGCCGCAGGGCGGTTTCAAAACGCGCAAGCCCACGCCGGTCAACACGTACCCGTCAGGTGGCGCGTGGCAGCCCAGCTTCTTCGGCTTTTTCGGGCAGCCGCCCAGCCAACGGCAGCAGATCAACCAACGGCGGCGCGCCCCTCAAGGCAAGGGCTTCTGGTAACGACGCCTAGCAGCCGCCGCACTGGCGGCTGCCTCTTCGTCGGGTGAGCCGGTCTATCCCGCATGGACGGCAGGCACCCACGCAGGTCTCCGCAAGCGCGACGCGAGCGGTGAGCCCGCACGCGGCGGCGTCGCGGTCGCCTGCGCGATGAGAGCCTGCTGAAGCTGGCGTGGATCCCGACCTGCGTCGGGATGACGTTGAGATTGGGCGAGCAGCGCAAACTATCCCCGCCCCCCGTACCTAACCCCATACTCCGCTCACCCCTGTCCATCTGGGACGCAGCAGCTGAGCGGCTAAGCGGGACAGCGGATGGTGCCCGGTTGAGGCAGGTGTCGCACCGTCGCGATGCCTGTCGCGAGGAGTAGCTCCCTCATATGCCGGGGCCGTCGATCGGAGCTGTGCAGCGAGGCAACGACCTGCACGGACGCCCGTTGGCAGCGGCGCTCGCACATCGGCACGACGCGAGCGCAGACGTGGAAGGTCCTGACGATGTGGCCCCGCATTTGACCGCCAAGGGCCGGACCGGAAACACGCTGACGACGAGTTTCGCCCCTCCGGCACGGCAAGCAGCCAACGCGGGCGCCGAAAGGCTGCCTCACTAAAACTAGATCGCAGCGTTTCGGCGCCCGCGCTCCTGGTTTTTTATTGCGCCGGCGACTCCCCCGCGGGGAGCCGGCCGCCGGCGCATGTCTGCTGCACTCTTCTGCCGCAATGGCCGGTTGTGGCTCAGCTTGATGGCGCTGCCGATTCACGCCCTCGCCGAAAGGCGCTCGGGCGATCGGAGCTTTTGCGCTGCCGATTCGCGCCCTCGCCGAAAGGCGCTCGGGCGATCGGAACTTTTGGGCGCTGCCGATTCACGCCCTCGCCGAAAGGCGCTCGGGCGATCGGAGCGCTGGCTGCTCTTTGAAAACCGACGTCGCTCAAGCATTTGGCGGGTGACGCGCCGGTCAAAGAAAAAGGACCCGATCCGGGCGGATCGGGTCCTGGTGCCTCACGCATTACCGGGGGATGGCTGGGGCTTTGGGGGAACGCGGAACCAACGCGACGCTACAGAACTAGAGGTACGCAAACTCAACAGGCTTCGGCGAGGGGCAGCGGCAGCTCCTGCTGATCGTCCTCGAAGGGCTTGGGCATCGGGAAGGCGATGATGTTGGTGTCGCCATCGAGATCGATGCCGGCGCGGCGCTGGCGGAACCAGCGGAGCGCGGTGTTGGTCATCACCGCTTCATCGCGGGTGGCCTGGATGAGCAGGCCATCATCGGGATCGAGGAAGCCGCGAAGCTGAGCCTCGATCTCGTCCTCGCGCGCATCGGTCTTCACGTACCAGGTCTGCTCGAGAGGACGGGCCCAGGAATTTCCGAGGGCCATGATCTGCTGCGCCAGAATGTGCTTGTTACGGTGCGGCTGTGCCAGGTCGTAGGAGATGATGAGGGTGCGCATGGCGGATGTCTCTCTGGCTGTGAGCTTGAGGGGGGGAGAGACGCGATACTGGCCCCGGATTGCGCTGCATTTGCGGCGCTGCGAAGTTAGAGAGAACATCGCACGATTCAGTGCGGCTGTCCAGCTTTTGTTCTCATCCTGTTCTGCTGCGTTCTCGGCTTTGAACCTATTCGAACAAAGACAGCTGGCCCTCGTGGCTGTCGCGCGGGAAACGCTGATGGGCGCCGAAATCGACACGATCCATCAAGCCGGGATACCGCTTCTCGAACACGTCGAGCGCCTTGGCGCGCGCGCCGGCGAACCGCTCGCCTTCCCATATTTCGTAGAGGCGACGGGGATCGCAACCGTAGCGATGGATGAGGTCCTTGCGGCGGACGCGGAGCCAGCGCGCGATCCAGATGTCGACGGCGTCGGCTTCGGTCAGCGGACGGCGCGCGAGAACGGGCGGGACGGTCGAGAGGAACGCTACAGCCATGGAAGCAACCGATACAGCAGCAGTGGTGCTGCGGCCTTGACTTATCGGGCCGCAAAATCTCTATCGCGCACAATAACAGCGAACTGATGGCTGGTGTTCCAAAACCCGCCGCCGCAACCCGACAGGACCTGCCCGTGATCCTCTTCCCGGCCATCGACCTCAAAGACGGCAAGTGCGTGCGCCTGAAGCTCGGCGAGATGGATGCCGCGACCGTGTTCAACGACGATCCGGCGGCCCAGGCGCGCAGCTTCGAGGATCAGGGGTTCCAATACCTGCATATCGTCGATCTCAACGGCGCGTTCGCGGGCAAACCGGTCAACTCGGATGCGGTCGACGCGATCTTAGAAGCGATCACCATTCCGGCGCAGCTCGGTGGCGGCATCCGAGACATGGAGACCATCGAGAAGTGGATCGACAGTGGCATCGACCGCGTGATCCTCGGGACCGTCGCGGTGCGGGACCCGGAGCTGGTGCGGCGGGCGTGCGTGGAATTCCCTGGCCGGATCGCGGTCGGCATCGACGCAAAGGGCGGCAAAGTCGCCGTCGAGGGCTGGGCGGAAACGTCGGAGCTTACGGCAGAAGAGCTGGCGAAGCGCTTCGAGGACGCCGGCGTATCGGCCATCATCTATACGGACATCGAGCGCGACGGCGTTCTCAAAGGGCTCAACCTGGACGCGACCGCGAAGCTCGCGCGGTCGACGCGCATTCCCGTCATTGCCTCGGGGGGCCTTGCGTCGATCGATGACGTGAAAGCTCTCATGCAGCCGCAATACGCTATGCTGGAAGGCGCGATCAGCGGCCGGGCGCTTTACGATGGCCGCATCGACCCGAAAGAGGCGCTGGCGCTGCTGGCAGCAGGAGCCGCGAAGGCATGCTGAAGACGCGCATCATTCCCTGCCTAGACGTGAAGGACGGTCGCGTCGTCAAAGGCGTCAACTTCGTCGACCTCATCGATGCGGGAGACCCGGTGGAAGCGGCCGCCGCCTATGACGCCGCCGGCGCGGACGAGCTGTGCTTCCTCGACATCACGGCAAGCCACGAAGGTCGCGACAACATTTTTCACGTCGTGGAGCAGACGGCAGAGCGCTGTTTCATGCCGCTCACCGTCGGCGGCGGGGTGCGCACCATCGAGGACATCGGACGGCTGCTCAACGCGGGCGCCGACAAGGTTTCGATCAACACGGCGGCGGTGAAGAACCCCGATTTCGTTCGTGAGGCCGCGGAGAAGTTCGGCGCGCAGTGCATTGTTGTGGCGATCGATGCCAAGCGCGTTTCGGCGCCCGGCGAGCCAAATCGCTGGGAGATCTTCACCCACGGCGGGCGCACGCGCACCGGCATCGACGCCATCGCTTTTGCAAAGAAGGTGACAGAACTCGGCGCGGGCGAGATCCTGCTGACGTCGATGGACCGCGACGGGACAAAGTCTGGCTTCGACCTCGAATTGACGCGCGCGGTATCGGACGCCGTGACCATTCCGGTGATCGCATCCGGCGGCGTCGGCAATCTCGACCATCTCGTCGCCGGTATTTCGGAAGGACATGCGAGCGCGGTGCTCGCCGCGTCGATCTTTCACTTCGGCACCTACACGATTTCCGAAGCGAAGAAGCATATGGCGGAAGCAGGCATCGCCATCCGGCCAGCCGACTGACAGACACCGCATCGACAGGGTGCGCTGTCTACGCCGCGCAGGTATTGCGCCTTGCACATTCAGCCAGGATCGCGGCGAGTTCGTCAGCAGGAACCGGCCGTCCGATGTAGAAGCCTTGCGCCCGGTTGCAGCCGGCGCGCGTCACGCTGTTGAGTTCGTCGATCGTCTCGACGCCCTCGGCAACAGTCGCCATGCCCAGATCCTCGGCGAGAGAGGCGACCGCCCTGACCACCGCGGCGTTACCCCCGCTGCCTTGCACGAGCGTACGATCGATTTTCACCTTGTCGAATGGGAAGGCGCGTAGGGAGCTCAAGGAGCCCGTCAGCTTTCCGAAGTCGTCGAGTGTGATGCCGACGCCGAGCCGATGCAGCTCTTCGAGGATGCCGCGCATGTTCCCCTTATCGCGATTGAGCAGGCCTTCGCCTATCTCAACCTCCAGCCGGCTGGACGGCAGCTTGGCGTCGGCCAGCGCATCGCGAACGATGCCCGTGAGGTCGCCGCTTTCAAACTGCAGCCACGAAAGGTTGACCGTCACGGTCATTTCGCTTCCCCAGCCCGCGGCGTCGCTGCAAGCGCGCTGGAGCACCCAGCGACCGATATCGACAATGGCGCCGGTTTTCTCCGCCAAGGACAGGAAGCCGTCTGGGGCGAGCAAGCCCTCGCGCGGATGGTTCCAGCGCAGCAGCGCCTCGCAACTCGTCACGCGATGGGTGCGAAGTCCGAGAATGGGCTGATAATGCAGCTTGAACTGATTGCGGCTGAGCGCACACTGAATGTCGGTTTCGAGGCGGCGCTGAGCATCGACGTGCCGGCTGCTGGCGCGGCCGAACAACTCATAGCCCCGTCGTCCGGCGGACTTCACGTTATAGAGTGCTACGTCGGCGTTCTTGAGCAGCTCGTCGGGGTTGCGCCCGTGCACCGGCGCGCGAACGACGCCCATGCTGCCGCTGATCGAGATGACGTTGCCGAGGATATTGTACGGCCGGCAGATCGACGACAACACGCGTCGCGCCAAGCGTTCGCATTGGTCGGGCCGGCTGGCACCCGACTGGATGATGGCAAACTCGTCGCCTCCGAGGCGTGCGAGAAAATCCGTCCGACGGGTGCAGGCGCGCAGGCGTTGCGCAACCGCCTTCAGAAGAGCGTCACCTATCGGGTGGCCGTAAGTGTCGTTGATCTCTTTGAACTCATCGAGATCGAGCCAATGCAGCGCGAGGGTGCAGCCTTTGCCGAGACCTTTCAGCGCCTCCTCGAAGGTCTGCCGAAAATAGAACCGGTTGGCGAGCCCCGTCAGCGCATCGTGATGCGCGAGCCATTCTATTTTCTCCTCAGCGCGCCGCTTCTCCGTAATGTCTTCCTGGATGTCGACCCATCCGCCGCCCGCGAGCGGCTGATACGTGACGAGCAGTGTGCGACCGGAGCGCAGGTTCTGGACCTTCGAGAAGGATTTGCCTTCGGCGAGCTTGACGCGATGGTCGCTGAGCCATTCAAAGAACCGCGCCTCTTCGATCGAAGCGTCGCGGCCTGTCTCGCACCGCAGGTGGTAGCGTACGATGTCCAAGAGCGGCGTTCCTGGGCGGGTGAGTTCCTCAGGCAGGGCGTAGATCTGGCGATAGCTGCTGTTGCAGACGATGAGGCGCTCGTCGGCGTCGAACATCGAGAGGCCGCGGACCATGTTGTTGAGCGCCAGCTCGAACCACGAATTCAGCTGTTCGAGCGCCCTTTTCTGCTCAAGCAGCACATCGGTCGCGCTACCGACGGCCGGAGGCTGACCGGACGCGTCCTGTTGGCGGTCGCGATCGGATGCGGGTCCATTGCCCATCGAAAACCAGCGCCCCTCACTATCCCGTATCCGTGCCCAAGGTACGGGACGATAAGGAGCAACCGTATTCGGCACCTTAAGTGAAAGGATCAGGTTTCAGCCAAATCGCTGCGGGCGTCTTAACGCTGAAGCGGGCGCAATGCGAGGAATGGCGCGTTTTCGGCTCGCCGCGGAGCGCGATCGTTAACGTCGCTCCAGTCCTTCAACCTTTGTAGCAGTCACAATATGTGTCAGCACGCTTACCTCACTAAGGGCCGGGTGTCTTGGCGTCGAAAAGGCATAAATCGCGGACGATGCAGACGGGGCAATCCGGGCGCCGCGCCTTGCAAACATAACGCCCGTGGAGGATCAGCCAGTGATGGGCGTGAAGCGCGTATTCGTGGGGAATGACGCGAAGCAAGTCTTCTTCGACTTCCAGCGGCGTTGCCCCGCTCGACAGCCCGGTGCGGTTGGCGACGCGGAAGACATGCGTATCGACTGCCATGGTGGGTTCGCCGAACGCCACGTTCAGTACGACGTTTGCCGTTTTTCGGCCGACGCCGGGAAGCGCCTCCAGTGCCGCGCGGTCGCGCGGAACGTCGCCGCCGTGGTTGGTGACAAGCTGGCGCGACAACTCGATCACGTTGCGCGCCTTGTTACGATAAAGGCCGATGGTCTTGATGAAGTCGCGGACCTGGTCCTCGCCGAGCTTCACCATCTTCTCCGGTGTGTCGGCGATCTTGAAGAGCGCTTTGGTGGCTTTGTTGACGCCGGCGTCCGTTGCCTGCGCGGAGAGCACAACCGCCACCAGAAGCGTAAACGGATTGACGTATTCCAGTTCGCTTTTGGGTTCAGGATCGGCAGCCTCGAAGCGCCGAAACATCTCGGCGATGGCCGGCTTGGACAATCGCGTTCGGGCCGGCTGGCGCAGCTTGCCGGATTTCGGCTTGCTGCGCGCAGTCTGAGTGATGCTCCGGTCCCCGGCCCGTAGCTGCCTCTTCATAAGCATGGCTCCCCGCGCTAAGTTCATCAGATGAGCGAAAACACCATCCCGAAACAAGCTCCAATCGCCGGCGGGGCGGGCGCTGCGGAAGTCCGCGGAAACGACGGGAAGAATTTCAGGCTCGTTCTCTACCCGCACAGGTCGCTGAACCCACGCGGGTTCCTGATCCTTATGGCCGGCATCGGCGGCGTCAGCTTCATTACCGGAATGCTCTTTCTCTTGAAGGGCGCATGGCCAGTGATGGGTTTTTTCGGACTGGACGTGGCGCTCGTCTACGCGGCGTTCCGGCTGAACTACCGCGCAGGTCGTCTACACGAACTGGTTGAAATCACACCGCAAGCGCTGACGGTCACGCGTGTTCACCCGTCGGGTGCGCAGGAGAGTTTCGATTTCAATCCTTACTGGGTTCGGGTGCGCCTCGCCGAAGGGCCACAGGGTCGGACGGATCTTAGACTGGCTTCGCATGGCCGGGAATTCGCGTTCGGACGTTTTCTCACCGACGATGAACGGCGCGAATTGTCGGATGTGCTGGCCGGTGCACTCGCAGAAGCCCGCGCGGCAGGTGCGTAGGCGCGCGACAGCGTTTTAACGTTGCGTTTTCCAATATCGCCGGCATTCAAAACGTCTTTGCATCAAACCTTCGTGCCCGACCGAGCGTGAAAGCAACCTCACTCCGCTAACCATGGAGCAGCCGGAAAATCCGGCATGAGTTTCATGCGTGGGGAGGGTGAGATGCGTACTTTGATCGCGAGCGCTCTGGTGGCCGGACTTGCTCTGGCGCTTGGCGCTCAGACTGCCGAGGCCGGTCGTTCGTACCGCCAGTACAGCAGCGGCAGCGACTGCAAGCCGTACAATGGGCCGTTCGGCTTCTACGGCAACATCTGGTGCCAGCCGAGCGAGTCCTCGTACCTGCGCAACCTTGGCGCACAGTGGCCGCAGAAGACGCCGCCGAGCCTTCGCTATCCGAAGCGTTCGTCCAACTACGACTGGTAAGACTGGATCGCGGGGCCGCTTATGCGAAGCGGCCCCCGCGCTCCAGGACCTCGATCTTGTACCCGTCGGGGTCCTCGATGAAGAAGAACTTACCGAAAGGCTTCCCATCGTGCGTCATGTGCTTGATGTCCTTCGGCGCGAGGCCGACGGATTTGAAGCGCGCGTGCTCTGCATCGAGGTCGTCGACAACGAAGGCGATGTGGCCATAGCCGTCGCCCAGGTTGTAGGGGTCGCTACGTCCCTTGTTGACGGTCAGCTCCACTTCGAAGGGCGACTGGTCCCCCTTCATGTAAATCAGCGTGAAGTCGGGGAAGTCGGCGCGCTGCGAAATCTCGAGGCCGAACGCCTTCTTGTAGAAATCGACGCTGCGCGCTTCGTCGAGCACGCGGACCATCATGTGGATCGGTTTCGACATGAGCGCTTCCCCTCTGTTGCCTTCTCTGAGGCTGACCGGACGTTGCTTCTATAGCCAGGAGCGCGAGGCTGCCGTCGCCTCCTCGAACTTTTCAATCGCCTGCTTCTTCTCGAGCGTCAGGCCGATGGCATCGAGGCCGTTCAGCAGGCAATGCTTGCGGAACGGATCGATGTCGAACTTGATTACGCCGCCGTCGGGGCCGCGGATTTCCTGCTTTCCCAGATCGACAGTCAGGGTCGCGTTGGCGCCGCGGCTGGCGTCATCCATCAGTTTGTCGACCTCGGACTGAGGCAGCTTGATGGGCAAAATGCCGTTCTGGAAGCAGTTGTTGTAGAAGATGTCGGCGAAGTCCGGCGCGATGATGCAGCGGATGCCGAAATCGAGCAGCGACCAGGGCGCATGCTCGCGCGAGGAACCGCAGCCGAAGTTCTCGCCCGTCACCAGGATCGTCGCCGTGCGGTAAGCCGGCTGATTGAGCACGAAGTCGGCGATCTCCTTGCCTTCCTGGTCATAGCGCATCTCATAAAACAGGCTCTTGCCGAGCCCGGTGCGCTTGATGGTCTTTAGGAACTGCTTGGGGATGATCATGTCGGTGTCGATGTTGCGCAGTGGCAGGGGGGCGGCAACGCCGGTGAGTGTGGTGAACTTGTCCATGATCGCTCTTTCCGCGCCTTTCACGTTCTGAGGCCGTCCGCGAGGGCCCGGAAGTAGCCCTCCGCCGAGGCCAGGCGGTCGATGTGAGTTGGCTGGCGCCCCGCCACGACGTTTTTCGTCAGCTCCCCGGGCCGCAGCACTTCCAGGCGCCTTTTAACTCCTGCGAGCTTGCGCCCGTCAAGGTGATGCTCCAGCGTCTCGACCATTGTCTCGATATAGCCGCTGATGCGGCCGAGCTCGCGCACGGCCCGAGAGCGGGCCTTGGCGTCGTCCGGTGCCCCCTCAACCTGGCGCAGCGCCCCAGCCGCACGTTCAAGCGTTTCGGCAATCTTGTCGGCGTAGACGGCGAGGCGTTCGCGGCGCGCGGCATCAAGACCGCTCAGGACGGTCAACCAGCAGTGGACCGTCTCCGCGATGGCGAGAAGACAGCGAGCATATTCGGCGATCGGCAAGACGGCAGCTCCTGGGAGCAGCCATCCTAGGCCCTTGAGTCGGCGCGGGGATTACCGGGCGAGCCGTTTTGACCGGCATGCAATCGGCCAGGCGTCCACGATTTATTAACCTAAAGAATTCACCCTCCGAGCAACGCCAATGGCTGTCCAGTTCGTCCTCTCGGAGAAGCAGTATGTACCGAGTTCTCGTCGCCGTTCTCCTCACCCTCCTCGCCGTCCAGCTTTCGGGCTGCACGGGTTCCCTGCGTCTCGGCAGCAGCGTGCCCGTCGTCCAGAATGAAAACGTGGCAAGCCACGCCTGATCCGGGCGGGTGCTCCACGACACAAGGCGCGCACAACGTTGCGCCTCACCGATGTTCGGGCTTGCCTCAGAGAGCGGCCGCAGTAGACGCTGACGCGTGCTGCGGCTATTTGGCTGGCGTACGCGACGCCGCGTGCGCGCCTGCTCTCAGAGTTCGACCATGACCACGCCATCCGGACTGGAAGCGCTCGTCAACGGCGCCGTTCTTTCGCCCTTCACGCAGCTGCGCAAACTGCTGGGCACGACCCCAGCGGGGCACTCAAACACGATTGACCTCACGATCGGCGAGCCGCGCGAGCCGATGCCGCCGTTCGTCGCTGAAAAGCTGATCGAGGCGGTGTCGAGCTATGCGCAGTATCCGCCCATTCGGGGCACGGCGCAGTTGCGCGAAGCGATCTCGGCTTGGGCCGGCCGCCGGTATAGCGCCGCGGCTGCTCCGGATCCCGAACGCGAGATTCTGCCGATAAATGGCTCGCGGGAAGGGCTTTTTCTTGCAGCGCTGCCGGCCGCAGGGCGTAAGAAAGTCACCGGCACTCCGGCGGTGCTGATGTGCAATCCCTATTATAGCGCGTACATCGGCGCGGCCCTCGCGGTTGGTGCCGAGCCGGTCTATCTCAATGCCGTAGAGCAGAATGGCTTCCTGCCGGACCTCGACGCGCTGGCGGCCGACAAGGCTCTGCTCGAACGCACCGTCGCCTTCTATCTCTGCTCGCCGACCAACCCGCAGGGCGCGGTCGCGTCTCGGGACTACATTGCGCGCGCTCTCGCGTTGGCGCGCACGTACGACTTCATGCTGTTCTGCGATGAGTGCTATTCGGAGATCTACTCGGAAACCCCGCCGTCGGGTGGGCTCGAGGTCGGCGCGACGACGGCGGACCGCTTCTCAAATCTCGTCGTCTTCAACTCGCTGTCGAAACGCTCCAACCTGCCCGGTCTGCGTTCGGGCTTCTGCGCGGGCGATGCGCGCTTCATCGACCAATTCGCCGAGCTGCGGAACATGGTCGCGCCGCAGGTTCCTGGACCCACGCAATACGTTTCCGCAGCGGTGTGGTCGGACGAGGCGCATGTGGAAGCGAACCGGGCCGCGTACCGTCAAAAATATGATGTCTGCGACCGCATCCTGGCTGGCAAATTCGGTTACCAACGGCCGGCGGGCGGATTCTTTTTATGGTTGGATGTCAGCAAGTTTGGCGGTTCTGCTCAGGCAACAGTAACCTTATGGCAAGGCGCGGGTGTCAAAGTGCTCCCTGGTGCCTTCCTGGCGCAAGCCGGACGCGATGGGACCAATCCGGGGGCGAACTATCTGCGCCTGGCGTTGGTCCGTGATGCGACGACCGTCGGTGAGGCACTCGAACGATCAGTAGTAGTACTTGCGTAGCGTAGAGTACGTTCGAGATGCACCCGCTCAGGTCTCACGACCCGAGACGCCTTCTTCCTGCGTCGATGGAAGACAGGCTGATTGGATGGTTCATTCGCGCCGGAGGCCTCGCCCTCCTGGTTGGCGTAGCGGCCGCTTGGGCCAGTCTGCTGACATGGTCGCAGACGGACCCTAGCCTGACGCACGCAGCCGATGGCGCTGCGATGAACGCGTTCGGCTCTGCCGGCGCGATCTTCGCCGATGTCTTGCTCAATACCCTCGGATTTGCCGGCGTCTTCCTGCTGCTCGCCCCGATGTTCTGGGGTCTGGAGCTGATGCTCTCGGAGCGCATGTCGGCCAACCGCAGGAAAACCAGCCTCTTTCCTCTTGCCGTGCTGCTGCTCGCGGGCGGCTTTGCTGCCCTGCCGCTATCTGCCAGCTGGCCCTTCGGCCATAGCTTCGGTGGGATCGTCGGCGACTGGGTGCAGAAGCTCACAGCGACACTGTTCGATATCGTCGGGGCAGGCAGCCTGATGCCGCTCGCCGGTCTCGGCTATTTCCTCGCTGGGTTCGGGCTGCTCGGCTACAGCCTCGGCCTGGAGCGCGAGGACATCCAAAAGCTCGTTGAGCGCAGCCGCCGCCTGTCGCGGCGCCGCGGCACGCTCGTTCCGGAATGGCTCGGCGAATATTTCGCCAAGGCGAGCGTGACGTTCGAGCCGGTCGCTGCCGTACCGCAGCCGGTTTATGCGACCGACACCGGAGGCGGATTCAGCGCGCGGCATGAGCCTATGTTGCCCGGTCTTTCGAACATCGAGCGGCGCCAGCCCGCTGTGCCGGCCCAGTTCGCCGAAGCCATCGCGACGCGCAACACGGCACCGGCCGACGTACCGCGTAATGCCCACGACCCCGATTTCGACGACGGTGCAGATGCGGAAAGCCGCGCCATCGCGCGCCGGTTCGCGCCTGCGAACGCCAAGCGTGCCGCCGAGAGCGATGCGCCGGTGATCGAGACTGCACAGCCGGCCCCTCAGCAGCGCGGCAAGCAGAAGCGTACGAACCTGCTGGGCGGCATTGCGCAAGTGCGCGTGGCGCCAACCTATCGGGCGCCGTCGATGAACCTCCTGCGCCGTGCACCGGCGAAGAGTGCGCCGACGTTCACGCAGTCCGTGCTGCGTGGCACTGCGCGCCTGCTCGAAGAGGTGCTTGCGGACTTCTCAATCAAGGGCGAGGTGCGGGAAATCCGCCCTGGTCCGGTGGTGACGCTGTTCGAGCTCGAGCCTGCACGCGGCACGAAATCATCGCGCGTCGTTGCGCTCGCCGAAGACATCGCACGCTCGCTGAGCGTGACCTCGGCTCGCGCCGCCATCGTCCCCGGCCGCAACGTGATCGGCATCGAGCTGCCGAACGTCAGGCGCGAAACCGTCTATCTGCGCGACATCTTCGAAGCCGACACCTTCACAGCGTCCGACGCTGCCCTGCCGATGGCGCTCGGCAAATCAATCGGCGGCGAGCCCATCGTCGCGGACCTTGCACGCATGCCGCACGTTCTGGTCGCCGGCACCACCGGTTCCGGCAAGTCGGTCGGCATCAATGCGATGATCCTGTCGCTGCTCTATCGGCGGTCGCCGGAAGAGTGCCGGCTGCTGATGATCGATCCCAAGATGCTGGAGCTGTCCGTCTACAACGGCATTCCGCACCTTCTGACGCCCGTCGTGACCGATCCGCACAAGGCCGTGTCGGCGCTCAACTGGGTCGTCGGCGAGATGGAGGAGCGCTACAAGCGCATGGCCGCGCTCTCGGTGCGGAACATCGAAGCCTTCAACACGCGTGTGAAGAAGGCGCAGAGCCGCGGCGAGCAGCTGACGCGTACCGTTCAGACCGGTTTCGACGAGCACACCGGGGAGGCGATCTACTCGCAGCAGGAGATGACCGCCGAAGCGATGCCTTACATCGTGGTGGTGGTCGACGAGTTCGCCGACCTGATGATCGTTGCCGGCAAAGAGATCGAAGGCGCCATCCAACGCCTGGCGCAGATGGCGCGCGCGGCCGGCATCCACCTCATCATGGCGACGCAGCGGCCGTCCGTCGACATCGTCACCGGCACCATCAAGGCGAACTTCCCGGCCCGCATCAGCTTCAAGGTGGCGTCGAAGATCGACAGCCGCACGATCATCAACGAGCCGGGCGCCGAACAGCTGCTAGGGCAGGGCGACATGCTCTACTCGCTTGGCATGGGCCAGGTCATCCGCGCGCACGGCCCGTTCGTTTCGGACGAAGAGGTCGAGGCCATCGCGGAGACACTGCGCCGCCAGGGTGCACCGCATTACATCGATGGCATCACGGATACACCGTCGGCGAGCGAAGCCGCAGCGGGCGAGCAGCGCACACCGAGCGAGGACGACATCTACGACATGGCCGTTGCCATCGTGCTGCGCGATCGGAAGGCTTCGACGAGCTACATCCAGCGCCGGCTCTCGATCGGCTACAACCGGGCCGCCGACCTCATCGAGCGTATGGAGCAGGAGGGTCTCATCAGCGCTGCCGGGAGCACCGGAAAGCGGGAAATCCTCGTCACCGGCCGCGATGGGCAGGGTGGACGCTCCGCGGTCGCTGGATA
The DNA here is from genome assembly GCA_030148725.1 of Hyphomicrobium sp. GTDB lineage: Bacteria > Pseudomonadota > Alphaproteobacteria > Rhizobiales > Hyphomicrobiaceae > Hyphomicrobium_A. Next base: position 66,485 of record JASBSU010000007.1, read on the forward strand.
AGGCGCGACAAACTCCGGTCGTGCCAGCCGCCTACATCTAGACGTATTGTTCGGCGAAGAGCCTTACGGGAGTTTCCGCGCGCACGTGGATATCCTATCAAAGGCGAGATTTCTGGTGCGATTCGGGAGACGTCGGGGGCCAATGCACGAGCTGAAAGCAATCGCAATCGCAGCGATGGCATCCATGAGCTTGCTGGCTTCACCGGCCGCAGCCGCTGGCGACGACGCTTCCAAGCCAATTGCCGTTCCGGCGCCCGCTCCGGCAACCGCGCCTCCTTCGCCGGGCTCGAGCTCGGCATGGAGTGCTGAGGTTGCGCCGAACAAAGGCGATGGGCTCACGCTCACCGACCAGCAGGCGCAGCTCGTCCACAAGGTGTCGGATTATTTCAGCGGAATCGACACTTTGCAGGGCAACTTCGTGCAGACGGGTGCCGACAACAAGCGCATGCGCGGCAAGTTCTACGTGATGCGGCCGGGGCGTTTCCGTTTCGACTATGCGCGGCCGTCGCGGCAGGTCGTGGTGTCCGACGGGCGCTACCTCGCCATTCAGGACCATGACCTCAACAACGAGGATCGCGTGTCTCTCGACGACACGCCGTTCCGCCTGCTGCTTCGCAAGGACGTCGACCTCGTGCGCGACGCCAAGATCATGGAAGTGCAGGAATCCTCCGACATGCTCGTGGTCGGCCTGATCGACAAGAACCCGGACACGCCGGGACAGATCAAGCTGTTCCTCTCCACAAAGCCCGCCCTCGAGCTGAAGGAGTGGGTCACGAAGGACGCCCAGGGGCTCGATACCCGGGTCCAGGTCTCAGACCTCACCAAAAGCGGCGAGATCGATGCCGCGCTGTTCAAGATCCAGTCCATGGGACGCCCGATGTCGATGCCCTGAACAACACTCAGGTGTGGCTGTTCGGACTCTGGCAACTACAGCCTGGGGAAAACCCCGGCTTGGCTGGTAACATTTTTGTGAAGTCGGGTCCCCAGCTCTATTGAACTTTAGCCCTTTGCGCTTAACTCAATGCAGTCAGGTGGTGTCACCCTGTATCGGTAGTGCCCCCCGTCTAGCCGAAAGACGCCACCTGAGGTACCGGCTTCCCTCCCGGTACCGCGCGCGAAAGCGCTCTCGACGCCCAACCCCTCCCCCCGGGGTTGGGCGTTTTTTCTTTCCGGTTGTGGAAGTCTGTGAACTTCAACCCGCCGCTTGCAGGTCGGGCAGCGCCGCTGCACTGGTCGCTGGCAAGCTTTTCGCCAGGCAAGCGTCGACCTTGCGCAGCACTTCGGCGACCTTGCCGAGGCGTTTGCCGAGGTTCTCAGCCAGGCGACCGGCAAGATCTGGGTCGGCCAGCATCTGCTCGTGAAGGCTCTCGCGCGTGATGTGGACTGCGCGAACGGCCGTGCGCGCGACTATGGTCGAGCCGTAGGTCGTTTCGACCAGCATTGCGGCCTCGCCGATGAGTGAGCCTGGCGCGATAGGTTCGGAGCGCGCCTTGAGCTCAGGCCCGCTGACCCGCACAGCAGTTCCGGCAATGACCAGAATGGCGGCATCCGCCGTGGCGTTCTCTTCGACGATGGTTGCGCCCGGCGTGTAGGAGACCCGATCCGCGCGGCGTGCGATGCCAGCGAGCTGAAGCGGGGTCAGACCACGAAAGAGCGGCAGCACTGCCAAATGTCCGGCGAAGAGTTCCACGCGTTGCCTGCTCGCGTTGCTAGCCTCATGGGAAAAACTTGTCACCACGCGATCCACACCGAGTGCACGGGACCGACGGGTGCGAACTGGCTGCAAATTCACGTGATTCGACGCGGACGGCTAGGACCGATGCACAACAGGTCCGACCGAGGTCCACACGATATCCAGATGCGCTGTTGATAACTTGGTCAGGGCACGAGGCGATAGCCGCCGGTCTCGGTCACGAGAAGCTCAGCACTCGATGGATCCTTCTCGATCTTCTGGCGCAGACGATAGATGTGCGTCTCCAGCGTGTGCGTCGTCACGCCGGCGTTGTAGCCCCAGACCTCGTGCAAAAGCGTGTCGCGCGACACCACCTTATCGCCCGAGCGGTAGAGGTACTTGAGGATCGAGGTTTCCTTTTCCGTCAGCCGAATCTTGGCGCCCTTGTCGTTGATGAGGAGCTTGGATGCCGGCTTGAACGTGTAAGGGCCGATGGCGAAGACAGCGTCTTCGCTCTGCTCGTGCTGACGCAATTGCGCCCTGATGCGCGCCAGAAGCACTGCAAACTTGAAGGGCTTGGTGACGTAATCGTTGGCACCCGCGTCCAGCCCGAGAATTTGATCGGCGTCGGAAGTGTTGCCGGTCAGCATGATGATGGGTGTCTTGAAGCCGGATCGGCGTAACAACCGCACGGCCTCGCGCCCGTCCATATCGGGAAGCGACACGTCGAAGATCACGAGGTCGAAATGATCGGACCGGGCATGCTCCATACCCTTCGAAGCCAGACCGGCCGTCTGCACCTCGAACTCGTCATGGAGGATCAGTTGGTCTTTGAGGGTCTCGCGCAGCTCGTCGTCGTCGTCGACGATCAGAACGCGTCGGGCATTGCTCATTCTTGGTTCGCTCCGGCACAGACACAGCCACGCGGCCGCAATATCCTGGCCGCTTCGCTAGCGATGCTCCGCTCCCGGCCTGACGTAAGGGATGCGAATAGCATGCGGGATGGGAAGCTCCAATGAAGTCCAAGGGCAGGATTCCACAGAAGAGCCCTAAAATCGTCGTGAGGAGCCTGTCAGCGCGGGCGACGCGGGGTGTCCTGACGTACGGGAACCTGAGCTTTCCGTGCGTACTCGGACGAAGCGGGCGCCGGGCGGCCAAGCGCGAGGGCGACGGGGCGACGCCCATCGGCTCCTTTGCGATACGCGAGGCCTTCTACCGGCCCGACCGCCAGCGTCGGCCGGCCACCGGACTGAAAATGGCGCGCCTGTGCCCAGACGATGGTTGGTGCGATGCAGCGAACGATCGCAACTACAACCGTGCGGTCCAGCACCCCTACCCGGCGAGCGCCGAGCGCATGTGGCGCCAGGATCGGCTCTACGATGTCGTGGTGGTCCTGGGCTACAACGACCGCCCGCGCATTGCCGGCCGGGGGAGCGCTGTCTTCATGCACGTCGCGGCGCCGGACATGACACCCACGGAAGGCTGCGTGGCACTGAGGCCAGAGGATCTGCGGAAGCTTCTGAAGGCGCTGCGCCCGAACGCCGTGCTCAAGGTCGCGTCCTGATCTGAAAACAAAAAACGGCCCGGAATGCCTAAGCACCGGGCCGAGTTTAGAGCACGCCTAGGGGAAGGCGCACGCTCGGGAGAAGACGCGGGACGCGGACCCCAAGGCCCGCGTCCCGCCTTGAGCGGTTACTGGATCGACTCGCCGTGCAGCGCGACGTCGAGGCCTTCGACCTCGGCGGCCTCGCTGACGCGGATGCCGATCGTGAACTTCAGAATGAAGAGGATCACAGCGGTAGCGATTGCCGACCACGCGATGGTCGCGAGGCAGCCGTAGATCTGGATCGGAACCTGAGCGAAGTTGCCTTCGAGCAGGCCGGCCTTGCCGCCCCAAGCTTCAGCAGCGAACACACCCGTCAGGATGGCGCCGACGAGGCCGCCAACGCCGTGCACACCGAACACGTCGAGGCTGTCGTCGTAGCCAAGAGCGCGCTTGATGCCCGTCGAGAAGATGTAGCAGATGACGCCGGCTGCGAGGCCGATCACAACTGCACCCTTAGGATCGACGAAGCCGCAAGCCGGCGTGATGGCGACGAGGCCAGCAACCGCACCCGAAGCCATGCCGAGTAGGGTCGGCTTACCGTGCACCAGCCATTCGGAGAACATCCAGGCGAGGGCTGCAGCAGCCGTGGCGAGCTGCGTGGTCGTCATGGCGACAGCAGCGCCGGTGCCGGCAGCGAGTGCCGAGCCGACGTTGAAGCCGAACCAGCCGACCCACAGCAGGGAAGCACCGATGAGCGTGTAGACGATGTTGTAAGGCGCGAGGCTCTCGGTGCCGTAACCCTGACGACGGCCGAGGATAATGCAGGCCACGAGACCCGCGATACCAGCGTTGATGTGAACGACCGTGCCGCCGGCGAAGTCGAGAACGCCGTCAGAAGCAAGGAAGCCGCCGCCCCAAACCCAGTGAGCGACCGGGCAGTACACCAAGAGCATCCAGGCCGCCATGAAGATCAGCAGCGCGGAGAACTTCATGCGATCGACCACGGCGCCGATGATGAGGGCCGGCGTGATGGCGGCGAAGGTGAGCTGGAAGACTGCGAAGAGCAGCTCGGGAATGGTGCCCTGCAGGCTGGCCGGTGTAACGCCAGCAAAGAGCGCCTTGCTGAGGCCGCCGATGTAAGCCTGGTTGGCGCCGCCGTCGGTGAAGGCGAGGGAGTAGCCGACGAGGAACCACAGAATGGTCAAAAGAGAGAAGGTGGCGAAAGTCGCCGCGAGCACAGAGAGGACGTTCTTCTTGCGGACCATGCCGCCGTAGAAGAGCGCGAGGCCCGGTACCGTCATCAGGATGACGAGGACGGTGGAGGTGAGCATCCACGCCGTGTCACCCGAGTTCAGCGTGGGCGTATCTTGTGCGAGCGACGGCAGCGCCGACCCCGCGTAGAGTGCAGCCGCCGCAGATGCGGTCACGGCCAGTCTTTTTAGTCCGTTGAAGTTCATCCTGAAACTCCCCTTCCCTTCCTGTAGTACTTGAACTTACGTCCCTCGCGGACGAAGCCCGCTTAAAGTGCGTTGTCGTCCGACTCGCCGGTTCGGATGCGTATGGTGTGCTCAATGGGAGAGACGAAAATCTTGCCGTCGCCGATCTGACCGGTCTTGGCGGCGCGCTGGATTGCCTCCAGGGCTTTGTCGACCTGCGCCGACGGAACAACCACCTCGACTTTGATCTTCGGCAGAAAGCTCACCGCATACTCGGCACCGCGATAGATCTCGGTGTGCCCTTTCTGACGTCCGTAACCTTTGACCTCAGTAACCGTCATGCCCTGCAGACCGAGGTCGGTGAGCGCTGCGCGAACCTCCTCGAGCTTGAAGGGTTTGATGATGGCCGTAATCAACTTCATGCAGGTCCCTCTCCCTCACGCATCCGCTGCCGTAACAACGGACCTTTTGGTCTTCGTTTTAACCGTGGCACCCATGCTGCGGTGCGCTGGCCGTTGAAAACGGAGTCAAGACCCGTGCCAGTTTGATGATGCCTACGCAACCAATTGGATTCGCAGGAGAAAGCCTGCCAAAGTTTCAGGCGCCCTACTATTTTGCAGGCGCGAAATGCCCAATCTGCGTGCATTGGGCGGCGAATGCCTATCAATTGGGCACGAAGGCGGAGGTGCGCTGGCGCATGAGACCTTCCTGGACCACGGATGCGATGAGGCGGCCATCCCGGGTGTAGATACTCCCGCGGCAAAACCCCCTGGCTCCGAAGCCGCTCGGGCTGTCCTGGGCGTAGAGAAGCCACTCATCGGCGCGGAAGGGGCGGTGGTACCAGATGCCGTGGTCGAGGCTGGCGAGTTGTACGTCCGTATCGAATAAAAGCTTGCCGTGGGCGATCAGCGCCGTGTCCAGGAGCGTAAAGTCGGAGGCATAGGCGAGAACCGCCTGGTGCACGATGGGATCGTCCGGCAGCGGTCCGCTGGCCTTGATCCAGATATGCTGGACAGGGGTCTTCTTCTCGCGCGTCAGATAGCGCTGGAGGTCGGCGACCCGCATGTCGATCGGGCGCTCGCGGCTCCAGTAGCTGCGCATCGAGACCGGGAGGGCGTCGAGATGCTGCCCGATGATTTCCTTGGGGTTTGGCAGCGCCTCGGGCGGTGGAACGTCGGGCATCGTCGACTGGTGCTCGAAACCCTCCTCGGACTTGTGGAAGGAGCTGCTCATCGAGAAGATCGGTCGGCCGTGCTGGATCGCCTTGACGCGGCGGGTCGTGAAGCTGCCGCCGTCGCGAATGCGCTCGACATCGTAGACGATGGGTCGGGAGGGATCGCCCGCGAGCAGGAAGTAGCCGTGGAGCGAGTGCACCGGCCGCTCAGGCTCGACCGTCCTCGCAGCGGCAACCAGAGCCTGGCCCAGCACCTGACCGCCAAACACCCGCTGCCAGCCTTCGATGCCGCGGGCGCCGCGGAACAAGTTGTTCTCGATAGGCTCCAAATCGAGCGTCGCCAGCAGGGCATCAAGGGCGCTCTGCGCAGGGTCGTTGGTGGTCATCGGGCCTCTCTGGGGTCGCTGCGGCGGATCAGGGATGCGAGCTAGGTTCAGCCCGCATCTTCTGCCATATTCTCAGCACCCTAGCCTCTGAAGGCCGAAAGAGACATGACGCAAGACGACCTTCGCTTCGATGTCGCAATCTCCGGCGCGAGCTTCGCCGGGCTGGCGTTGGCGCTGGCGCTGAGCGACGCTTTGGGGCCGGATTTCGGCATAGCGATCATGGATCGCGTGGCGCATGGCGCTCCTCGGCCCGACGCGCGTGCGTTCGCGCTATCAGCGGCTTCGCGGCATCTGCTCGAAGCCGTCGGCGTCTGGGCGCAGCTCGAACGCGAAGCGCAGCCGGTCGAAGGGATCGACATCACAGATTCCAGCCTGCAAGCTGGCGTGCGCCCGGTGCTCCTCGCTTACGACAACGTCACCGATGCCGGCGAGGCCGCCACGCACATTGTGCCGGTGGGTCCGCTCTCCGAAGCTCTGCGGGAGGCTG
>JASBSU010000011.1 GCA_030148725.1 Hyphomicrobium sp.
AGCCGGCTCGTTCGGACATGGACGCACTTGGAGCGCCAGCGCGGTGGCTACGGCTTCCTCGGCGGTCCTGGCGAGGCGCAGATCGAGCTCGACCGGCGCATGATCGACGAGCGGATCATGGCGATCCGCAAGGAGCTGGAGGTCGTCGTCCGTACGCGCGAGCTGCATCGCCAGGGGCGCCGGCGCGTGCCCTATCCGGTGGTCGCCATCGTCGGTTACACGAACGCCGGCAAGTCGACGCTGTTCAATCGCATCACGGGCGCGGACGTTTTTGCGAAGCACCAGCTCTTCGCGACGCTCGACCCGACCATGCGCGAGGTGCGGCTGAGAAGCGGCCGGCGCATCATTCTTTCCGATACGGTCGGCTTCATCTCCGATCTGCCGACGATGCTGGTCGCTGCATTCCGCGCGACTCTCGAAGAGGTGATCGAGGCGGATCTCATCCTGCACGTGCGCGACATCTCGCACGAGGAGACGGATAGCCAGGCACGCGACGTCGAAACGGTGCTTGCCGACCTCGGGATCGATACGCTGGCGGCCGAGGCGCCTCTCCTAGAGGTGTGGAACAAGATCGACTTGCTGTCGGCGGTGACGCGGGAGGAGGCCTTGCGCGCGGCGCGGTTTGCGGAACGGCCGCCGGTGCTCGTGTCCGCTGTGACGGGCGAGCGCGTGGACGCGCTTTTGTCGGAGATCGACAGGCGGCTCGGGCGTGGCGACATGGTGCTGGAGTTGGTCATACCGGCGGATGGTGGCCGGCTGGTCAACTGGCTCTATGAAGAAGCCGAGGTTCTCGATCGCGAGGCGCTCGACAGTGGGGAAACGCGCGCGAAGGTGCGCATCGCTGCCGAGAAGAAGGAGCGCCTGCTTTCTCAGGCGCGGCAGGTCGGGGCCGTGCTCTCCGCATCGCAAGACTGAGCGGGTCTCGCTCGATCACCCATGCAGCCGCGGCTCGCGAGCTGAGAGTCACGACGGCGCAGCGATGCGCTGCGTGCGAGCGGGCGCTGCTCTTCTGTGCGGTAGAGCCAACTCCGAGCATCTCATTTCTGGCCCGATGCGATGGCCAAATCCGGATTGAGGATTCGATTCGGTTGAAGCAATGAGGGGGCTATTATGGGGAAGCTGACGCAGCAACTCGAGGAAATGCACATCCGAATTGCCGAGATGGCGAGCCACGAAGAGACGCTCGTCAAGGCATTGAGCGACGCGCTGACGCGGCTCGACGAGCAGTTGCTTGCCGACGTTCAGACGATCGCGAGTGAGCATGAGGTGCGCCGGACGGCGATCCTCGGTGAGTTGCAGGGATTGGCGTCGAGCATCGGAATGTTTCATGTCCAGCGCCCGCAGGTCACGCAGCGGCCAGGCATCGACGCAGAAGGCGCGACCTACATTCCCAGCGCCGGCGACTGGCGCGAAGCCATGAGCAACATCCGCGATGAAGGCGATCCATCCGCGGAAGTGCAAAGCGCGCCGCGCGCGCTGTTTCCGCACGAGCGCCGGCCGAATACCAGTATTCCATTCAGTCTCGCCGAGCGCCGTCGCGCTGCCCGCGGTTGAGGCCGACGCAAACGTTCCGTGTCTCAGCTAGCTGCCAGACGGGGGAGCGTATTTCGGGTCGTTGAAAGACTCTCGAAGCTCGCCCTTCGGGCCGCTCGCGGGAAGTCCGAGATGATCTGACCTGTCGATCCTAAGAGGGAGCGGAGCAAGGCGCAGCCGCTCCCGGTTCGGTTCGACGATCTGCCCAGGCACGGGCGGGGTATCGAGCTTGAAGTCGCGCGGCGCCGATTGGGCGTGGGCGACCGTTGCGGTGCCGAGCATCGCAAAGAGCATAAGGGTCCGCATTGTTGATCCACCTGCATTACAGCGCACAGCCATCATGCAGGAAGCAACGCGAAACGCAGGCTTAGGGTTCGGCCTTTCAGTTCTTGGGCTCGACGAGGCCGCGCACGGCGGTGCCGCTCGGGCCTATCTCCCGCAATGCCTGGCGGCAGCTCCACTGCTGCGACACCTTGCAGTCGTTAGGGCCATTCGCCTGGTCGCAGCTCTGCACCGAGCGCCAAGCTTGCAGGATCTTGCCGGCCTGAGCATCGAACTCGGCCAGCGCGTCGCCTTGATAGCGGGCGCGCAAGTCAGCGACGCGCGGCGTGATCCGAAGTCCATAGCAAACAAGAGCGGCTCCTGCGGCTTCGCCGTAACGCGCGCCGGCGTCCTTGGGCGAAAGAGGCTTACCGTCGGGTGTCGTCGATATGGTCGATAGGGGTGTTGCGGACGCTGGATTGAGCGTCGCCAGGGTCAGTGCTGCCGCAGCAAACGTTATGGTTGGAGAGCGCATGTGGTCCCTCGCAGCTTTTGTTGGAGGATCATTAGAAGCGCTGTTGCGGTTTTTGCGCAATGCAGCGGTGTCGCACAGCGGCTCACCCGAGCCTCCCGGGCCTTCGAGCGGCTCAAAATGAGGCCGAAAGGCACCGCGCGGACAAATTCTGATGCGGCGATCCAATGTGAACGCGGGAAGCTGTTCGCGAGCATGGAAATGCGACGGTGGCCGATCTTGCGTTGCGCTGCGAGTTGCGCATTCATGGCGCCGGTTTGCAGGGCAACCCAGGGGAGATTGGCGTGCGCTTGGAAGCTGTTCTCATCGGCCTCGCGGTGCTCGCGGCTACAGCGCTGCCGTCGGTTGCGCGCGAATGCAAGTATCGCGAGCTGCAGAGCATGGTCGGCGAGAAAATGACCATGACGGCGAAGATCACAGAGATCGAGCCCGAGGAGGACGATCCCAAGGCGGTGTGGGTGACGCTCGACAACTCGGCGGCGGACCACTGCCTGACCTTCCTCACCGGGGTGCCCAAGCCCTCGATCGGAAAATGTCGGGCCGGCCAGCAGATCACTGCTACGGGCAAGGTTTACGAGCGCATGGATGCCTGGTGGGGGCTCGAGAAAGTCACTGCCGTTTCCTGCAAATAGCCGGTGCCGGGGATCGTTGGCCGTCAGGGCGCACTTGCTTTGTGCGCTGCGACATGCCATATGCGGACATCGCTCGGGGGATTCCGGGCGGCCATCGGCGCTCCAGCCGCGTGAACGGACAGCATGTCTCGGCAATTGCCTATTCGCTGATCCTCCTGTTGAGCGCCTCTGAAACTCCTTCCATTTGATAGCCCAGGCCACGCGGGGCTCTCTTGAGCAGCACCGCGTTCGCGCGTTCGGCCGGCACACGTGTGTGCGGTCGCTCGGCGCGCGCCCGGACCTAAAATGAAAGACGATCTTTTGACTGATACAACTTCGACGACGACTTTTTCCGACCTCGGTCTCGACGCCGCCCTGCTGAAGGCGCTCAATACTGAGGGATACACAACTCCAACCCCCATTCAGGCGCAGGCGATCCCCGGTGTGATGGCGGGTCGCGATCTCATGGGCATCGCCCAGACGGGCACCGGCAAGACGGCTGCGTTCGCGCTGCCGATCCTGCATCGTCTGCTTGGAGCGCGTCGCGCTCCGGCTCGCGGTGGTGCGCGCGTGCTCGTGCTGTCGCCGACGCGTGAGCTGGCGACGCAAATCGCCGAAAGCTTCCGCGCCTACGGGCGGCATACCGGGCTTACCGTAACAACGATGTTCGGCGGCATGCCTCTGCGTCCGCAGGTCAACGCCATGAAGAATGGCGTGGACATTCTGGTCGCGACGCCGGGCCGCCTGATCGACCATCTCGATCAGCGTAACGTCGATCTTTCGGGCACCGAGATCCTGGTGCTCGACGAAGCTGACCAGATGCTCGACATGGGCTTCATTCAGCCGATCCGCCGCATCCTTTCCAAGCTGTCGCATCGCCGGCAGAGCCTGTTCTTCTCGGCGACCATGCCGCGTGAGATCGGGGCGCTGGCGGCAGAGATGCTGCACGATCCGCTGCGTGTGCAGGTGACGCCGGTGGCGAAGACGGCCGACCGCGTCAGCCAGAGCGTCATTCACGTCGAGCAGAACAAGAAGAGCTCACTGCTCATCGAGCTGTTCTCCGATCCGGCGCTGAAGCGGACGCTGGTGTTCACGCGGACCAAGCGGGGAGCCGACAAGGTGGCGCGCCATCTCGAGACGGCAGGCATCATGGTTGCCGCGATCCACGGCAACAAGAGCCAGAACCAGCGCGAGCGGGCGCTCGAGCAGTTCCGGTCGGGCCGCATCCGCGGTCTGGTCGCGACCGACATCGCAGCGCGCGGCATCGACATCGACGAGGTGACGCACGTCATCAACTTCGAGCTGCCGAACATCCCGGAGAGCTACGTGCACCGCATCGGTCGTACGGCACGCGCTGGGGCGGAAGGCATCGCGATCTCGCTGTGCGCCGGTGATGAACGGGCGTACCTGCGGGACATCGAGCGCATTACGCGGCAGACAATTCCTTCGTCGGATCGTACCGGCGATGCTGGTCTTGCTACGAGCGGCGCGAGCAGCGAAGGCTCGCGCGGACGGCAGGGTCAGGGCCGCGGTGGTAACCGTAGCCATGCCGGCAACGGCGGGAAAGGCGGCGGGCGTCCGAGCCGTGGACATGGAGCGAGCGAAGCTCGTTCGGATGCTCCGCGTGGACGCGGCGGTCGCTCGGACGGTGGGCATGGTCAGCGCGCCGAAGGCGGGCGCGGCGATGCTCCGCGTTCCAACGGACATGCCAACGGCGGGGCTCGCAAGCCGGCAGCGCACAAGCATGCAGCCGGTGCATCGGCCAGCCATAAGCCGGCCGGTGACAGCCACCGCAATGGTCATGCGAATGCGCGTGGCCAGCAGGGGCACGGGCACTCGAACGGTCAGAACGGTGGCCAGGGCCGCAGCCAGAATGGCGGGGCCCAGCACTCCGGCAAGGGCTCTGGCGGCGGCTTTCGCGGCATGCCGCGCAGCGTCACTGGCACGCGCTGAGCGCTGAGTGTCGGACGGAGCCGCCGCGGCGATTTCGTTCGATCAGAAGTCGATACGTTCAAGCCGGCGTCCTTCAGGGCGCCGGCTTTTTCATGCCGCTCGCAGCGGCTGCTGCTGAAAACGGCGGCAACTTCGGCGGTTGCGCGGCCTCCGTCATCCGGCCAAAGTCTCAACTTGGGCGGAGGGGTTCGCGATGGCCGACAAGCAGGAGACGGGCAAGGGCGAGCCATCATTGCACCGGGTCATGGGACCCTGGCTGCTGCTTCTCTTCATCGTCGGTGACATCCTCGGAACCGGCATCTATGCGCTCACAGGCAAGGTGGCGCAGCACGTCGGTGGCGCGGTGTGGCTGCCGTTTCTGGTGGCGTTCGTCGTCGCGGCCCTGACGGCGTTCAGCTACCTGGAGCTCGTCACGAAATATCCGCGGGCGGCAGGTGCGGCGCTCTATGCGCACCGCGCCTTCAACATCCACTTCGTGACCTTCATCATCGCGTTCGCCGTGATGTGCTCGGGGATCACGTCGGCATCGACAGCCTCGCGCGCGTTCGCGGCGAACTTTTCCGATTCATTGGGGCTCGGTCTTGGCGCAACAGGCGTGACGCTCGTCGGCCTCGGCTTCATGGCGGCCGTGGCGGCGATCAATTTCCGTGGCGTCGGGGAAAGCGTGAAGCTCAACGTCGTGCTGACCGTGGTCGAGCTGTCGGGCCTATTGCTGATCATCATGATCGGCCTGTGGGCGATCGGTGCCGGCACGGGCGATCTATCGCGGGCGCTCGAGTTCAAGGCCGGCGATGATGGTGGCGCGTTCTGGGCGGTGATTGCCGGCACGACGCTGGCGTTCTTCGCGATGGTGGGGTTCGAGGACTCGGTCAACATGGCCGAGGAGACGAAAGACCCGAGCCGCATCTTTCCGAAGGTGCTGCTGACGGGGCTCACCATCACCGGCGCTGTCTACGTGCTGGTTTCGATCTCTGCCATCGCGCTGGTCCCGCCGGAGCAGTTGGGGGAGGGCGAGACGCCGCTGCTGAAGGTCGTGCAGGCGGGAGCGCCGTCGTTTCCGCTCGGGGTGTTCGGCTTCATCACGATGTTTGCCGTCGCCAACAGCGCGCTCATCAACATGCTGATGGCGAGCCGCCTGATTTACGGCATGAGCCGCGAGCACGTATTGCCGTCGGCGCTGGGGCGGGTGCATGCAACCCGGCGCACACCGTATGTTGCGATCGCATTCACGACGCTGCTGGCATTCCTGCTCATCACGTTCGTGGGCGAGGTGCCGGCGCTGGGTGGTACGACCGCGCTTTTGCTGCTCGCGGTGTTCAGCGTGGTGAATATCGCGGTGCTTGTGCTGCGGCGCGATCCCGTAGAGCATAGCCACTTTCGCACGCCGACCGTGGTGCCGATCCTTGGAGCGCTGACGAGCGGTTTTCTGGTCGGGCCGTGGACCGGGCGAGACCCGCAGCAGTATGTGATCGCAGCGCTGCTGATCGGGCTTGGTGTCGTACTGTGGGGCGTCACGATGGCGATCAATCGCGCCACGGGCGTCAAGGTCGAGGACCCGCGCGCCGAGGATTTCCATCCGGACTGAGCGGACAAATAAGGGTGACGGACGAGTGTCCGCCACCCTTGGCTAGTGCGCGATCATCAGCAGGCGTGATTGCGCATGCAGCGACGATACTTCCAGCCCCAGCCCCAACGGTCGCGGCAGATCGCGTTCCAGCGCCAGCAGCGGCCGGGACCGGTCTTCACGATCAGCGACTGAGCCATTGGGTCGGTCTGACCGATGTTCCCGAGCGGGTTGGCGGAGGCGGGGGTGAGCAGAACGGCGGCCGACATGGCGCAGGCCGCTCCTGCGACGAGGAGTGCGCGGTTCATAGAGGGATGCTCCCTTGAGAATTTGGACTTGCGCCGACGAGGTGTCGGCGCGGAGCAGATAGAACGCCTTACAACCTGAACGCCCGATGAATTGCAAAGCTTAGTCACAGGCCTGCAATGGACTGAAATGTAACGAGAAGTTGTGCCGCGTGCGGACGGTGCGTGCGCGCGGTCAGCCCTTCTCGGCGCGCTTGGCTTCATCCCAGAGCGCGTCCATCTCGGCGAGGTTCGACTGGGCAGGAGAGGATCCCTGTGCCGCGAGCTGCTGCTCGATATGGCGGAAGCGGCGGGTGAACTTGTCGTTCGCTGCGCGCAGCGCTGTCTCGGGGTCGATCTTGAGATGCCGCGCGACGTTGGTGACGACGAAGAGGAGATCGCCGAACTCCTCGGCGATTGCCGGATCGTCCGCGGAGGGTTTGTCGCCGTTCTTTTCGATCTCGGCGCGGAGTTCGCCGATTTCCTCTTCGAGCTTTGCGAACACCGGGGCGAGTGAAGGCCAGTCGAAGCCGACTTTCGCGGCTTTGTTCTGCAACTTGATGGCGCGTGTCAGCGCGGGGAGGGTGACGGGCACATCGCTGAGGATGCTCTGGCTTTCATCGGCGTTCTTCTCGGCGGCCTTGACCTTGTCCCAGAACCCTGGCGTGGCGCCGGCTGCGCGCTCGGCCTCCGTTCCGAAGACGTGCGGGTGGCGGCGGATCATCTTCGACGTCACGGCTTCCACGACGTCGCCGAACGCGAATGCGCCTTGCTCCTCGGCCATGCGCGAGTGGTAGACGACCTGCAGGAGCAGATCGCCGAGTTCATCCTTGAGGTGCGGAAGGTCGCTGCGCGATATGGCGTCGGCGACCTCGTAGGCTTCCTCGATGGTGTAGGGCGCGATGGTTGCGAACGTCTGCTGCTGGTCCCACGGACAGCCGGTGTCGGGGTCGCGCAAGGCGGCCATGATCTCGATGAGGCGGGAAATGTCTTTGGAGGGCTTCATGCTCATGCGCGGCAACCTAACGGAAGCCGACGCTCGCCGCGAGGGCCAGCGCGCCGCAAAGGTCAACGCCGCGTTGGTGCCCAGGGGGTCGGCAGGAACGTGACGATGGCCAACGGCACAACCCAGCCGAGCCATGCCGCGCAGCCGTAAACGGAATTGAAAGGCAGGTCGTAGCCGGTCGCCACGGTGGTGGTCATGCGCACCCAGAGCGCTCCGGAGGCAACGGCGGCCATCATCAGCATGAGGCGCGCATGATTTGAAAACTGGCGGCGGCGCGCCTTCATGATGCCCAGCGCTATGAGGCCCAGCCAGACGACGCCCTGCGCCAGAAACCCGAGGCGCGCCATCAGCACCGAATGACTGAACAGCGCCACGGGAATCGAGGTGACGGCTCCGAGCAGCACGCAGAGCGCGGCGGCATAACCGAGCGGTCGATGCCAGGCGCTATTGCGGCGTAAAGCGATGACGGCCGGTATGAGGGTTAGCGAAGCGCCGGACGCCAGCATGTGCAGCTTGAATATGCCGGGTAGTCGCTCGTCGACCAGGAACAAATTGTAGGGCAGCGCTACGGCGCCGAGCCCCTGCGACATGGCGACGATGCCTGTCGGAACGGCCAGCAGCAAGACGGCGCAAATGACGGCAAGTCGCGGTGCGCGCGCAGCAAGGAGGCGAAAGCCAGACTTAATACCGCCGGCGAGAGGTGCTGTGGTTGCGTCACTGGACATTGGCTGGAGCTTATTCGAGGCGCACGATGTTGAAGATAATCCTGAGCGGTCTTTGTGTTCTCGCGGCGGCAGCGCCACTTTCGGCCGCGATCAGTCCGGCCAACATCGCCGGCCGCTGGCAGGGTGAGAGCTGGGCGCAGGATAGCAGCGGCAGCAAGCTGACGCTCGATATCGTTCGCTGTGGTGAAGGCTGGTGCGGCATCACCGTCGCGGCCGACAATTCGTGCGGTGGCACGGCGCTGAAGATCGACGCCGGCAAGTATGAGCCCGACGCCGATTACATCCAATTCAACGGATCGCTGCAGCTCGCGCCGAAGACTGAGCCATACGTGGTGCAGGTCTCGATCTTCGAGCCGGCATCGGATGAGCCTGCCGGCGCGCCGCTGAAGATCCAGATCACCGGTGACACGGGTGGGCAATTCCGCGCCTATCGTCGCTCGTTCCCGTTCGAGGCGCAGCTCGTGCGAATGCAGGATGCGGTGTGCCATGCGCCACAGACGGTTTCGTCGCTTGATCGGCATTGAGGTGTGCCTTGCCCGGCCGCATCCTTTTAAGCCTCTTTCTCTTGCTGATCGGGGCGCCGCTCGCCGTGGCTGAGGTCAAGCCTGAGCGGATCGCCGGCCGCTGGGCCGGCGAGACCCTGGGGATGAAGCGCGGGATACCAATCACCCTCGACATCGTCGCGTGCGGCAACGCCTGGTGCGGGATCAAGGTCGAGGCGGGCGACAAGTGCGGCGGCACGGCGCTGAAGGTCGAATTTGTCGAGCCGCTGGGCGATCCCCAGTCCGACGACTTGCTGTTCGAGGGCAAGCTCGAACTCGCTCCCGGCAATGCGCCCTACATGGTGCACGCGTGGCTGCTTTCGGCGACCGACAAGGCACCGCTCATGATCCAGATCAGGGGCGACACCGGTGGCGTCTATCGCGAGTACAGGCGCTCATTCCCGTTTGAAGCGCGGCTCGAGCGCTTGATGGATGCCGTGTGCCACGCGCCGCAGTCGGTCTCGGCGCGGCGGTGACAGCGGGCGTCCGAAAGCAATCTAGCGGGCAGGACCCGACCAAACGAAGGCCTGGTCTCCGAAAATGCGCCGCGACCATTTTCCTTGCGAACCGCGAGAGCGACACCCGCCACCGAAGCGCGTCCCATAGAACTCGACCTTGTCAGCGAACACATCGTGGAGGAACGCCACCACATCCGAAACAATTCGGCATTCGCGTTCCGCCGGCGTTAGGCCGTCATCGTAATTTCCGAAATGGACGAGCGTGAAGTCGCCGAAGTGAACAGTCACTTCCTCGCCGTCATCACAAAACTCTATCGGACTCCAAGCCGGATGCACTGGCGGAAAAGTCGCAGTCGGGCGGTTCCCCACGTCGATCCTAAGTCCCCTGTTCGGGAAGTGCTCAGCCAGTTCAGTCGCTAGAATCTCTGCGAGCATAGACGGACCTCAGTTGCAGCCTCACCCAATAATACTGGTCTGCCCAGCCAACCACGCTTTTCCAGGCGCAGGAGCCTGAGGTTTTACGTAGCACGCCGCTCAGTATTGTTTCGGCCCGCGGCTCCGGACTACGATGGCGCGGGCACGAGATGAGTTCATTGGCCATGCCGATGGACGTGGGGCGTCATGATCGTCTTTCGCATTCTGGGTAACGCCGTCATCATGGCAGGGGAGGCGGCGGCCGTCGTAGGGCTCGCGGCGTTCGCCTTCTACTACCCCTTCATCTTCGCCGGAGTGACCGCGGTGCTCGCATTCGTCCTCGGGCTACGCCTCGAGGTGGCGCGGCTTCGCTATGAGCTGCCGTTCTACTTCGGTGGCTTCGCCAAGCGCGCGGCATTCCTCACGGCGCTGGTCGGCAGCGTCGAGGCGATCTTCAAGGGATTGCTGGCGGGTGTCGCGGCGCTGTTCACCTTTGCCGGCACCAATCCCGATCGGCGCTTCTGGGTGGCGGTGCTGTTCGCGGTGTGCGTCTACGTCGGTGCCGCGGTGCTCCGGCTCTTATCGCTGCGCGCCGAAGCGCTGCCGATGCGCTGGGGTTACTTCCGGCTGGCACCGCCGCTGGGGTTGTTGTTCTCGGCAGGCCTGGCGCTGCTCGCCGCCATCCAACTATTGCCGGCGGCGAACGTGACGGGTATCGGCTGGGACATCATCTTCAACACGCCCCAGCAGCCATCGATCGAGCAGGTCAGCGAGCTGTTCTTCCAGCTCAAGCAGGCGTTCGACGAGTTCATCGTCAAGGCGCTCTCGGTGCTGGTCGGCGAGGAGTGGGCGCGCGTTCTCGGGATTGTCGTCAGCGTCAATGTACTGTCGGGGTTCGTGAGCGCGGTCTACGCGGCGGTCATCGCGCAAGCGGTACGCCGGTCGGAGGACGCGCTGCTGTGAGAAACGGGGTGCTTGGCAGGCGCTTCGCGACACCGTCGGTGATCACGGCTGCACCATTCGCATAATATATATTATGGAAAATAATTGTCTTGGCGCCTACCTTTTCAGAACGTTAAGGCAGGCGCCAGATGTGATGTTGATGCTACTTTTCGGCCTTCTCGTGGTTGTCTGAGATGTAGCGGTCGAGGAGCCGGACGCCCCAGCCGGCGCCCCAGCTCGGGCTGATCTCGGACTTCGGAGCGTCCATAGCCGTGCCGGCGATGTCGAGGTGCGCCCAGGGCGTATCCTTGACGAAGTACTTGATGAAGGCGGCAGCCGTGCACGAGCCAGCCCAGCGCCCGCCGATGTTCTTGATGTCGGCGTTCTTGCTCTCGAGCATCTTGTCGTAGCCCTTGTCGAGCGGCATGCGCCATAGCTTCTCGCCGGTTGCGTTCGAAGCATCCAGCAGGTCGGCCGCCAGCTTGTCGTCGTTGGCGAACAGGCCGGCGTACTCCTTGCCGAGGGCGACCATGATGGCGCCGGTCAGCGTCGCAAGGTCGATGATGAGGCGCGGCTTGAAGCGCTCCTGCACGTAGGAGATGAGGTCGACGAGGACGAGGCGGCCCTCGGCGTCCGTGTTCAGGATCTCGACCGTCTGGCCGGAGTGCGCGCGGACGATGTCACCCGGGCGGATGGCAGTGCCCGACGGCATGTTCTCGACGAGGCCGATGATGCCGATGACATTGGCGTTGGCCTTGCGCTCGGCGAGGGCCTGCATGGTGCCGACGACAGCGGCAGCGCCGCCCATGTCGCCCTTCATGTCTTCCATGCCGGCGGCCGGCTTGATGGAGATGCCGCCGGTGTCGAATACGACGCCCTTGCCGACCAGCATGATCGGCTTGGCGCGCTTCGACTTGGCGCCGTGCCACTGCATGATGGCGACGCGGGCCGGACGGACGCTGCCTTGGGCGACGGCGAGAAGCGAGCCCATCTTGAGGTCCGCGAGCTGCGCTTCGTCGAGAATCTCGACCTCGAGGCCGGTGCTTTCCAGCTCTTTCACGCGGTCGGCAAATTCGACCGGGCCGAGGGCGTTGGCGGGCTCGTTGACGAGGTCGCGTGCGGTCATGGTGCCGTTGGCGACAGCCGCGTAGCGCCCGTAAACGTTGCGGGCCTTGTCGGGGTCGGCGCAATGGATCACGAGCTTCTTCAGGCCGTCGGCCTCGCTGGCGTCATCCTCAGGCTTGGCGGTCTTGGTGAGATACTTACTGAATTCGTAATGGCGCAGGTTGGCGCCGAAGGCGAGGAGCGCTGCCAGCTCGGCCGGCTTGGTGCCGCCCGACTCGGGCGCCTCGACGATGAAGCTGGCGGACTTGACCTTGCGGGCGCCGATCGCCGCGGCTGCCGTGCCGCCAAGCAGCACCCAGTCGTTCTCCTTGAGATCGCTGCCCTTGCCGGTACCCAGCAGGATGGCGCGATTGACGCCGCCGAGGCGCGGCGGTGCCAGAACTTCCAGCGTCGATTTCTTGCGGCCTTTGTATTGGGCTGCTTCGGCGGCCTTGGTGAGCGCACCGCCGGACTTCTGATCCAGCTCGCGGGCGCGGCTGGCCAAGGCGATGTCGTCTCCTGCGAGGACGACGACGGTCGGTTCGAGGTCGGCAGAAAGGGGCTCAAACACGATTTCGGGACGGGTAGTCATATGTGGGAGGCTCCGCAGTCGAATTGGGTGCGCTTGCCGCCAGGATGCACGTCGAGAGCGTGAGGCCCCTGCCTTCGGGCAGGTCCCCCCATCGTGCCATTGCGGCGGGATCTGGAACGTTGGTCTTAATCAGTCGCTAGCGCGTGGCAGCTGAGCTTGCAAGCCAACCACCCCCGCCTCCTGGATCACGCTCGCGTGCTTTTTGGGCTGTTCGGGTTACGTTCGCCGGCAGGGGACTGCCCATAAGGGTAGCTGGAGGTGGGCCGATATGGCACTTGGGCCACGCCCGCCAAGTCACTGGGGAAAAGCCGAATTTCCGCCACGCTGGAATGGAACGAAGCGCTATTGGGGAACCGGGGGCGTCAGGGTGGCGAGCCCCCTGCCATCACAAATCGGTCTGCAATGGGAATTTTCGAAAGGTACGTCTTTCGGCAGGCCGGTTCCGCGCTGCTCATCATCCTGTTGTCGCTGTCGAGTATCGTCTGGGTGGCGTTGGCGCTGCGCCAGCTCAACGTCGTCACGAGCCAGGGCCAGGACGTGTGGATGCTCGTCAAGATGACGACGCTCGCCCTGCCCAACCTGATGGCGATCATTGCGCCGTTTTCGCTGCTGATTGCCTCGATCCATACGCTCAACCGGTTGAATGGCGACAGCGAGCTGATCGTGCTGACAGCGTCGGGGGCGACGGTCTGGCGGGCGGCCAAGCCGCTGCTGGCGCTGGCCCTGCTCGTTGCGCTCGGCGTGGCGTTCGTCAATCACATCGGCATGCCGTGGAGCCTCAAGAAGCTCCGCGACTACGTGGTGATGGTGAGGGCCAACATTCTCACGCAGGTGATTCAACCAGGCGCGTTTTCCAGCCCCGAGGAAGGACTGACGTTTCATATCCGTGAGCGGGCCCAGAACGGCGAATTGCTGGGGCTGATCGTGCACGATACGCGCAACCCTGCTCTCAATCAGTCGTACATGGCGGAGCGAAGCGCCATTCTTCAGCGCGGCGAATCCAACTTCATCATCATGCACACGGGCCACATCGTCCGGCGGACCGACAAGGACGAGCCCTCGCAGATCATCGCGTTCGAGCAGTACGCGGTGGACCTCGACCAGTTCGAAAAGAAGATGGACGACGACACGGAGGATCTCAAACCGCGCGAGCGCTATCTCGGCGAGCTGATGTATCCCGAACCGACCAGCTCCGCCTATCGCAATGCGCCCGGCAAATTCAGGGCCGAGTTGCATGAGCGCTTCTCAAACCCGCTTTACCCGATCGCCTTCGTTTTCATAGCGCTGGCGGCGGTCGGCCAGGCGCACTCGACGCGCCAGAACCGTGTGCAGCAGGTGGCGATCGCCTTCGTCCTCGCCGCAGGGCTGCGGCTCGGCGGTCTGGCCATGAACAACATCGTGGTGATGAACGAATCTGCGACCGCCCTCCTCTATCTATTACCGCTATCGGCTATGCTGGGGTCGCTCATCGTGATGGAGCGGGCGCGGCGGCGGCTCGCGACCTCGCGCTTCCCGGGCATCATCCTCGATCCGATCGGGGACGCGTTCTCGGCGGCGCTGGGACTGCTACGTCGGCGGTCTCGCGGCAACGCTGTTCATGGGCGGGGTTAGCGCATGTTTCGCAACCCCACGCTCGGCCGGTATATCGGCACCCGCTTCCTGGTCGCTATCCTGGCGGTGTTCCTGCTCTGCTCGGTGCTGATCTACCTCATCGATTTCGTCGAGCTGCTGCGCCAATCGGGCAAGAACGGCGACGTCTCGCTGGCCACTTTGGCCCTCATCGCGCTGTTGCGGCTGCCGGCCTACGCGGAGTTCCTCATCTCGTTCGCCGTTCTCGTCGGCTCGATCTCGGCGCTGCTGCAGCTCAGCCGCAAGAGCGAGCTGACTGTCATGCGGGCGGGCGGTATGTCCGTCTGGCAGTTTCTGCGGCCGGGCATCGTCGTCGCGTCCTTCGTCGGGCTGCTGACGGTGGTGGTGTTCAATCCGATGGCGGCCGCAGGGCGTGTCGCGGCTGAAAACATCTTCGCCGAGGCGTTCGGGCGGGAGACCAACCTGTTGCGGTCCAGGTCCGGAGCGTCCTGGCTGCGGCAGAACGGCACCGACGGGCAGTCAGTCATCAATGCCGCCATGGCGACCAACCGGGGTCTTACCCTGCACGGGGTGTCGGTGTTCATTTTCGATAATGACGGGCACTTCGTGGAGCGCGTCGACGGCAAGCGCGCGGACCTTCACGAGGGGTACTGGGAACTCCAGGAAGCGTGGGTCGCCCGCATCGGCCGGGAGCCCGAAAAATTCGATACCTACCTCGTATCCACATACCTTACACCGGATCGCGTGGCCGATGCGCTGGGAACAGTGTTCTCCGTCTCGTTCTGGGAATTGCCGGCGCTCATCGAAGTGGCTGAAAAGGCCAAACTTTCGGCCAGCCGGCTGCGGATCCAATATGAAGCTTTGATGTCAAGGCCATTGCTGTGCGCAGCGATGGTCCTTTTGGCGGCGACTGTGTCGTTGCGGTCATTCCGCGGCGGCGGCATCCAGACTATGGTTATTGCGGGACTGGTAGGGGGGTTCGGCTTCTTTCTTCTTTCAGAAGTCTCCCGACAAGTCGGAGTTGCTGGTTTGGCGCCCCCCTGGGCGGCAATCTGGTTGCCCGTGGTCCTCGTAATGGTTGTCTCGGCTACGGTACTGTTACACCAGGAGGATGGCTGAGTGATGCGTCTAACGCGGGCACCGCAAGAGGGTTGCGGATCGTCACGCGTCACCTGTCAGCGCCGTAAGGCTGCTGGACGGGTGCGTTTGGCTGTGCTCGCGCTGCTGTCCGCAACGCTTGTCACCGCCTTCGACGCCCTTGCCCAGGATGCAACCACGCTGGCGCCCGACGTCCAGCGCCAGAGCGCGTTTCCGAAGCAAAGCCTGGTCGGCCCCTCACGCAACATCGACAAATCGCAGCCGCTGTACCTGCAGGGCGATGAGCTCGTGTACGACACGGGCGGCAACAAGGTCATCGCGCGCGGCAACGTCGAGATCTTCTACAACAACTACATCCTGACTGCTGACCAAGTCGTTTACGACCAGTCGGCAAACACGCTGACGGCCGTCGGCAACGTCGTGCTCAAGGAGCCGAACGGAAATATCGTGCGCGCGGACCGGTACACGCTGACCGACGATTTCCGCGACGGTTTCGTCTCGCAGCTGTCGGTCGTGGCAAGCGACGACACGCGCATCGCCGCCGAGTCCGCCCAGCGCCGCGCCGGCAACACGACGGTGTTCACGAACGGCCGCTTCACGCCTTGTAAATCGAGCGACGGGATGCCGCCGCTGTGGTGCTTGAGCGCCGCGACGGTCATTCACGACCAGCAGGCCGCGACCATCACCTATCAGGACGCCCGCTTCGAGCTGTTCGGCGTTCCGATCCTCTATACGCCCTACTTCGAGCACGCCGACCCGTCGGTGAAGCGCAAGTCCGGCTTCCTGATGCCGCAGCCGTCGATCTCCGAGACCCTCGGCTACAGCACCACCATTCCGTATTACTTCGCGCTAGCGCCCAACTACGACTTCACCTTCTACCCGATGTACACGTCGCGGCAGGGCATCCTGTGGCAGGGCGAGTGGCGGCATCGGACCGAGAACGGCCAGTATTACATCAAGGGAACGGGCATCGATCAGGATGCCGGGACCCTGCCGTCGAGCATCGTGAACCGTGAGCAGTACGACGGCTGGCGCGGGAGCCTCGACACCAAGGGCCTGTTCAACATCGGCAGCTGGTGGAAATTCGGCTGGGACGTCACCACGGAGACGGACGACGAGTTCCGCCGGTTCTACAAGCTCGACAACATCCTGCTGACGGATCGCGTCAACAAGATCTTCTTCAACGGCATGTCGGACCGGAACTTCTTCCAGATCGCGGCCTACGAGTTCACGGATCTCGGCTACACGACGCCTGATACGAGCGAGACCAAGCAGTACGCCTATCCGATCCTCGACTACAATTACGTGTTTGCCGACCCGATCCTCGGCGGCGAGCTGACTTGGACCACGAACGCGCTGGCGCTTTCGAGCAACCAGGATCCGACCTCGTTCGCGCCGCTGGCGGACACCAATCAGCAGATGAACCGCGTGGTGACGGAGCTGAATTGGCGCCGCCGCCTGACCGATCCGCTCGGCATCACTTACACGCCGTTCGCTCAATTGCGCGCCGACGCCTATCAGATCAGCAATTATTTCGACCCCTACGACAACACGGCGCCGCTGCAGGAGACGTCATTCGCGCGTGGCCTCGCGGCCGGCGGCGTAACCATTGCCTATCCGTGGGTCGCCAATGCCGCCGGGGGGTCACACGTCATCGAGCCGATCGGACAGATCATCGCCCGCCAGGCGTCGATCCGGCAGGATGGGCTGCCGAACGAAGACGCGCAGAGCCTCGTCTTCGACGACACGAACCTGTTCGAGCTGACGAAGTTCTCAGGTTATGACCGGATCGAGGTCGGTACGCGCGCCAACGTCGGTCTGCAGTACACCTTCCAGTCCAACAACGGCGGCTATGCGCGGTTGCTGGCTGGTGAAAGCTATCAGCTCGCCGGCGACAACGCTTACGCCAACCCGAGCTACGACGTGAACGGCAACCCGGTCTTCAGCTCAGACAGCGGCCTGCAGAACTCGCGGTCCGACTATGTTCTCGGTGCCTACGTGTCGCCCTGGAACTTCATGCAGCTGATCTCGCAGTCGCGGTTCGACCAATCGAGCTTCAACCTGGCCCGCCTCGATGCCGGCGGTCAGCTGAACCTCGGCCCGCTGACCATGAATGCGATCTACGCGTACCTGAACACCGATCCGACCAACGGCATCAACACCTCCCAGTCTGACGTCTACGGCAGCATCAGCCTGCGCCTGACCGATCGTTGGACCGTTGCTGCAGCGATGCGTTACGACATCGATGCCGACGAGCTGGCATCGGACATGTTCCAGATCCGCTATGCGGACGAGTGCTTCGTGCTGACGGCGACCTATACGGACAACTACTACGTCAACCCGAACCTGGTGGACGGCCAGACCCTCATGCTGCGCTTCGAGCTGAAGCATCTGGGCGAGTTCGGCTACTCGACCGACGCGCTGAACTTCAATTTCAGCGAGCAGCAGTCCGGCGCGACCACGCCGTAACGCTAAGCTGATGGGGTCGGCTGCAGGGTGCCCTCGAGGCACTGGCGCTCTGTGGCGCCGGACAATCACCCCCGGGCAGGATCGTGGCGCGCCAGGCGGCGAGCTCCGACTAGCCGGGTCGCGGTTGCCCACAGCGTTAGCCATGTGGCTGTGCATTCGGGTCGCGTCACCGGGTCGCCAAGGTTTACGTCAATAACGCATCACAATGGGTCGCCAGGGCGGTTGCTCTGCTATGATCGCATAGGCGCCAGCGGCGAAGGTATTGAAAGACGTGCGAGCGATGGTCTCGGCCAGACAGACAAAGAACGATGGCTTTGCGGGCGCGGCTGCTGCGGACGTGACGCTTTGGCGCCCGGAGCCAATGGGTGCGCGGAGCGCTCGGCTTTGCGCAGCCTCGCTTTGCGCGCTTGGGATGCTGGGGCTGCTCCTCCCTGCGGGGAATGTCCTCGCTGAGACTCCGGCGACGCCCAAGAAGACCGTCACCGCCAAGGCGACACAGGCTGAGACCGTTGACCGGCCCGTGCAGTCGATCGTGGCTCTCGTCAACGACGAGCCGATCACCGGATACGAGATCCAGCAGCGCGTCGCGCTCGCCATGCTCGGCGCTCCGGAGATGCAGAAGAAGCTGCAGGCGCGCCTCAAGGCGCCGAACATGAACGACCAGTTCAAGGCGTTCGCCATCAAGCGTCTGCAAGCGAACCCTCCGAAGTCGGAAGCCGAGCAGCAGCAGCGCATCAAGCAGCTGCAGGGCGAGTTCGTTGCGAGCATCAAGGGGCAGATCGAGAAAGAATTCGTGCCGACGGCGCGCAAGCAGGCGCTCGATGAACTCATCGACGAGCGGCTGAAGCTGCAAGAGGCCAAGAAGCTGAGTGTCGTCGCCGCCGACGATGAGGTGGAGCGCATCCTCGCCGGCATGGCAGAGCGCAACAAGATGACCACCGCGCAGTTCGGCGAGCATCTGCAGAAGATGGGTGCAAACATCACCGTCATGCGCGAGCGCATCCGCGCCTCGCTGTCGTGGACGGATGTCATTCGCCGCAAGTTCGGGCACCAGATCACGGTGGCAAACCGCGATGTCGACAAGATGGTCGCTACCACGGAAGCTCAGGACGACGTCGAGTTGCGCATCCATCGCGTGCTTCTGAACCTGCCGACCAACCCGGACCAGAAGCGTCTCGCCCAGCGCCTCAGCGACGCGGAGAACATGCGCAGCCGCTTCACAGGCTGCAAGACGATGGACGCGATGGCGCGCGGTGTGTCGGGTGCGCGCTTCGACAATCTCGGGGATCGCCGTCCGAGCAGCCTTCCCGAGCCGACGCGCAGCCTATTGCTGGCGGCGCACGACGATGAGCTGCTGCCGGCGACCATCGGCGAGAACGGCGTCGAGCTGTGGGCGGTGTGCGGGCGCAAGGTCGTGAAAGCGGACAGCGCCAAGCGCGAGACCGCGCAGAACGAGCTGCGCCAGAAGGAGTTCGAGATCCTGTCGAAGAAGTATCTCAAGGATCTGCGTACGGACGCGCACATCGAGTACCGCTGACATGCGCCGGCGCCAGCCACTCGCCGTGAGCATGGGCGATCCGGCCGGTATCGGTCCGGAAATCACACTGCGTGCGTGGGCCGACCGACATGAGCGCGGACTGGAGCCTTTCGTCGCCTTCGCCGACAAGGATCTTCTGGCTGCCAGAGCGCGCCTGCTCGGTCTGACGGTCCCGATTGCGGTCGTCGGCTCCGTGGCGGAGGCTTTCGACGCATTCGGCTCGTCGCTGCCCGTGTTGCATACCCCGCTGCGCGCTCCGGCGCGCCCGGGTGTCGCGGATGCCGCGAACCGGGGAACCATCATCGGCGCGATCGAGGACGCAACCGCCGCCGTCGTGCGCGGAGAAGCTGCGGCGATCGTGACGAACCCGATCGCCAAGCACGTGGTGCGCGGCGATGATTTCGCGTTTCCAGGTCACACCGAGTTCCTGGCGGCGCTGGCCGAGCGGCATTTCGGCAAAACCTACAGACCCGTGATGATGCTGGCGTCGGAGGAACTGCGCGTAGTGCCGTTGACGGTGCACTGCCCGCTCGCAAGCGTTCCCAAGGCGATCACGCGCGGGCTGGTTCGCGAGACGGTTCATACGACCTATACGGCGCTCAAAGCCGACTTCGGCATCGCGGCGCCACGCATCGCGGTCACCGGGCTCAATCCGCACGCCGGCGAGGAAGGCACGATGGGGCGCGAGGAGACCGACGTCATCGCGCCGGCCATTGCAGACCTGCGCTCGGAGGGCCTGTCGGTGACGGGGCCGCATCCTGCCGACACACTGTTCCATGCCGCGGCGCGCCGCACCTACGACGCGGTGGTTGCGATGTATCACGACCAGGCGCTGATTCCGATCAAGACGCTGGCCTTCGATGAGGGCGTCAACGTCACGCTGGGACTGCCCTTCGTGCGTACATCGCCCGATCACGGCACGGCTTTCGACATCGCTGCGGACGGTCGCGCCTCGCCAACGAGCCTCATAGCTGCGCTGAAGCTCGCGACGGAGATCGCGGCAGCGCGCGCGGCGGGCGTACCATGACGAGCAGCGATCGCGAAGTGAGCGGCGCCAGCCCGGACGGACTGCCGCCCCTGCGCGACATCATCAGCGCGTTTGGTCTCGAAGCGAAGAAGAGCCTCGGGCAGAATTTCATTCTGGATCTCAATCTGACGCGCCGCATTGCGCGTGCTGCCGGCAAGCTCGAAGGGCGGACGGCCGTCGAGGTTGGTCCGGGACCTGGCGGCTTGACGCGCGCGCTGCTGCTGGAAGGTGCGACGCGCGTCGTCGCGGTCGAGCGCGATGAGCGGGTACGGGGCGCGCTGGATATGATTTCCCAGCGCTATCCCGGAAAGCTCGACGTGCATTTCGGCGATGCGCTTCAAACCGACTGGCCGAAGGTGCTCGGCCCTACGCCCGGCCCGACGGTCATCGTTGCGAACCTGCCGTATGGCGTGGCGACGCTGCTGCTCACCGGATGGCTCGACACGGAGCCGTGGCCACCGTGGTTCGAGCGCATGGTGCTGATGTTCCAGAAAGAGGTGGCCGAGCGCATCGTCGCCGTGCCGCACACCAAAGCGTACGGGCGCCTGTCGGTGCTGGCGCAATGGCGGACGGCGCCGCGCATCGTGCTCAACGTGCCGCGCGAAGCGTTCACGCCGGCACCAAAGGTGGAATCGGCGGTCGTCGAGTTCGTCCCGCACAAGGAACCAACGCCGCCATGCACGCCGCGCGCGCTCGCAAGGGTGACGGCGGCAGCGTTCGGGCAGCGGCGCAAGATGCTGCGGTCGAGCCTGAAGCAGCTCGTCGCCGAGCCCGAGGGCTTGCTCGACGCCGCGGGGATCGCGGGTAATCTGCGCGCCGAGGACCTGAGCGTCAAAGACTTCGCGCGGCTGGCGCTCGTGTTCGAGCGCTCACCCGTTGGTCGCGGCTGAGGGCGCTGGGTAGGGCACGGGCGCGGGATAGGACGGCGCCGGCTGTGCGGCCGTATCTGTGCTGTCGTCCTCGCCGCTCGGCTCGTTGGTGAACAGGCGAAGCGCGCCGGCGAGCAGCAGAATTGAGATCGGCTTCACCAGCAGTGGCCAGCTGACGTTGACGCCGAGCGCCGCCCAATCGGTTGCGAAATCCACCACGAGGTAGACGAGGATGGCGCCGATGAGCGTCGTCTTCAGTTCGTGCATTCCCGTGGGGCGCATCCACGGGCGGAGCTTCTTGCGGTCCTGCTTGGCGAGCTTGAACACGAAGCCGAACACGATGGCGTAGGTGAAGATCACCAGCACGATGCCGAACAGGAAGATGTCGGTCGCCTCCATGACGGCGGCGGTGATCAGCTTGTGGTCCTGATGATGATAGAGCGCCTGCGCCGCCTCGAAGATAAGCGTGAGGCCCTGCCAGAACATGATCAGCGCGCCGATCGCGGTTCCGAACGCGGCGACGAGCAGGATGAGGCGTAGAGACAACGCGGTACGCAGCATGAGGACCGATCCATGGCGATGCTGCCCAAGGAGCTACCACGGTCGGGGTTACGAATGGCTGATCGGGGCTAGCGCTTGCAGTCGTTCGGTGTGGGCTTGCCGAGGAAGCGGTCGTGCATCCAGGTGACGGCGGCGTAGGCGCTCTTCTCGGCAGCGAAGCTGTGCGAGGCCCCTTTCAGCATGCGCATGGTCACCGGCGTGCCGTTCTGGCAGAGCGCCTTGCCGAAGGCCAAGGTGATTTCCGGCCTTACGGTGGTGTCGGCGGTGCCCTGAGCGATGAAGACCGGTACGTTGATGGGCCGGCGGCCGGGTGAGTTCGTCAACATCAGCTCGCGCAATTCGGGGATGTCGGTCGGGTCGGCCCTGAGGAACGCCTTGTTGAGCGGCTGAGCAAGCTTCAAAGTTTGCAGCATTTGCGAGAGGGACTGGATGCAGCTCTGGCCCACTCGCTCGAACTGAGGCTCGACCCCCTCGTCCAACACCGACTTGAGCGGAAAGTTGTATGTCCGCGACCAGGAGAGGAGCGCCATGGCCGTGAGGCTGTTGCCGGCGATTGTGCCCTTCTGGGCGCGAAGCAGCTCGACGAGGTCGGTTGCCGGGGCTGCGGTTGCGATCGCGACCAGCTTCAGCTCGGGTGCGTACGTTGCTGCGATTTCGCCCGTAAAGAGCGCGGCGTGTCCGCCCTGAGAATGGCCCCACACCGCGAAACGGTTGGTCGCGTGTGCGCCCTTGAGGTTGCGTGCGGCGCGGACGGAATCGATGACGGAGCGCGCTTCGCTCTCGCCGACGAGATAGGCGTGGACGCCAGGCGTGCCAAGGCCCTCGTAGTCGGTGGCGACGACGACATAACCGCGCTTCAGCATGTCTTCGAGGCCGGGAATCGTGCCGGAGAGATTGGGGAGCAGTCCCGGTGCGCAGCGGCTCGAGACGCCGGTCGTATAGTGGGCCCACGCGATCACGTCGCGGCCTTCGCGTGGTGCCGGTCCGGCTGGGTAGATGACGGTGCCGGAAACCGCGATCGGCTCGCCCTTGAGATTGGTCGAGCGATAGATGATGCGGAATGCTTTGGCGTTCGCCGGAGCGCCGCCGATCTGCGGATAGATGTGAAAGACGTATCCGGGTTTCGCCTTGCGAATCTGCGCCGGCGAAACATCGAGCTTGAGGTTCTGCGCAACCGCTTGCGTGCCGCCGGTTGCGAACGCGAGCGTCAGCAGGACGAGGAATGACAGCGAGCGACAGACGGGGGAAAAGGATCGGACGCGCATGCGATGTTGCACCGGGAGGCTGCATCGAAGTGGCGGAAGCAACGGACACTAGCGGTTTCGCACGCTTTCGTCCTGCAAACCGCGCGCACGGTAAACGGCGGACGCGGTTGCCTTATGACAGAGCAGATCGCGCGGCCTGCGGCTTAGTGCTTGCAGCTCGAGGGCGCCGGAATGCCGCGAAAACGGTCAGACATCCATTCGATGGCTGACAGTGCGGCGTCATAGCCTGCGTAGGAATGACTGACGCCGTCGAGATATTTCAACTCGACGCTCGTTCCCTGCCGGCACAGCGCTTCGGCATACTGGCGCGTGATCTGGGGCCTGACGGTCTCGTCGGCCGTGCCCTGCGCGATGAAAACCGGCGCACCGGCCGGACTGCGACCGGTAGAGTTTTCGATCATGATGCCGCGCCAAGGCTCGATCTTCGTTGGATCGGACTTGAGGAAGCGGCTCTCCAGCGGCTGGGCGATCTGCGCGATGTTGATCAGCTCGGCGATGGTCTGGATGCAGCTCGACGCCACCTCCTGGTAGGTTCGCCGGGCGCCGTGAGCCAGCACCGTGTCGTAGGGAATGTTGTAGGTCGTCGCCCAGGACAGAAGCGCCATCGCTGTCAGCGTATCGCCGCCCAGCGTGCCGTTATCGGCGCGGAACAGCTCGACGAGGTTCGTCGCGGGCGCGGCTGCGGCGACACCGACCAGCTTGAGCTCCGGTGCATAGCTGGCAGCCTGCTCGCCAGTGAACAGAGCGGCGTGGCCGCCTTGCGAGTGCCCCCAGACGGCAAACCGGTTTCCGGCTCGTGCGTCCGGGACCTGGCGCGCGGCGCGAACGGAGTCGAGCACGCTGCGCGCTTCGCTCGTGCCGATGAGATAGGGATGCATCCCCTTCACGCCGAGCCCCTGATAATCGGTGGCGACCACCACGTAGCCGCGCCGCATCATCTCCTCGAGGCCGGCGACGGTTCCGGCGAGATCGGGAAGGATGGTGGGCGCGCAACGATCGACGACGCCCGTCGTCGGGTGCGCCCACGCGATGACGTCGCGGTGTCCATGCGGCGCCGGGCCAAGTGGAATGAAGATGGCGCCGGACACGGCTATCGGCTCGCCCTTGAGGCCGGTTGAGCGATAGAGGATGCGGTAGGCTTTGGCGTTGCCGACTGCGCCACCGACCTGCGGCCACATCCGCAGAATCGTACCCGGACTTGCCGTGCCGATTTCGCGCTCGGTAACGTCGAGCACCTGCGTCGCCTCGTCGGAATACGCGGGTGCGGCGAGCAGCGCCGCAAGGACCGCGATTGCGAACAAGGCGAAGCGGCGCATCAAAGCTGGCTCTGCATTTCCCTGACGAACGCCGTCAGACCGTTGAGGCGGTCGCGACGCAGACGCTCGGCGGCGAGGATGGCGGTCAGACCCTCCATCGATGTCGGCAGGTCGCTGTTGACGATGACGTAGTCATATTCGGGCCAATGGCTGATCTCGCCGGCGGCGGCGTCCATGCGCTTGCGCAGGATGTCCTCTGGATCGAGGGCGCGGGAGCGCAGCCGCTGCTCCAGCGAGGCAGCCGATGGCGGCAGAATGAATACCCGCACGACGTCGTGCTTCATCTTCTCGGAGAGCTGCTGGGCGCCCTGCCAGTCGATGTCGAACAGGATGTCTTGCCCGCCCTCGATCGCTGCTTCGACCGGGGCGCGCGGCGTTCCGTAGAAATTGTCGAAGACGCGTGCCCATTCCAGCAGCTCATTGGCGTCGACCATGCGCTTGAACGTGGCCTCGTCGATGAACTTGTAGTCGCGGCCTTCGACCTCGCCGGGACGCGGTTTGCGCGTCGTCACAGAAACGGACATCGAGATGTCGGGCTCAGCGTCGATCAGACGGCGTGCAATCGTCGTCTTGCCCGCGCCCGAGGGCGAGGACAGTACCAGCGCCAAGCCGCGGCGCTTGATGGTCGGCGTTTCTCCCATTTATTCCTTCGCCGCGCTTCGTGCGCTCGCGTCCTCTTTTTATTGCTTCTACTCGATGTTCTGCACCTGCTCGCGCAACTGGTCGATGACCGTTTTCAGCGCGAGGCCGGCACGCGTGATGTCGAGGTCGTTGGCTTTCGAGCATAGCGTATTCGCCTCGCGATTGAACTCTTGTGCGAGGAAGTCGAGCTTGCGGCCTACGGCACCGGCGCCGGCCAGAAGCTCGCGCGCGGCGCCGATGTGTGACGTCAGGCGCTGAAGCTCCTCCTCGACGTCGGCGCGGGTGGCCAGCAGCACCGCTTCCTGATGCAGGCGCGTAGGTTCGAGTGCTCCGTTCCCCGCGTCGACGAGACGGCGGATCTGTTCTTTGAGGCGCGCCTCGATGGCGTCTGGGGTGCGCGCCGGCGAAGTGCGCACGACTTCGACGAGGCGCTCGATCTCAGCCAGATGCGCTTCGAGCGCGGCTGCGAGGCGCGTGCCTTCCGAGGTGCGGGCGGCAACGAGCGCGTCGAGCCCCTCCTCCAGCGATTTCAGTATGGCTTCGCTGCGCGCTTCAATTTGCGCGGGGTCGTCCTCGGGCTCGATAACGTCGACGACGCCCTTGATGGCGATCAGGCCGTCGATGCGCGGCGGGGCGGCGTCGGTCAGCGAACGAATGCGGTCGGCGGCCTGCATGACCTGCGTCAGTGCGCGCTCGTTGAGACGGATCTCAGTGTTCCCGGCACCACGGGCGGCCACGAGTGTGATGTTGATGCTTCCGCGCGTCAGACTACGCGATACGGCTTCGCGGACGCGGGGCTCCAGCGCTTCGAGGCCGGGGGGCAACCGCAGACGCAGGTCCAGCCCGCGGCCGTTGACGCTGCGCACTTCCCAGTGCCAGCTCGCGCCGTCGAGCGCGCCGTCGGTGCGCGCAAAGCCGGTCATGCTCTTGATCGTCATTGCCGCTCCGTTGGGCTTCGGCGCCGGCAAGCCCAACGCACCGGGAAATCTACCCGTAGCCGGCACCGCCAACAAGGCGGGCGGATGTGGGCAGGCCGGGCGCTGGGGAACGGTTCCCCGTTTACCCTCAGGACTTGGGCTTGCGGACCGGAAGCGGGATGGCGGCACCGGCCGGCGCTTTGGCGCTGGGCGCCGCCTGGGCGGCCGGGGAGGCGCTCGGCTGGGCGGCATTGAGGATCGGCAGGGCGTCCGGATTCGAGGGCGCTGAGGCCGCGGCCTCCGACTCCTTCTTGCGCTCACGCTCGACCTTGCGCCACGTGCTGACGGCCGAATTATGCTCTTTCAGCGTGTCGGAGAATGTATGTCCGCCGGTGCCATCGGCGACGAAGTAGAGGTCGGTCGTGGTCGGCGGATTGAGCGAGGCTTCGATTGCGGAGCGGCCTGGGTTGCAGATCGGCGTCGGCGGCAGGCGGGGTATCTGGTAGGTGTTGTGCGAGGTCTTCGTGTCGAGGTCGGTGCGCGTGATCGAGCGGCCGAGCGAGCCCTGACCACCGACGATTCCGTAGATCACCGTCGGGTCCGACTGAAGACGCATCCCCTTGCGTATGCGGTTCATGAAGACCGCTGCAACGCGGCCGCGCTCATCCGCTCTGCCGGTTTCCTTCTCGACGATGGAAGCGAAGATGATCGCCTCCTCGGGCGTCGCGATCGGGAGGCTCGGCTGCCGGCGTTCCCAGGCGTTTGCCAAGAAGCGCTGCATCTCGCCCTGCATGCGGTCGAGGAGTTCGCGGCGATCCATGCCTTTCGAGAAGCGATAGGTGTCGGGCAGCAGTGCACCCTCGGGCGGAATTTCCGTGATGTCGCCCGTCAGTTCGCTTTCCTGGCGCAGGCGCTCGACGATCTGCATGCTCGTCAGGCCTTCGGGGATGGTGATCTTGGAGAGCACGCCGCGACCGGCGGACAGCATCTCCATGATATCTGCCATGCTGGCGTTCTTCTTGATCTCGTAGTCGCCAGCCTTGAGTTCGATCGGCTTTTTGCCCAGCGCGTTGCGCAGGAGATAGCTGGCGATGAAAACCCAGCGGTTGGAAATCGCGCCTTCCTTTTCGAGGCGGCTTGCGATCTCGATGCGGCCCTCGCCCTTGGGAACGGCGATGACGCGGGCAACGGCGAGCGGACCTGGCTCCTCGTACTGATGATAGAGCAGCGCCGCGAGGCCACCTGCTGCCACCATGAGGAAGAGGCAGAGCGTCAGCACGCCACTCAGGATGCGCATGAAGCGCGCGCCGCGTTTGGGCGCATTCGGTTGTGGTGCGCCGCGCGGCGGACCTGGCGGGCGCGAGGGCTCGAGCATCTCGGCAGGCGAGCGCGGGCGGATTGCAGCGCGGCGGTACGAAACGTCCTGCCTCGATGGAGGAATGGTGTTCAAGCCTGCGCTCCCAACGAACCCGTCCTTGCTGCTGGCCGGCGCAAATATCGGTCCGACACGAGCATCCCCATTGCCGAGCTGCCTTGGATCATGCCCACGATCCTGTCCTGGGTGCGCAAGCGTACCTCGCAACCAGAATCATAGCGCCGCGCGGGTGATTCCGGTCAAGAGCCTCGCGCGCAACCGGGCTCACCGGGCCGGCGGATGCGGTGCCATCACACTAGAGCCAAATATGGCAAAAGCGGGAGTAACCTGACGGAAGAACACGCGCGGCCGGCGCCTCGTGGCGCCGATGCCTCAGGACACCCGGCGCAGGATGATCGAGGCGTTGGTGCCACCGAACCCGAACGAGTTCGAGAGAACGGTGTTGACCTCACGCTTCTTTGCCTTGTGCGGCACGAGATCGATCACCGTCTCGACCTCGGGATTGTCGAGGTTGAGCGTCGGGGGCACGATGTTGTCGCGAATGGCGAGGATCGAGAAGATCGCCTCGACGGCGCCCGCAGCGCCGAGCAGATGCCCGGTCGCCGACTTGGTCGACGACATGGAAAGTTTGCCGGCGGCGTTGCCGAAAAGGCGTTCGACCGCGCCGAGTTCGATCGTGTCGGCCATGGTCGACGTGCCGTGCGCGTTTACGTAGTCGATGTCGCTGACATCGATGTCGGCGCGCTTCAGCGCGGCCCGCATGCAGCGATAGGCGCCATCGCCGTCTTCGCTCGGCGCGGTGATGTGATAGGCGTCGCCCGACATGCCGTAGCCGATGACCTCGGCGTAGATCTTGGCGCCTCGCGCCTTGGCGTGCTCGTACTCTTCCAGCACGACGACGCCGGAGCCCTCGCCCATGACGAAGCCGTCGCGGTCCTTGTCGTAGGGACGCGATGCGGCTTGCGGGCGATCATTGAATGCGGTTGCCAATGCGCGGCAGGCGGCGAAGCCGGCCATCGCGATACGGCAGATGGGGGATTCGGTGCCGCCGGCGACCATGATGTCGGCGTCGCCCAGCGCAACGATGCGGCTTGCGTCGCCGATGGCGTGCGCGCCGGTCGAGCAGGCCGTCACGACTGCGTGGTTCGGGCCCTTCAGCTTGTGTTTGATCGAGACGTAGCCGGAAGCAAGATTGATCAGGCGCCCAGGAATGAAGAAGGGCGAGACGCGGCGCGGTCCCTTTTCCTTCAGCAGGATCGAGGTTTCGGCGATGCCGGGAAGGCCGCCGATACCGGAGCCGATGAGAACGCCGGCGCGCTCCTGCTGCTCGTCGGTCTTGAGGTCGATGCCGCTATCGACGATGGCCTGCTCGGCAGCAGCCATCGCGTAGATGATGAAGTCATCGACCTTGCGCTGCTCCTTGGGCTCCATCCAATCGTCGGGATTGAACTTGCCCTCTTCCTTGGAGCCGCGCGGAATGAAGCAGGCGATCTGGGCCGAGATGTCGTCGATCTCGAATTCCTCGATGCGCCGCGCGCCATTGGCGCCAGCAAGCAGAGCCTGCCAGGAGGCTTCCACCCCACAGCCGACCGGCGAGACGATGCCCAAACCTGTAATGACGACCCGACGCATCGTAATCCTTCGAAGCAGCAATGCGACCGGCGCTCCTAGCTTGCGGCCCGGTCATGCCCCGAAGTCAAGGCGCAATGCGCCTGACGTCGGGGTGCTCGGATTGGAGCGCAAGCTACAAGCTAGGAAATACGCCGCTAAGGCAGGCGACGGCTTCAGGCCGCGCTGGCGTTCTTCTCGAGGAACTTCACCGCGTCACCCACGGTCAGAATGTGCTCGGCAGCATCGTCGGGGATTTCGCAGCCGAACTCCTCCTCGAAAGCCATCACGAGTTCAACCGTATCCAGGCTGTCAGCGCCCAGATCATCGATGAAGCTGGCATTCTCGGTGACCTTGTCGGCCTCCACGCCAAGATGCTCCACGACGATCTTCTTCACGCGCTCAGCGACATCGCTCATAGTCTTCCCTCGCGTCCGTTTGCTTTTGGCAGTTCGTTAAATTCGGTGGTTTTGGTTTAGCCCGTCCCCGGGTCATGTCCCCATGCTTCTATAAAGAAGCACGCGGCCGACCGGTATCGAAACGACGCGCTATTCCACTTGTTCGCACTCCGTGCGGCGGCCGAACCCTGGCCCTTCGTTTACTCGCGCAGGTGCTGCGAGGGTCGAAAAACCGTTGGGCTCGTTAACACACTTCAATGGGCTTGGCCAGCATTCGACCGCACTCTCTGCCTGAGGCATTTGAGAACGGAATTCGCCTTTGAGGCCAAGCGGTAGGCTCAACTGATGCACATTTACCATCCGGCTCAGACCATCGCCATGCCGCCGTTGATGTGCAAGGTCTGTCCGGTGATGTAGCCGGCTTCATTGCTGGCGAGATAGACCACACCCGCCGCGATCTCCTCGGGAGCGCCGAAACGCTGCTGGGGGATCATCTTGGCGATTTCCTCGGTCTGCTTTTCGTTCAGGGCGGCCGTCATGGGCGTCGTGATGAAGCCCGGCGCGATGCAGTTGGCGGTGATTCCGCGTGGGCCGACCTCACGGGCGAGCGACTTGGTCATGCCGATCATGCCGGCCTTGGAGGCGGCATAGTTGCCCTGGCCCGGGTTGCCGAACACGCCCGACACCGAGGCGATGTTGATGATACGGCCGAAATTCGGCTTGGCGCGCAGCATGGCACGGGCGGCGGCGCGGCAGAGCATGAAGGTCGAAGTCAGGTTGACGGCGATGACGTCGTCCCACTGCTCGTCCTTCATCACCATGAAGAGGTTGTCGCGTGTCAGGCCGGCGTTGTTGACGAGAATGTCGAGGCGACCAAGCTTGCCAACGGCCTGTTCGATCAGCTTTGAAACCTCATCGCGCTTAGCGAGATCGCACGGCAGGACGTGGCCGCGGTCGCCGAACTCCTTCGCCAGCTCCTCGAGCTTGTCGGCCTGGCGTCCCGAGACGGCGACGGTGGCGCCCTGGGCATACAAAGCGCGGGCGATGGCGCCTCCGATGCCACCGGTCGCGCCGGTGACGAGAGCGGTCTTGCCTGTCAGGTCGAACATCACGGAAATCCTTATCAGCTGTTGAGGCGCGCGAG
Source organism: Hyphomicrobium sp. (assembly GCA_030148725.1). GTDB lineage: Bacteria > Pseudomonadota > Alphaproteobacteria > Rhizobiales > Hyphomicrobiaceae > Hyphomicrobium_A. Next base: position 30,338 of record JASBSU010000011.1, read on the forward strand.
TGCGGGCTCAATGTCGGCGGGCGTGCCGACGCTCATGGCATTGAGCGCGGGATCGATGCGCTTGGCGAGGCCCGCGAGAACCTTGCCGGCGCCGATCTCATAGACATCGGAAATGCCATTGGCGGTCATGTACGTAACACATTCGCGCCAGCGCACGGTACCGACGACCTGGTCGACGAGGCGGCGGCGGATCTCGTCGGGATCGGTGATCGGCGTGGCCAGAACGTTGGCGACGACCGGCACGACCGGCGCGTTGACGGTCACCTTGGACAGGGCCTCGCGCATCGCATCGGCGGCGGGTTGCATCAGCGCACAATGGAAGGGGGCGGACACAGGAAGCGGCACCGCGCGGCGCACGCCATGCGCCTTGCCGATCTCGGGCACGCGATCGAGGGCGACCTTGTCGCCGGACAGCACGACCTGAGTGGGCTCATTGTCGTTGGCGACCTGGCAGACATCGCCCTGGGCAGCTTCCTCGGCGACCTTGCGGGCGACGTCGAGGCCGACGCCAAGCAGCGCGGTCATGGCGCCCTTGCCGACCGGGACGGCAGCCTGCATCGCCTGGCCACGCAGCTTCAGGAGGCGTGCGGTGTCCGAGAGCGAGAAAGCGCCGGCGGCGGCGAGGGCGGAATACTCTCCAAGCGAGTGACCGGCGACGAACTTCACCTTGTCCTGCAGCTTGAAGCCGTGCTCACGCTCCAGAACGCGCATCACCGCCATGGACACCGCCATCAGGGCGGGCTGGGCGTTCTCGGTGAGCGTCAGCGTTTCCTTCGGGCCCTCCCACATGATCTGCGAGAGCTTCTGGCCGAGGGCATCGTCAACCTCGTCGAATACTTCGCGTGCGGAGGCGAAGTTCTGCGCCAGCTCGCGGCCCATGCCGACGTCCTGGCTGCCCTGCCCGGGGAAAATGAATGCAATGGCCATGTAAGATGAGGCTTCTGTGGCGGTCGATGGGCGCAGAAACACGCCCCGCTTGCCGCTGTCAAGCGGGCGGCGCCGTGCCCCTGGATAGGCTGGGGGGCGATCGGTCCGCGGCTGTCATCGTTCTGTGAGGCTGGTGTGATTTGCCTCCCCGCAAATGCCCAAGGGAGAGCCCGATGCCGCACCGTTCGTTCGATCCCGAGACGCTGTCGATCATGGGGCAGGCGCTGGAAGAGGCTTGGACCGAGGTCGAGGCCCGCAGCCCGGTCAAGATCGACCCGGAGAAAGCCGGAATCAAACGTGCCCTGGCGCTGCGCATCATGGCCGCGGTGCGGGTCGGGCAGCGGGACCCGGACCGCTTGCGGGAGGTCGCCGTGCATGTCGTGGAGGGCTGCCGCATCACGCGCGCCGATGCCGGTCATCCGGTGGTGGTCGGCCGCTGACCATTAGCCTTGCGGCGAACTCGGTTCTTCTTCCCATTCGCGGTGTCGCGTGTCTGCGCTAGATTGGCGCCGTCGGATGATGGGAGGTCGGCGTATGGTGCGCAGCGTTCTGGCGGGACTCACCTTGACGATTGGGTGGGCATATTTCGGGCCCGCGCTGGCGTGCGAAGGGCACCCTCGGGTGGAGTTCGACAAGCAGGCATCGCTGCAAGGGGTGCTCAAATCCGGGACCGGAAATCACGAGGCGCAGGGAGCGTTCAACTACGTCTATCTGGCGCTCGATGAGCAGATTTGCGTCGATGCTCCGCCAGTGGCGCCGGGAGACGAGGACGCCCCTCAGAGCGTCGAAACGCCTGTGACGCGCATTCAAATCGCTGGCGAGGCGATCGGCACCGAACTGCCGGTCGGCAAGCGCGTTGCCGTGCAGGGCACGCTGTTTCCGGCCCATACGGCCTGGCACGTCGAGGACGTGCTGATCGACGCGGCGGACGTAAAGCCGAATTAGGCGCGCTTGGAAGCGCGTTGCGCGGCTCGGCTGGGTTTGGCGCTGCGGCGGCTGACATCGGCATTCCCGGTGCCCACGACACCCTTCCAGAACGCCGCCTGCTGGTCCGCAATGACGTGCGCCGGGGAAAAGGCCATCACCATACCGAACCATGCGATCTGGTGGTCGACCATCCGTTGCCGCAGAGGCTCCAAAACAGTCATCGGGTTGAGCATCGGGGCGGCCTTTACGGGCTCACGCAGGACCGCATCGGCTACGGCGAGCGGTTTGGTTCCGGTCCTGCGGCGTGTGGCTTTGGCGGAGGCGCGAGGCTTCTTCTCGCTGCTTTTGGAACTGCGCGACTGGTGCGTTCTGGACTTCGGTTTTTGTGTCGGCATGTGCGGCCCTCGCAGAGGATTGGCGACAACATTGCAAGACGCAGCCATCGCTAGGTTAAACGGCCTTTACTCATCTGAACGCGGCGACCGCCTCCTCCGTTCGATCAACGGCAGGAACAGGTTCCCGGGTGCAGGCGTTGGAAACCCTTTCTACCGGGAAAGGTCATGACCAACGATAAACAGCGCAAAGCACTGTTATCACTTGGTAAGCAGTTGAAATGTGAGCTGGATCAAGCGCCCGTTGAATCGCGCCCGGAAATCGACCGGGCGCTGCGCAGGCTGCTGGAACGGGATATCAGCGAGCGTTCGAGACCGCGCCGCCTGTGGTCAGGCGACCGCAAAGGTTGAGTGCGCAGCGAGGCTGGCCGCCGCACCCCTATTGGGTTTCGACCAATGTGTTCCGATAGCAACAACCCCTCTGGCATCGGTTGAATCACGTTCGCTTCGAGGTTGCCTAGCGGCGGCACACGACAGTTAATGCTGGTTAGTTCGAGTTGTGTTGCGTGCGGGGGTTCGTATGCGTGTTTCTGTCGGCGCGATTTGCTGCGCCGTTTTGGTTTCTTCGATTTGTTCTGCCAGCGCTGATGAAAGCGGCTACTACATCAGC
>JASBSU010000026.1 GCA_030148725.1 Hyphomicrobium sp.
CGACATGAAGCGCTTCGTCTCGCAAGTGCTGGCCGACACCGAGGACGTATGGGGCAAGGTCTTCCAGAGTTTCGGTCGCCGCTACTCCGAGCCGCAGATGGTGCTGTTCAGCGGCGCAACGCGCACGGCCTGCGGCACCGGAGTATCCCAAATGGGGCCGTTCTATTGTCCGCTCGATCGCAAGATCTACATCGACCTGTCGTTCTACGACATGATGAAGCGCAAGTTCGACGCGCCGGGCGACTTCGCCCAGGCCTACGTGATTGCGCACGAAGTGGGCCACCACGTCCAGAAGCTCCTGGGCATCGCCGACAAGGTACAGGAGCTCAAGGCGCAGTCGAGCGAGCGCGAATCCAACGCCATCCAGGTTCGCATGGAGCTGCAGGCGGACTGCCTCGCCGGCGTGTGGGCCAACCTCAACGATCAGGTGAAGAACCGCCTGCAGCCCGGTGACGTCGAGGAAGGGCTGAACGCGGCAAGCCAGATCGGCGACGATATGATCCAGCGCCGCACGCAGGGTCAGGTCGTCTCGGACGCCTTCACGCACGGCAGTTCCGAGCAACGGGTGCGCTGGTTCAAGCGCGGCCTCGAAGCCGGCGATATCGCGCAGTGCGATACCTTCAATACGAACAGCCTTTGAGCCGCGGTCGAGCAAAATCGAGATGGACAGCTGTAGCGAGGCTTTAGCAACCCGAACCCCAATATTGGAGTTATGACCGCCGAAAGGCTTGCTCCATGAAGAGAGACAAACGGATCGCCACACCTTTCGCCGCCATCGCCGGGCTGGCAGGTCTCTTTGTCGCCTTCGACCGCCCGGCGCGTGCCACGCCGCCCGATCCCATCCCTGGCCACTCTGACAACCACTCTGATACCGGACTGCCTCCGCCGGAAATGCGCTTGCAGGGCATCGTCACGCGCGCACTCGACGATTCCATTGCCACCTGGAGCCGCCTGATGCAGCCTCGTGCGAGCGAGATCGCGGCCGTCAGCGTGCGCTTTGTATCTCGCCTCGGCCCTGACAACTGCTACGGCCTCTACAGCGGCGACGGCCCGGCTTACTGCAGCGGCAATCAGACGGTGTTCGTCGGCACCCGGACGGCGCAGCAGCTCATGGCGAAGTTCGGGTCTGAGGCTGAGGCCGAGGCCGGCATCACGTTCCTGATCGGCCACGAGATCGGCCACCACATCCAGAACCTCAACGGCCATTTCCACGCTCTGAGCCGCGCGATCCATTCATCGCCCGCGGACGGCCCCGAGTACGTGCGCCGCTTCGAACTGCAGGCGGATTGTCTTGCGGGCGTCTGGATACACGACAGCCCTGCTTGGGCAGGCTCCGTGCAGTTCCGTGCCGATCTTCTCGCCATCCTGTCAGACATAGGCGACGACAAGATTCTCGCTGGCAAATCGCAAGCAACGCTGCAACGTGTTGGCCTGCATGGAACGACCGAGCAGCGGACGCGCTGGTTCCTGCGCGGGGCCCAGTCCGGCGATATAGAAGCCTGCGATACGTTTTCGGTCGCGCAGCCCTAGGCTTTAGGCGCGACCCATGAAACGGCTTCGGGCCTCGGCGTGTCCGCCAGAGGCCCGAAGCGCTGAATGGCTCAAGTGCCGAAGATCAGAACGAGTTGCCGCGGAACTGGCTGACCTCGCATGCCATGCCGCGATCGGCCATCGTCTTGCAGACAGCCTTTGCGTCAGCGATCGTTTCCAGCGGTCCAGCGACGAGACCATAGGTCCGTTCATTGTCCTTGCCGCTGACGACGTAGCGCGGATGCAGCGACTTCACAGTGTCCGCAGCGCGATCGTTGAGGATCGTCCAGCTCAGCCGCAGCGCGTCGACCGAAGGACCCGTCGCGAGCAGCACGCCGACCTGCGGCGGCTTAGCCGGCGCTGCGGCCGCCTTCTTCTCGTCGATGCTACCCGTCTCGATCCCTTCGGCGGCTGGCTTCTTCGCCGGTGCTGCCGCGGCCTGCTTCTTCGCAGCGGCAGCCTGGGCGGCGGCAGCCTTCTCAGCCGCGGCCCGCTCGAGAGCTTCGACCTTCTCCAGCAGGATCCGATCGCGCTCTGCAGCCTCCTCGAGACCGGATCTGACGCCGGCAACCTGCGCCTTCACTTCACCGACGCCCTGCTTCAACGGGTCGATGTCGGCGATGGCGCGCTCCACAGTGCGCTGGGTTTCCTGCAATGCGGTGTGTGTCTCGTCGGTCTTCGAGCCCCACATCGCAACGAGATCAGGGCGCATCCCCAGGAACACGAGGTAGGCGGCGGCAAAGCCCGCAGCGACGAGGTAGAGAATAACGTAGGGCGTGAACGTGCGGCGCCGCGCCGGGGCAAAGGATGAGTCTACGGACATTCTTCATTTCCACGGTTTCATACGCGGCACAGGGCCTGATTTCGCGCGGCCGACGCTCGGAGTGAATTACCGGGCACGGCCTGCAACGGAATGACGAGCCGAGACTCGGTGAGTCGCGCGCGCTGAGCAACGCGAGCACTCAGGCCATCGCGGCCCTGCCTGTGGATGGAATCACGGTCGGCTGCAACCCATTGAAATTAGCGGAATTGCGCGTGTGCCTGTGCCCGCCTAGCCACAGATCATGCACTGGGGAGAGCAACACGGCTCGACACATTTGCGCCGCCTTGTTGGGTCGCGCCGCGGGTCGGTATAGAAGACGGCAACCGAATCCGGCGCCCGTCGCAAATCCGCGCCCGACGCCGCCACCGCATCTGTAAAGCGCCCTCCAACCGGATACGAGATCTGCATGAGTGCTCGCCCCCTGCTTGTCGTCGTGCTCGCGGCCGGACAGGGCACGCGCATGAAGTCGTCGCTGCCCAAGGTGCTGCATAAGATCGGCGGGCGCTCGATGCTCGGGCACGTGCTCGACGTCGCAAAGCAGATCGGCGGAGACAAGCTCGCCGTCGTCGTCGGGCCCGGCATGGAGGTGGTGCGCAAGGAAGCCGAGGTGCAGGCACCTGGCGCCAGCGTCTTCGTGCAGCAGAGCCAGCGCGGAACAGCCGATGCCGTGCTCGCTGCGCGTGAGGCGCTCGCCGGTCATTCCGGCGATGTGCTCGTTCTCTACGCCGATACGCCTCTGCTCCCGGCGGAAGCACTGAAGGCACTGCTGGCGCGTCTCGATACCGGTGCCGCCATCGCTGTCCTCGGCTTCGATGCTGCCGACCCGACCGGCTATGGGCGCCTGCTGACCGACGGTGACGGCTGGCTCACCGCGATCCGTGAGCACAAGGACGCGACGGAAGCCGAGCGCGACGTTCGCCTCTGCAACTCCGGCGTCATGGCGTTCCGCGTCGACGATGTCCTGGGTGTCCTGGCCCGCATCGGCAACGACAACGCCAAGGGTGAATTCTATCTGACCGACGCGGTCGAGATCGCGCGGCGGGACGGCGCCCGGGCAGCCGTCGTCACCTGCGCGGAGGACGATGTTCTGGGCGTCAACTCGCGCGACCAGCTCGCAGTGGCCGAAGGCATCTTCCAGAAACGTGCGCGCGCCGCAGTCATGCGCGAAGGCGCAACGCTGATCGCCCCCGAAACAATCTGGCTGTCCTTCGACACCAAGATCGGACGCGATGTCCTGATCGAGCCGAATGTCTTCTTCGGACCCGGCGTCGTCGTCGAGGACGGCGTAGAGATCAAGGCCAACTGCCATTTCGAGCGCGCTCACATCGGCCGGAACGCGCGCATCGGACCGTTTGCCCGCCTGCGTCCCGGCGCCGAGCTCGGCCCCGATGTGCATATCGGAAATTTCGTCGAGGTGAAGAACGTCAAGCTAGGGGCCGGCGCCAAGGCCAACCACCTGTCCTATCTGGGTGACGGCTCTGTCGGCGCGGGTGCGAACATCGGCGCGGGCACCATCTTCTGCAACTATGATGGATTCAACAAAGCCCGTACCGAAGTGGGTGAGGGGGCGTTCGTCGGCTCGAATACGTCCCTTGTCGCCCCTGTGACGATCGGCGCGGGCGCCTATATCGGATCCGGCAGTGTCATCACCAAGAACGTGGCGGACGATTCGCTTGCGCTGGAGCGCTCCAGCCAGGAGGAGCGCCCAGGCTGGGCAGCCAAGTTTCGAGCCATGATGTCGAAACGCAAGGCAAAGACTGATTAAGCAATGGCCCGAACCCGCCCGGCCAGCGGCGGAAAATCGCAGAAACACTCTGTGATTTGAGGGCCATATTAAGCAAACGCTAGCACTATTGCCGGCGCAGGCTGAGGGATTCGGATCGCATGTGCGGCATCGTTGGAATTGTCGGAACAAAGTCCGTTGCAACCGATCTCGTCGATGCTCTGCGTCGGCTGGAATACCGAGGCTATGACTCGGCCGGCATCGCGACGGTCGAGAACGGCCACTTGGAGCGCCGCCGCGCCGAGGGCAAGCTGCGCAATCTGGAAGGGCGCCTGCTACAGGAGCCGCTGAAGGGACACACCGGCATCGGCCACACGCGCTGGGCGACGCACGGCCGCCCCACCGAGCGCAATGCGCATCCCCACATGAACGGCAAGGTCTCGGTCGTGCACAACGGCATCATCGAGAACTATCGCGATTTGAAAGAGGAGCTCGTCGCCAAGGGCTACGTCTTCGAAAGCGATACCGACACCGAAGCCATCGTCCACGTCGTCACCGAAGAGCTGGACAAGGGCGCGACGCCCGAGGAGGCCGTGCGCCGCGCGCTTGCACGCCTACAGGGTGCCTTCGCGCTCGCCATCATTTTCGCAGGGCATGATGATCTGATGATCGCCGCCCGCCAGGGCTCCCCCCTCGCCATCGGGCACGGAACCGGCGAGATGTACCTTGGCTCCGACGCCATTGCGCTCGCGCCATTCACCGACGCCATCACCTACCTCGAGGAAGGCGATTGGGCCGTCCTGCACCGCGCCGGCGTCGAGATCTATGATCGCGGCGGCAAGCGCGTCGATCGTCCGCAGATCAAGTCGGTTGCATCTTCGCTCCTCGTCGACAAGGGCAACCACCGCCACTTCATGGCGAAGGAAATCCACGAGCAGCCCGAGGTCATCAGCCACACGCTGGCCAACTACATCGACATGGCCGCAGGCACCGTGCGCATTCCCGAGCTTGGCGTCGATCCGGTCGCGCTGCCGCGCGCTACGGTGTCGGCCTGCGGCACTGCCTATTACGCCGGTCTCGTCGGCAAATACTGGATCGAGCGCTACGCACGCCTCCCCGTTGAAATCGACGTCGCCTCCGAGATGCGCTACCGCGAGCCGCCGCTTTCCAAGAACGGGCTCGCGCTCTTCGTGTCGCAGTCGGGCGAAACGGCGGACACGCTTGCCGTTCTCCGCCACGCAAAGTCTGAGGCGCAGCGCATAGCCGCCGTGGTCAACGTGCGCACGTCCTCCATCGCGCGCGAGTCCGACATCGTGCTGCCGACGCTCGCCGGCCCGGAAATCGGCGTCGCCTCGACCAAAGCGTTCACTTGCCAGCTCTCCGTGCTGGCCTGCCTTGCGCTGGGCCTTGCCCGCGCCCGCGGCAAGGTCAACGCCGAGCAGGAGCGCGCACTCGTTCAGGCGCTGATTGAGGTCCCGCGTCACATCTCGAATATCCTGCGCAACGAGGAGCAGTACATCGCCATCGCCCAGATGCTGTCGAAGGCTCGCGACGTTCTCTACCTCGGTCGCGGCACCAGCTATCCTTTGGCGCTGGAAGGCGCTCTGAAGCTCAAGGAAATCTCCTACATCCACGCCGAGGGCTACGCCGCCGGCGAGCTGAAGCACGGACCTATTGCGCTGATCGACGAGAATGTTCCGGTGATCGTCGTCGCCCCGCACGACGAGTTGTTCGAAAAGACGGTCTCGAACATGCAGGAAGTGGCGACCCGCGGTGGGCAGATCATCCTCATCTCGGACGTCAACCCCGACACCATCGGCTGCAAGGTGGCGGCGCACATCGCCATGCCGAAGGCGTCCGAATTCACGAATCCGCTGATCTATGCAGTGCCGGTGCAACTTTTGGCCTATCATACGGCGGTTCTGATGGGCACCGACGTCGATCAGCCGCGTAATCTGGCGAAGTCCGTCACCGTCGAGTAGGCGCGGGGCAGTGCACGGCCGTCATCTTGGCCGCGGATTTGCCTCGATAATGAGCTTGGCTTACGTTCGCGGGCAAAGAACGGGCAGCGCCGCAGGCGACTGGAATCGGGTGATGGGGGATATGGTACGCATTCTTGCGCTGATTGCGGGCCTTTGGGCCCTCGCGCTCCCTGTTGCGGCCGCCAACGAGCCGTCTGAGGAGGGCGCGGCCAAGTCGGGCGTCCTGGTCCAGCAGATTTTCGAAGGCGGCATAAAGGCTTACGGCCTCGGCAAGTACGATGAGGCGATGCGGGCCTTCGAAGCGGCGATCCGCGCCGGCATGCCCGCCAACCAGATGCCGCGCGTCCTGTATTACCGCGGCCTCACGTTCCGCAAGACGGGCAAGCCTGGCTTTGCCGTCTCCGATCTCACGAGCGCGCTTTGGCTGAAGGGCGGCCTGTCCGAGGCCGAACGCGCCGACGCCATCAAGAACCGCGCGCTCGCGTACCAGGAATCGGGTGTGAGCGAAGTCCCGCCGGTTCCGAAGTCCTCTTACGCCGAGGCGCCGGCTCTTCCAGGCAGCCCAGCCCAGGCATCGGCATCGACCAGTGCCGCTGCGCCCCCGAGCGCAGCCGCCGCCCCAACCCCGTCATCAAGTTCGGGCAGCGGCATAACCGGGTTCTTCTCCAACCTGTTTGGTGGCGGATCGAGCAGTGAAACTGCCCCCGCCGCTACGGCATCGGTCGCCCAGGAGCCCGAGCATGCTGGATGGGGAGCCGCGACCGAAGTCGTCCCGCAATCCGCATCGTCTGCCCCATCCCGGCCGGCTGAGGTGGGTGCGCCATATATGACCCAGGTTGCCGCCGTCGCTGAGCCAGGGCGCCCGCCGGCTTCTTCCGTCGCCGGATCGGGTGGCATCAAGCTGCAGGTCGCGGCCGTTAGGTCGCGCTCCGAGGCCGAGGCGCTGGCTGGCCTGCTCGTCGGTCGGCACGCGAACGTGCTCGGTGGCCGTCGCCCGCAGGTCGATGAAACCGTCATCGGCAGCATGGGCACCTTCTACCGGGTGCGGATCGGGCCGTTCGCCAACGAAAGCGAACCCCAACGCCTCTGCAACTCGCTGAAACCCGACGGATTCGATTGTCTGGTCGTCACGGAATAACCGTTCACGCTCGCTCAGGCGCCGGATTGCCGAAGCTTTAGCTCCCATCGGCTAAGGTGCACACTTACGCCGGCGGCAAAACCATGGGAAAATCCGGTTAGCCTCGGTCGATCGTCCCGATCCGCTCGGATCGACGGCGCATCGCTTGGCCAAGGCTCCGTGGGATAGTCGATGACCTCCGCCGATCCACGCAAAGGACCGCAGGAAGCCTCCGCTGAGCTGCGCGCCGGCCTCCGCAAGCTCGTGCGCGAAGACCCTTCCGCGGGCTGGCACGTCGGCGCGCGTCTGCGAAACTACTTCCTGACCGGCCTCGTCATCGTCGGCCCCGTCACCATCACGCTCTACTTCGCGTGGTGGTTCATCAACGTCACCGACGCCTGGATCAAGCCGTTTGTTCCGACGGCTTACCTGCCTGACACCTATCTCCCGTTCCCCATCCCCGGCTTCGGCCTCGTCGTCGGCATCGTCGCACTGACGCTCATCGGCGCACTCGCCGCCAACCTCCTTGGCCGCACCCTGATCTCGTTCGGCGAGCAGATGCTCGGCGGCATGCCCATCGTGCGCAACGTCTACAGCGCGCTGAAGCAGATCTTTGAATCGGTCGTCACGGCGAGCGGTCCGGGACAGGCGTTCCAGAAGGTCGGCCTCATCGAGTTCCCGAGCAAAGGGCTATGGTCCATCGTGTTCGTCACCGGCGAGACGACGGGCGAGATCGGCCGCGCCATGCCCGGCAGCGAAGGCGACCTGCTCACCGTTTTCATGCCGACCGGCATCGTGCCGCCGACCGGCTTCGTATGCTTCCTGCCGCGCAGCGAGGTCGTCTTCCTCGACATGACGATCGAGGATGCGGCGAAGGTCATCATTTCCGCCGGCATGGTGACGCCCGAGTCGCAGGCCAAGCTGCGTGAACTGGCCGAGCAGTCCCGCCGCAACAAGAAGAACAATGGTAAGCCAGCGCCCGTCTGAAGTAGGCCAGCCGGCAGCGCATGACACACCGCGTCAGGCAGCGCGGAACAGTCTTACCGCCTCGTCGCATTCGAAGATGTAAAGCAGCGTCCGCAGCGCTTGCCCCCGCGGCGAGGCGAGCATCGGGTCGGCCGCCAGCACGAGCCGCGCGTCATCGCGTGCGGCGCTCAGCAGAGCCTCGAAACCCGGAACCTCCGCCACTCGGAAGCCGGGCGTACCGCTCTGGCGCGCGCCCAGCACCTCGCCGCCACCGCGCAGCTCGAGGTCCTTCTCTGCGATGAGGAACCCGTCCTCGGTGTCCTCCATCATCTCCAGCCGCTGCCGCGCCGTCTCGCCGAGTGGCGCTTTGTATAGCAGCATGCAGAAGCTCTCCCGCGAGCCACGGCCAACGCGTCCGCGCAACTGGTGCAACTGCGCGAGGCCAAACCGCTCCGCGTGCTCGATCACCATGATGTTCGCGTTCGGCACGTTGACGCCGACCTCGATCACCGTCGTCGCGACGAGGATCTTGAGCTGATTGGCGGCGAACGCCTCCATCGCCGCATCCTTCGCCTTGTCCTGCATGCCGCCGTGCAAAAGCCCGACGTTTTCCTTGCCGAACAGCTGCGACAGGTAGGCGTGCCGTTCCTCGGCAGCGGCAAGCTCGGACACATCCGAGCTTTCGATCAGCGGGCACACCCAGTAGACCTGCGCGCCTTCGGCGAGCTGCGTGCGCAGCCGCTCGACCAGCTTCTCCATCGATTCCGTGGGGAGCTTCTTCGTCACGATCGGCTTGCGTCCCGGCGGCTTCTCGCTGAGGCGCGAGACGTCGAGGTCGCCGTAGTGCGTCATCACGAGGGTGCGCGGGATAGGCGTCGCCGTCATCACCAGGACGTCCGTGCCCTGGCTGCCGCCCTTCGATTGCAGCGACAGGCGCTGGTGCACGCCGAACCGATGCTGCTCGTCGATGACCGCAAAGGCGAGGTCTCGAAACACGACATCCGGCTGGAACAGCGCGTGCGTGCCGATGATGATGTCGATCTCTCCGGCCGCGAGCCGTTCCAGCACGTCCCGGCGTGCGCGGCCTTTCTCTCGCCCCGTGAGCAACCCAAGCCGCAACCCGGCTTTCTCCGCCAGCGGCGCGATGGTTTCGAGATGCTGACGAGCAAGCACTTCCGTCGGCGCCATGAGAGCCGCCTGAGCGCCGGCCTCGACGGCAATCGCCATCGCGAGCAGCGCGACCACCGTCTTGCCGGAGCCGACATCGCCTTGCAGCAGCCGCAGCATACGTCGCGGTGCGCTCATGTCGGCCTCGATCTCGCGCATGGCCTCGCGCTGCGCGTTCGTCAGCGAAAAGGGGAGAGCATCGGCGAGCCGCGCACGCACGCTGCCGTCGCCCCGGATGATGCGTCCCGGCCGCGTCTTGAAGTTCTGCCGCACCAGCGCCAGGGCCAGCTGCCCGGCCAGCAGTTCATCGTACGCGAGGCGCTGCCAGGGCGCCCCGCCCGTCGAGACGTCACCGGCATCGGTCGGCTTGTGCAGGCGCCGCAAAGCGGCATCGAACGTCGGCCACTCGCGCGAGCTGACCCACGCCGGCTCCTGCCACTCCGGCACGGAATGCACGCGCTCCACCGCCTGCCGCGCAGCCTTCTGCACGATCTTCCCCGACAGGCCGGCAGTCAGCGGATAGACGGGCTCCAGCATCGGCAGGTCGTCGCGAGCGTCCGGAGCCACGATGTAGTCCGGATGCGACATTTGCAGCTTGTCGGAGTAGCGCTCGACCCGCCCGGAGACGTAGCGCTCCTCGCCGACCGGAAGCTGGCGCTCGATGAATTTCCGCTCCGCGTGGAAGAACACGAGGTCCAGCTTGCCGCTGTCGTCCTCCACCCGAACCTTATAGGGCGCCCGGTTGTTGCCCCGCGGTGGCGGGAAGTGCTTCAGGATACGCACCTTGAGCGTCGCGATGGACCCCGGCACGGCCTCGGCAATGGCCGGCTCGGCGCGCCGGTCGACGACACCCGTCGGCAGGTGCCACAGGAGGTCCAACACCCGTGGTTCGGTGATCCCGGCGGGCAGGTTGACGCACTTGCGCATCAGCACGATCAGCCGCGGACCGATCCCGGTCAGCGACTGAAGCGAGGCGAAGAGGGGCGTCAGCTCGATGGGCCGCATTGGGAGTGGCCTCGACAGACCGGCGAAGGATGGCGCGGGCGGAAGATTTGAGGCGTCCTCAGCCCTTTGCGCAATTGGAAACGGGCGTTATATCAACGTCCCGAGCTAGTGCGATGATCGCGAAGTCCGCCACGTCACGTGCGGCTGGGTGGAAAAGCGGACTTCTCGATCTGAATCGCACTAGCAAGAGTTGTTAGCTCAGTGACCTTTAGATCGCGAAATTCGTTCCGCGCCAGCAGCCATGACCACGAATTTCGCGATCAGGACATTGGCTGGGAGGGTGGCCGCGAGGCCGCGCTGCGTCAAGCCTCACCGCAGGGTTATCCAAGAAGCGGTTCTTCATGAACGACGACATCGAGATACGGCGCCGACGCGCCGCGTATCGCGCATCGCACCGTGGCACCAAGGAGATGGACATCATCCTGGGCCGCTTCGCCGAGGCGCGCCTTCCGGGCATGTCGGAAAGCCAGTTGTCGACGTTCGAGCGCTTCCTCGCGCTGTCCGATCCGCTGATCACCGCCTGGTTCAACGGCGCCGAAGACGCCGCAGAGGCCGGTGAATTTGAAACCTGGGTCGCCGATCTGCGCGCCCATCATGGATTGCCTTCGCCCGCATCCGGCAAGCAACTGGAGACCTGATGACGACCCGCGGCACTGAGGAAAAGCGTACCGCGTGGACCGTCGCCGGCGTCCCCGAAGGGCTCGACGCGCTGGTGCTCGCCCAGTTGGTCGGCGAGGCTGGCGCCGACAATCCGCCCGGCACGCTGCTGCACGTCGCGCGTGATGACCGCCGCATCGAGGCACTGGAGCAGGGGCTTTCGTTCTTTGCGCCGCAGGTGCGCGTCATTACGTTCCCCGCATGGGATACGGTGCCCTACGATCGCGTCGGCCCCTCGTCCGACATCGTCGCGCAGCGCATGGCTTCACTCGCCAAGCTCGCGATCGCATCACGCAAGCATCCGACCGTCGTGCTGACGACCGTCAACTCGGTTCTGCAGCGGATTCCCTCACGCGCCTTCATCAAGCAGACCACCAAGGCGATGGCGCCCGGCCAGCGCATCGACATGGCGCGCCTCACGCAGCGCCTGACGCGCATGGGCTATACCCGCTCGGGCACCGTCATGGAGGCGGGCGAATTCGCGGTGCGCGGCGGCATTCTGGATTTCTATCCGCCGGGCCGCGCCACGCCGGTACGCCTCGATTTCTTTGGCGACACGCTCGAAAGCATCAAGTCCTTCGACGTCAAGACGCAGCGTTCCGAGAAGGCGGTGCAGAAGCTCGCGCTCATGCCGGTGAGCGAAGTCGCATTCGGCGAGGAGGCTGAGAAGCTGTTCCGTGCCCGTTATGTCGAGCTGTTCGGGGGCGCAACTGGCGATGATCCGCTCTATGAGGCGATCAGCACCGGGCATCGCTATCCCGGACAGGAGCACTGGTTGCCGCTGTTTCACGAGCAGCTTGAAACCCTGTTCGATTATCTCCCCGGCGTGCCGGTCAGCTTCGATCATCGCGCCGATGAATCAGCGGCGAGCCGCTTCGACCAGATCGCTGAGCACTACGACGCGCGCCGCGAGGCGCTCGAGGAAGAGAAGTTCGGTGGACCGCCCTATAAGCCGGTGCCGGCCGACCGCATGTTCCTCGACCGCATCGAGTATGCGAAGGCGATTGGCGCCCGTCGTTCGTTCCGCCTGACGCCGTTCGAGGAAGCCGATGCGCCGCATGTGCGCTCCTGGCGCGGACGCGGCGGCCGCACCTTCGCCGCCGAGCGCCAGCAGGGCGACGTCAACGTGTTCGACGCCGTGGTCGGACACATCCGCCGCATCCAGGGCGAACAGCGCCGCGTGATCGTCACCTCATGGACCCCCGGCGCGCGCGAGCGGCTGGTGACGCTCCTCACCGATCACGGACTGAAAGACGTAAAGCGCGTCGAATCCTACGCCGACGCGCTGGCGTTGCCCGGAACAGCGACGGGCGTCGGCGTCCTCGGTATGGAGCAGGGTTTCGAAACGCCCGAGCTCGCCGTCATCGGCGAGCAGGACATCCTGGGCGACCGCCTGGTGCGCCCGCGCCGCAAGCAGCGGTCGGCCGTCGACGTTCTCACTGAAGCGACGAGCCTGTCCGTCGGCGACCTCGTCGTTCACTCTGACCACGGCATCGGCCGCTTCGCCGGCCTGAAAACGATCACCGTCCTCAACGCCCCACACGATTGCCTCGAGCTGCACTATGCCGGCGGCGACAAGCTGTTCCTGCCGGTCGAGAACATCGAGCTTCTGTCGCGCTACGGCGCTGACGAGTCCGATTCCCAGCTCGACAAGCTCGGCGGCGTCGCCTGGCAGTCGCGCAAGGCGAAGCTCAAGAAGCGCCTGCGCGAGATCGCTTCCGAACTCATCAAGATCGCCGCTCTGCGCCAGCTCAAGGAAGCGCCGGCTCTCGCAACGCCCGAAGGCGCCTACGACGAGTTCGTCGCGCGGTTCCCCTACGAGGAGACCGAGGACCAGGAAACCAGCATCGAATCCGTCCTCACCGATCTGGGTGCCGGCCGGCCTATGGACCGGCTCGTGTGCGGCGACGTCGGCTTCGGCAAGACCGAGGTTGCTCTGCGCGCCGCATTCGTCGCGGCGATGAACGGCTTGCAAGTCGCGGTCGTCGTTCCGACGACGCTGCTGTCGCGCCAGCACTTCAAGACCTTCACTGAGCGCTTCAAGGGGCTCCCCATTGCTGTCGCACAGGCATCGCGTCTCGTCGGCGCCAAAGAGCTGAACGAAGTGAAGGAGGGGCTCAAGTCCGGCTCCATCGACATCGTCGTCGGCACGCACGCGCTGCTTGGAAAGCAGATTGAGTTCAAGCGGCTCGGCCTTCTCATCATCGACGAGGAGCAGCACTTCGGCGTCGGTCATAAGGAGCGGCTGAAGAAGCTGCGGGAGGACGTGCACGTGCTGACACTGTCGGCAACGCCCATTCCGCGCACATTGCAGCTCGCGCTCACCGGCGTGCGCGAGTTGTCACTCATCACCACGCCGCCGGTCGACCGCCTTGCGGTGCGCACCTACATTTCACCTTTCGACCCGATCATCGTGCGCGACGCCTTGCGGCGCGAGCGCTACCGCGGCGGCCAGAGTTTCTACGTCGCCCCGCGCATCTCCGACCTCGACGACATCGCCGAGTTCCTGCGCGAGGCCGTGCCCGAGCTGACGTTCGCGCGCGCCACCGGCCAACTGACGCCGGGCGAGCTGGAAGACGTGATGACCGCCTTTTACGACGGCAAGTACGACATCCTGTTGTCGACGCCGATCGTCGAATCCGGCCTCGACCTCCCGAACGCCAATACGCTCATCGTGCATCGCGCCGACATGTTCGGCCTCGCCCAGCTCTATCAGCTCCGTGGCCGCGTCGGCCGTTCCAAGGCGCGCGCCTATGCCTACATCACGACGCCGGTCGGCAAGGCGCTGACCGAGGGCGCCGACAAGCGCCTCAAGGTTCTGCAATCGCTCGACACGCTCGGCGCCGGCTTCTCGCTCGCCTCGCACGATCTCGACATCCGCGGCGCCGGCAACCTTCTCGGCGAGGAGCAGTCGGGTCACATCCGAGAGGTCGGCTTCGAACTCTATCAGTCGATGCTGGAGGAGGCCGTCGCCTCGATGAAGGGCGGCGACCTCGAAGAAGCGGCGACCGATCAGTGGAGCCCGACGATTTCTCTCGGCACTTCGGTGCTCATCCCCGAGGCTTACGTCGCCGATCTACAACTGCGCCTCGGTCTGTACCGCCGCCTCTCGACCCTTGAGACGCGCGAGGAGATCGACAACTTCGCGTCCGAGCTGGTCGACCGCTTTGGCCCGTTGCCGGAAGAGGTCGAACACCTGCTCGACGTCATGGAGATCAAGGCGCTCTGTCGCCAGGCTGGCGTTGCACAGGTCGATGCCGGTCCGCGTGGAGCGGTCGTCTCCATCTACCGCAATCAGTTCGCCAATCCCGAAGGCCTCGTGCAGCTCGTGACGGCATCGCGCGGGCTGATCAAGGTGCAGCCGGACCAGAAGCTTGTCTTCCGTGCCGAGTGGGATCTCCCGAGCGACCGCCTGAAGGGCGTGCGCGGCTTCGTCGGCCAGCTTGCAGCGGTAGCCTCAAAGGCGAAGAAGGCGGCATAGCGCGTTTTGCAATCGACGGCATGGACACCGGGCGGGCCTATGCTCGCCCGAACGACATCTCCTGTGCGTCGAATCCGACTCACGGTATGCAATGAGCAATCGTTCGTGGGCAATCGGGGCCACCATGAGAACGGCTTACGTGGCGGCAATTGCAGCCGCTGTCGCAGTGGCGACGTCGAGCGCACGCGCCGACGGCTACGAGCCGCAGGTCGTGATGGTGGCGGCCCCGACTTTCGCTGGCGGCTATATCGGCCTCAATGCCGGTGGCGCGTGGGGCTCGTCCGACTATTCGACCGATCCGGGATGCCCAAGTTCGACGTTAGCCGTTTTCTGCGACGCGGCCGCAACTTCCGCAGTAAACGGGCCAGCCGTCGCGAGAAGCGGCACAGGCAGTCTCTCCAGCAGCGGATTCAAGGGCGGCATCCAGGCTGGATACAATTGGCAAGTGGGCCGCATCGTCTTCGGCGGCGAAGGCGATTTCGGCGCCTTTAGCCTTGGAAAATCGGTGAACCCGACTGGGGTGTTTCCGGAGGCATTCCTCGGCACGAGCTATTCGCTGACGGAGAGCATGTCGACCGACTGGCTCATCACGGTGCGCGGGCGTCTCGGCGTAACGGTAGCGCCGCAGCTTCTGCTTTACGGAACGGCGGGCGTCGCACTGACAGATTTCCAGTTCTCAACCAGCTACGCCGACAACGCCATCGACTCCACGTTTCCTGGCGGAGCCGGCTCCACCAGCATCTCGAACGTCATAACCGGCTGGACGATCGGCGGCGGTGGCGAGTGGCTGCTCGACGGCCGCTGGTCGATCAAGGCGGAATACCTCTACATCGACTTCGGCTCGACCAACATTCCCGTCGCCCTGAGCAACACTGAGGACTATACGCAGACGATGTCGGTCGACGCCGACCTCTCCGCGCAAGTTGCTCGTGTCGGCGTCAACTATCGCCCTTGATGCGAGGCGGCAGGTCAGCTGATCGTTGAAGCTTCCGGCAGCCTCAGAGCCGAGCGCATGATCTTGCCGTTCGCCGTACGCGGCAGCGCTTCGACAAACACGATCGCGCGCGGCCGCTTGTAACCCGCGAGCCTCTCGGCCGCGAAACTCTCGATTGCCGCGGCGTCCTTCGGCGCGCCCGCCTGCAGCACGACAAAAGCCGCGATGATGCTGACGTCAGCGCGAACCCGCGCCTCGGCGCAAGCGACTTCCGCCACGAACGGATGTTCCGCCAGCACCGCCTCGACCTCCAGCGGCGACACGCGGTAGCCGAGCGCCTTCATCAGGTCGTTGGCTCGGCCACGATGATAGACGTAGCCGTCTGAATCGATGCTCGCGAGATCGCCGCCGACGAACCATTCGCCGCGATAGACGACCGCCTCTTCGTCCGGTCGACGCCAATAACCGAGCATCAATCCGGGATCGGAGCGATGCACGGCGAGCATGCCTTCTTCTCCGGCGGGTAACGGATCGTCGCCGCCATCCACCGGCAGCACCGCGATGCGACGTCCAGGCTGAGCCCGGCCAACTGCGCCGCTCCTGCGCGGTGTCTCGGGCCCGCTCGACACGTAAGTCGAGATCTCGCTCATGCCGAGTGCCTCATAGAGCGGGCGCCCTGTGCGCGCTTCCCATTCTTCGAATAACCCTGGAGGTGGACTTTCACCCGCCATCAGGCCGTGCCGCAGCGCGCCGACTTCCGAGGGGAGGGGGTTGCCGTATTTCAGCATCTGACGATAGACGCCCGGCACACCTGCAAAGAGCGTGGCGCCCGTTTCCCGTATGAGACGCGGCCAAAGCGCCGGATCCTTTTCGCCGGTGTAGACGATGGATGTCGCGCCGTTGGCCCACGGATCGGTAAGGCCGGTGCCGAGCGTGAACGTCCAGTTGAACGCGCCTGCATGCAGCATCCGGTCGGCAGGCGTGATGCCATACCAGCCACGATACATGGGCCGCCGCCCGAATGCCGAGCGCTGAGCATGCAGCACCCCTTTCGGCGATGCCGTGGTGCCGGACGTATAGATGAGAAACGCCGGATCGTCGGCGCCGGTATCCGCGTAGGATGCGCGTGGCGCTTCGTGCAGCATGCGCGCGATGTCGTCTGGACCGAACACGCGCACATCGCCGGGCAGAGCGCCGATGGCGAGACCGTCGGCAAGCGCGATGGCTTCCGCCCCACTGTCCCGAAGCATGAACAGGACTTCGCGTTCGGTGAGCTGCGTCGATGTCGGCAAAGGAACGAACCCGCCGGCTATCGCGCCGAAGAACAGCAGCGCGTAGGCGCTCGTATTGTCGAGTCGGATGAGAATCCGCGCGCCCGGCCTCAGCCCCGCTTCGCTCAGTCCCGCTGCAATGCGCAGGACAGCATCTTCGATGCCAGCAAACGTCCAGCTTTCGGCAGGTGCGGCCCCAGCCTCTCCGACGACGAAGAGCGCCGGAGCGTTCGGACGCGATGCTGCTGCACGGCCGATCGCATAAGCGGCCATGTTAAAGCGCGCAGGAACGATGGGTTCGTTGTCGTTCATTTCTTGTCCGTCGCCCACCAGCTATCGACGCTATAGCCGAAGAGCGGCGTCGCCTCCGGATGTTGCAGGCGGGTCCAGTACGAGACCCACTGCTTAGGTATGTAGAACAGCGGAATGACATAGTCGCCCGACAGCAGAACGCGATCGAGGGCGCGCACCGCTGACACGAAATCCGGCTCGCTCTTCGCTGCCAATAGCGCATCGATCATCGCATCGGCAGCCGGGTTCTCCACCCCTGCAAAATTATAGGTGCCCGGCACTTTTGCTGATTGGACCGACCAGCGGAACAGCTGCTCGTTGCCCGGCGACAGCGACGACGTCCACGTGTTCTGGATCATATCGTAGTCGTAGTTGGTCAGTCGCTGCTGATACTGCGAGCTGTCGACGAAGCGCACGTTCACCTTGATGCCGAGCCGTTCCACGTCACGCGCGAACGAAAGCAATAGACCTTCCTGCGCCGTCGTCACGGCCAGGATCTCGAACTCGAGCTGACGTCGGTTCTCGCGGCTGACGAGCTTGCCACCGGCCAGTTCATAGCCGGCGTCCTGCAGCAGTTGAAACGCGCGCTGCTGGTTCTCGCGGCTCCGGCCGGAGCCATCCGTCGAAGGAAAGCGGTACGTCCCTTCCATGATCTCCGGTTTGACCGCTTTAGCGAACGGGGAAAGTAGCTCGCGCTCGCGCGCATCAGCGGGGTGCCCGGGCGAAGCGAGGATCGAGCGCTCGAAATAGCTCTGTGTCCGCGAGTAGAGCCCCGCATAGAGCGTGCGATTGATCCACTCGAAGTCGAACAGGTAGATCAATGCCTCTCTCACGCGCGGGTCGGCGAAAACCTGCCTCCGCGTGTTGAAGACCAGCGCCGTCATCCCGGCCGGCACGCCGATCTCGAACTCCCGCTTGACCGCTCGCCCGTCCCGGATCGCCGCGAAGTCGTATCCGTTGGCCCAACGGCGCGGGTCCTCTTCCGGCCACAGGTCGATCTGCCCCGACTTGAACGCATCGAACATCGCCGAGCCTTCGCGGTAGTAGTCGAAACGGATCTCGTCGAAGTTGAAGCGCCCCCGGTTCACCGGAAGGTCACGCCCCCAATAGTTGGGATCGCGCTCGTACGTGACCGAGCGGCCGGCATCGAGCTTCCCGACGCGATAGGGGCCCGAGCCGATCGGCGGGGTTAGGTTCGTGTTGTCGAACGTATCGGCGTTGATCGCATGTCGCGGCAGCACCGGCATCAGCGCGATGATGAGCGGGATCTCCCGATCGCCGGCCGCATCGAACGTAAAACGCACGGAGTGATCAGACAGCTTTTCCGATTTCGCGACCTTCGAGAAATAGGTGCGGTGGTTCGGCCGCCCCTTTTCCTTGAGCAGTTCGAGCGAGAAAATGACGTCGTCGGCCGTGATCGGTTTCCCGTCCGAGAAGTGCGCCTTCGGGTTGAGATTGAAGACAACCCAAGAGCGGTCTTCGGCGACCTCGATCGTCTCGGCAATGAGGCCATAGAGCGTGAAGGGCTCGTCGAGCCCGCGCGCCATGAGGCTCTCGATGGTGAAATCGCGAATGCCGGAAACGGGGCTCCCCTTGACGATCAGCGGATTGAGGCTGTCGAACGAGCCGTAGGCTCCGAAGGTTATCCGGCCACCCTTCGGCGCCTGCGGATTGACGTAGGAGAAGTGGGAAAAACCCGCAGGCTCCTGCGGCGTCCCGTGCAGCGCGATCGCCGGCTCGGGTGCCGCGCTCGCCGCACCGGAAAACACCAGCGCCGAGGCGGTAGCCGTGATGAAAAGCATCAACTTGTGCAACATGCGGGCTCCGGATTTGCCCGCTCGCGGCCCAGGGGCATTTTTCCCGTATTACCACAGGTTACCGCGTTGGCCAGGCGCCAGCGTCAGGGCCGGCTGAGACCCCCGCAGTTGCGGGATTGCAACGTTATGTGCAACGTATGGCCCAATTGCACTTGACGCTTTTTCAACGGCCACGGGATTGCCGTAATCCGGTTCTTACTGCGGCTTCGATGAGCACCGAGCAGCGCCACAGAGCGCTATTGCGGGCTCGCCAGCGGAGGGATGAGTTGGGTTGGGCCAGCTCTCGAAGAGAGGTTCGTATTCCATGACAAATAACGTTGCGCGCATCCTGGACAAGGGGCGGGGCGCCCGTGGAGCCGTGGCGATGTGCGCCGCGCTTGGGCTCGCTGCCATTCTCGCCGGCACTCCCGCCGTAGCTCAGGCGCCTGCCGCGCCCGCAGCGAAAGCACCGGCCGCTAAGGCCGATGGCAAGGACGCTGCCGCCGCTGGTGGATCCAAGAGCGCTTGGGTCAAGCTTTGCGAAAAGGCGCCGTTCAATCACAAGGACAAGGACGGCAAGGACGTCAAGGAAGAGAAGAATATCTGCCTCACGCATCATGAGCGTCTCGACGGCAGCACAGGCATGGTGATGGTTTCGGCCGCTATCCGTGAGATCGAAGGTTCCGACAAGAAGAGCATGATGGTCATGGTGCCGCTCGGCATGGCTCTGCCGCCGGGTCTGCGCGCCGCCGTCTACACGAAGGACCAGTGGGCCAAGGCTGCCAAGAACGAGAAGATCGACGAGAAGACGCTGAAGCCGATCGCTCTCAAGTTCTCGCTGTGCCACGCAGCTGGCTGCACCGCCGAGGTCGAGGCGACGCCCGAAATCGTCGAGCAGATGAAGACCGGCGGCGGCATCATGGTCATTGCCATGAACGCGGGCGCTCAGCCGATCGGCTTCCCGGTGCCGCTCGACGGCTTCACCGAGGCCTATGCTGGCAAGCCGGTCGACAACAAGGAATACGCCAAGGCCCGCGGTCAGCTGATGGCTCAGATCCGCGAGCGTCAGCAGGCAGCTCTCGAGAAGTACAAGGCCGAGCAGATGAAGAACCTGCCCGCGCAGCCCGGCGCAGCTCCGGCCGCCGCTCCTGCCGCCAAGAAGTAATCGCCCGCCGCTGCAAAGCGATCGGCACTAATAGAAACGCCCGGCCTTCGAGCCGGGCGTTTTTTATTTCCGCGCGGGTATCGGTAGCGCGTCACCAGGGGCGTTTTCAGTGCGCCTGCAGAAAGAGCGCCCTGTATCCGCCGTTCTCATCCTCGGTGAAAAGCTCGCTCAGCTGAGGGTGCCGCAGCGGCTGACCACTGTCGTCGGGCAATAGGTTCTGTTCCGAGACATAGGCGATGTACTCGGTCTCGGCATTCTCCGCGAGCAGGTGGTAGAACGGTTGCTCTTTGTGCGGCCTAATCTGCTCTGGGATCGACAACCACCATTCCTCGGTGTTGTCGAACTCCGGATCGATATCGAAGATGACGCCGCGGAAAGGATAGATGCGATGGCGCACCACCTGTCCCAACGCGAACTTTGCCTGCCTTGAAGTGCCCATTGCCCTGCGTGCCTGTCCGTCCTTGCCGCTATTCGACGGGACAGCCGCCCCGATGTCAAATCGGGGCGGACGAGGCAAGTCCGGCGGGCGTGCGCGCAACCGACCTATAGACCGTACGCAGCAGCCTTCTCGGGATCCTTGGCCGCCACGACACGCGCGAGGTCTACGATGACCTTCGCCTGCTTCCAGGTCGCATCGTCCTGCATCTTGCCGTCGATCATCACCGCACCCGTGCCGTCGGGCATGGCCTCGAGGATACGCTTGGCGAACGCAACCTCCTTGTCGTCGGGCGAGAACACGCGCTTGGCGATGTCGATCTGGCTAGGATGCAGCGACCAGGCCCCGAGGCAACCCTGCAGGAAGGCATTGCGGAACTGGGCTTCGCACGCCGCAGCGTCGGAGAAGTCGCCGAAAGGCCCATAAAAAGGTTTCAGGCCATAGGCGAGGCAGGCATCGACCATCTTGCCGACTGTGTAGTGCCACAGGTCCTGCTGATAGAACGCCCGCTTCGCAGCTGCGTCGCTGCCGGCATCGGCGAGAACACCGTAATCGGGATGCCCGCCACCGACGCGCGTCGTTTTCATGCCGCGCGAAGCCGCAAGGTCGGCCGGGCCAAGGCTCATGCCGTGCATGCGCGGCGACGCCGCAGCAATGGCCTCGACATTATTGACGCCCTCAGCCGTCTCCAGGATGGCGTGGATCAGGATCGGTTTGCTGACGGAGTGCTTCGCCTCGAGCTGGGCGAGCAACTGATCGAGGTAGTGAATATCCCAAGGTCCCTCGACCTTCGGCAGCATGATGACATCGAGCTTGTTGCCAACCTGGGCCACGATCTCCGTCACATCGTCGAGCATCCAGGGACTGTTGAGGCAGTTGATGCGCGTCCAAAGCCCCGTCGAGCCGAAATCGTTGTCGCGCGCCATGGCGATGAAGCCAGCCCGCGCCGCCTGCTTCTGGTCCGCCGGGATGGCGTCTTCGAGGTTCCCGAGCACCACGTCGACCTGACCCGCGATGTCCTTGATCTTTGACCGGATCTTCTCGTTGTGCGGGGGCACGAAGTGGATCATGCGCTCGAGCCGCACAGGCAGCGCGCGGTAAGGCTCCGGAGCGCCGATGGCGAGTGGCGAATAGAATTTTGCAGGCGTACGGCTGGCGGCCATCGCGAAGGAACTCCCCAAATTGCGGCGCGGCGCACTCTATTTGCCCGCCGGCGCGAGTCAACGTGTCGATGACGTCGCCGGCGGGAGGTAGTGCCCACGGAAAGCAGCGGGGGTAGCCCTAAATCAGGGCTTTGCGGGCTCGAAGGCCGCAACGATCGTGCGCAGGTTGGATACGAAGGTCTTCGCCCGCGTGGCCGGCAGCGCCTCGATCAACGCTTCCTCGACTCGCTCTATGATCGGAGCCGACTGATTGAGCGTTTTGCGGCCAGCTTCGGTGAGCGAAATCGCATAAGCCCGCGCATCGTGACGTGTGCGGCGGCGCTTCAGCAGCCCTTTGCGAAGCAGCAGCTGAACGACCTGCGACACTGTGGACCGGTCGATGCCGGTCATGTTGATGATGTCCTGCTGGCTGAGCCCGTCACGTTCGCCGCAGGCCACGAGGATAGTGTACTGCGTTGACGTAACATCCAAATCCGCCATGTGCGCCTGAAACAGATCGCTGGCACATTGCTGGACACGATGGAGGAGATGCAGAGTGGATCGGTTCACTTGTGAGCAACCCTATATGCGCCATTTTCGCTAATCTTCCCAAAGAGCATTGATGTGTCATTGAGAAGCTCGGTAGACTGATTAAAGCCGACGTCAGCCTGGAATGCTTGACCGAGGTGGCACCCATTGTTGACCCTCTCGGTACAGGTTGTGATTCCCGACATGCTGACGACCTTCTCGACCGACGCGCTCGATGAGCGCGATCGCATCCCGTTCTGGGTCGACGTCGCGTCCAAGACCTACTACGCGCATCAATTCGCCGTGCCGGGCAATCAGTTCAGCGGGCACATCGCATGCGACAATCTGGACGATCTGGTTCTGACGGTCTGCGACTGCGATCCGTGCCTCGTGACGAGGACGCGCCGCGACACCTCGCGCGATGGCATCGACGACTGCATTTTCTCAATTCGCCTGTCGGGTCGATCGACGTACACCCATGCCGGGCGCACGACCCTGGTGGACCGCGGCACGGTGATGTTTCACAACGCTGGCAACGAGCACTCGATCGAGTTTCTGGAGCCGACAAAAGCCCTGCACGTGACCATCCCGCGACAGCTGATGAAAGCGCGCATCAGCGATGTCGAAAACCTGCAAGTCATGTCGAGAGACACCCCCGTCGTCGGGCTTGTTTCGGACTTCGTGGGCTCGCTGATTCACCGCTCTGGAACATTCGACGCGCTTGCCCAGTCCCGCCTCGCCGAGCAGTTGGTGGACCTCGTAGCTCTCGCCGTCGGCGCACAAGGGGCAAGTCTGCCATTGTCGACCGCCCGGGCCAGCGCCCTGCGGCGCCTCAAAATCGAAATCGAGCGGCGCCTCAGCAATCCTGGGCTCACGCCGTTGATGGCTGCCACGAGCGCTGGCATGAGTGTGCGCTACGCCAACGCGCTGCTGGCCGAGGAAGGCTCATCGCTCGAACGCTTCATTTTGCAGCGACGCCTGGAGCATTGCCGTCGTGCGCTGGAGGACCCGCTTCAGGCCAACCGCATGGTGGGCGAGATCGCCTTTGCCTGGGGCTTCTCCGACCACTCCCACTTTACCCGCCGTTTCCGGGACGCGTTCGAAATGACCCCCTCCGAATGCCGTCGGAAAAGCCAGATCGAGATCGCTTGAGAGGCGGAGCGAGCGCCGGGCGGCCCCGACCTCGTACCCATGCGGTTCTTACGCTTCCGTAATAATTCGGAAATCTCTGCGCAATGCTCGGGGCGTAGGTTGTCATCGGAGCACGGGGAGCAAGACAGATGCGCATACTCGTCGTCGAAGATGACAACGAAACGTCCGCCTATATTTCGCAAGGCTTCGACGAGGAAGGTCACGTCGTCGAGAGCCTGACCGACGGGCGCGAAGGGCTGACCCAGGCAATGGGCGAACCCTACGATGTTCTGATCGTTGACCGCATGTTGCCAGGTTTGGATGGGCTTTCTCTGGTCCGGGCGCTGCGCGCCGTCGGCAACAAGGTCCCCGTGATCTTCCTGACATCGCTCGGCGGCGTCGACGATCGCGTCGATGGTTTGAACGTCGGCGGCGACGACTATCTCGTCAAACCGTTCGCGTTCTCTGAGCTGCTGGCGCGCGTCAATGCGCTGGCTCGGCGTCCGCACCTCAAGGACACCGACACCGTGCTGCGCGTCGGCGACCTCGAGATGGACCTTATCGCCCGGACCGTCACGCGCGCCGGTGACAGCATCGAGCTGCAGCCGCGAGAGTTCCGCCTCCTCGAAGTCCTGATGCGCAACAAGGGGCGCGTGCTGACGCGCACGATGCTGCTCGAACGCGTCTGGAGCTTTCACTTCGAGCCACGAACCAGCGTCGTCGAAACGCACATTTCCCGCCTGCGTACGAAGATCGACCGCCCATACGGAAGCGAGCTGATCCATACCGTGCGCGGGTCCGGTTACACGATGCATGATCAGCCGTGATTTTCTGAAGCGAACGCCGGTCAGGATCGCCGCGGCCTTCGCGTTTCTGTTCGCTCTGACCGTCGTAGCTCTCGTCGGCGTGCTCTACATCACGCTCGTTTCCGAGCTCGATACGACCATTCGCCAGCACGTCGAGGAAATCAGCGACACGCTGAAGGCGATCGACCGACAGCAGGGGTTCGAGGATCTGGCGGCCGTCGTCGCGGAGGAGGCGAACTCAGTTCGCGACTTCGACAGCATATTCCTGCTGCGCGGCGACGACGGCACTGTGCGCGCCGGCAATGTCGAGAATGTCGCCCTGTTCAGCGGATGGGGAGAGCTCGATCGCGCCTGGCTGCCGATGGTGGCCAGCAAGGGAAACCCTGACGATCGCTTTTTCGCCAAGTGGATCGAGGTGTCGAAAGGCCATCTGCTTGTCGGTGGCTCGGATCGCGAAATCCGCGAGGTGCGCCGCATCCTTTTGCATGGCCTTGGCTGGGGCTTGCTGACAACGGTTCTGCTGGCCATCGGATCAGCGGTCTATCTGGCGCGCCGTGCACAACAGAAAATCGACGTCTTCGCAACCACGCTGTCCAAAGTTAGCCGAGGCCAGATCGGCGAGCGCGTGCCCGTCACCCAGTCGCAGGACGACCTCGATCACGTCGCGACGCAGATCAACGCGACCCTGGCGCATCTGCAAAAGCTGATTGAGAGCGTCAACCAGGCGTCGTCGGATATCGCCCACGATCTGAAAAAGCCCATAGGCCGTCTGAGGCGCCGCCTCGAACTGGCACTGCGATCCGACGACACCATGGCATTCCGCAGCCAGGTTGAGGAATCGCTCGAAGAACTCGACTCCATCGTCGAAACCTTCGAGGCCTTGTTGCGCATTACGCAAATCGAGGCCGGCGCACGCCGCGCGCGTTTTGCAACGCTGGACCTCAAGAGCGTGATCGTCGACGTCGCCGACATCTACGAGCCGGTCGTCGAGGAGGCCGGAGGCAGCCTCGTCAGTCACACCAGCGGTTCAGGAAGCTCCGATGTCATCGGCGACCGCGAGCTGCTGACGCAGCTTTTCGCGAATTTGATAGAGAACGCCGTGCGCCACTCGCCCCCCGGGACGCGCATCGATGTCGGCTTCGAAACGCGTGGAGATCGGCACGTCGCGATCGTATCCGATAGCGGGCCAGGGATTCCCGACCACGAGCGCGAGAACGTGTTCCGCAGGCTTTACAGGTTGGAACGAGAGCGCTCGACACCGGGAAGCGGCCTTGGCCTTAGCCTTGTCGCGGCGATCGCGGAACTGCATAGCGCCTCGGTCGATCTCAGCGACAATGGTCCGGGTTTGCGGGTCGAAGTCTCGTTCCCGCGCGCCTGACGCAACGCGTTCACGACATCTCATGCCGCACAAAAAAGTGCAGTGCGCGAGGCACTGCACGAAGTGGGACGTCGGAGGAGGGATAATCACGAGGAACTATTACCAGCGGCAGTGACGATGTCCGTGGCGCCACCAGCAATGGCGGTGCCGATGCCAGCGCCAGCCTGCTTTGGTGACGACGGATGCGTGCGCGGCAGAAGGAGCGGCGACTTGCAAGCCAGCAACCGCGGCGTGACCAGAACTCGCAGCAAGCGCAAGAAATAACGCGCTGCCGACGAGCGACAGCGAAACGGAGTGCTTCATTGAGTATCTCCCCGAGAAAGTGATGAACGCGAGAGGAGTACGGTGGGCGGTGGGACCCACCGTACGCACGGACCTTTACTTCTTCACGCACTTGCTCGTGGCGTCGTCCCATTTCATCGTGGAGACCTTCTCACACGCAGCCTTGGTCTTGGGGGCGTCCTTGGCCATTGCGATTCCAGGCGCGACTGCTCCGAAAGCGACGGCGGCAAGGAGGGCAGTCATCGTCAGCTTCTTGGACATTTCACACTCCATCTTTCTTTTCCTGGGCGCCATTCATGATCGCCCGAGCCCAGAAGCTGCGCCGCTTTGTTTGCGGGTTTCTGGCCAGCGACATACGCTTTTGTAAGGAGCATCGTCACAAATTTTGCCGCTTCCTCGACGTAAAAATTCGAGGCGCGAACACGCGCGCGAGCGCAGGAAAATAAGAGCGAATGCAGGCGCGGCGAGCGACAGAGAAGGCGGGAAATTTAGGAACGGTTATTCGCGCGATGGAGCAGTAGTCGTTCAGCAATAAGCTTCGCCGTCAGCTCCAGCGGCGGTTGCTCCACATCCACTGCTCAGGCGCTTCTCGTATCCACGCCTCGAACTGTTGCTGCATGTGGACCATGATCCAGCGGATGTCTTCGGACTGGTTGCCGGTGCGCGGCACACGCAGTTCCTTCAGCTCGATCTCGAAGCGGCTCTGCGTCCCGATGCGCTTGCAGCGCGACAGCCAGATGCGTGCACCGACCCTGCGCGCAATCATGGCGCCGATGGCTTGGGTCTTGGCATCCTTGCCGAAGAACGGCACCGGCATACCGGTACGGTCGTAGAGATCGCAAACAAGTCCCAACCGGCCACCGCGACGCACGAAGTCCATGATGGCGCGTGCCGTCCTCTGATCGTCGCCGTGATCGCCGACGTTGCCGCGTCCGAACAGCCCGTCCGGATAGAGATCCTTGCGCTGCGCTCGGAGGTACGCATCGACGTATGGGTTCGTCACCGAACGGTAGACCGCCGCAGGATTGGCGCCGGCCCAGGTGAACGGCAGGATCGCCAGCTCCCAGTTTCCCATGTGCAGACTGATGCCGACCGCAGGCCCGAGCTTGTCCTTGTAGCGCGTGAAGATGTTCTGGCTGACGATGTCGATACGCTCAGGCTCCTTCATGAACCTGTCGATACGCATCGTCTCCACCATCACGCGCCCGAGGTTTTCCCAATGAGCGAGCGCGATCTGCAACCGCTCCGCGTCGCTCTTCTCTGGGAAAGCGATGGCGAGATTTGCGAGCGCGCGATTGTGGCGCTTGGGGTTGATGATCGGAGCGAGCCGTCGCCAGAACCAGGCCGACACACCGGTCGCAATATTGAGCGGCAGCGAGCGGAAGATACCGGCGACAAGCCGCAGCGTTGCGTACTCGAGCCGATATTGCAGGTCGCGCAATCTGTCCTTGGGCGGCATGTCTTGACGGAATCTCGCGGGGCTGCGGCGACTAGGATGGCCTCTTGCCGGGCCTGACGGGCTTCGTCAAGAACTGCTCACCTCATGCTGCAGCTCCGGATTTTGCGGCTGCATGAGGCGCGGCGAAACGAACGAAGGCGCAAGCCCTTCTCGGATCGCCATCCGGCGCAGCGGACCGACGGATTTGAGCATATGCATGCCGAGGCCGCGCAGCGCCTGCACAGGTGTCGCACGCGATAATAGCGTCCTATTGAGGAGATCGATCGACCATACGCGCGAGGTGATGTCCGGCGCGCGCATACGATCGTAAGCGGCAAGGACGCCCGGAGCGCCGATATCGCCCCCGACCGCCAGCGCATCGGCAACGCAATCGGCAATCGAGGCAGCATCCCGCAGACCGAGATTGAGCCCCTGGGCGCCGATTGGCGGAATGACATGCACCGCTTCACCCACCAGTGCGATTCGCTCGCGTCCCGCCGGGGAGGCGGTTAACCCACTCAAGGGAAAGACGCCGCGCGGCCCGATTTGTCCGACCGGCCCGAGCAATCCATTGAGGCGCTCTTCGAGCACGGCGCGGAATTCTCCCTCATCGAGGCCGGCAAGGCGCTTCGCCTCATCCGGCCGCTCGACCCACACCAGGCTCGATGTCGTGCCGGGCGAGGGGACCACGGTGAACGGCCCGGTGACGCGATGAAATTCGGTCGATATGCCGCCATGCGGTCGCTGGTGAGCGAACGTGCAGGTGACAGCGCTCTGCTCGTAGGCCCAGCCACGGATCTGAATGCCGGCCGCCTGACGGCAAAGCGATTGGCGTCCGTCCGCCCCGACGACAAGCCGCGCCGAAAGGCGCCGGTCATCGCCCAGTTCCACCTCGACGCAATCCGGCCCCGGCGTGACCCGCGTGATGCTCGCGTCGATGATCTGCAGGTTGGATACAGAGGCTTCCCGCGCTCGTAGCGCATCCGTCAGCGCAGCGTTGGGCACGTTGTATCCAAAGCGCGCGGCCCCGGCCTCTTGAGCCGTGAACGTGACTTCAGGCGCGCGCCACAGCGAGCCCATGTCGTCGATGATGCGGATGCCGTAGATCGGCTCGCCCGCGGTCGCGAACACATCGCCGACGCCGAGGTTCTCAAGCAGCGTGACCGAGCCGGCAAAGAGAGCGGCTGTTCGGGTATCCCGACCAGGGGGCGGCAGGCCGACGGCGGTGACCCTTAGGCCCAGCCGCGCCAAGCCATGAGCCGCGACAAGTCCGGCCGGACCGGTTCCGACGACCACAACGTCGTTTGATGTGTCACCGTTCATGACAAGTGCCCGCCTGATGCCAGTGCTGCCGCCACAAAATTACTTAGCACTTTCAAGAATTGCGTGGCGATGACGTAACTCAAGTTTGTCACAAACTGTCACACGACCTTTAGAGATTTACGCGGCCGGAATCACTCGCGTATTCGTTTCACAGCGAGGCCCTGCCGGCGAGTAAGCGGCGGCGACGGCTGAGCGGCGTGTGGTCGCGTGAGTGCGTGGTTCGAGTGCAGTTGCGTCGATCGAAGGCCCAGTTGAGGCGTACCTTCGTGGGAGTTGCGTATATGTTCGGGGGAGTAACTAAGGCGGGATGGGCAACCATTCTCGCAGGCGGATTGATGCTGGGTTCCAGCATGTCCGCCCAGGCAGCGGATCTGGGCGGCGATTGCTGCGCAGATCTCGAAGAGCGCGTGGCCGAGCTTGAGGCGACGACGGCCCGCAAGGGCAACCGCAAGGTCAAGCTCACGGTATACGGTAAGGTCAACCAGGCCGTCATGTTCTGGGACGACGGCAAGGAGCAGAACGCTTACGTCGTGACGAACGACGCGTCGCGTTCGCGCTTTGGGTTCAAAGGCGGCGCCAAGATCAATGACGATCTCTCGGCCAACTTCCGCATGGAGATCGGCGTTCGTTCCGCGAACTCCAAGCGCAACAACCAGTTCACGTCGACCGGCTCCAGCAGCGACACCGGCTTCGACATCCGCCATGCCTGGTGGAACCTGAAGAGCAAGAAGTACGGTACGGTCCAGGTTGGCTGGGGTCCGGGCGCTTCTCAGGAAATCACCGAGATCAACCTCGCCGGCACCGGCGACGCCGGTAAGTACTCGGACGTCGAGGACAGCGGCGGCGGCTTCTTCCTCGTCGGCAAGAATTCCCTCGGCGCCGCGACCGATGGCACGCAGTGGCGCCGCCTGATCGCTCGTATCGGCTCGCAGCCGGGTGAAGGCGATCGTCGCAACGTCATTCTCTACGAAAGCCCCGAGTTTGCCGGCTTCACCGCCAGCGCCTCTTGGGGCGGCGACGACATGTGGGAAGCTGGTCTGCGCTTTGCCAAGGAGTTCGGCCACATCGAGGTCGAGGCCGGCATCGCCTACCAGGAGAACACCGACAACACCGACGAAAGCGCCTCGCACGGCTGCCCTGGCCGCAACATCAACATCAGCGGTTCTGACTCCAAGTGCAGCGGCGTCGGCGCGTCTATCAGCGTCCTCGACAAGAAGTCGGGCCTCTACGGCAACCTCGCCGGCGGCATGATGAAGGACGACACCGTCGGCTATCTCGCCAACTTCGCCGGCACCGGCGTCTCCAACGACTACAAGTTCTGGGCCGCGGAAGTCGGCATCCAGCAGAAGTGGAACTCTCTCGGCAAGACGACCATCTTCGGCCAATACTACCAGTACAGCGGCGGCGGCATGAACCAGTCGGTTGCTGCCAACGACCCGATCAACTCGTTCGGCGCTTCCTCGGCCTCGATCTTCTCGAGCGACGTCGACATGTGGGGCCTGGGCGTCATGCAGAAGATCGACGCGGCGGACATGAAGCTCTACGCGCTGTTCCGCAGCTTCGATTTCGACATGGAGCTCGCTCGTAACGGCGCCGTCCGCGAGAGCAACGCTCTTGAGGGCTACCAGGTCCTCATGACCGGCGCTGCGATCAACTTCTAAGACCTACCGTCTGCCTATCATACGCAACTCAGGAGAGCCGCTCTGCCGGGCGGCTCTCCTTTCATTTTTGCGGCGAATCCTGGGGGAGGACGCGGCAAAATGGGGGTAAATGACGCGATCGGTGGATCAGCCTATTGTTGATGCTGTTCTGCCACATGGCCCAGGGAACACACCCTTGAGAGACAATCGTTTACTGGCGCTTAACCGGGGCAAAACATCCTTGTCACGGTAGCCGCGAGGCAGCATTTTCGCATCGAGGCAAAGTGACCTCAGTGGGGTTTGCCATGAAGACGAGGTACGTTGTAGCGCTGGCGTTGGCCGCGGCACTCGCCGCCGGTCACAGCGCGTTCGCGTTCCAGGAACAGAAGGGCTCCACCCCGCCGCCCGCTGCCGAGTCCGCTCCGGCTCCCGCCGACGCTGCACCTGCCGACACCAAGGCCGGTCTGAGCGACGAATCCGCTGCAAAGCCGGAAACGGGCACCGAGATTCGCATTCCCGGTCTCGGCAAGCTTGGCGTTCTGCCCAAGATGGATTTTGGTCTAGAGCTGCTCTATGGAGCGGCTGAAAGCCAGCCAGCAGGCCAGCCTCCGGCCGCAAAGCCGGAAGATGACATGACGCTGCGCGGGTCGATCAAGCACCGTTTCTGATCCGAATCGCGCGAAGGGAACGACATGCTCCCCCTTCGTCTATCAGACCTCGCCGCGGCTAGCGTCCACCTCTTCACCGCGCTGGGGGCCGTCTGCGGCCTCTTTGCGACCTTGGCCGCTTTCGACGGCGCGTGGGAGAGGATGTTCGTCTGGCTCGGCGTCGCTCTGGTGATCGACGCCGTCGACGGCACATTCGCGCGCATGATCCGCGTCGATCAGCGGCTGCCGCGATTCTCCGGCGAGCGCCTCGACCTCGTCATCGACTACATCACCTACGTGTTCGTGCCGGCACTGGCGCTGCTGCGTGGCGGCTTTCTGGATGGAACAGCGGGAATGATCGTCGCCTCGCTGATCCTGATATCGTCCCTGTACCACTTCTCCGATCTCGCCAGCAAAGGCGAGGACTATACGTTCATCGGATTTCCCGCGATCTGGAACGTCGTTGCGCTCTATCTGTTCGCGCTCTCGCCGCCGGCTTGGTTCAACTACACGGCGCTGCTGGTCTGCGTCTTCTTCACGTTCATTCCCATTCGCTGGGTACACCCGGTGCGCGTGGAGAAACTGCGCGTCATCACGCTGGTTGTGACGGTGGCCTGGTCCATCGCCGCCATCGGAGCCGTAGCATTCGGCTTCCCCTCGCCGCTGTGGGCACAAATCGTGTTGGTCGGCGCCGCGCTCTATTACGTGGCGATGACCATCGACCTTTCCCTTCGCGCCCACGCCTAGGCGCTCTGGCGATAAGCGTCCCAGCTCGGACTGTCGCCAAACCGTTTGGCCAGAAAGTCTATGAACAGGCGTGTCTTGGCCGCGAGATAGCGATTAGGCGCGTAAAGCGCGAAAATACCCAGTTCTGCCGGCGGATAATCCGGTAGCACCACAACCAGTCGGCCGGCGGCGATGTCATCGCCGACGAGGAAGGTCGGCAGGTTCGCAATCCCGTTGCCCGCCAGTGCCGCGGCCCTCAGAACCTCGCCATTGTTCGAGCAAAGCGCCGCGCTGAAGGGCACCGCCAGCGTCTCTGCGCCATGCCGGAGCTGCCAGCGGTGCACCGCCGCCATGTGCCCGTAGGCGAGACACTGGTGCTCGCTCAATGCCTGCGGCGAGGCGGGCATTCCGTGCTCCAGCAAATAGTCGGGCGAGGCCACCAGCGCCAAGTGCGCCGGGGCGAGGCGCCGTGAGATCAAGCTCGAATCGGCGAGCGCCCCGATCCGCACCGTGACGTCGACACCTTCTTCCAGCGGGTCGATGAAGCGGTCGTTGAGGATCAGCTCCACCCGCAGTTCCGGATAGCTCCGCATGAACTCGGCAACAGCGTCGCCCAGATAAAGGATGCCGAACGACATCGGGGCGTTGACTTTGAGCAGCCCCCGCGGCTCGTCGTGCAGCCGCGAGATCTGCAGCTCCGTCTCCTCGACGTCCGCAAGAATCGACAGGCACCGCTCGTAATACGCCGTTCCGGCTTCCGTAGGCGTCACCCGACGGGTCGTGCGGTCGAGCAGACGCGCCCCGAGCAGTTGCTCGAGCTCCATCACCGCCTTGCTGACGGCCGACCGGGTCAGTCCCAATCGGCGCGCCGCTTCGGCATAGCTGCCGCTGGCAACGACCTTGGCGAACGCGTTCATGGCATCGAGCTTGTCCATTGGTGCCAATATGGAACCAGACAGGTGCAAAGTCGATGAATTGTCTAATCCGCGGAGACGGACAATATAGCCGTCAACAGGCCACCACGATCGGCCGCATCCAACAAATGGAGATGCAACATGTTGACCCTTCGCAGAGCAGAGGAGCGCGGTCGCGCCAATTTCGGCTGGCTCGACAGCCGTCACAGCTTCTCGTTCGGCCACTATTTCGATGAGAAGCACATGGGCTTCGGCCCGCTGCGCGTAATCAACGACGACCGCGTGGCAGGCGGCGGCGGCTTCCCCACCCATCCCCACGCGGACATGGAGATCGTCTCCTACGTCCTCGAAGGTGGGCTGGAGCACAAGGACAGCCTCGGCACGGGCTCGGTCGTGAAACCGGGCGACGTGCAGCGGATGTCGGCCGGCAGCGGCGTGCGCCACAGCGAGTTCAACGCTTCCAAGACCGACCCGGTCCATTTCCTTCAGATCTGGATCATCCCGGAGCGCCGCGGGTTGGAGCCGAGCTACGAGCAGAAGACCTTCTCAGATGCCGATAAGCGCGGCCGGCTGCGCCTCGTCGGATCGCGTGACGGTCGCGACGGATCGGTGACGATCCACCGTGACGTCGACTTCTACGCCACGGTGCTTGGCGAAGGCGACAGCGTTGCTCACGAGCTGAAAGCAGGCCGCATCGCCTGGGTCCATGTGGCACGCGGAAGCGCAACGCTCAACGGCGAGCAGCTCTATCCCGGCGACGGCGTCGCAATCGAAGCCGCTGGCAAACTCGAGCTGACCGGAACGTCTGAGTCCGAAGTTCTGGTCTTCGACATGGCGCCTTAACGCCACGTGGCCGGTCATCGAAAGGTGACCGGCCGCACCGACCCGATCTCAAACGTGAAGAGGCAAAGATGACTAAGGTTCTCGTTCTCTACTATTCGAGCTACGGCCATATCGAGAAAATGGCGCACGCCGTCGCGGAAGGTGTGCGCGAGGCAGGCGCCGAAGTCGCTATCAAGCGCGTGCCCGAGCTGGTGCCGGAAGACGTAGCGAAGAAGTCAGGCTTCAAGCTGGATCAGGCAGCGCCGATCGCCACGGTCGATGAACTCCCCGACTACGACGCGATCATCATCGGCACGCCGACCCGCTTCGGCAACATGGCCGCGCAGATGAAGAACTTTCTCGACCAGACCGGCGGCCTTTGGTTCCAGGGCAAACTCATCGGCAAGGTCGGATCGGTGTTTGCATCGACCGCAACTCAGCACGGTGGTCAGGAGAGCACCATCCTGTCGACGCAGATCGTCTTGCTGCACCAGGGCATGGTTGTTGCCGGGTTGCCCTATTCCTTCCAGGGTCAGATGGGCGTCAAGGAAGTGAGCGGCGGCTCGCCTTACGGCGCCACGACGATCAGCGACGGCGATGGATCGCGGCAGCCGAGCGACAACGAGCTGGCCGGCGCACGCCATCAAGGGCGCTATGTCGCCGAGATCGCGGCTAAGCTCGCCCGCTGAGCTTCACGCCTCAGGCACATCCGAGACTGAGAGTTCGTCACAGACGCGGTCGCAGGGCCGCGTCTATTCTTCGACGGCAATGCCAGCCTTTGCTCGGGGCTTCGCGCGGAGATCGTGCACGGATGGCCGACATGCATCTTGGCGATCCCGTCGCTGCTGGTCGATGAGCCCGCCGCCGTGGAAAGCATAGCGGATATTTTTCGTTTGATGGCCGTTCGAGGCTGCTTAGTCTCCCAGCATGACAATGCTGCCGGCCCCCACTTCATCTGCGCGCAGATGGTATCCGCTGCCGCTCGTCGACCGAGCCGGCCGGACATATCTGGTCTCGTTCCGTATTGCTGAAGAAGCGACGTGGGACCATCGATTCCACGACAGCCAAGGCCGGGAGATCTCCGCCGACGAGCTGACCCTATTGCCCGCTGACCACCTCTTCATTCAATCGCGCTGCGACAGCGCCGTCGGTGAACGCAAGGCTCGGCCGCACCCGACCTCAATCGCCGGTCCTGCCGCGCCACGCCACGCCATGAGCGCGCTCGCTGATCGGGCGTGACAGCCTTACACCAAAATCGCACACGGCCATTGAACGGAAAATCCCCACGCAAGGGATGAGCTTGCGTGGGGATTGAAGCAACCGGAGTTTTGATGGGCGGCTCAGCGCCCCTTACGCGAACTCCAGCTCAGGGCGACGGGTCGTATTGGCCTGCGCGCCGCGTGGCCGTTTCGTCCCGTGATCGAGAGCGGCGCGATGCGCCGCCTGTGCCGTTGCGAACCGCTTGCCGTCGAGCGAGCGATACTGGCTCAACGCGGTATGGAACTGGAACGAGGACTCGCCTGCTTCGCGCACGACGATCCCGACAGCATCGCTGCCGATTTCAATGATGTAGGCCTGTGACGACATGTGCTCACTTTGCGCCGGTCGGTGCCGGACGCTCCCTTAGGGTGCTTTGATGACGCTTTTTTGTGGTTCAGTGGGCGGCCTTAGACCGCGTCTGGCATCAACAACACGCGCGACAGGCGCCCATAGAGGGTGCCGTGGGCAGTGAGCGATCAATGGTGCGAAGCACGAAGCTTGCCATGGTTGTTCTCCTTGGAGCCGAAGCCGTGCCTAGAAACACGGTGTCTTAGCGTTTGGTTTCGCGGCGCAATCCTGCTCTGCAAATCACCGCGGCCGGCGCTAGCCGACGCGCCATACATGGGGTGCCAGGTCGCCATCGTCAAATAAGAAGAACCGCAAAACTTATGATGCGCTGCAGCGCCCATTTTCGGCGTCCCAGCGGGTTGCCAAATGCTCCCGCGTGCCGACCGTTAGATCAAATTCGTTCCAATCCATGCCGCGCGCCGCAATACATCAGAATACGGAATATCGATATGAAGGTTTTCCGGCTTGTCCGCGATGCCGCACGCGCCTTACGCTTGAGCACGAATTCCGACAGTGGAGAGACACGACGAACGGGGATGTCCGCAATAGAACGAGCGAGGTACCACCATGGCTACCACACTCCTGGTTCCCGGCTTTGACGGCGGTGGCAAAAGCCACTGGCTGAGCTGGTTCGAAGCGACCATCCCCAATTGCACGCGCGCCGTGCCCCCAGACCTGAAATCCACCGACCTCTCCGAATGGTCTGCGATGGTGCGATGGCAGATCGACCGCGCTGATGATCGCGTGTTCATTGTCGCGCACGGGTTCGGGTGCCTCGCCGCCGTTCACGCCGCGTCGGATTTCCCCGATCAGGTCGAAGGCGCCATGCTTGTCGCTCCGTTCGATCCCGACAACCTGCGCCTCGCTTGGCTCCTCCCGGAAGAGCCGCTGGGCTTTCCTGCCACCATCGTGGCGAGTTCCAACGATCCGAACATGCGGCTCAGCAAGGCAGCCTTCTGGGCCGGGTTCTGGAGTTGCGAGTTTCTGAATGCCGGCCGCGTTGGCGGGATCGATCCCGCGGCGGGACTGGGTCCGTGGCCCGCCGGTCGCGCGATGCTCGACGAATTCCGCCGCTCGCCGTCCGTAGTCTCGCGCAGTGCACCGGGACGCGAGGTGAGCCATCTCTCGCGCGCCATTTGACGGCGCGCTCCGCACGATGGCCTAGCCGTCAGCGCTTGATGTTGAAGTAGATCGCTTGGGTGAAGCTGAACGTAACGTTCGGCACATCTGATGGCGGCGTCGGGAACGGGCTGGCACGCGCGAAAACCTCGATCGCCTCCTGATCGAGCAGTGCTGAGCCCGAACTCTTGTCGAGGTGCGTTGAGATCACGCGGCCGGAGCGGTCGATGACGAACGACACGCTGGCGACGCCCTCATGACCCTGCGAACGCGCGTCGGACGGGTACTTCTTGTGCTTGTTGAGATGCAGGGCAACCGCCTTCTGCCACGTCAGCGTTGCCTTCGACGGCTTGGTCGACAGGCCCTGCCGAGGCGCCACAGCGACCTCCGCCACTGGTGCTTCGACGGGTGGCGGTGCGGCGGTCTCCTGCGAAACCGATGACGCTATTGGAAGCGCCTCCTGTTTGGGTCGCGGATCTTCCTTTGCTTCTTCTTCCTTGACCTCTTCGACCTCGACCTTCTTCTCGACGACGACCTCGGGCTCCGGCGCGAGCGGTGCTTCCTCGACCTTCGGCATCTCGATCTCGGACTTCTCCTTGATCTCCTCGCTGGGCGCGACTGCGGCTGCGGCCTCTTCGGAGCGTACGCCGATCGCGACGTTCATCTTCTCGACCTGCGGCGCCGCCGCCACCGGAGCGAGTTCGACGAGGAACGCACCTTCCGTTTCGTCGCTGTCGTCTTCCTCAGGCCAATTGACGAGCGCGAAAGCGCCCGCCGCCGCGTGCATGGATACCATCAGGAAGCCAGCGATCAGCCAGCGGCGCGTCCGCGCTGCTGAGCCTTCCATGAGATCCAAATAAGCGTTCATGGCGTCGGGGGCGGCGATGGCTGTTGCTGCGCTGGGGTGCCCTGCACCGGCGGCGTTGAGGGAACGCCACCTGCGGCGCCTATTGGCCCTCCTGGAGGACCCTCCAGGCCGACCAGCGCGACCTTGAGATAGCCGGCAGCGCGCAAGGTATCCATGAGCCGCATCAACTCGCCGTACGGCACGGATTTATCGGCGCGCAGGAACAGGCGCTTGTTACGGTCCCCGCTGGTCTGAGAATCGAGAGCCGGGCCGAGGCCGTTCCAAAGCACCATGTCATTGCCGACTGCGAGGGACATATCGGCCTTCAGCGTCACGAACAGCGGCTTGTCCGGCTTCTTGGCGGGCGCCGCCTGCGAAACCGGCAGCTCCACCGGCACGTCGACCGTCGATAGCGGCGCGACGACCATGAAGATGATGAGAAGCACTAGCATCACGTCGATGAACGGCGTGACGTTGATCTCGTGGTTCTCTGTCGCGTCTTCGCTGTCTGAGAGCTTCCCCGCCATTGGCTTTTACTCCGCGGCCCGGAGTTCAGGGCGCACGCCGCGATCGAAGTCGCGCGAGACAAGTCCGATCACGGTAACGGAGGCATCGCCGACCAGCGCTTTGTAGCTGCCAATGGCGCGCGCGAAGTGGTTGTAGACTATGACCGCAGGGATCGCGGCGATGAGGCCGAAGGCCGTGGCGAGCAGAGCCTCGGCAATACCCGGCGCAACGATCGCAAGGTTGGTCGTCTGCGCCTCGGAGATGCCGATGAAGCTGTTCATGATGCCCCAAACGGTGCCGAACAGTCCCACGAACGGAGCCGTCGAACCGATCGTCGCCAGCACGCCGGTGCCGCGGTTGATGTCGCGTCCGGCCGCATTCTCGACCCGGTCGAGCCGCGCCTGAATGCGCTCCTTGATGGCGTACTTGTCCGCGACATCCCATGACGCGCGCGTCTCGGCGATGGCTGCGTTGATCATCGCAGGCACAGCACCACGCTTCGCGTCGACGAGATGTGCCGCCTCGCTGAGAGAGTTGGCGGTATTCAACCGGCGCAGCTGATGGCGGATACGGTGCTTCGCGGCCCACAGCTCGATCGTCTTGGCGAGCCAC
This sequence comes from Hyphomicrobium sp., assembly GCA_030148725.1. Classification (GTDB taxonomy): domain Bacteria; phylum Pseudomonadota; class Alphaproteobacteria; order Rhizobiales; family Hyphomicrobiaceae; genus Hyphomicrobium_A. The sequence continues at coordinate 37,815 of JASBSU010000026.1, forward strand.
ACCGTCCAGGTCATGACCGATGCGAGTATGAGGCCGATCATCACCGCTTTGACGACGAGGTCGGCCTGCATGAACATGCCCCACGGCGACAGATCGCGTGGCAGCTTCTCTGCATGGACGAGCGCCGGTGTGGGCGGAGCCGCGGCTGCAGCCCCCGGCGTCGGATCCGACGAAACATCGTGCGTAGTCTGGCCAACACCGGCGTCCATTGGCGGAGCCAGTGGCTGCGAAGGGCCACCTGCGGCGGGAGCGCTAGGGAAATCGGTTGGCGAGGGAGCAGCAGCAGGCGATGGGGGGCTCGGCTGTGACGTCGACGGAGCAGCAGTGGCGCTCGATGCTGCCGGCGTAGCCGCTGCCGAGGACGCATCAGGGGGCGCGGGCTGGGCGACGACGCTATCCATCGGCGCCGCCATCGGAGCGACCGGCTGGGCGGCTGGGATTTGCGCCTGTTCAGCCGCGGGCGTCGTGGCAGCAGGAGCAGGGGTTTCTTGCGCTAATGCTGCCGAGGCGAAACACACTGCCAGTGCAGCGCTCAGCAGCGCCAGTTTAGAGCCATTCCAATAAGCAAATCGGACCATAGCCATGGCGCCCAATTCTGTTCTTTTCTCGCGAAACCTATGGCCCATAGGTAATACCATACTAACTATGTCAAGTTTGAATCTTGATCGCGCTTCGGTCTGACACCCGTTTGCCGGGGATATGCCGGCGACGGAACCCCATCAGAAGTAGGTGGCACAACTCGGGCAGCGCTTGAGCGCAATCGCCGCGGGGCTTGGCGCTAGCCGGCCCCGTGCTATCTTTTCGGTATGAGCGAAAAACCTCTCCCCGACGACGAAGCGGCTTGGCGCAAGAATCTGACGCCTGAACAATATCGCGTTCTGCGCCAGAAGGGCACCGAGCCCCCTTTCACAGGCGAGCACCTGCACACCGATGCCGATGGCACCTTCACGTGCGCGGCCTGTGGCAATCCGCTTTTCGCCTCTGAAACGAAGTTCGATTCCGGTACCGGCTGGCCTTCCTTCGATGAGGCGCTGCCTGGCGCCGTCGAGTATCACGCCGATTCCTCGCACGGCATGGTCCGCACCGAGATCACCTGCGCCCGCTGCGGCTCTCACCTCGGCCACGTGTTCGACGATGGCCCGACCGCGAGCGGGAAGCGCTACTGCATCAACTCGGTCTGCCTGAACCTCGACGAGAAAAGCTGAGCTGAAGCTCAGATGCCGGCGTACCACTCGTAGCCACGGTCTTCCCAGAAGCCGCCGCGACCACCCTCGATCATCGCGAAGCTCGAAACGGCCTCGATCCGCTGCACGTACTTTGCGTGCTTGTAGCCGAGCTGCCGCTCGACGCGCAGGCGAATGGGTGCACCGTGCGGCACGCTCAGCGGCGCGCCGTTCATGTCGTAAGCGAGTATCGTTTGCGGATGAAACGCATCAATGAGGTCGATGCTCTCGTAATATTTGCTGAACGCGCCGAGCTTGTCGGCGCAGTGAAACACCAGATAACGCGCTTCGGGCTTCAGCCCCACGCTCTGCAGCAGCGGGCCAAGCTGCGCTCCGGTCCACTTGCCGATCGCGCTCCAACCTTCGACGCAGTCGTGACGCGTAATCTGCGTGCGTGAGGGCAGTCGCCGCAACTCCTCGAGCTTCAGCGACGTCGGCCGCTCGACGAGACCGTCAATGCTGAGAGCGAAATCGGAAAACCCGTTCTTCGCCATCGCCTGGTAAATCGGGTCGGCGACGCTTGTCGATCCGTTGGCCTTGAAATGCGTCGACAGGTCGGCTTCCGAATATTCGCGCGCAAGAGACCGCTCGGTGAGCACGAGGCGCTGCACATTCTTGGTGAGCCACTCGGCCTTCGACAGCACCTCTCGAAACGATGGCGACCGAGACAGCTGATCGCAGCCGCCGAGGAACGTGGCACCGCCAAGCGCGGCACCCCGCGCAAGAAAGCTGCGGCGGCTGATCCGGTCACTGGACATGCGTGCCCTCCGTCGGCTCGATCGCATAGCGCCCGGTGATCATCGAGCGGATATTGTTGAAGGCCCCCGAGAGAAAAACCATCGCGATGTGGACGAGGAAGAACAGCGTCAGCGCGAAGGCGCATAGGAAGTGAATAGTGCGCGCCGACTGCCGTCCGCCGAACATGTCGAGGAGGAACGGGAAAGCAGCGTCCATGCCCGGCGACATCGTGAGGCCGGTGAGAAACACCAGCGGCAGCAGACCGAAGATCACTGCGAGGTAAGCAAGCTTCTGTAAGACGTTGTAGCGCTTTGCCTCATCGCCCTTCGGGAAGCGAAGCCGCGCGTGATCCCAGAATGACGTTCCGATGTGCCCGATCTCGCCACGCGTTGGAGCGAGGTCTCGGCGCACGTGACCGCTCAAGAACGAATAGAGGAGATACGCGAGGCCATTGATGACGAGCAGCCACGCAAAGAAGAAGTGCCACCGCCTGCCGGTCGCGAGATCGCGATAGGATGGCAATGTGAGCCACTGCGGAAATCCGCGCCCTTCCAGCTTCCCGTCATAGCCCTTCGAAAGGCCCAGCAGGCCCGTCGTATCGAACGCATGACTGCCGATGCTGGTGATGCCCTTGTAGCTTCCGTCATCCTGCTGCACGACATCCATACTCAGCACGGCACGCGCGGGTTCGGATGTCGAGCCGAAATAGAGCGTCGGGTGCGCATTGAAGATCTGCAGCCCGCTCATCAGCAGAACCAGCAGACAGAGCGCGTTGACCCAATGAGTGATCCGAACCATCAGCGCGTGCCGATAGACAAGCTCTCGCTGGGGCGGGGCGGCGGTTACGGCCATCTGACATCCTTTCCCAGCCAGCTTATCGCTACGGTCCGCAAATGCGCATAATTGGATCGATAGCTTTGCGACTATCGCTCGGCGCCGTGTGAATGGATGTACGCCGCTTGAAAACAGATCGTTACAAGCGCTTCAAGCACCTTTTCTGGCGGGAAGCCGCGCCAGCGGTATGCGCAGGGTGACTTGGCATCCCCGTTCGGGATTATCGATGCTGAGCGTCGCCCCCCAAGCCTCCGCGATGTCGCCCACGATGGCGAGACCAAGACCCGCCGAGCCGGACGAGTCGAGCCGCCCGCCCCGTTTCATGGCCTCGGCAACCCTGGCCTGAGGAATGCCCGGTCCATCGTCTTTCACCGAAAGCGCGACGGCCCCATCGACGATCCCGGCGCTCACCGTGACCGCATCGACCGCATGGCGAGCCGCGTTCTCGACGAGGTTGCCAAGCGCCTCGGTCAGATCTTCGGGATCGATGCGTGCCAGAAGTCCCGATGGAATGTCGATGTTCCAGCCGAGGCGGCGCCCCTCTGGCGTTCGCTCGATCACGCGCACCACCCGATGTGCGACCGCATCGACGTTGGCGGAGGCACTGGCGGCATTTGCGCCACTGCGCGCGCGCGTCAACTCGCGTTCGACGTGGCGCCGCATGGTGCCGGCTATATTCTCGATATCGTCCGCCATCTCCGTCTCGCCCTTCGCCTTGAGGCGCTGCGCATCATCGCTCAGGAGCTGCAGGGGCGTTTTGAGGCCGTGCGCGAGATCGGCAGCGCGCGTTCGCGCTTTCTCGATCTGGCGCTCTCGCGCTTCGAGCAACCGATCGATCTCGCTGGCCAGCGGAAGAACTTCATCGGGCAAGTCCGCGCCGAGCCGCCCAGCCGCTCCAGACGCGACGTCTGCCAGCTTGCGCCGCACCGCCGACAGCGGCTTGAGGCCGATCGTAACCTGTGCCCACGCCGCAGCGGTGAGCAACGCAGCGAGCACCAGAAGCAGAGGAACCACGGCGCCGGCAAAGCCACGCGAGGCAGCGTTGATAGCGGAATCGTCGATGGCCGCCGCAACGCGCGCCGTGTGCCCGCCGAGCCGTGCCGGGAGTTCCACGCGTCGCTGCACGAGATGCACCCTGCGGCCGTCCGGGCCTGGCAACTCGTGCTCGTAGAGTTCATCGCCAACTTGGCGCTCGCTCGGAAGGTCGATCTCGAAATCCCACAGTGACCGCGAACGCAGCACCGGCCCTCCGGGCTCGATGTTGACCTGCCAGTAAAGACCAGAGAGCGGACGCTGGAACCTGGGATCGCCCGGTGGCCGCACAACAGTCAGCGCACCATCGGGGCCTTTATCGATGCCGGCGATGATGCGGTCGATGTACGTCGCGAGTTCTGCGTTGATCCATCGTTCGACGTGCCGCTCGAACAGGTAGGTGAGCGCGCCTGCTGAGAGCGCCAGAGCGCCAAGGATGAACAAGGCCGCGCCCGCCAGGAGGCGCAGGCGCAGCGAGCCAAAGCTCATGACGCTTCATCCGGCAGCAGGTATCCAAAGCCGCGCCGCGTCTCGATGGCGTCGGCTCCGAGCTTCTTGCGCAGCCGCATGACGAGCGCCTCGAGCGCGTTGGCATTGCGCGCGTCGTCATCGCCGTAGAGATGCTCGATCAGCTCATGCGGCGGCACCACGCGCCCCTTGTGATGCATCAAGTAAGCGACCAGCCTGTATTCGAGCGGCGATGCCTGCACCGGCTCTCCGGCGACGAGGATGCGCATCTGCCGCGTGTCGAGACTTAGGCTGCCGGCTTCCAGCACAGCGCTCGCCTGTCCGACCGAACGTCGGATCAGCGCCCGCACGCGCGCCAGCAGCTCCTCGGTGCGAAAAGGCTTTGCGAGGTAGTCGTCGGCTCCGGCGTCGATGCCTTCAACGCGCTCCGGCCATGCCCCGCGCGCCGTCAGCACCAGGACAGGCATGTTACGACCGCTGGCGCGCCAGCGCTTCAACACAGCCAGCCCATCCATTTTCGGCAGGCCGAGATCGAGCACGATGAGATCGTACGATTCAGTATCGCCGCGGAACCAGGCGTCCTCGCCGTCTTCCGATACGTCGCAGGCATAACCCGCAGCCGTGAGCGCGCTCTTCACGCCCTCGACGATGCGCGGTTCGTCCTCGACGATCAGGATGCGCATCAGTCATCGTCCTCGATCTTCAGGATCTTGCCGCTCTTTGCATCGGCTTCGACTTCCCTGACGCGCCCGTTGGCCCCTAGAATCTTCACATCGTACACATAGATGCCGTCCTCGAGTTCGAGCTCGACCTCGATCAACTCGCCCGGAACGGCGGCCTTCACGCCGACGATGATTTCTTCCAAGGGCCTAATGCGTCCCTCTTCGAGAAGGCGCCGAGCGACATCGGGACCAACGTCATCGGCGAGAACGACGGCGGATGATACCAGAAGTGCCATGCTGGCGGCGACTTGGCTGCGCCAAATGCGGAAATTGCTCATGCGGCGAGCTTGAGGTGGATGCGCTGACAACTCACTGACGGCCGGCATCAGACGCCCGTCAGGCGCGTACCGGCATGGTCATGGGCAGCCGGACGGTTATTCCGGTGAAACCCTCACAGGAGAAGCTCCATGATTGCCAAAGTCGCCGCTTCCGTTCTCGCGCTCTCGCTGCTCGCCGCCACCGGCGCTCAAGCAGATCGGCGCCTCAAAGTCCCGGCCGACCAGTGGCTGAGCCCCGCGCAGATCACCGAGAAGCTGCAGGGCCAGGGTTACAAGGTCACTGAGATTGAGACCGACGACGGCGCCTACGAGGTCGACCTGATCGACAAGAACGGCACGAAGATCGAAGCCCACGTCCATCCCGCGACGGGCGATATTCTCGTCGGATACGACAACTAAAGGTCAGCCGATACTGATGACGCTGAGCGGCCGGGGAAACCCGGCCGCATTGCTTTCAGCCCGCAGGCTCAGCGCCACAGGCCCAGGCTATCCCAATCGGCTTCCGGAATTTCTTTGCCGATCTCGTAGCTGAAGGTAAGCGCCTTCATCTGATCCGGCGTCACCTCGCAGGTGAACTTCAACGAATACCAGCGCGATTGCGCTCGCACCGCACCGCCTTTCGCGGAGACCTCGGTTCCCGTGTACTTGGCGCGGCCGTTGATGCTGGTCTTGATACGATCGACTTTAGGCAGCTTCTTGTCTCGCCGGATGGTGTCGACACCCTTCATGGCACACACTTGGTGTGCCCGTTCCTCAGGATCGAGTTTCATCAGCTGGTCGTGGATGCTGGCACCATGCGCGGCGCCCGTCACGGCGAGCAGCGCTGCCGGTAGCCAGAACGTCAGTCTCATGTTTCCCCCCGAAACAGGGCTGCGAGCCCCAAACCGTATGGGACCGAAAAATCGGGCAATCCTAAGACGTTGAGCGGCAGGGACACGCAGGGCGCCCGACTAAGGCAATAATTGCCAAAAGGCCCGCAACCCAATGGGATGCGAGCCTGCGCATGTGAGGTTTCTGCGATTGCCTAGCGGTTGAGCGCTACGACCAGAGCCTTCGGGTTCCCGCCGTTGTCGCTGATGAAGTTCTGGAAGAGGTTGTCGAGGAACGACGTCATCCAGAATCCGATCACCTGCGCATCGCGGACCTTGTAGGTATCCCCGCGACGAACCACCAGCCACCGGACGTCGTAGGAATCGCCACTGGCCAGCGTGATGCGGCTATCAACATAGGTGCCGCGGGGGTCATCCTTCGACTGCGCCGTGACCACGAAGCGAGCGACGGGATACTTCGGCGCTTCCTTCGCGGCGTAACGGGCGATGAAGTTGATCATGCCGTTGTAATAGATCTGACGATCCGTCTTCGGCAGCACGCGCGCATAATCCCCGAGGGCGCTGAGCCCGATGGAGGGGATGTCGGCGTTGGAATTCAGCACCATCGCGAACTGCGAAACGGACCCGGAGCGCGATGCCGTCAGCAGTTCGTTGCCGACGCGCTTCATGTAGCCGGCCGGGGATTCACGCCGGACAGCCGGCTGCACGATCTCTGCGGTGGTGCCCTTGTCGATCGAGCCCGTTTTGCTGGGAGCGGCGACCTGCTGGGCGGAAGCGGCGCTGAGAGGTAGCAGTGCCAGGGCTGCCAGGGCGAGAACGCGCGAAATGGCGCGCAGGGGCGTGGCAGACGTCATACGATGGAACTCCCTCCTAGGGGCATACAAACTAACGAAGGTGGCCGCACTGACGCTCGTCGGCACCCGCCCCACGCGCTTTATTAGCCATGTGCGGCAGCTTTCAGTCAAAGGGTGGGCGACGATAACGTCGAATTTTTGGACGGCGGCTCGATCAGGCATGAGAGGCATCCGGAAGAGGTTGCGTTACCATTCGCGGCCATAGGCCCTTGAAGCGATAGAGTTCGCTCGGCGGGATCTGACGCTGCGCCAAAAGCTGGGCGACGCGATCCACTTCGTCCTGAGATGTCCTGGGCGCCACACTCAAGAGAATGGATTTTTCCCGCTCGGGATGGACAAGGATCAGTTCGTGCCGCGTGCCCGAAAGCGAGGCGCGCATGTGATGCGCGATGCCCACATAAGATGAGAGCGGCGCCGACCACGTGCGGGTCTGAAAATGGCCGCCTTCGGTTACGGTCACCGCACCATCGGCAATATCGATTTCGCGCGTCATCGAGAGCCGGTCGATGAGCCGTTTGGTGGGCAGAACGGCGAGATAAATCAGAAAAAGCAGCGCACCGAGTGTTTCGATGGCCAGGGCGGGCCGATCCTGCAGCAGCGCCCGCGCGCCTGGAGCAAAAACGGCCTCTGAAATGAGAGCGGCAGCCGCGGCCAGAGCGGCGAGTGCCGCCGGGACCATCAGCGCCAGAAAAAACGCCGTTGAGCGTTGCGAGCACGCTTGGCTGATGCGGAGCGGAAGAGCAGGAGGCATGGGGGGCTCGACCAGATCGTAGATGGCAACGCGCATGGAGATTCCGCAAAAGGCAGGTGCTGAGGCTTCAAAGGTAAACGGACGTGCTTACCGCTCGGTTAATCCATGTTCCGAAAACGAGCACAGGGGCAAAACGATCCGTCGCTTGACACATAAACATATCTTTATATGATCCGCGCCAACTTGGAGGCATGATGGCAGGGTCGTTTGCCAGCAGCGAAATCGTGGCGGCGCTCAAGGCAGCGGCCGAACCAACGCGCCTGCGCATCCTTCTTCTCCTCGCAGCGGGCGAGTTGAGCGTGAAGGACCTGACAGTGATCCTTGGTCAGAGCCAGCCCCGCATCAGCCGTCACCTGAAGCTCTTGGCGGAAGCCGGCCTCGTGGAGCGGTTCCGCGAAGGAAGCTGGGCCTATTTCCACGTCTCGGACCGCTCCGGCGGCGGCCGCCTCGCTCTGGATATCCTGTCGCTCGTCGATGGGGCGGATCGCGTCGTTGCCCGCGACCGGGAGCGCGCGGAAGCCCTGAAGCGTGAGCGCGAGGCCGCCTCGCAGTCCTATTTTCAGGCGCATGCGGCCGATTGGGATCGCATCCGCTCGCTGCACATCGCCGAAGATGACGTCGAGCAGGCAATCGCCGACGCGCTGGGTCCGGGTCCCTTCCGGCTGCTCGTCGACCTCGGAACCGGCACCGGACGCATCCTGGAGCTGCTGGCTGACCGCTATGAGCGCGGCATTGGCTTCGACCTCAACAACGCGATGCTCGCCTATGCCCGCAGCAAGCTATCGACAGCCCGCTTGAGCCGCGCGCAAGTCCGTCACGGCGATCTCTACGACCTAGCGCTCGAAGACGGCGTCGCCGATGTCGTGATCATGCATCAGGTGCTGCACTTCCTGTCCGAGCCAGCCCTCGCAATCCGCGAGGCGGCCCGCGCGCTCGCCCCCGGCGGGCGCCTGCTGATCATCGATTTCGCGCCGCATAACCTCGAGTTCCTGCGCGACGAATACGCCCACGACCGCCTCGGGTTTGCGCCCGGCCAGGTCGAGGGCTGGATGAAGGACGCCGGCCTTACCCCGCGCCTGCATCGCGACCTCGCGCCATCTCAAGGCTCAGGCCCGCAGGCCCTTACCGTTTCGCTATGGCTGAGCGAGCAGCCGCGAGATGCGGCGAGCCGCGCTCGGCCGGCAACCACACCAGCATTGGAGGCCCAGTGATGGCCATCGCATCCGAACGCAAAAGCCGGTTGCTCGGGTCGGGTGAGATCGACGTCTCGTTCGAGTTCTTCCCGCCAAAGACCGAGAAGATGGAGACCGCACTCTGGTCTTGCATCGAGCGGCTTGCGCCGCTGCACCCGGAGTTCGTGTCCGTCACCTATGGCGCTGGCGGCTCGACGCGAGAGCGCACGCACAACACCGTGGCCCGCATCGTCCGCGAGACCGACCTGAAGCCAGCAGCGCATCTTACCTGCGTCACCGCCACCAAGGCCGAGGTCGACGCCGTCGCCAGGGATTACTGGGACGCCGGCGTCCGCCATATCGTGGCCTTGCGCGGCGATCCGGCGACTGGTCCAGGAACCCGCTACGAGCCGCATCCCGGCGGCTATATCAATGCCGCCGACCTCGTTGCCGGCCTGAAGCGCATCGCGCCGTTCGAGGTCTCGGTCGCGGGCTATCCGGAAAAGCACCCCGAGAGCGCCTCGGCAGCTGCCGACATTGACAACCTCAAGGCCAAGGTCGATGCCGGCGCCGACCGCATCATCACCCAGTTCGGCTTCGACAACGCGTACTATCTGCGCTTCCTGGAGCGCGCCCGTGCCGCTGGCATCTGGGTCCCTATCACCCCGGGCATCGTTCCGATCCACAACTTCAAGCAGGTGGCCGGGTTCGCCCAGCGGACCGGCGCCAGTGTGCCGGCTTGGCTGGCACATCGGTTCCAGGGTCTGGAAGAAGATTCAACCACGAGCCATCTCGTAGCGGCGGCCGTGGCGACGGAGCAGGTCATGGACCTGGTCGACGAGGGCGTGAAGAAGTTCCACTTCTACACGTTGAACCGCGCCGATCTCGTCTATGCCATTTGCCACCTGCTGGGGCTGCGGGCGCGCCCATCCGCGAATGTGCTCCCGCAGACGCGCGCTGTAGGGTAAGGAGCACACCATGAAGAGAAAGCCCTCGTACGCAGCGCTCGAGGCGGCAGCCAAGGAGCGCATCCTCATCATCGACGGTGCCATGGGCACCATGATCCAGCGCTACAAGCTGGACGAGGACGGCTATCGTGGTGTCCGCTTCAAGGACTGGCCGCGCGACATCAAAGGCAACAACGACCTTCTGGTGCTTACGCAGCCGCAGATCATCGGCAAGATCCACGAAGAGTACCTCGAGGCCGGCGCCGACATCCTGGAAACGAACACCTTCAACGCCCAGAAAATCTCCATGGCCGACTACGGCATGGAGGAGCTGTCCTACGAGATCAATGTAGCGGCCGCGAAGATCGCTCGCGCGGCAGCCGACAAGTGGACCAAGAAGACCCCCGACAAGCCGCGCTTCGTCGCCGGCGCCGTCGGCCCGACCAACCGCACCGCGTCGATCTCGCCGGACGTCAACAACCCCGGCTACCGCAACGTCTCTTTCGACGAGCTGCGTGAAGCCTACAAGGAGCAGGTCCGCGGGCTCATGGATGGCGGCGTCGACATCATCCTCATCGAGACCATCTTCGACACGCTCAACGCCAAGGCTGCCGGAGTCGCGACCCTCGAAGTATTCGAGGAGAAGGACCTCGAGCTGCCGGTGATGATCTCTGGCACCATCACCGATCTTTCCGGCCGCACGCTGTCGGGCCAGACAGCGGAGGCCTTCTGGTATTCGATGCGGCACCTCAGACCGTTCTCGATTGGCCTCAACTGCGCGCTGGGTGCCGACCTGATGCGGCCGTATCTGGGCGAGTTGGCGACAGTCGCCGACGCGCGCGTCTCCGCTTATCCGAACGCCGGCCTCCCGAACGCCATGGGCGAGTACGACGAGACCCCGCACGACATGGCCTGCGCCATCGAGCCGTGGGCCAAGGACGGCATTGTCAATATCGTCGGCGGATGCTGCGGCTCGACGCCCGATCACATCCGCCACGTCGCCGAGCATGTGCGAGCGCACGCGCCGCGCAAGCTTCCTAAGATCGAGCCCAAGATGCGGCTGTCGGGTCTTGAACCTTTCGTGGCCGGGTGAGTCGATGAAGCCCCTGAAATTCGAAGAGCAGTTCGAGGACGGCAAGCATCGCCCGCTCGACGACTACGCGACAGCGGCCGAGCAGTACATTCCCGGGCGCCGAGCGATTTTCGCGATTGTCGAGGCGTCCCTCCAGGAGCTTCTGCCGGCGGGGCCCTCGAACATACTCGTCGTCGGGGCTGGAGGCGGCGAGGAGATCTTGCGCCTTGGAGCTGCAAATCCTGAGTGGTCGTTCGTCGGGGTCGACACTTTCCAGCCCATGGTTGATTTGGCGCACCGACGCCTGAGCGAGAGCCCGGTCGGCGCGCGCGCAAAGGTGCACACCGTCCCGATCGACGAACTCGATCAGAAGGACTTCGACGCGGCAACATGCATTCTCACAGCGCATTTCGTCCCCGACGATGGCGCCAAGCTCGCATTTCTGGAAGCCATACGCACACGCCTAAAGCCTGGCGCACCGCTCGCCATCTTCGACGGCGTCAGCATGCCGGACGAAGCTCAGGCCGAGCTGATGCGCCGCATCTGGAAGCGCCACGCGATCCGCAATGGCGCTCCGGCAGATGAGGCGGAAAAGAATGCGCAGAACTTCAAAAAGGTCGCAGTGGTGTCAGTGGAACGCGAAGAAGCGCTGCTGACGCAAGCTGGATTCAAGCACCTCATGCCGATCTTTCGCGGCCTCGCAATCACAGGATGGCTCGCATTCGCGTGAACTTGCGAGTGAAGCTCCGCAATTCAGAACGGAAGTCGATTGAATGACCAAGGGTAATGCGGCGCAGGCCTTCATCAACGTCGGTGAGCGCACCAACGTCACCGGATCGGCGAAATTCCGCAAGCTGATCGAGGCGAACGATTATGCCGCCGCGCTGGCGGTCGCGCGCCAGCAGGTCGAGAGCGGCGCCCAGATCATTGACATCAACATGGACGAAGGCCTCCTCGACTCGGAGAAGGCGATGTCGACGTTCCTCAACCTCATCGCCTCTGAGCCAGACATTTCGCGCGTCCCGGTGATGATAGACTCGTCCAAGTGGTCGATCATCGAGGCCGGTCTCAAGTGCGTGCAGGGCAAGGCGATCGTCAACTCGATCTCGATGAAGGAGGGCGAGGCGAAGTTCCTCGAGCAGGCCCGCATCGTGATGAGCTATGGCGCGGCGGTCGTGGTCATGGCGTTCGACGAGGTGGGGCAGGCAGACA
>JASBSU010000028.1 GCA_030148725.1 Hyphomicrobium sp.
TCATCCGCTGCCCGGTCAACGACGTGCGTATCGCCGGCCGCAACACGCAGGGCGTGCGCATCTTCAAGACCGACGCTGAGGAGAAGGTCGTCTCGGTCGAGCGCATCCCCGACGATGGCAGCGAGGACAGCGACGGCGAGGGCGAGGCCGACGAAGGTGCACCGGACCAGACGCCTCCGACGGCGTGATGCCGGCCACTGAATTTCCAACACCGAACGTCCTCGGCGTTGCGCCGAGGACGAATTCACTCGCGGTCAGACTAAGGGTTCCTAGTGCGGCCCGTGCAGGGCCGTAAGTGTCGCCGATACCGGCGTCGCGGCGAGCAGGGCATCCCACTGCGGCAGTACCGTATGCCCGGTTCGGGCATGTTGCAGCAGACCGCGCGCCTTGAACCGTGACGTGATGCGGCTCAGCGTGTCGGGGTTGAGCGCGAGGTAGTCGGCGATGTCGGTGCGCGACAGCGGCACGTCGAACGACAAGCCGGCGACGCCCGGCGTACCGAGCCGCAGCCCCAGCTCCACGAGCAGCGAAGCAAAACGCTCGTCACCACTGAGAGCCCCGATGATGGATGCATGCAGCGTTGACCGCGCATGCTGCTCGGAGAGGCGACGCTGCGCCTGCGCCATCTGTTCGGGCGTTGAGGCGATCAGCGTATCGAAGCTACGGGCCGGCAGACGCCAGACCTCGGTGACATTGAGCGCCGTCAGCGTAAGCCCCGGCAGATCCGGCACCAGCGAGCGCCGGATGATGTCCCCTGGATAGTAGAGTTCCAGGAGCTGGCGAGGTTTACCGGGCGCGGCGGCTTCGACGCCGAGCAATCCGCTCCGGACGACATAGACCGACTCCGTCGGCGCGTGGTCGAGCGCGAGCCTCTGCCGGCGCCTGGCACGCACCGGCGTCGCATGTTCGCGCAGGGCCACGTCCGGCTCGCCGGATCGCTGGGCGGGGCGTTGGGAAAGATGCTGGCTCACGGGAGGCCGCAATGTGTTGTCCAGGGTGTCCATGACCACGGATTGTGCCCCCCAACTTCCCTTCGATGCTTGATCCCGATCAAAGGTTTCTCAGGTGCACCGGGGCTGTACCTGCGGCGCAGCCGCACGCGTTTGTTTGAGCCGTATCAACGTTTTCGTTGCGTCCCGGCAACAACACGGTGGCGATGAGCACACTGCTGACCTCGATCAGCAGGCGCCCCCGTTAATCCCTCGGCAATCAACAGCTTTGCGGGGAGGTTGTGCACATCGAATTGGTCACGAGTCGACGCGCCGTGGGGGTGCGAACCGGGACCGTGAATAAGGGGCACCAACATGCGAGCAAAGACACTCGGCCTTGGCCTGGTCGCGCTTCTGGCCGGAGCTGCAATGACCGTTTCGGCGCAGGCCGGCGACAGCAATGGCAATTTCCAGGCAAAGCTGGGTGTGACCGGCGTCATCTTCGACGATGACACCAAGTCGACCACGCCGCCTGGCCTTGGCCAGGCGCAGACCAACGACACCGTCATTCCGACGCTCGCGCTCACCTACTATCTGAACAGCAACTGGGCCGTTGAGCTCTTCTGCTGCTTCGCGCAGGTCAACGTGACCGGCGAGTCGGGCGTGCTTGGCGGCCTGGGCAAGCTGGCATCGACGTGGGTATTCCCGCCCATCCTCACGGCGCAGTACCACTTCGACGGCATGGGCGCCTTCAAGCCCTACGTCGGCGCCGGCGTGCAGTGGATCCACTACTTCGACGAAAAGTCGAACATCGGCGGCAACGTCAATTTCCAGGACAGCTGGGGCTTTGCGCTGCAGGTGGGTGCCGACTACGACCTCGGCAACGGCTGGTCGCTGGGCGTCGACGTGAAGAAGGTCTGGGAGGACACGAAGCTCACCTATAGCGGTGGTCCGTTCGACGGCGTCGTTGCCAAGCACGACCTCGATCCGCTCTTCGTGACGGCGAACCTCGGATACCGCTTCAACCTCTCCGACATCTTCGGCGCCCGGGAAGCAGCGCCGCTGAAGTAGGCTTCACGCGGATCTAATCGATTGTGCGGGCGGGTGCCGGAGGCGGCCCCGCCCGCACTGCGTTTGTTTACGCCCATGCGATAGGCGATAATGGGAAACGCAGCCGCCTGAACGGTGTGGTTATGCAACCCATAGCGCTGGACGTATCGCCCTGAGATGAAACGCATCGGCTTCTATCCCGGCTCCTTCGATCCCGTGACGCTCGGCCATACCGACGTCATCGCGCGCGCGAGCCGGCTCGTCGATGCGCTGGTGATCGGCGTTGGAACGCACGATGCAAAGCGCCCACTGTTTTCCATCGAGGAACGTCTTGCGATGCTGGGCGCGGAAACCGCGCCGATCGCAAAGTCCACCGGCACCCCGATCGAGATCGTTACGTTTGGCGGACTTGCGGTCGATGCCGCGCGTGACGCTGGCGCCGCAGTGATCGTGCGCGGCCTGCGCGACGCCACCGACTTCGATTACGAAATGCGCATGGCCGGCATGAATGCGCAGATGGCACCGGGAATCGAAACCGTATTCCTCGCGGCGACACCGGGGGTGTCGCACATCGCCGCCAATCTCGTCCGCCAGATCGCCGAGATGGGCGGCGACGTTTCACCATTTGTTTCCAGCGCCATAGCAGATCGCCTCCGCGCCAAGGTGAAGTCCCCGAGGACTTAGCGCGTTTGCGTCTCTCGCGGTTGCGCCGCGCCGACGGAACGGTAAAATTGCTGTCCTGGTGGTGGAAGCTCATTGCCGCCAACGATCTTCTCAGCCCAACGACTGGAAGGGATGCCCCATGCGGATGTTGACCTGCCTTGTTCTGGCGTTCTTCGCGATCGCCGGAGCGGCCTGCTCCGACCAGCAGAAAGCAGGGGGCGACGGCGACATACTCGTCATCCAGACCAAGTACGGGCCCGTGGAAATCAAGCTGCGGCCTGATCTGGCACCCAAGCACGTCGAGCGCGTCAAAACGCTGGCGAAGGAAGGCTTCTACGACGGCCTGAAATTCCATCGCGTGATCGATGGCTTCATGGCGCAGACGGGCGACCCGGCGGGCACCGGCGCGGGCGGCTCGAACTATCCTGATCTCCCGGCCGAGTTCTCGTCCGAGCCCTACAAGCGCGGCACGGTCGGAGCCGCGCGCACCGCCGATCCCAACAGCGCCAACAGCCAGTTCTTCATCTGCTTCAACGATACCGGCTGTTCCAGCCTCACCGGCCAGTACACGGTGTGGGGGCAGGTCGTCAGCGGCATGGATGCGGTCGAGAAGATCAACAAGGGCGAGCCGCCGGCCATCCCCGACATCATGGAAAAGGTCTATCTGAAGTCTGACGCCAAATAGCGAAGGCTCCAGGCCGACGAGCCTTGACGTCCTGCGCGGCAGCGACCGATGACCTTCAAGAAAGTCGGCGCCTGTGAACCTTCTGGTAGGCTTGACCGGCCTGCCGATCAGGGCGTCTGCAGAGCCCTAGCACTGCCGCTGAGCACATTATCCCATCGTGCCGGAACATGTTGCCCCGTGCGGCAAGCACGCACGGTTTGAGATTTGCGGTCCGGCCCGTGACCGCCTAAACCTCACCCCTCAAAACGCCCCTAACCCCAGAGCTTGGAGACAACCATGGCGAGCGATCCCGAGAACACCCTCATCATCGAGACGACCAAGGGCCCCGTGGTCATCGAGCTGCGCCCCGATCTCGCGCCCGGCCACGTCGAGCGCATCAAGAAGCTGGCGCGCGAGGGCTTCTATGACGGCATTCCATTCCACCGCGTCATCGAAGGCTTCATGGCGCAGACGGGCTGCCCCAAGGGTCTGGGCACCGGCGGTTCGAGCTACCCGAACCTCAAGGCCGAGTTCAATAGCGAGCCGCACGTGCGCGGCGTCTGCTCGATGGCGCGCGCTCAGAGCCCGGACAGCGCCAACAGCCAGTTCTTCATCGTGTTCGACGACGCGACGTTCCTCGACGGCAAGTACACCGTCTGGGGCAAGGTCATCGAGGGCATGGAGAACGTCGACAAGATCAAGCGCGGCGAGCCGGTTCAGAACCCTGACAAGATGATCTCCGTGAAGGTGGCGGCCGACGCGGCTTAAGCGCCAGCGCGGCGCGGAAAGGGAACTGCCATGAACAGAGCGAGCGCGGCGCTTGTCGCGTACGCCGGCCTCGCCGGAGCAGCCGGCGTTGCGCTGGCCGCTGCGGCTGCGCATGGCAGTGACCTGTCCGGCCTGCAGACTCCCGCCTACCTGCTGATCCTGCACGCCGGCGCCGCAATCGCTGTGCTCGGCTTGGTCGCGCACGCGGCCTATCCGAGAGCATTCCTGCTCTCGACGTTCGTGCTTCTTCTGGGGGTGACGCTATTCAGCGGCGACATCGCCATGCGAACGCTCGCTGGCGTACGCCTCTTTCCCATGGCAGCGCCCACGGGCGGCACAACAATGATCGTCGGCTGGCTCATCGCCGCTCTCGCGGGCGCGCTGGAGCTTTTCGGCCGGCGGAGCTGAGACCAAAGCGGAGTAACTGTAGATGTCCGTGGTGATCTGGTCGCTGCTCGGCGTCGCGGCGGGAATGTTGATCGCGTTGCAGTCTCCCATCAACGCGCAGCTGTCACACAGCCTCGGTATGCCGCTCGCCGCGGCGTCGGCATCCTTTGTCGCCGGCGCGCTCGTGCTCATCGCGTTGACCGTCATTGTGCAGCAGGTGAACGGCACCTCGATTGCCTGGCGCGCTCCGCCGTTGTGGATGTTCCTGGCCGGCGGCTGCATGGGCGCAACCTACGTGACCGTCGCGCTCATCCTGACGCCGAAGATCGGCACCGCCGCGACGATGGCGTTCGTCGTTTCGGGCCAGCTGATCGCAGGGATGCTGCTCGACAAGTTCGGTTACTTCGGCCTCGCCGTTCGCGAATTGACGCTGGGCCGCGTCTCTGGCGCCTGCCTTCTCGTGCTCGGCGCACTGCTCATCCGCTTCACCTGATGCGCACCGATCTCTTCGACTTCGAGCTTCCCGAGGAGCGCATCGCGCTGCATCCAGTCGCCCCGCGTGACGCCGCGCGGATGCTCGTCGTACCGGCAGGAGCGGCTCCGTTCGAGGATCGCATCGCACGCGACCTGCCGGACCTGCTGCGACCCGGCGATGCGTTGGTGTTCAACGACACGCGCGTGATCCCTGCGGCGCTGGAGGGCGAGCGGCGGCGCGGCGACCTCAAGGCGAACGTCTCGGTGATGCTCATCGAGCGTCTCGGCACAGATCGATGGCGGGCTCTGGCACGCCCGGCCAAGCGCCTGCAGGTCGGCGATCGCCTCCACTTCGGCCACGACGGCGAGATGTGCATGCTCGGCGCGCTCGATGCGACCGTCGCGGCCCGCGGTGATGCCGGTGAGGTCGACATTGCATTCGATCTTGCGGGGCCAGACCTCGACGCCGCCATCGCTGCCGTGGGGCAGATGCCGCTCCCGCCGTATATCGCCGGCAAGCGCGGTGTCGAGAGCGCGGATCGCACCGACTATCAGACGGTCTACGCAGCTCATGACGGCGCCGTCGCCGCTCCGACCGCCGGCCTGCACTTCACGCCGGAGCTTCTGGCGCGGCTGGACGCGCGCGGCGTGAGCCGGCATTTCGTGACGCTGCACGTCGGCGCCGGAACCTTCCTGCCGGTGAAGGCCGAGGACACGGCTAGCCACAAGATGCATTCGGAGTGGGGCGAGGTCAGCGCTGACACAGTCGCAGCCTTGCAGGCCGCCAAGGCCAGCGGCGGACGCATCGTCGCTGTCGGCACCACCTCGCTGCGCCTCCTCGAAACCGCGGCGGCCACGGGCGATCTGCAACCCTTCACCGGCTCGACGGACATCTTCATCACGCCCGGCTATCGGTTTCGCGCCGTCGACATCCTGATGACCAACTTCCACCTGCCGCGCTCGACGCTGTTCATGCTGGTCTCCGCCTTCGCCGGCCTGGAACGTATGCAGGCGGCTTACCGCCACGCCATCGGTTCCGGCTATCGATTCTATTCCTATGGTGACGCGAGCCTGCTATGGCCGAGTGAGGAGGCCCGCCATGGATGAAGATCTCGATGGTATGGAGCGCGATCAGCTGGTCGCCGAAGTGAAGAAGCTGCGCGCCGGAATCCGGCGCCACCGCGACGCCAGCGGCCACGATCTGTGCTGGTACCATCCCCACTTGTGGGAACTGCTCCCCGAAAAGATCGATCCGGCCATCGCCGTGCCGCCGTGGGACAGGTTCATGCGCGGCTGCATCCAGTATCGCAGCTCGCTCGACCGGCAGGCGCCGCACGCCGCCGTTCACGACAAGGAATTCGATGGCTGACACGTTCGGATTTAGCCTTGAGGGCAGCGACGGCAATGCGCGTCGCGGCACGCTGACGACGCCGCACGGCATCGTGCGCACGCCCGCCTTCATGCCGGTGGGCACGGTCGGCACCGTCAAGGCGCTTTACTTCGACCAGGTGAAAGCTGCCGGCGCCGATATCATCCTCGGCAACACCTACCACCTGATGCTCCGTCCGGGCGCCGAGCGCGTTGCCCGCCTCGGTGGTCTGCACGAATTCATCGGCTGGGACGGACCGATCCTCACCGACAGCGGCGGCTTCCAGGTGATGTCGCTATCCAAGATCCGCGACCTGAGCGAGGAGGGCGTGCGCTTCCGCTCGCACATCGACGGCAGCAAGCACATGCTGACGCCCGAGCGCGCCGTCGACATTCAATGTCTGCTCGGCTCCGACATCCAGATGCAACTCGACGAGTGCATCGAGCTGCCGGCGGAGCGCCGCGAAGCCGAACGCGCGATGGAGCTTTCGCTGCGCTGGGCGGAGCGCGCGCAACGTCGCTTCGCCGAGAAGGCCGCGCCCGGGCAAGCGCTGTTCGGCATCGTGCAGGGCGGTGTCGACCCTGAACTGCGTCGTCGGTCGGCCGAGGCGCTCGTCGGCATGGACCTGCCGGGGTACGCCGTCGGCGGTCTTGCCGTCGGCGAAGGCCAGGAGATGATGCTTGCGACGCTCGAAGGTGTGCTGCCGCATCTTCCGACGCATAAGCCGCGCTATCTGATGGGCGTCGGCACGCCATCCGATCTCATCAAGTCCGTTCAGCGCGGCGTCGATATGTTCGACTGCGTCATGCCGACCCGCAACGGCCGGCATGGCTTGGCCTTCACCTGGAACGGCAAGGTGAACTTGCGCAACGCGATGCACGCCGAAGACAAGGCGCCGCTCGACCCTGAGAGTTCATGCCCCGCGGCCCGCGATTATTCGCGCGCCTACCTGCATCATCTCGTGCGCTCGGGCGAATTCCTCGGCGCCATGCTGCTCTCCTGGGTCAACACGGCCTTCTATCAAGAGTTGATGGCCGCCATGCGTGCCGCAATCGCCGAGGATCGTTTCGCGACGTGGGCCGAGGAAACACTCGCCCGCATCGACCGCAACGCGCCGGCCCCGACTTAGTGTACCTTCCCGCCGCGCAGCGGCCACGGCCCAAGGGGCCGCGCGCCTTATGGCGCGGCTATCCGCTCGCGCCACGCCCGCCGCAAACAAAGCTTCCCGCAGCTCGTTTCAGCTAAGAACAACTATGGCGGATCGATTGGGGCGACTTCGGCGCGCAACCGGTTCTCGCGGTGCAGCAGGTAGATGCCCGAAGCGACGATCACAACCGCGCCGACCAGCGTGTAGATGTCGGGCATGTCACCGAACACGGCAAAGCCGACGCCGACCATGGTCAAAAGCTGCACGTAGAGGAACGGCGCGACGCTCGATGCCGGTGCGAGACGATACGCGTGGATGAATAAGTAGTGTCCCATCCCGCCGAACGCGCCAAGGCACGACAGCAGCAGCCATTCCTGTGTCGTTTGCGGCCACTGCCACTGCCAAATCGCGAACGGCGCCAGCGCAAAGGTGCCCAGCAGGA
Source organism: Hyphomicrobium sp. (assembly GCA_030148725.1). Lineage (GTDB taxonomy): Bacteria > Pseudomonadota > Alphaproteobacteria > Rhizobiales > Hyphomicrobiaceae > Hyphomicrobium_A. Next base: position 7,894 of record JASBSU010000028.1, read on the forward strand.
TCGAATAGAACAGCATGACGAGCGGCGTATCGTGCGCGGCGAGGAACCGCGTCAGGATCATGAAGAAGGCATAAGCGAGCATCCCGAGGAACGAGATGGCGAATGCTGGATGCAGCGAGCCGACGCCGGGGTGCACGACGATGAGCACCCCGAGGAAGCCGACGAAGATTGCCACGAGGCGCCGCCACCCGACCCACTCTCCAAGCAGCGGTCCTGCGAGCAAGGCAACGAAGAGTGGTGCCAGAAACGTCACGGAGACGGTTTGATCGAGACGCAGGTGCCGCAGCGCCAGGAAGTTACAGGCCGTCGTCGACACCATGAGGAACGAGCGCACGAGCTCCAGCTTGATCTTCTTGGTGCGCAAGAGGGCGGGGAGCGGCATGACGCTGAGTAGGGCAAGCATCAGCGTGAACTGACCGAGGAAGCGCGCCCACACGACCTGAACCGCCGGCAGATGCGAATGCGTGACGAGATACTTCGCCGACGTGTCGAGCGCCGAGAATAAAGTCACGGCGAGGCACATCAGACCGATCGCTTTGAGCCGGTCCCTTGGTGGGATCAGCACCTCCCGCGGCCGCTGCGCGCTGGCGCGCAATTGCCCGGCCGCCTCAGTGGGGGCGGCTTCTCTTTCGGTTCGTTGGTCCATGGGCGCTCTATTAGCGCACGCCGCCCGCGGCCGCTAACGGCCAAAACGCACGGGGGAGAAGCCCTGGCCGCATGGCTGGCGGCGCTCCAGGTCGCCTTGACCTTCCGCACCCCGCCGCCTACAAGCACCGCTCCGATAAGGGTCCGTAGCTCAGTGGTAGAGCACCTGACTTTTAATCAGGGTGTCGATGGTTCGATCCCATCCGGACTCACCAATGTTTTCATAAGGTTACGCTTCACCGGCGCCCCCGGTCAGCATTTTCGTTCCCACCATCGTCTCGGCTTAGGTGGTCACCACGAGGCGCTTGGGCCGAACGCGGTCGTCGACTGGCTGACGCACTGGATTCCGATGCAGTGCGCCAATCCCATATGTCTCCATCCGTCTCACCTGCCGATTTGAGAACTGCCGAGGGGCCGCTCGGCAGTTCGCCGCCGCAAGGCAAGAGCGGGACTTGCCTCTGGCGGATCTGGCCCGTTGTCCTCCTTTGCCGCCGCCGCCCCCTGCCCGGATCGGCGTGCACGACGAGCCAAATAGATGGTTGGATCAGCTCTCGCCTCCCGGCTGGCAGCTCTGACAGACTCCGCGCAATTCCAAAGTCGTCGTCGCGATCTCGAACGCGGAGCTACGGCTCCACTTCACGAGCTTGGCGACAACGTCGCTGGAAGAGAACTCAGTGACCGTTCCGCAGCACTGGCAGATCGCGAAGGCCGGGGTCGCGTATTCGGGGTGTTGGCACGCCACATTGAAAGTTTATGGCGTCGACGGGCTGCGTGTCGCCGACGCCTCCATCATGCCGCGCGTGACGACAGGCAACACCCAGGCGCCCTGTGCGATTATTGGCGAGCAAGCTGCCCAGATGATCAAACACGCGCATGGTCTCTCCGCCGACGCCGGTCCATGGCCGCAAAGTGTCGACGCGCCCTAAGCTTCAAATTTGACCTAACGTGCCGCGTGAAGCGTGAGGCGAGGGGGGGCGCATTCTCCCTCGCCGTGTCGTCGCCTCGCGCGGGGCCTTTGAACGGCGCGTCCAGAAGGCTTGACAGTTTATGGAACTATGAACTGTCCAGCACATTATCACCGCGTATAGTACGGAGCATAATGATGCGGTGGTTTGCCCAGTCCCTCTTGCCTATCGTCCTCGCGACCACAGCGCTGGCTCAGGAGGCCCCTGCTCCAGCCGAGGTACAAGGCGAGCCGATATCGATACTCATGTTTTTCACGCTCGGCGCGGCCGTTGTGATCGCAATCGGCCTGTTCGCTTGGTTTTTGCGCAAGCGCTCTAATCGCGCTGCAGCCGATCGCGCTCTCAATCCCAACAACCCCGCGAACCGCTAGCAGCAGAATTGCGC
>JASBSU010000036.1 GCA_030148725.1 Hyphomicrobium sp.
GACCTCAAAGACCGTCTATTTGGCGCTGCATGCGAACCACCCTCGCGAGTTCACCGCTGCTTCGCGCGCCGCTTGCGCGCGACTGGTCGATGCGGGCGTCGCAATGGTGAGCCAGAGCGTGCTGCTGCGCGGCGTGAACGATGACGCCGATACGCTGGAAGCGTTGATGCGCGGCTTCGTCGAAATGCGCGTCAAGCCCTACTACCTCCACCACGGCGATCTGGCGCCGGGGACGGCCCACTTGCGGACCACCATCGCCGAGGGCCAGGCTTTGGTGCAGGAATTGCGGCGTCGGGTTTCCGGCTTGGCGCTGCCGACGTACGTGCTCGACATCCCCGGCGCACATGGGAAGGTGCCCATCGGGCCGAGCTACGTGTCGGACGCGAATGGCGACGTCGTCGTCAGCGACCGGACCGGAGTCCCGCATCGTTATTCGGACTGCGCGCCGCCGGTCTGAGCTGATCGCCGGGCGTCCTCGGATGCCTCTCCCAAAGTGCAGTTGCCAGACGAGGCAACGGCGCTTGCACCGTTACATCGTTCGGTGCCAAACTGTCGCAACAAACCTGACCCGTATCACCGCACCGACCACCGGAGCGGAAGATCGCGGGCGATCAATATGTCCGGTGGGAGGATATTCGATGAACGAGCAGCCTAAGCGCACGAGTTTCTTCGGGTCGTGTCCGCACGACTGCCCCGATACCTGCGCCATGATCTATGAGACCGAGAACGGCCAGCTCGTGAACGTGAAGGGCAACAAGGACCATCCGATCACGCGCGGCACGCTGTGCGTGAAGCTCAAGGATTTCCACGACCATCACCGCAATCCGGACCGGCTGATGTATCCGCTGCGGCGCGTCGGGCCGAAGGGCTCAGGCCCCAACGGCGGCAACAATTTCGAGCGCATCACCTGGGATGAGGCGATCTCGGAGATCGGCAAGCGCTGGCGCGAGATCATCGCCGAGCACGGCGCGCAAGCCATCATGCCCTATAGCTACCTCGGCAACATGGGGCTCGTGCAGGGCATCAACTCTGGCGACCCGTTCTTCAATCGGCTCGGCTCGACGGTGAACGAGAAGACGTTCTGCACGTCCGGCTCTTCGACGGCTTGGCTGCTGACCAACGGTCCGACGGGCGGCGTCGACCCGGAAAGTTTCGTGCACTCGAAGTACATCGTGATCTGGGCGTGCAATACGATCTCGACCAACCTTCACCACTGGCCGATCGTGCTCGAAGCTCAGAAGCGCGGCGCCAAGGTCGTCGTCATCGACGCGTTCCGCTCGCGCACCGCGAAGGGCGCCGACTGGCATATCTGCCCGAAGCCGGGGACGGACGGCGCGCTGGCGATGGGCTTCATCAACTCGATGATCGAGCAGGGCCTCGTCGACCAGGAATACGTCGACAACTACACGCTCGGATTCCCCGAACTCAAGGAACGCGCCAAGGAGTTCACGCCGGAGTACGTTGAGAAGGTCACGGGCGTCAAAGCGGCCGACGTCGTGAAGTTCGCCCGCGAATTCGCAACGTCGCAGCCCTCCGCGATCCGCATCGGCGTCGCGATCGAACGCTCGGCCGGCGGCGCGCAAGCCTCACGCGCCATCTACTGCCTGCCGGCTCTGGCGGGCTCCTGGCGGCATGTCGGCGGCGGCGTGCTGCAGCTTCCGTTGTGGGAGTTCCCTGTCGATTGGGTGAAGGCTGCACGGCCCGACTGGATCAAGGAGGGCACGCGCGTCGTCAACAACCTGCGGCTCGGACAGGCGCTCAACGGCGAGATGAAGCTCGATCCGCCGATCAAGAGCCTGTTCGTCTTCTGCACCAACCCGATGAGCCAGTCGCCGGAAACGAACAAGATCGCCGAGGGCCTGCTTCGCGAGGATCTATTCACGGTCGTCGCGGAGCACTTCATCACCGACACGGCGAAGTACGCCGACATCATCCTTCCCGGGGCGATGGCCGCCGAGGCCGAGGACATGATGTGGTCGTGGGGTCACTTCTACCTGACCTATAACGAGAAGGCGGTCGATCCGCCGGGCGAGTGCAAGCCGACGAGCGAGCTGTGGCGCCTGCTCGCGAAGGAGATGGGCTTCGACGATCCCGTCTTCAAAATGACCGATAGCGAATTGTGCGCAGCTTATATTCAGTGGGACGATCCCAAGATGGGCGGGATCGACATGGATTACTTCAGAGAGCACGGCTACTTCCGCATCAATGTCGGCACCGCGGACGACCGTGCGCCGCACGTTGCAGGCAACTTCCCAACGCCGTCAGGCAAAGTGGAGATGCTGCTGAAGGACGCGAAGAACTTCGTCGCGGGTCCGTTCCGCGCCATGTACGAAGGCCAGCAGGATGGCTCGCCCATCGATCCGCTCCCGGGCTATCAGCCGGTGCGCGAATCTCCGGAGACCAACCCGGAACTGGCGAAGCGCTTCCCGCTCAACATCATCTCGCCCAAGAGCCACGCGTTCCTCAACTCCTGCTACGCGAACGAGCCGCACAAGGTTCGCATCCAGGGCGAGCAGTACGTGCTGATCTCGCCGGCCGATGCAGGCACGCGCAACATTCGCGAAGGCGATCCGGTGCGCGTTGCGAATGCGCGGGGTCATTTCGAGGGCGTGGCGCGCGTCACCGACGACGTCAATCCGGGCATCGTCGTCGCGACGCTCGGCTACTGGCGCTCCCTCAACCGCTCGGACGGCTCGGTCAATTCGATTTCGTCGGATGCGTGGTCCAGCATCGGCCGGGCGCCGACCTTCTCGGATAATCTCGTCGAGGTCACGCGCGTCAACTGACGAAAGCCTCGCCTTCTGCGAAAAGGCGCTGTGGCTCGGCTGCAGCGCCTTTTGCTTTGCCGACGGCGTTTTGTGGGATTTCCGATTGAAGTTGTTACGAATCCGAACTTATTAACAATTCGTTAATGGATTTCTTGAGGGTGCTGTCTCGCGTCCCCGCCAGAAGATTGGGGAGCCGACGATGCGTTTCGCTCAGCAAGTCGTTTTAGTCGTTGTCGCCAGCATAATGAGCGCTCTCGCGGTGACTGCCGGCGATCTGCCCGCTGTTTCTGGTCCAAACGGGAAACTCAGCGTCGAAGGTGGGACCTTCGATGACCAAGGCGCCGGGATTGCGCTCGGGAGTTTTGCCGTTCCGCTCGGACCGTCTGTTGGTCTGCAAGCCGATGGCGCTCTGGGAAGCATCGATGGCGACGTGATGGGCGGAGGCGGACTGCACCTTTTTACCCGCGATCCGTCGAGCTATCTGCTGGGTGTCTATGGCAGCTATCACACCTGGGATTCCATCGATATCTGGCGGCTGGCTGGCGAGGGAGAGCTTTACCTCGGACGCTTCACGCTTTCGGGTCTCGCCGGCTATGAAAGCGTCGAGGTGCCGAGTACGGTGGGCGATCTCCTGGTTCTGACGCCAGACGACAAGCACTTCTTCGGGCAGTTCGATGCCAGCTATTACATCACCGATGATTTCAAGGTGACGGGTGGATATCGGTATCTCAACGAAGCGAGCTTTGGGGCCGCCGGTGCCGAATATCTAATCCGCGGCCGAGACGTTCCGATGTCGCTTTTTGCGCGCGGCAATTTCGGTGACGGCGACTACACCAGCGTCACGGGCGGGTTGAAAATCTATCTCGGCAGCGATCCGAATAAATCGCTCATCGACCGCAATCGCCGCGACGATCCAGAAAACTATCTGCCGGTGTTTCCGAAGCTCGCCACGTCAGGCGGGACGAACTACTGCACTGCAGGCCCCTCTCCCATGTATCAGGTGTCCTCGCCAACGCCGTGCGTCTGCCCATCGGGCACGCCGCGATCCGGGCAGGGGCCTCAGTACATTCCGGCCCTTGGCGGCTTCTATACTTGCGGCAACCCCGTTTAACGTCGATCAGCTTCTCGTGCGAGATATCAGGGTGAACGGCGCGAAACCATATCCCGCTTTTAGACGTTACGTGCGGGTTGATCGGCGCATTCCGTCTTGACCCGACGAAGCCTCGGTCTAGCGTTCACCTCCCTGCATGTCACAACATCGGGCTCACAACATCCGGCTCATAACATCCCGCTCATGGCGTTTGATCTCGTTGGCGACATTGGCGCTACCAATGCACGCTTTGCACTCGTAAACGGCGAGGGCACGCTTTCGCGTCCGGCGGATTTGCTGTGCGCGGATCATTCTACTTTGGCAGACGCAATCGAAGCCTATCTCACGGCGGCTGAGCAACGACGACCCATGCGAGCGGTTCTGGCGGTAGCCACGACGCCGCATGAGGATCGCGTCGCTTTCACCAACAATCCGTGGTCATTTTCAAAGCTAGAGCTGGCGCGCGCCATCGGCGTTGGCGACCTGCGCATCGTCAACGACTTCCACGCCAACGCAATGGCGCTGCCGATGCTCGCCGCTGATGACGTGCAGAAGATCGGCAGCGGGGCCATCTTCCCGGATGCGCCATCCGGCGTGCTTGGGCCCGGATCGGGCCTCGGCGTCAGTTCAGCGGTGCCGGTTGATGGCGGGCTGCACGCGATCGCGGGAGAAGGCGGGCATGTCACGATGGCGCCCGGCAATGCGCTGGAAAGCGCCGTTCTCGATCATCTTCGCGCGCAGTTTGGCCACGTGTCTGCGGAGCGCGTGCTCTCCGGGCCGGGGCTGGTCAATCTCTATCGCGCGCTGTGCGAGATCGACGGTAAAGCCCCGGCAGAACTTTCAGCCGAGCAGATCACCGAAGCTGGCGCCGCCGGATCATGTGGCTATGCCGGCGCGGCCGTGGCGATGTTCTGTGCAATGCTCGGCACCGTCGCGGGCAACCTCGCGCTAACGCTCGGTGCGCGCGGCGGGATATATATTGCAGGCGGCATCGTGCCGAAGCTCGGGGACGCTTTCGTCCAATCGGAGTTTCGCGCGCGCTTCGAAGACAAAGGCCGGTTTCGCGATTACCTCGCGAACATCCCGACCTTCGTCATCACGCGCCGCCACGCGGCGCTGCTGGGCGCAGCTCGTCTGCTGCAGAACTTCTAACGGTCAGGCGCTGAGTGCTTTCTCAGGCTCGCTGACCAATTCCTCGACGAGCAAGGGCGGTGCGTGGAGGTAGCGCGTCGCCTTGCGCTTGGAATGGATGTCCTTCCACACAAGCTCGACTTGCGCCTCGGTGAGACCGGCGGCACGCGCCACGTCGGCGGCAGGAATTCCGTGCTCCAGGCCGTAGAGGCAAAGGTCCATCTTCTGATAGGGCAGCGCGAAGTAGAACTCCTCCTGCGTCTGCGCCATGGACCACGTGTCGGTCGTCGGCGGGCGCGCGCAGATCTCGGCGGGAACGCCCAGCTCCTCGGCGAGCTGATAGACCTGCGACTTGTAGAGATGGGCGATCGGCTTGAAGTCAGCGGCGCCATCGCCGTTCTTGACGAAGAAGCCCTGGTCGTACTCGAGACGGTTGGGGGTGCCGGAGACGGCGTAGTTCAGGCAGTCGGCATGGTAATATTCGATCTGCTTGCGCGTGCGCTGCTTCATGTTCGTCGCCGCTACGACCGCCTGATAGATCGCCAGCGGCATGCGCGCTTCGCGGCGTTCCTGGGTCGGGCTTTCGACCACGAGTTTCGTCAGGTTGTAGCTGTTGCCATGCAGGGCGTTCGACAAGACGACCTTGCAGCTCCAGCCGGGGCCATAGTCGGGGAAGAGCTGGCGGATGGCCGAATCGCGACGCTCGTAGCAGCCGGACGCCGCCAGTGCGGGCGCGATGTCCTCGATCACGTGCCGGATGCCGAACGTGTCGGCCACCAGACGGCCGAGGCGCAAGCTTTCGGGATCGGAATCCTGCTCGGGCATCAGAACGCCGAGGACGTTTGCCGGACCGAACGCGGCAACGCAGAGCGCCGCTGTGACGCTGGAATCGATGCCGCCCGAAAGTCCAACGACCGCGCCGCGGCGGCGCAGCCGGCTCAACACCTGCTCGCGGATGCTGTCTATGATCCGCTTCGTCGCCGAGCTGCCATCAAGACGCAGGCTCTGCGCGGAGAACGTGGCGTTTGCCTCGGGTTTTGGATCTTCAAGCATTCTGAGCGTTTCCGGCTTGGGTTTCGGCGACGAGGCGGCGGCTGATCTTTCCCGACTCCGTTTTCGGCAGCGATGGCCGGAACTCGACGAACTTCGGGATCATGTAGTCTTCCAGGAACCGCGCGCAGTGGCGCACGACATCAACCTCGGAAATGTTTGCACCCGGTTCAGTGGCGACGACCGCCTTGATCGCGCTCCCGAGGATCGCGTCCGGTACTCCGATCACAGCGACCTCTGCGATGCCGGGCAGCGCGTAGATGATGTTCTCGACTTCCTTCGGAGCGACCTTCTCGCCGCGCGACTTGATGATGTCGTCCTTGCGGCCGACGAAGTAGAGGAAGCCTTCTTCGTCGGTGCGGAAGAGATCGCCGGTGTAGAGGACGCGCTCCCATTCGTGGGGCCCGGGCCGCAGTGCGCGGGCAGTTGCCTCAGGATTCTCCCAGTAGCCTTTCATGACATGGGCACCGCGGATCACGAGTTCGCCGACGACGCCAGCCGGAGCGCGCTCGCCATCCTCGCCGACCACATAAGCTTCGGTGCCAGGGATCGCTATGCCGACAGAGGAGATGCGGTTCTTCAATTCGGCGGGCGGCAGCCAGGTGCAGCGCTTGCACTCGGTGAGACCGTACATCGAATAAAGGGCGACGTGCGGGAACAACGCCTGGAGGCGCTCGATGTGGGTCGGCGGCAAAGCTGCGGCGGTGTTCGTGATGTAGCGTAGATCCGGAAGTGCGCCGGGCTCCAGGTTGCGCTGCGCGATGATGATTGCAGCCATGGTGGGCACCAGCGGCAGTCCGGTGACTTTCTCCTCAGCAGCGCGCGCGAGGATGACCTGCGGGAAGGCGAAAGACTTTTCGAGCACCAGCGTCGCGCCGACCTTCACAGCCATCAACACCTGATAGAGGCCGTAGTCGAAGGCAATCGGCAGCACGTTGAGGATGATGTCGTCGCTCGTGTTCTCGAGGTAGGTCGTGATCGACTTGGCCGCGGCGATGACGTTCTGATGCGTCATCATCACGCCCTTGGGGAAGCCGGTGGACCCAGAGGTGTAGACGAGCATCGCGAGGTCGAGATCGATGCCGGGTGCTCCGACCATCAGGCGGAATGCCGGCACCGCGAGCACGTCGCCCCAGTGCGCGAACCCGGCATGCGAGGGTGCCGCGTCTCCATCGGCAACCACGGTCAAGGCGAGCGAGGGACAGGCGAGCGCGGCATCGGCAGCCACCGCCGCCGTCTTCTGCTGCGTTATGAGCGCGCGCGCCCGGCAGTTGTTGATGATGTAGGCGAGCTTATCTGCCTTGGTCGATGGGTTAACCGGGCAGAAGACTGCGCCTGCCTTCAACGTTGCAAAAATCGAGACAACCGCTTCGGCACTGTTGTCCAGAAACAGGACGACGCGATCGCCGCGTGCGATGCCACGATTGATCAATCCCTGCGCGAGTTCGTCGGACAGGTCGTCGAGCTGAGCGTAGGTCAGCCGCTTGCCTTGCGTGACGAGCGCGGTCTTGTCAGGAAAACGCGTAGCGCTATCGCGCAGGAATTGTTCGAACCGCATCCCTCGGCTCCCTCTCAGTTCGGCACGCAAGCGCGACGCTTGGCTCAGACGGCTACGGCAGTGATGCCCGACGTCTTTCCTGCAACGTAAGCAGCGATCTGGTTTACGGAATCGAGGTTCTCCGGGACGATCTCCTGGTCCTCGACGATGATGCCGAACTCGGCTTCGATGAACGATACGAGTTCGAGGATGCCGGTTGAATCGATAAGGCCTTCGGCGAGAAGCGACTGCCCGTCCGCCAGACCTTCGCGGCCTTCGCGGAAGAGAAAGCTCGTTTCGACGAACTCGCGAACCTTGTGCTTGATGGTGTTGGTCATGCCCTGCTCTCAGTCTCAGCTTTTGCGATTTACTATGGACTTCCCGGTGTCGCCGCGGATGTTCCGCTGCGCCAGTCATTCATCATCTGTCTAGCAACGGCCATGCCACGTTTGCCCGTGAGGCCGTTGACGAAAGTCTCATGCCAGACCTGGGTGGACAGGATTCCGACGAAGGCGAGGTTGTCTCTGAAGCCGGTCGAGGAGAGTTTGTCGCATTTGGTGACGAGCTTCTGGACGAGGGTGCTGTCGAAGTAGCCGGCGGCCTCGACGTTGGCCGGCGACATGTGATCCAGCACGGCGGCGCCAACGCGCGAGCGCAGGAAAGCCCTGCTCTCAGGTGCGCGGTATGGCTGCTTGGTGCGCTTTGCAATTCCCTCGGGCAGCAGGTCTTCGATACTACGCCGCAGGATGTGCTTCTCGGTGAGTCCTTTGAGCTTGAGGCGCGGCGGTATGCGCGCGGCGAGTTCAATCAGACGGTGGTCAAGGAACGGGAAGCGTCCCTCGACGGCGTTCGCCATTCCAACGCGATCACCCTGCGAGGACAGAATATAGCCGGGCAGCAGATAGGCGCTTTCCAGATACTGCGATTGAGACAGCGGGTGCCAGCGCGTGAAGTCAGCGGGCAGCCTGTCACGCAGATCCGCTACGGCGTCATAGTCGCCTATCGACGCGCGAAGATCAGCGGAGAAGAAGCCCTTGGCGGCGGAGCTGGTCCGGAAGCGTGGCAGGTGGGAATACAGCGGGTCATCGAGCGATGCCTGCCCGCCAAAGAATGCTTCGAGGTAGCGTTGCGACTGGCCCTGCATGCGCGGCATGTACGGGTACAGCTTGCGCAGCAGCAGCGGCCGCAGACGCGAGCCCGGCTGGGCGGCGCAGAAGCGCCGGACCTTGGCTTCCTTGAACACGTCGTATCCGGCGAAAACTTCGTCAGCGCCTTCGCCGGTCATCACCACCTTGGTGCCGTTCTCACGCACGAGGCGCGACAGCAGCATCATGGGTGCGGGCGCGGTGCGCATGATTGGACGTTCGGTGTGCTGGATCAGCTCGGGCAGGATGCCGGCGATGTCCTCGTCACGGCAGACGGTCACGGAATGCCTGAGGCCCAGCGCGGCGACCATCTCCTCCTGAAAGACGCTTTCGTCGTACTCGGCGGTCTCGAACGCGACTGAGAATGAGTGCAGCTGCTCGGGCACGAACTCACGGATGGCTGCCGTGGTGATCGAGGAATCGAGGCCGCCGCTCAAGTACGCCCCGATGGGAACGTCAGCGCGCAGGCGAATGCGTACGGCGTCGAGCAGCAGTGTGCGCACTTCTTCGGTGAGGCGCGCTTCCTCGGCGGCCGAAACCGGGCGATCTTGAGCAGCGTCAGGGTATGTGAAGTCCCAATAACGCCGCGTCGTGACGCCGTGCGTACTCGCAATCAGGACATGTGCGGGCGGCAGCTCACTGATGTCCTTGAAAGGCGTGCGCGGAGCGAGCGGAAACCAGAATGTGAACATCTGGTCGAGCGCGATCGGATCGACTTCGGCTTCGACGCCGGGGACCTCGAGCAGCGCTTTTACCTCGGAGGCGAATGCGAGCGCTCCGTCGCGCTCAGCATAGTAGATCGGGCGGACGCCGGCGCGATCACGCGCCAGCATGAGACGCTGGCGGTTACGGTCCCAGATCGCGAATGCAAAGTCGCCGTTCAGAAGCTCGACGCAGTCCGGGCCGCGCTCCTCGTAGAGGTGAACGATGACCTCGGTATCGGATCGCGTCTTGAAGACGTGGCCGCGAGCGATCAGCTCCTCGCGAAGCTCGACGTAGTTGAAGATCTCACCGTTGAAGGTGATCCAGACGCTGCCGTCCTCATTGCACAACGGCTGGCGGCCGCCCTCGACGTCGATGATGCTGAGGCGTGAGTGCGCCAATCCCACGTCGCCGTCGATGTACGTTCCGTTCCCGTCGGGCCCGCGATGCGCCAGCGTGCCGATCATGCGCTGGAGCAGCGGACGGCTTTCCTCGGGCGCTACGGGCAGTCGGTAGTATCCGGCAATTCCACACATGTTCGAACTCCGGCGCGTGGCGCCCGTTACGCAAAGCTTCCGCCAATGAGACGATTCCAGGATTCTCCCGCGAGCCCCGTCAGCAGCGCACGAGCGCCGCGAACGTCTCGCAGGAGTGATTTGTCGCGCGCGTGCACGACCATTGCCGAGCCGTGGTAGAAGAGGCACCGATGTGCGACGAGCGCATCGAAGAGCACCGGGTCGGTGCGGCCGCGGACGCCGACGCAGCCAACGGATGCCGCGTGACGAAACAGCATGTTCAGCGCTGGCCCAGCGGTTCCGGGGCGGGCGAGCAGCTGAAGAACGCGGGCGACATCACCCCGACGGGCGTAATAGAGGTAGCAGCCAACAGGCTCGCCGCGACGCGAGTAGACGATGCGCTGGCGCAAGTCGCCGTAGCGTTCCTTCGACTGCGCGTGCGCGAGGAGTACAGAGAGGGTGGGCGACTGCCAGTCCGGCCGCAGCTCGTAGCTCTCACTGAGCTGGGGTATGACGGCCTCGATCTCAGCTGACGATGCATCGACGTCGGTGTAGCCGGCGCTGTCTCCAAGTTGCAGCGCCTTGACGCCAGCCGCATCGATGAGCCGATCCAGTCCAGCCGCGACCGGCCGTAAAACCGCCACCGGCCGGAACGCTCTCGCCGCTGTCGCGACACAGAAGCCGCTGGGGCGCAGCACCCGCATCCAATCGAGGCTGGTTGTGGGCAGACGCTCGCCGCCCACCCGCTGCCACATGCCTTGCGAAAGCTCGTTGGCCGTTTCGCTGAAAGAAAGCTCCTGAGGACCTGCGAGGAAGGAGCGAAGGAGGCGCGCGCCGGCGGTTGGATGTTCTTCCGGTCGGTCCACCATGAGCGATCCGGCCGCTGCGGCTTCGATGGTGCGTGCGCCAAGGACCATGCGGCGCGGCCACACACCGATGAACCCGCGCACGGCGCCGTTCGCGTCGATGAAGACACGCGATCGTGGTTCTTCGCTTTCGTTGGCGAAGCCTCGGCGAGGAAGAACGATCTCCTCGATGTAACTCGGCAGAAGGGCGCCGGGCGCCGCCCGGCTCTTCATGAAGATGCGGGAGAACATCTCGGCCACGGCCGGAACATCCTCGCGACGGACGGCGCGAATGGTCTCACCCATGGACACGTTACTCAGCCTGCCTACTCGACATACCACCCCGACCGCCCCCGTCCTCGCGGCGCGTGTCAAACCGGGACGCCTTCTGTCCCAGTTCCAGTGCGCCTAAGGTTCGGCCAGCAGCCTTTGAACATGAGCTGCATAAGTCGGACCATCTGCCTGGCCGGCATCTAAGGGCGCGCCGCGAAGCCGTCAGCGCAGTCGAAAGTGGAGCGGCAATCGTTGATAATTAGAGTACGCGCGTTAACGTTCAGGGACGCGCCAAGCCGGCGAGCTCAGCCAGTAAGGCACCGCTTTTGCTGGTGTTTTTGACAAGCCGGCAGCTCGGCGAAAGCTTTCCGCGGCAGCCGCTCGCGCATCGGGGCGACAGCGATTTTAGAACGCAGGATTAGCGGACAATGAATGCCGACGTCGAAAGTCGGGCCTATCGGGAGGCGCGATACTGACCGGTGGAGGTCGCCTGACCGACGTCCTCTGCAAGGTAGTACCGGTTGACCCAGCCCTTGAGGGCGCCGTGGCGGATGGGGCACCAGAGGTCGCGGCATTCGCCGACGATCTGGACGCCGCGACCCCGGGCCGGGATAGCACCGACCGCGTCGTGATACTCGGAGGGCCCGCTGCGGACGTTGAGCATATCGCCATCGACGACGCGCGAAACGCGGAACGATGCGAGGGTCATCGAGGACGACGAAATCGCAGCGGGAGAATTGGGACGCCGAAGCGCTTTGGCCGCCGAGGCGGCCGCTGTCTTTGTTGCAGCGCTCGTCTTTGCAACAGGGGCTTGAGTTGGCGCTGTCTTCTGCGTCGTCTTTGCGGGAGCGGCACGCGGCAGAGGCGGCTTGCTCGGCGCCACGGGTATCGGCTCGAACGCGGACTCTTCTCGCGCGATGGGCGCATCGCTTCCCGCTTCGTCGGCGAGCGCTCTGGAGATGATATCGACAGGTTGCCGGCGCGCCTCGATGGCTGCAACCTCGACCGGCGTTTCGCCTCTCGGCTCGGAAACACGCGGCTGCGGCGCACGGGCGTCGGCTCGGTGTTGTTCAGCCCGCTGCTTGATTGCAGCGGGGGCGGCGCTGGCGACCGCGGTCACAGGCGCCTCGGTGATTGTTGCGGTACCGGTCTCGCCGCTGTTTTCCTGCCAGTAGACCTTGCTGCCATCCCGCTGCAAAGAAATGCACCGAGCCTTGGCGTCGAACCAGCGGAACCACTTCATGCAGAGCTGGTCGCCTTCGGTCCACCAGCGACCGCGGTCCTTCATGGCGCCGAGCGTGAGGCCCAGCGCGCCGGCTTCGCCGGACACCAGGCCGTTCGGGGCAACCTTGACGGGAATCGAAATGCGCAGCGGCGTATCTACCGCCAGGATGGCGCCGGGCTGCATGACGCGCTTGATGTCATCGGCGGTCATGCGGACTGGTGCAGCCGTCGCTGCCGCGCCAACACCCCCCAACATACCCGCCACAGCAAGCCAACGCAGCATCACTACTCCTAAAGCGCTCAGCCGAACGCCCTTAATGAAAGGAGAAAGTGGCGAGAAGCCGGTTGGCTTCGCCCTCGATTCTCCCAACAAAAGGCATGTCTGTGCTCTGCCCGCTCGCCGGTCCTCGCGGGCCGCGCCTGTCGGCCGAAGGACGAGAGCAAAATGGTCCCGGCCCGGTCTCATAGGCGCGCCTTTTGCTTAAATGCTAGCATCGCCGGGAAGCATTAAGGAGTGGTGGAATCTGCGCTGCTCAGCGCGTCCGCCTACGATACTCTTGCCATGTGCTATGCACCGGACTAACTGTACTTTTTTGGTATATTTTTAGCCGATACGGGTGTCGAGCGCTCCACGGCGCCTGGTTGTATCCGCACGGGCATCATTGGGGGATGAGATCATGACTGCCGACATCATCGCAGCGCCAGAAACGGGTGACCGCTGGCGGCGGCTGAAGGCGGCGACCACGGAGGCGCATGAGCGCCTCGACAAGCGCATCATGGCCGCCGAGCCTTTCGCCTCGCTCGAGCGTTACCGGCTGTTCCTCAAAGTGCAGCACGCGTTTCATCGGGATATCGAGAGCCTCTACGCCCGGCCCGAGTTGCAGCGGCTATTCCCTGACATTGCGACGCGCCCTCGCCTTACGGCTGTTGCGCAAGACCTTGCCGATGTCGGTGTCGAGGCTTCACCCCTCGATCCCAGCGCCTCGGCTGCCGAAGCGGATACGCCCACTGCTATCGGTTGGATCTACGTCGCTGAAGGGTCGAACCTTGGAGCCGCATTCCTGCTCAAGGCCGCTAGCGGATTGGGCTTCAGCGAAACGTTCGGAGCCCGCCATCTCGCAGGCGCCCCTGAGGGACGTGGACTGAGCTGGAAAACCTTCACCACCGCACTCAACGCTATATCGTTCTCGGACGCCGAAGAGGAGCGCCTGTTCGCCGGCGCTCGGAGCGCATTCAATCGGGTCCATGCGCTGGTCGAGGCTACGATGCCGGCAGCGGCAAAGGTTTCCGGTTAGCTCTCGCAGCCTTCGCTCGATCCGCCGCCTAGCGCATCCTCGCGACGACGATGTCCTGGAAATCGTGGATCGCGCCCTGCACGACATCCACGATCTCGAAATACCGGTACCACACGTCCTCGACATAGACTTTGGGGACGAAGGCAATGCCGTACTTGTAGGCGCGTGTCGTCAGATGGCTGGCCGACTGGAAGATGAATGCGTGCTTGCCCTTCTCCATGTCGGTCTGTGCGCGCCTGAGCCCGCGGTGGGGAATCTGCAGCATCTTGAAGATGCGCTCTTCATTGAGCGCGCGCTCCAAGGCGCGATCCCCGTGCACGGTCAGAAAGAGATAGCCTCCCGGCTGCATACACCGCGCCAGCTCCTGCAGATAAGCGAGCTGCGATGCCTCGTTGAGATGACTGAAGACCGAGATGCTGATGATGCAGTCGAACGATGCATCTGCGAACGGCAGCGGCTTGTCAGGCAACGTTTGGACTGCCCGCATATACGGAAGATTGGCGTTGATCCATTCGACATGGCGCTGATCAATATCGCATCCGGTGATCGTTCCGGGGTGTCCCTTGAACATGCGGGCGAGCCGGCCACAGCCGCAGCCGAAATCCAACATGTTCTTGAAGTCGGTCAGAGGGATCGGACTTGCGCGCTGGAGCGCGTCGAAGATTGCAACGCCGTGCGCCGCAAAATCGGCCTCTGATGTCAGCCCGGACACGCTCCGCATGAGCGGAAGTGGGGGAAACGGCGCGACATGGTGTGTTAGTCCGCTGTCCTCGAATACTCGCCGCCCGTTCAAGTCCAGCCAGTCGGCGGTCGGCATTCTTACCCCAAGATCCAACTGGTCGAGACTGTGCATCTGATGTCGATCCTTCGAGGCGTTTGAGCTTGGACTCGAGTTTCACCCTATACGGATCAATAGGGGCGGTCACGATATCCTGAGCCCATCCCCCCAGCTGTGCACAGAAGCGTCGGATCTGTGGAACATAGCGGACGCAACACAGCGCTCGGCGCTTGCAACGGTACGCTTTCTCATTGATTCGAATGAGGCCAGCGTGTCGATCATCCTACACATCGGAATGCCGAAGACCGGAAGCACGTTTCTTCAGGACTGGCTGCGGCTGAACAGGGGGGTGCTAGCGCGCAGCGGGCTTGCCGCACTCAACAACTCGCTGGCTCATCGCGTTGGTATCGAAGCCATCACGGATGCGGCTACGCTCGAACGTCGGGACGTTCGCGAAATACGTCAGGCACGCTCGTGGGAGCATGCCATCACACGACTACGTGCCGAGCCAGGACGTTGTGTCGTCTCATCGGAATACATGGCCATCAGCGATCCCAAGTTTCTGGCCGCCAAGCTGAGTTCGCATGGACTGAAGGTGTCTGCGATCGTTGCCTATCTGCGGCGTCAGGATCGGCTCTGCGCTTCCGGCTATGCGCAGGAGGTCAAATCTCTCGGGCTGAGCACGATCCCCTCCGATGTCAGTTACACCCCGGTGCTGGATTGGAACCTGCAGTACGCCAGCTGGGCGGAGGCTTTTCCAAGCGCCGAGATGACCTTCCTCAACTACGAAAGACATTGCGCAGACGACACGCTGGCGGCCTCTTTCAAGACGGCGCTCGGCGTTGGGCATGTGAGAACGAGCGAGCCGCGGTCGCGCGCCAACATCAGTCTTTCGGCGGAGATGACCGAAGTTGCGAGGCTTCTGAACGACCGCGGCAGCGCGTTCAGTCTGGAATCCTTGCTCGTGCTGCAGCGCCGCTACCCGGGCGCGCCGTTTTGCTTCTCGCAGCAGCTCATCTCCCACTTTGAGGCGGTGTTCCGACCGTCCAACGAAATGTTCGCGCAGCGCTTTCCCCATGAATTTTCTGAGTTCGCGGCGCCTGGATGGAAGCCGTCTGGTGTCGATATGACTGGCCGTGTGAGCGCGGAGCGCCTCGCCGAGCTGATGCCGCACATTCGGCGCGCGGACAGCCTTGTGAATTCCGTCGTCGCGGCCGCGAGACGGGTGGCGTCGCTGGCCAAGCAGCATCTCGAGGATGCGACAGCTGCCCCTTTCGCACCCCGGGTGCTGGACCAGTCCCGGGCGCCGACCGACCGGCAGTGACGCTCGTCCGCTTGGCGCATCCGGGGCCGTAGGAAACCCGTTCGTTGCTCCGGCCGCTCTCAGCAGCTTTGGTCGTTGAGCTTAGCCCTGAGTGCGGCCACAGGCAGCAGCGCCAAAAGCCTTCAACGTGGTACTCGTCACAACCGGTTCGCCGACCCGAGTGAACTTTAGGCGGGCGGCTCCGGATCAGGCAGACGGAATTACCAGGCGACTTGCTCGTAATGCGCACCCCGACAGAAGCAACTTCCCAAAGCCGGCTATTGAGCCTCAGCGCCGTTATCGCGACGTCGTTCGGCGTCGGCCTGCTTTTCGGCATCGGCTACCCGCTCACCGCGCTGACTTTCGAACTCTGGCGACAGCCCAACTGGATGACGGGGTTGGCGAGCGCCGTCCCGGCGCTCGGCGTCCTGCTTGCGCTGCCGCTGGTGCCGCGGCTCGTCGCGACGTTCGGTCCGGTCCTGGCAATGGTTCTCGGCTGCCTTGTCAGCGCGCTCGGTTTCCTTGCACTCTACGTGTTGCAGTCACCGTGGGCGTGGATCGTCATACGGTTCGCCATGAGCGCGGGACTGGCTGTGCCGTGGCTCGCCGGAGAGACCTGGATCAACTCGGTATCCAAGGATGACACGCGAGGCCGCGTGATCGCCGCTTATGCGATCGCTTTCTTCCTCGGGTTCCTGTTCGGCCCGGTCATATTGCAACTGGTCGGTCTGACGGGCCCGTTGCCATTTCTCTCCGCGGCTGTCGCTATCATTCTTGCGGTGGTGCCCATCGTACTTGCACGCAAGCTGGCCCCGCCGTTCGAACACGACGGCACGCACAATATGCTCGCGGCGATGCGCCTTGCGCCGACGGCGATGGCTGGCGGCTTTGTTGCCGGAATTGCCGAGATCACGTGCCTGTCGTTGATCCCCAACGTGGGCTTGGCCTCCGGGCTGCAACAGGCGCAAGCGCTGTCGCTCGTCAGCATCATGACTGCGGGCGGGATCATTCTGCAGGTTCCGTTCGGATGGCTCGCAGACAAAGTTCCGCGCGTTCCGCTCATGGTTGCGATCGCCACCGCGTTTGTCCTCACCTCGCTCGTCCTGCCGCTGGCACTTACCATTCCGCTGGCGTCGAGCGTGCTGGTTTTTGCGCTCGGTGGGCTCGTGCTCGCTTTCTATACGCTGTCGCTCGCAATCATCGGGGAACGGGTTCCAGCTGGTGCCCTGGCGGCGGCGAATGTCGCCTTTCTGGTGATGTATCAGCTCGGCGCGATCGTCGGACCGATCATCGCCGGACTTGCGATGACAGCGTCACCCGTGGCGGGGTTCGTCGGCACGATTGCCGGACTGGTGGTCGTATGCATCGCCGGAGTCGCGTACCTGGAGCGTACGCGCAAAATCTGAGCTGGTGTTGTGCGTGGGAATGGCGAAGGCCGCGCTGCCGATGGTGACGCGCACTTTCGTCAAGCCACTTCTCTCGTGGCTCGAGGCGTCTCCGCGAGCGGCCTCTTGAACATGCTCAGCTTGAGAAGCAATTCCTGCATGCCGCGAACGTCGAGCCGTGTGGTGTTCAGCGAGCTATAGTCGTCGTCGTGGAGCGCGTCGGTGAGCCTTGCCTCGCCCTTCTCGACAAACTTTGCATAGTTCAGGTCGCGTGCGTCGGATGGCACCCGGTAATAGCGCGGCAGCTCCTCGGCACGCGCGCGCTCTTCCCGGCTCAGCAGGCACTCGTGCAGCTTTTCTCCGTGCCGCGATCCTATAATGCGAACCGGATGCGACGGCTTGCCGAGAAGTTCGAGCATAGCGCGCGTCAGGGTCCCCACGGTCGCCGCGGGCGCCTTCTGGACGAAGATGTCGCCATTTCGACCATGCGCGAATGCATAGAGGACCAGATCGACTGCATCCTCGATCGTCATCATGAAGCGGGTCATCGCTGGATCGGTAATCGTGATCTGGCTGCCTTGGAGGACCTGCTCCAGGAACAGTGGAATGACGGAGCCGCGCGATGCCATGACATTGCCGTAGCGCGTGGCGCAGATGACGGTACCGGTCCCTTCAAGATTGCGGCTCGCGGCCACCATCACCTTTTCCATCATGGCCTTGCTGAGGCCCATGGCATTGATGGGGTACACCGCCTTGTCGGTACTCAGGCACACAATTCGCTGGACGCCGGCCGCGACGGCGCTGTTGATCACATTGTCCGTGCCGATCACGTTGGTGAGCACCGCTTCCATCGGGTAGAATTCGCAGGACGGCACCTGCTTCAGTGCGGCGGCGTGAAAGACGAAATTGACGCCACGCATGGCGGAGGCGAGACTTTTCTCGCTTCGCACGTCGCCAATATAGAACTTCAGCTTCTCGCTTTTGAACTTTTTCCGCATATCATCTTGCTTCTTCTCATCACGGCTGAATATCCGGATCTCGCGGATATCCGTGTTGAGGAGCGGGTGAATGATTGCGTTGCCGAACGAGCCTGTTCCGCCGGTGATCAGAAGGGTCTTATTGCTGAAAGCTTCCATCGGAGTGCACACCAATTCCGCGTTGGATCGGCAGACAGTCACGTCAAGGGCCCAGTGGCGTCGCGTGCGGCTCGGCCTTGCGGTTCGCTCCCATCAGGCTCCACGGTCGCCTCACGATCTCGAGCGGGAACGTTGGAGCGATCGCCGAACAATGGTCGCGCGGCACAAGCCTTAGCCACTACTGATTTCGATAGGCTACTCGGAAAGATAGGTGTCGCAAAGCGCTGCGCGGAAAGATCATGTGGGCAATTGGTGCCCGCGGCGAATGAGCCGCGCGAAACTGTCCAGTGGTCATCGGGCAGGTATTCCAGCGGGCTCAGCTCAATGCCGCGAACTTGAGCCCAATCACGTCAGCCGCAGCCAAGCTCGCACGGCATTTCTGGCACGCATGCCAGGCAACCCCAGCAGCCCATTCGCAAGCAGCTTCAGGTTGCGGCGACTGGTCGGCCAATACCTCCAATGGCTGGTGGCCTTCTCCAGGCTTCTCCACGCGCGCCGACGCGAACCAGACAGAAGGTGCAGGCGGGCGGTGAGGACCATGGCGTTGGCATAGGCGCGATGGCGATGCCGCATCAGCGGCTCGGGAACGTCCGCGCGCGCGAAGAAACTGTTGATCGCGATTTCATACTCGGCGATGCGATCCTCGCGCGGGGCGGCGAACGTCTGCGAGGCTTCGTGCACGCGAAATCGCGCGAGGGGCACCGGGTGACGGCGGATTTCTCCGCAGAGGGCTGCTCGGAGAATGAACTCCCAATCCGGGATTTGGCGGAGATCGACGTTCCAGCCGCCAACTTGGTCCAGCACCGTGCGCCGAAACAGGGCTCCTGGACCGACAGGACATACGCCGTCGATCAGCGCGCTCGCGTGGCTGAATTCAGGTGCGCGCACCAGCTTGAGTTTTCGACCAATCGCGTCGATAAGCCAGTAGTCTGGATAGACCATGACGCATCCCGGTGAACTCCGCAGAACGTCCACCAGTTCTTCGACGGCGCGCGGTTCGAGGCGGTCATCGGCGCTGATGTAGCCGACGATGGATCCCTCAGCCTCCCGCCACGCGCGATTGAGACTAGCGGATTGCCCTCGGTTCTCTTGATCGAGCAGCGAGACCGAGCGGGTGTATCGAGATAGTAATCCGGCGGTGCCGTCGGTCGATCCGTCATCGACGACGATGACTTGTAGATTTCCGTAAGTCTGAGCCAGAACGCTGTCGAGCGTCTCGGCGACGTACTTCTCCCCGTTGTAGACCGGCACCACAATGCTCACCCGGGGAGTGGTCATGCCAGCGCCCTGAGCGTTGTAATGGGATGCAGCATCGCGACCGGGTCCGCGGACGTCAGCAGTCCCAGGTGCCGCCGAACCGTCCAGCACATGAGGAGGCTTTGTGCAGCCAGCGTCAAAGCTGAGGCGATGGCGACGCCTGGTGCACCGAAGCGCGATCCAAGCCCCCAAGCCAGAACGCTCATCGCGCAACCGCTTGCAACGGTGATCCATAGCATCTCACGTTGCCGGCCCGTCATCAGCAGGGTGTAGCCGGCCGAGCCGCAAAGCACGTTGATGCAATGTCCTGCCGCTAGAATAAGAAGCAGCCAGTACGCCTCGCGGTAGGCTGGGCCGAACAGCAGATCGAGCAGCCAGGAACCACCGACTGCGAACGTGAATAGTGCGACGAGCGCCGGGATCGCCGCTGCGGCGGCAGACGTGCGCAGAATGCCCTCCAGTCTTCGCGTCTCGCCGAGCGCGTGCTGCTCGCTGATGATCGGAATGAGCGCGGCGTTGAGGACGAGCAGCGGCATCGTCAAGAATTGGGTCAGTCGCATGGCGGCGCCATAGAGAGAAACACTCTGGCTGTCGGCAAGCTGATTGAGAATCCACAGGTCAGCCTGGCTCAGGACGACGAGCACGACATTTGTGCCCCAGAACGGCAGCGACATCGCTGCCATATTGCGCAGCGTTGGGCCATCGCTCGACTCAACGGCGCGCATCCGGCGGTGAAGCGTAAACCCGGCGATGGCCGATGACACGAGCGCGGCCGATGCTGCTATCGCGACGATGCCTTGCAGAGACGCAGTGGTACCGAAGAAAAATACTGCAAGGCCAGCGAGGTACAACAGGCTACCGGCGAGGCCTCCGTAGATGGACGCGCGCACGATATCGTGCATCCCCCTAAATGCCTCACCAGTTGTGGCTTGCAGCGCCAGGCCAACGGCCCAAGCTAGCAGGAGAGCCAACAGCGCTGGTGACAGCGGCATCACCAGTAGGTGGGTGAGCAGTTGCTGCGCGAGCGGAAGGCACAACACGCCCGCGAAAACTAGGGAAGCGAGCGCCAACATGGTGAGTGCCGTGCGCAAGGCTTGTTTGGCGCGCCCCGGCGTATTCAACGCAAAAGCTTCCGAGATCACGCGCACCACGGTCAAATTCAAGCCACAACCAATGACGACCGCGGCAATTGAGCAGAAGCTGTAGAGCACGAAGTAGCGGCCAACGTCGCCGGGGCTGAGCAACCGCGTGAGCCCGACGATCACAAGAAAGCTCGCGGCCGTTCCGGCAAGCCTGATGATGAGCGAGGCGCCGCTGTTGTGCAGGATACTCTTTCGTTCTGGGGAGCTCGCAAGCGCCGTCATTTGCGCGCATCCTTGAACAGCTGCTCCAGACGATCCACGATACGATGAAAATCGAACTCGCGCTTGTTGTAGGCGCGTCCCGCCTCTCCCATCCGCTGCCGTTCGGTTGGAGATAGGTGCATCATGCGAACCACAGCGTCGGCCAGTCCCGCGCTATCGCCCGCATCGGCGACGAAACTCGCGCCGGATTGGCGCAGCACTCTCGCCGCTTCCCCATTGATCATTCCGATGATCGGCACGCCCGAAGCGAGGTACGTTTGCACCTTGCTCGGCACCGTCAGCTCGAATGCGCACTCGCCCTTCAGCGATACTAGAAGAGCATCTGCGTGCCGGTAGAGTTCCGGCATATCCTGCTGGGGGAAGCGACCCAGCAACGAGACCCGGTTGTGAAGTGCCCGCAGCGCCAACTGGCCGCGGATCCAATCCTCTTTCCGGCCATCGCCGACGAGATACCAGTGCAGATCGTCGCGGTGCGCCAGAGATTCCACCGCATCAAGAACTGCGGGGAAGTCCTGCGATTCAGCGAGATTGCCAAAGAAGTAGATGTCGAACGTAGATGCCGGATTCGCGCAGCGTCCATGGGGCGTGCTGCCGTCTTCGTCCGCTCCGGGCTGGGCCCAGTTCGGCAGGTAGGTGATCGGAATGGTGGCTTTGACCCGCTGACGCAATCGTTCGAGGAATGCGTGCGACTGTACGAGTATGTGGTCGGTGCGCGCGTAGATCGCGTGCATCATGAGCGAGACGCTGCACAAAAGCGCGGGGGAGCGAATGCCACCGGCAGCCTCGAGTGACTCCGGCCAAAGGTCCTGCACCCAGAGGAAGAGCGGGGCGCTCTTCAGATAGCGCAGAACGATACCAGGAATGGCAACCGTCGCGGGGCTCATCTGGTTTATGAGAATAGCGTCGAAGTGGCGGCGTCGCAGCCGGTGCGCCCCAAGCGTCGCTGCCGACGCTGCAAAGCTGATGTAGTTTGCAGCCAGAGATAAACGGCCTTTGCCGCGCGGAAGCAGCGGTACGCGCACTATCTCTGCGTTGCCCAACCTGGCGAAAGCGTCGGGGTTGTCGCGATACTCCGGATAGATGCCGCGCTGCGGATAATTTGGCCAACCGGTCAGCACGCAGACTTCATGGCCGCGCCGATCGAGTTCCGCCACAAGATCATTGATGCGGAATTCTTCGGGCCAGAAATACTGGGTGACGATCAGGAGACGCATGCCTAGCTCTTGCGCCACACTGTTCGATTTACGTAATCGGTATAGCTGTGGATGATGCGCACGACTTTCGCGGAGACGTTGTCGGCGGAATAGTCGGTCACCAGGCGCAACAGCCGGTCTTCTCCGGCCGGCTGGCGGGCGAGGATGGAAAGACCCTGCAAGACGCGCGGCAGATCCATACCGACCATCATGACAACGCCCTCCTCCATGCCCTCGCCTCGCTCATGCGTCTGACGAAGATTAAGCGCCCGCAGATTGAGGATCGAGGATTCCTCCGTCACGGTTCCGCTGTCGGACAGCACCGCTATGGCGTTGATCTGCAGCCAGACGTAGTCGAGAAATCCAAGTGGCTTGATGAGCTGCACAGCCTCATGAAAACGGAGCCCCGCCTCCTCGACCCTTAGACGGGTGCGCGGATGGGTCGACACGATGACCGGCGCTTCCTGCGCGAGGTGATTGATGATCTCCGCGAGACCTGACAGCTGCTGACGATCGTCGACGTTTTCCTGGCGATGCGCACTGACGAGATAGAATCCGTGCGGCCTGAGGCCGAGCGCGTCCAGAATCTGCGATGCCTCTATGCGCGTCCGATAGTGCAGGAGAACCTCGCGCAGCGGACTCCCCGTTTTGATCACGCGATCGGGTGGGCGCCCCTCTCTCAGCAGGCACTCGCGGGCGATATCACTGTAGGTGAGGTTCACGTCGGCGATATGGTCGACAATCTTTCGGTTGATCTCCTCCGGCACGCGCTCGTCGTAGCAGCGGTTGCCGGCCTCCATGTGGAAGATCGGTATCTTGCGCCGTTTGGCTGCGATCGTGGCGAGCGCGCTGTTGGTGTCACCGAGCACCAGGATCGCATCAGGCGCCACCTGCTCCATTAGCGGATCGATCGAGGAAATGACTTGGCCGATCGTCGCCGCAGCGCTCGGGCGTGCCGCATCGAGGAAATGATCGGGGCGTCGGACATCGAGCTCGTTGAAGAAGATTTCGTTCAGCTCGTAATCGTAGTTCTGTCCCGTATGAACGAGGCAATGATCACAGAACTCGTCCAGAACCGCGATGATGCGGGATAACCGAATGATCTCCGGGCGCGTGCCGAGGATCGTCATCACCTTTAGTCGTTTCATGCTTCGTTCGCTCCGGTACGGCGCAAGGGAGCATAGTGCTCGACAAAGTCGCGGTGCATGTCTGCGATCAGGTCTTCCCAAGCAGGCGGGTCGTAGTTCAACCGTTTACGCAGCCGTCCTGAATCGAGAACACGATTCAATCTGGGTTCTTGGCAGCTCGTAATCTCGACGTCATACCCATACGCAGCGGCAACGAGGCGCAGGAGGCGGTCTTTGTCGATGGCTTCGCCGCTCAAATGATAGAGCCCGCTCAAGCTGTCGTCCGGCAGAACGAGTCGATCCATAATTCGCGCGATCTCGACGGCAGGCAGGCCCGAGAAGAACACGCCGGCATAGCCAGAGACAGGCCCGGTGCGCGCTAGAAACCAGTCGATCAGGCTATGGTGGTTGGCAAGTTCGTGGCCGATGATCGATGTGCGGAGCGTCAGGTGGCCGCCGTAGTCGACTTCGCCCAGTAGTTTCGAGCGCCCGTAAAGATCATTCGCGTCCGGCGGATCATCCTCGCGATAGTTGCCGCGTGAGCCAGAAAACACGCAGTCGGTCGAGAAGTGGACCAAACGTGCGCCTATTGCCGTGCAGCGCTCTGCGAGCTGGTGCGGGAACAGAGCGTTCATTGATATGGCTTGCTGCGGATCTTGCGCAACGGCGCGCTGCTTGATCAAGCCCACGCAATTGATGACGACGTCCGGACGAACGCTGGCGATAACTGCCTTGAGCTTCGCGCCGTCTCGCACGTCGACGCCACTGTGAATGGTGGCGCCGCGGGCTACCGGGCCAGCGATGGCACTGCGAATAGTGCCGTGAACACTGTAATCGCTGTTGGTGCTCAAGCGCCGGAGCAACGTATTGCCCAGCATGCCACTCACACCCAGAATCAACAGTTTGCGCATTCTCTGCCTACACGCCGAGAGACCCACACCGCGGCGCGGATGATGGGTCGGCCCGGCAGTCTTTTATTGGTGCCAGGCCATAGGAATGCCGGGCATTGTGCGGGTTATGGCAGTCTCTGCCGACTCTACGGCGCCCTTCGTGAAAAGCGTCTCGTCGCGAGTATCCCGCGGCGGGCTTAGCCAAGGTTGGTTTTGCGTCTTCTCTACTGAACGCATCAATGCATTCGGCACGTTGTAGCAAGCGATACGACAGAAGATCGTCGATCTGCTGTTGTATTGGAGAGTGGTCCCCAGTTTGCTTGGCAAGCGGGTTGAGTGCTTGTCCCGACTTCGCGTCCTGGTTGGCGCACTATCTCCGAGTATTGCGTCTGTAAGTCTCAGACCGGCGCAGGGAGGTCAGATGACCCCGGCTTCGAGAAGCTCCCGGTATCTGATAAGCCGATTGATGCTCCGCAGTCCATCGCTCGGCGCGATGGCGACGTTGCCATGGACGGGCACAACTCCAGACGGCGTCCAGAACTTCCCGGGAGGCTCCAATGCGCGCTCGATTTCCATACTGTATCCGAAGCGCGCGAAATCGCCGGCAAATAGCTTTTGCGTGAGCTCTATCGCCTGGCGGGAATAGAACGCCTTCAGCTTGTCGCTGGCGCCCCTCGCGTGTGGGACGCGCGACTCCACCTCGAAGTTCGAGACGACGCCTCGCAACGCGTTCCTCAGCTCCGCGATGTTTTCGAGATAGAAGACAGCATCGTACTTTACCCCCGGAAGCCCGAGATTGATCCATTGCGGCGCGAAATGTTCGTCCAGGCGCCGGACGGGATGAGCCTCAAGTGCAAGCAGAAAGGCCTCGAAGCTTGCAGGCCTTACGCCGTGCAACTCCCGGTACAGGCTGATGTCTCCGTGCAGCGCCTTGTCGAGATATCCCGAAAGCGCCCGCGCGTATGGATTGCGCACACATGAGATGACAAGGCGCGGGCCGCCGTGACGAAGGTCCGCGTAGCCGTGCCGCGTCAAGCAATCATCGGCGTTGTGGGGATTGTCGTCGCGCCTGAAGCTGCTGCGCCCCGCACTGAGGTAGCTGTCAGCCTGCGCAAGCTTCAGACTGTTCTTGACGGTGGAGCATCCGCTTTTGGGATTGTTGACGTAGACAATCGGAAGTTGCGGCGTCCACCAGATGTCGAGATAGCCTTTCAGGCCGCAGGCGATGGCAACGCAGCGCCTGAGCAGATGCCGAGCCCTGCTGACCATCCGTGAGTTCCCGTGTTGAAGCCGACACTTCTACTCTCGACGTCGAGCTGCGACCAGAAGCAACGGCGCGTCGCGACCATTCGGCTGTGAAGAATGCGCAAGCGCTACCATTATTGCTGACGGACGAGACGGTGCCTCAAATATAGTCCCGCGCATGTTTGACGATACAGCCCCCTATTCAGGCCGACCGCGGCGCGCAAATGCGCGACAACCCGTTGCGACACACATCAGCTACGCGACGCCGAACCTGTCGCAAGCGGCCGTGCTGCTGCGGAAAAGCGCGCGGCGTCACAACCTAGACCTGAAGATATTTGGGCCGCACACGCGTTCGATTGCCGAACTCGTTCGCCGGCATCCGGAGATCATGTCGGGTATCCCAGGAGCAGGGTATTGGCTCTGGAAGCCCTGGGTCATCCTGGAGACGCTGCGCAGCGTGCCTGATGGGACCATCGTCCTTTATACCGACGTTGCTGTGACGATCGTGTCTGACACCAGTCCGCTGCTCTCGCTTGCGAGCGAGCACCCGATCGTTCTCTTCGAACGGCGGCACGAAGCCTTGCAACGCACGTGTACGAAGCGCGATTGCTTCATTCTGCTCGATGCGGACACGCCGAAATATTGGAACGTGCCTCAGCTCATGGGGGGCGTGCAGCTCTACCGTGCCGGCCCGGTGGCTTGCGACTTCGTCGCCGAAGTGTTCGAGGCCTGCACCGACCCGCGCGTGCTCACCGATATGGAGAACGTGATGGGGCAGCCGAACCTTCCCGAATTTCTGTACCATCGCCACGACCAGTCCGTCCTGACGATCCTGGCGCGGCGGCATCAGCTTCCGGTTTTCCCCGACCCAACGCAATTTGGGCCAGCGAATGGTGCTCGCAACTGGCCGGAACGCTCCGACGGTGTCGAACGTCCACCCGTGCAGTACCATCAGCCGCTCTACGTGCACCGGCGGCGCAACACGTATTGGCCTGTCTGGGCGTGGAGGCGGCTGCGCGGTTGTTACAGTGCCGGCCGCCCGATGTAGGCAAATAACGCAACCGTCAGCGTACGCTGGTGAACAGTCGCCGCAGTGTGGTGCGGACTGCGGGGAACATCCGCACGATCTTTCGCGCGAGCCGGATGAACCACGGACGCCTGACCTCCGCCTGCGTCAGCTGCTCGATCCAGCGAACGGGCACACGAGCTGCGCCACCCGACGACAGCAAGCCCTCGATGTTCTCGACGGCAAATGCCGGGCTGAGTTCGTAGCGGATCTTGTTGCCTGGAAAGGGCGAGGCCGCGGCCAGTTCAGCGACTGCCTCCGGGTCATCGTCGATCGCGATCACGTGGCGAACGAGATCGTCCAGAGAGGCAAATTCATTCGCATTGACGAACGCGGCTGCGTTGAAGTCGCCGACAGCTTCGGGTGCTCCCCAGTAGATCGGGACCGACCCAGCAAGCAATGGATTGATGAGCTTTTCAGTGACATAGCCGGGCGAGATCTGGTTCTCGAATGCAATATTGAACCGCGCTTCGCTTTGCGCCTCCAGAAGCGCGCGATGATCGGGAAGGTAGCGGCCGCGATTGTTCAAGTAGCGGCCAAGGCTGTCGATCGGGCGCACCTCATTCAGTCGCAGGAAAAACTCAGTGCGGACCGTTGGGTTGTTCGAAGCCACAAAGGTGCAGAACCTCTGCCTGCGCGGCCTGACACGGTTGCCGGTCAATTTTGCGATCGCGTTCGGGGCCGTCGGGTCCCACCAGTCGATGCATGCGATCCAGTTCGGAACGCGCAGCCAGCGGGGGCCGAGAATGGAAGAAGGCGCGAACCCGAGGTAGAGATCGAAGATGGCAGCCTTGGGATCTTGTGCTTCGGCGGTCCACCAGACACGGAGTGGGCGGCCACCGCGCACGGAAGGGAGAGGGTCGGTGCCGAACACACCGCTGACCTGTACGTCACGCCCCGCCGCATCGAGCGTTACGGAATAGCGCGTCGCAAGCTCGCGCACGAGGAAGCATCGAGCCGGGTCGAAGCCCTGATAGAAATTGTGAAAGCTGATCGATAGATCCGGCTTTGCCGTCATGCCCGAACTCACACTTCCTGGGCTGCGATGATCGCGTCAATCACCCAGGGCATCAGGTTTGTCGGACCTTCTGCCACTGCCGGCGCAGGGCGATTTGGACGAGCTCGATCGGCGTGAACGGACGCTGCAGTCTCCGGTTCGTCATGGTCGATGGCGTCAGCGCTTCGTCATGGTGGCGGAGCGTTGGCACGTCGAAGCTGAAGTTGGCAACTCCATGTTTGTGTGTGGCCTCCAGGTAATGATCTACCGGTTCGGTCCACCGATCGGCTTTGGCGACCAGGCGAGACGCGTCGGTCGGCGTTATCGCGTAGCCAAACGTGCCGTAGGTCGAGCCCGTCGGGCAGAGGAATATGCGTTGCCCTTCGAGCTTCTCGGTCGTCGGGACCAACGGGCGATTGCCGCTCGGGTTGAACCCGAGGCGAACTATGCCGCGTTCGGCGAGCGACTTCGTCAGTTCGAGCTGCTCCAAGAAGCCGGGGAGCACATCGATGTCATCCTCCAAAATGACATAGGTTCGCTCGCCGGCAGCGCACCGCTGCCACAACGTGTAATGGCTCGCGAAACAACCGATTTCGCACGGAGCCAGCACGCAGCCACCGCTGCGGCGGGATTGACCCGGATCGTGGCGTGACAGCGGAATATGTTCGCCGCGTTCGGCGTCAACGGCTGCGAAGAACGAGAATGGGATGCCCTGCTCGTTCAGGATTTCGCTGATGCGGTCGCGTCGGAGCGTGTCCTGCTCGCGATTTACGACGACGATCTCGAGCTCCGCCGGCAAGGCGCCCTGGGGTACGTTCGGCGCGGGCGAGGAAGTGGATCCAGGTACCACCTCATTCTCATCGACTGGAACCCATCGCGCGGTTCGTCTGAAACCGACGAGAAATCTCCGCTGCGCCGGCGGATCGCCAAACAGCCCGTCACCGTAAAGGCGCCTGATGTCCTCCCGCTCGTAGCCGAAGGCGCCCAGAATGGCTGGGAACAGATCGAAATGCGTCAGCTTGTTGCGGGAGCGTCGCGATGCCTGCATGAGGTCGGTGCGCAGGGGCTCACATTCCGTCATCGCGAAGAACGGCACCATCGCCTCGCCCACAGCGATAATCGGACCCGTGCTGCCGTGGCAGCCATCGTATCCCTTGTCCATCAGGCTCTGGCCGTGATCGGAGGTGTAAAAGAGTGCCGTGGAACGGAAGTCGATCTCGGGGACGATTTTGCGAAAGAAGCAGTCGACGCTCCAGCGCACGCCATTCTTGTAATGCGCGAGCATCTCCGCCCTTCGGGCCAAGCCAGCGGTCGCAAAATGCGCCTCGTCGCGGGGATACTTGTCGTCGTAAGGGGTGTGCAGTCCGAATTTGTCGACATAGATCAGCGCCGGAGCCGGATCCTTGAGCGCTTCGATGAGGCGATTGGCGACCTCCATATCCCGCTGGCAGTCTTCGACGGCCGGCATCGGGATGTGCTGATCAATGAAGCTTGCTTCGCGCAGCGACATGCCGCTGTGCAGCCACCACGTATTCGTCGAGAAGCCATCGACGTAGACCGTCTTGAACCCCGCCGCGTGCGCGTACTGCCAGATGTTGGGCCCTGCGAAATTGAGGCCATCGAACAGCTGGTAGCGTAAGTCGTCGGGTCGTGCTCCGTAGCGGAATGTGTAGCGGGAGTAGGACGAGCAGTTATGGCTGGATATCGCCACGCCCATGTCCATCAGCCGCTCTCCGAGGCTGGCGAGGTATGGCGTCGTCTCGTGCGACGGGTTGGCGAGGGACAGGTAGTCTCCACGCACGCTTTCATCCATCACCACGATGACTTTGTTGATCGACGGCGTTCGGCGTGGCGCGATCGCGACGGGCGCTGGCTCTTTCGGCGGCGAGATGTCGCCGCGAAAGATATGGACGAGCAATTGAATGGGAATTCTGCAGATCGTCGGCAGCGGGGGCTGCCACCGCGTGAGGGCGATGACGAGGATGCCGCCGAGGCCTGCGATGATGGGCAGCAGCAGCCAGTTGCTTGCGAAGGGTGCTTGGGGAGGCCAGATGAAAACAGCGGCCGCCAGGAGGCTTACCGCCAGCACGGGTACGATGTGGCGGTAGTAGCTCTTGAACGCATCGGCTGCCATATCGCGCTCGCGCCATAGCAGCTCGATGATGTCGTCATCGAAGTAGATGCGCTTGTCGATATGGTTGCCTGAAATACTGCGATACGTGACAAGAGCGACGCCGCTCAGCACGAAATAGAAGACAAAGAAGACGCGAAGGGCTGCGTTCTCGACGAAGGGCGCCAGAAACGGTGCGGCTGCGGCAGACAGATATACGCTGCGGTAGATGGCCAGCCTTATCGCGCGGCCGCTGCGGTGCGCCGGCTTGAACCGGGAATACATCCCGAAGTCGACCTCGATAAAGCGGTAGCCAGCCCCCGCGATTGCCACGAGAGTCATCAGCTTGAGCGCCGTGACCAGATCCATATTGCCTTCCCGGCACCCTATCGCTGCGGCGTTCCCACCCACGGAGCGGCCAACGTACGGACCAGCCTCCTGAGGGACAAGGCAAGCGGCCAAGCGGTTTCGTTTGGCTGGGGATTTCTGGGTACGGTTGCTCCTCCGCTACACGCGAGCCATGCACGACCGCAGCCCGCCGCCGCTTTTGCATCGGCAGATTCATTCGGAGAGAAGCGCGTTGGTTGAGTTCACACGCTGTTGCTCGCCAAAATGGTGTGAAGACCCCGCGCGCACGACCTCTCGCGCGGCGTTGTTCGCAGCCGCAGGGTCGACAATAGTCCGGCGGATAGGGCATACGGGGCCCTACGCTCGGGAGAATGCATGAAAGTCGCGGTGCTCGATCATTACAACGGGGGAACCGCGCCGCACAAGGATTCGATCACAACGCCGCTGGTTCTGCAGTCTCTCGGACATGCGGTAGAGCTTCTTTCGTGCGACCCGACTCTGGCAGCCCCGGTGAGCATTCAGGGCCTGCACATCGCGCCGATTTCGCAGTGGAGCTCTCACCTCGGCGATTTCGATTGTGCCGTCGCCATTTCCCGGTTCGATCATTCGCTCAGCAATATCCTTCGCGGAATGAAGGCGGCAGGCGTGCCGCTCATCGTCAAAGGCGATACCGATGGAACGCTCGGGTTTCCCCTGCGCCCGAACTACCTGCGCATCCGGCCGATGCTGGACGATCCTGCGAACACATTTCGGCATCTGAAATGGCGCCTGCCCGTGCGCCACTGGGTCGGGCGGAAGCTCGAGCACGTCGAGCTTGCTGACCGGGTGGTGGTCGAAAGTCCAGGCGCCGCTGCCAATCTTGGTCAGGTGCTTCACCACTGGGGCTTGGACCCGCATCTTTCCAAAGTGCGCTTCATTCCCAATCAGGTGGCTCAGGAAGTCATCGACGCGCCGATCCAGAACAGCAAGCCGAAGGCCGTGGTGTCCGTCGGCCGGTGGGACGACATGAGGTGCAAGGGTGCCGATCTGCTGGCGCCCGTGGTACGCAACCTTCTTCAGTCGCGAAATGACTACACGGTTACGATCGTCGGAAGCGGGGTCGGTGAAGTAAAGCGCAGATTGGGCGATCACGATGCCGGGCGCGTCAGGTTCATCGATGAGGTGGATTTCTCAGAGGTCCAGAAGCTCATTCTCGATGCCCGCGTCGTCCTCGTTCCTTCACGGCTCGAGAGCTTTTCATTCGTATCAGCCGAGGCTCTGTGTGCCGGCGCATCGCTTGTTGTCACGCCCATTGAATCGCTGAACTACCTCGCCGGCGGCGGCCTTTGGGGTACGGTTGCAAGGGACTTTTCGGCCGCGGCAATCACCGCGGCGCTGCTGAGCGAGATCGAGCGGTGGGAGACGGGACAGCAGTCATCTGAGGCGATCGCTTCGTTCTGGCGTGGCCGACTGGCACCGAGTTCGACAGCGGTGCAATGGTCAAAGCTGCTGCGAGAGGTCATCGTCTGATACGACATTGGTCTCTCGTCCTGGATGGGCGTGAGCTTGAGGCTTCATAGGGGCATGCCTCGTGACAACAATCGCAGTCCTTGCAGGGACGGGTTTCATCGGTCGGCATATCGCTGATCTGTGGACCGCGACCGCAAAGCCGGATCGCAGGCTGCGATTGCTCGTGCGACGCCCACCGCCGGATTGGGCTCCGATGCCTCACGCCGAATTCTATCCGGTCGACTTGGAGTGCAGCACGACCCTGAGGGGCGCCCTCTCGGACTGCGATGGCCTGATCAATCTATTGCGGCCGGATGGGACGGGCCGGACTCTGTCGATTGTGCGGAATGTTCTCGCGGCACTCCCGAGCCATGCTCAGGCAGTCATTCATGCGAGCAGCATCGACGTCTACGGCAACGCCGGAGCGAGGCTTGTGACCGAGAACAGCCCTGTCGCACCGCCTACGCCCTATGCACAGGAGCACCTGGCCATCGAGGCGGAGGTCGCTCGGGCCCCTGCTCCCGTCACCATACTTCGCCTCGGCGCTGTTTTCGGGACGGGTGGGAAGAACCTGCTGCGCATGGCCCATCAAGTTGCGAGCGAGCCGACGGCCAAACTGGCTCTCCGAAGAGCGCTGAACGGTCGACGCCGTTTTCATCTGGTGTCCGCTGAGTTCGTTGCGACGGCCATCATCCAGCTCGCGACGCGGCAGGTCGAACTGCCGAAGCTCGTGCTCCTGACGGAGGATACCGACGAGAACAATTTTTTCGCTTTTGTGCAGTCGAGGTTTGCAGCCGCATTTGGCCGCAAAATTCCGCCGGTTGGGTTCGCCCCTCCATGGATGCTGGCCACCGCCGGCATGCTTCTGGGACGCTCTGTCGTCGATCCGAGGCGACGATTTTCGAATGCGCGCGCTGCTGACGTCGGACTCAAAGCCCCTCGTCCATTCTCAGAGAGCGTCGATCGCTATGCGGCATCTCTGGCCGGCGATCTGAAGCGTGGCGCGTCATGAAAATTCTTCTCTCCAGCCTCTCTCTTCACTCCGAGAACGGCACCGGAACGGCGCAGCGGACGCGGTATCTGGCGCGATATCTTTCGCGGTCCGGCGCTGAGTGTTCGGTCGCCACAATCGAGGATGGCGATCTTGCGAGAGAGCTGCGGGATGCTGGCATCCCCGTATACGCAACGGGCCACATCCGGGCGCCGTATCACATCCCCTTTATAGATTTCCCGCGCCTTTCGAGGCTCGTTGCCGAAGCCGACGCGGTGCACATTCTCGGATATTGGAATCTTCTCTCGGTCGCCGTTGCCTGGCTCGCGCGCAAGCATTGCCGGCCATACGTGCTTTCCGGGGCCGGAGAGTTTGCCGCCCTCGACCAACGCAGCGTTGTGAAGCGGATGTTCCATCGCCTCTTCGGTGAGAGGATGATCGATGGCGCTGTGGCTATCGTAGCGATTACGGGTCTGGAGAAGCGCCAGATATCGGCGCGTCTGGGTATCGCACCCGATCGCATCCTTGTTCTGCCGAACGGCGTCGAAATTTCAGGCTCCGCCCCCACTCACCGACGGAATGAGGAGCCAGGAGCAATTTTGTTCATGGGGCGCCTCGCCACCATCAAGGGGCCTGACCTGTTGCTGGAGGCGTTCGCAAATGTCGCCGACCGGTTTCCTGATGTAAGGCTCATCTTGGCTGGGCCGGATGGTGGCATGCTGGCGGGCCTGAAGCGGCGATGCGGAGCGCTGCGCCTGTCACAGCGTGTCTCCTTTCCGGGCTTCATGGGAGAGGCAGCGCGTGATGCTGCGTACGCCGACGCCTTGCTCGTGGCAGTTCCCTCGCGCGATGAAGCGATGAGCCTCGTTGCGCTGGAGGCCGGTGCGCACGCAAAGCCGGTGCTCATCACTGAGCGGTGTGGGTTGGAGGACATCGAGGGACTGGGCGCTGGACGCGTCGCGCCGGCGACCGTCGAGGGCTTAACGGCTGCTCTCGGGCAGCTTCTATCGGAGCGCGAGAAACTCGGTGCGGCTGGTGCGAATATGCGCGCATACGTTGCAGCACATTATAGCTGGCCGGAAATTGTGCGGCAGCTTCTGCAATTTTTCGGTGATCATATGCCTCCGGCGCGCGTCGACACGACTGTGGACGGTGCACAATAGCCATATCGACGGAGAGGATACGGTGCGGCACGGTTCGCGATCTGAAACGTCGTCGCGTCTGCGGAGCCAAGCCTTGTTGCTCGATGGGATGAGTGCACAGTCGGCCAGGCTCGAGGCTTTCGGGCTCGTTGCCCGGATTCCCAAACACAGCGTAGGTCAGCGATGGCCGTAACCGGCGCATTTTTCGTATCCGGAGCCGGCGCCGCAGGTCCTAGACACTTCTTCCGGCTGAGAGCTTCACAGCAGCTTGCCGTCGCCATTGCGCCAGCGCTTGTGATCGGATCTCTCTACCTTTGGCTGAAGCCCGTCTATCCCGGCAGCGCGGGCGTGCTCCTAAGCTTCCTTTGCGCGAGTGTTTTCCTGCTTTCCATTGCGGCGGTCGCGCTTCCTTCATTCTTCGTCGTGACGCTTGCGGCGTTGCTGAGTCTTGGCTTCCTCGCAAAGCTCGTCGCCCACCTCGTTTTTCAAGTCGTTTTGATCGAGCCTATCGGTCATTTCAATGGCTCCGGACAAGCCTGGGATACAGCTTTGAGCTTTGCCACAGCCGGCTTAGCGGGAGCGTGCGTCGCTATGCTTTTGGCGGCCTTCGTCCCGGTCGTCGTCAATCCCGCGGCGATAAGCTCCGACCGTCGAAATGAAGCAAGGTTCGTGTCGATCGTTCTTGTCGTTCAACTCGCGCTGGCCATTGCCGTGTATGCCATGAACTACCGGTGGAATATTCTTCGCATCGGATATCCGCTCGGGATACAGCTGCCCACTGTGGCTTACGGCGTCCTCTCGTTCATCATTACCTGGGGTGCCTTGCTCGGGGCTCTCTTCCTCACCCAGCGCAAAATCGAACTCGGTTGCCTCTCGCATGCGGCGCTGATTTATGTCGCTGCGATCCTGGGCGTGTTCGCTTCGATCACCATGGGTAGCCGCGTGCAACTCCTTCTGTTTGTCGGCGCGGCGAGCATGCTGGTCGCCGTCCAATGGCGCGCTGTACAGAACTGGTGGCGGGTGGCCATTGCTTTTTGGTTCGCGGTACTCGCGTTCGGGCTGAGCATCGGGTTTGTGTCGATTGAGCGAAATTTTGCGTTTCACAAGTTGCCAGCGCCTACGGTATCGACGACGCCGTCGATCTCCGCGCCGAAATCCGCCCAGCATAAGGATAGGGTACTGACCGAGGGCCGGATCAACGGTCTCAAGTATGAGTTGGGCACGCTGTTCGTCATGCGGTGGGTCGGGCTCGAAGGTGTAATGACGACAGCCGGCGATGCAAGTTCGCTCGGCGTTCCGTTGCTCATCAAAGCGCTGCGCGAAGAACCTTCCGCGGGAGTCGATGCGATCTACCAGCGGATGTCCGGAGACAAATATCGCGACGTCAAAGACTTCGTTTTTCTATCGCTCCCAGGAGCGATCGGTGTTGTGAGCTATTCGGGCTCACTGTGGGTGATCGCCGGGTCGATGTTCGTGTTTGTCCTTGCGGGTCATTTCTTCGAGGTTGCAGCTGGCGGCCTAACGAAAAGCATCGCCGCCTGTTCAGTCGTCGGCGTGTCGTTGGCATACTTGGTCGTGCAGCTGAACGTCCCGTGGACATTCATTGTCTATGCTCTCGAGCTTGTGGGTGCGATTTTCAGCCTGGCCATTCTCAATTTTCTTATCGCCAGGGCGTTTTCAAACGGATCCACGTGATGGATGACAGCTCTGCCGTTCGGAACTTTTTCACCGTCGTTGGCAGAGGGCAGCGGTGGCGGTTGGCGCTGCTTGCCTTGCTCGTCGTGATGGCCGGGCTCATCGAGTTCGTAGCGGTGCTGATGCTGCCGCTCTTCGTCTACGCGTTGAGCCAGCCTAGCGAGCCTGAGGGTGTCGGTGTTCTCCGCAGCCTCCACGCATGGACAGGAACCGAAGACGCATCCTCCTTTATTTCGCTGCTGGGTGTCGGTGTCCTGGCGATGTTCGCCTTGAGAACTGCTGCGATCCTGATGACCAGCTGGTACCGGGGCCGGGTGGTTTCTGGCCTGATGCGTGACGTCTCGCTCAGGCTGTTCGCAAACTACCTGCGGGCGCCCTACACCTTGTGCCTGTCTCGCAACACCGCGCAATTCATCGACTTCATCATCTACGGGGCGCGGCAGGCCATCCGCGGCATTGTTCCGCCCGTGGCGGCGTTGCTGTTGAACGCTCTGCTATTCATCACGCTCATTCCGGTGCTCCTCGCGATCGATCCAGCGATGGCCGTTTCGATCGGGCTCGTTGCGGCGGCGATGTGCTACGTGTTCATGCGCATCAATCGCGAACGGCTCACACGCTATGCGCACGCCATCAACAACGGCCGCCTGGCCCTACAGGTGAATATTTCCGAGGGGCTCGGCGCGCTGAAGCACACTCGACTGCGGGGGGCCGAGGCGCACCTCGAACAGGAGTTCTCCGAGAGCGCTACGGCTCTCGCGAACGCGGAGGCCTCTTCTGAGTTCACGCAGGAGCTGCCGCGGCCGCTTTTTGAGCTGCTGGCAGGATGCATTCTCATTCTCGCAGCACTGGTGCTGCTGCGGGAGAACTCACCCAGCACTGTTCTGCCGATGCTTGCGCTGGCCGGCGCCATCACGCTGCGCATGCTGCCGATCATGAATGCGTTGACGGGCCATCTGAGCGTGATCCGGGCGAATGCCGTGTCGCTATCAAACGTCGCGCGGGAATTGCGAAATCTCGAATCCCAGCCATCGGCATCGCCGCAATCGACGGGCACAATTACCGGAGGCGATATTGAGTTTCGCGATATCGAGTTCCGTTATCCGGGCGAACAAACCGCCGCTCTGAAGGGCATCGATCTGCTGATCCGCGAAGGCCAATCTGTCGCCTTCGTCGGCCCCACCGGATCTGGGAAATCGACGATCGTGGACGTGATGCTGGGCTTCCTTACGCCATCGCGCGGCGTCGTCACTGTCGGCGGACGCCCCATCACTGAAGACATTCGCGGTTGGCGCCGTCGGGTGGGCTACGTTCCGCAGTCCATTTTCCTCACCGATGCATCGATACTGAGAAACATCGCCCTTGGCCTCCCCGCGCGCGAAGTGGACGAGGGCGCGGTCTGGCGCGCGCTAGAACAGGCTCAGCTTGCCGGCTGGGTTGCCAGTCTTCCCAAAGGGCTGCATACGGAAGTCGGTGAGCGCGGCGTCCGGCTTTCAGGGGGACAACTTCAGAGGCTTGGCATCGCGCGGGCGTTGTTCTGCGAGCCGCAGGTGCTGCTGCTCGATGAAGCCACGGCGGCGCTGGACAACGCCACCGAAGCACGACTGATCGCAGATCTGCGTAAGACGGCGGGCCAGAGAACCACGATCTTCGTGGCGCACCGGCTGAGTTCCGTGCGCCACTGTGATCGCATCTTTCTGATCAAGGACGGCAGCGTCACTACCGCGGGAACCTATCAGGACCTGCTGGCCGGCAGCGCCGACTTTCGCGACCTTGCGGCCGGGGCCGCCGCTTGACGCATTTCTTGCCGTGCACTTGCTAGCGCGCGAGCCCTCGCGAGGTCAGCCAGTCGAGCACGATGGCTGCAATCTGGTCGCTGTTCGTATCGGCCATGAGGGCGTGACTGTTCCCTGAAATGCCGCGTTGCGGCAGATCGATCTGGGTGACGTCGCATCCGGCTGCCGCAAGTGCGTCGCGCCATTTCTCTGATGCCGGGCGAGATCGCCGCCAGAATTCGTTGTCCTGCCAGTTGTCGCCCCAGACGATGAGGTGCGGCACGCTGGCGACGTTTTTCGCATCGACCTGCGCCGGGTCGGGCGCGCCTGAAGGTTCCAGCACAACGACAGCCCGGACGCGTTCGGGAGCCTTTTGCGCGGCAGATAAAGCGAAATTGCAGCCTTGGCTGTGGGCGAGCAGTATGACGCCCGGATCAAGGCGCTGGATGAGGGCGTCGTAGGCTGATTGCGTGAGCGCGTCATTGCAGCTCCAGCGCGGGACGCCTTGAGCCAGGAACGCCTCGAACGCCGCTTGCGGAAATCGCGATCCCTCGTAGGCTCTGCGAAGCTCGGGGTTGACGTGCCAGGAGCCTGACGGACCGAAGCGGAACGTATCCTCCCACGCGTCTCTCGCCGTGCGGAAGAATGGTGCATCCGGATACATTTGCGGATACGGCGCCCAAGATGCGCGCCCGCGCTCCACGGCGTCGCAAACGTACGTAT
Source organism: Hyphomicrobium sp. (assembly GCA_030148725.1). Taxonomy (GTDB): domain Bacteria; phylum Pseudomonadota; class Alphaproteobacteria; order Rhizobiales; family Hyphomicrobiaceae; genus Hyphomicrobium_A. The sequence goes on from JASBSU010000036.1 coordinate 37,586, forward strand.
CGAAGCCCGCGCGCAGAAAGAACGTCTGCCACCCGGGCCGGCCGTCAGGCGTCGACTCCCAGCAGGCGCCGGTCATTCCACCGCCGTGCCACATGAGAAGTGGCGCAGTGGCGCGTGGCGATGCGAGCCGCACGAACTGAACGTACATTTGCCCGACGAATATCTCGCCGTTCTGATCGTCGTGATAGACGGGGCCTCCCGGAGTGCTGACGCGTTCTCGCGCGGGCATACCTTCAAGGCGGACGAGCCGCCCGCCGACGTGAAAGCTGCCGATGTCACGGACTTCTATTTCTGACATCTCACACCTGTTCGGAAGCGGTGCCCGACTATTTCAGTTCGATCCATGCCGGCGCATGATCGCTCGCACCGTCTTCGCCGCGCGCGGCCCTGTCCACGCCACCCTTCTTGAGCCGTAGCGCAAGCTCCGGGCTAAGCAGGAAATGGTCGATGCGAAGCCCGGCGTCGCGTTCCCAGCGAAGCCGTTTGTAGTCCCAGAACGTGTACATAGGTTTGCCGGGATGCAGCGCACGCAGCGCGTCGGTCCAGCCCTGCTTCAATAGCCGCTGGTAGGCGGCTCGGCTCTCAGGTTGCAGCAGCGCATCGTTGCCCCACGACTTGGTCGGATAGATATCGAAGTCCGTCGGCACGACGTTGAAGTCGCCGATGAGCGCAACGGGAGCCCCAGTCTTCTTGAGCACGCGGGCATGACGGATCAGCCGTTCAAACCATGCCAGCTTGTAGGCGAATTTCGGTCCCGGCTGCGGGTTGCCGTTGGGGAGATAGATGCAGCCGACAACGATGCCGTTGATCGCTGCCTCGATGTAGCGGCTTTGGCGGTCGGAAGGATCGCCGGGCAGGCGTCGGCGCGTGACGTGGATCTCGTAACGGCGCGAAAGGATGGCGACACCGTTCCAGCTTTTCTGGCCCACCCATTCGGCGCGGTACCCGGCCTTTTCGATTGCTTCGACTGGGAACGCGCCCTGCTCCGCTTTCAGCTCCTGCAGGCAGACGATGTCCGGTTTCGCCGCCTTGAGCCACGCAAGCAGGTTCGGAAGGCGCTTGTTCACGTTGTTGATGTTGAAGGTGGCGAGCTTCATGGCTGGGGTTCAGCGCGCCGGGCCGGTCAAGCTGAGTTCCAGCTGACTGGAGCCAGAGGCTGCGCCAAATTTCGACAGGCTCACGCCGAGCAGACGAATGCCCGTTGTAACCGGGTAGACCGATCGCACGAGCGCAATGCAGATCTCGTCGAGCTTCTCTCGCGAACCGACGGGCGCGTCCATCGTCCTGCTCCGCGTCACAATCTGAAAGTTGGCGTACTTGATTTTGACCGTCACGGTCTGGCCGAACGTCTGGTGCTTCTCGCACCACGACCACACATCCTCTGCCATGGCGCGAACACCGGCTTCGATATCGCTAGCGCTGGTGAGATCTACGGCGAACGTGGTCTCCGATCCTGAAGATTTACGGATTCTATCGGGCCTGACGGGCCGGTCGTCCACGCCATGCGCTATCGCGTAATACCATGCACCGGCTTTGCCGAAATGCTCCTGCAGAAACGCTACGGAACGTTCGCGAAGATCGGCACCGGTGTGAATGCCAAGAGCATTCATCTTGTCGGCGGTGACTGGCCCGATCCCGTGAAACTTGCCCACGGGGAGCCCTTCGACGAAGTCCGGCCCCATCTCGGGCGTGATCACGAACTGACCGTTGGGTTTGCGATGATCGGACGCAAGTTTTGCCAGGAGCTTGTTGTAAGAAATGCCGGCGGAGGCCGTCAGGCCGGTGTCGTCGGATATCCTGCCGCGGATTTCCTTGGCTGTCGCCGAAGCGGTGGGGATACCGCGAAGGTTCTCGGTGACGTCGAGGTAAGCTTCGTCGAGGGACAGCGGCTCTATGAGGGGCGTGTAGTCAGCGAAGATGCCTCGGATCTGCTCCGATACGGCTCGATAGACCTCGAACCGCGGCCGCACGAATACGAGGTCCGGGCATTGTCGCAACGCCGTTGTCGATGGCATCGCCGAGCGCACGCCGAATTTGCGCGCCTCGTAGCTGGCGGCCGCCACGACACCGCGCTTGGCCGCATGCCCTACCGCGACCGGACGGCCACGCAGAGAAGGATCGTCGCGCTGCTCGACCGAGGCGTAGAACGCATCCATGTCGATGTGAATGATTTTCCGGACCGTCATGCTCCCGTCGCCGCTCGCCGCGCCCGCTGTTCTCGAAGGTTATAAAGCAAGCTGCGCTGACGTCTAAGGTCGGCTGCATCGAGGGCCGGCCGAACTTTCGCTCGGTGTGCCGCGTTGCTTCGGCATGACATTCGAATCTGAACCCGCAATCACCGAATTCTCAGCCGCTCGTGTTCCCATGAGCGATTTTGTCCGCCGCCCGGAGTGGCGCAGCTTGCCCATCGCAATCAAGGTGGCAATCGTCCATATTTGGCGCAGCGAGCACGAACCGCTACCGCCGCCACCGGCCGATGAGGGAATGGCTCAGGATGCAAACTGAAGCGCCGGGCAGCCCACGCTCATCGGCGGCATGGTGTCGGACGTGCGTCTCCAGCTAGCGACGTTTTCTGAACGCCATGTGCGAAAGGTCTGAATCCTTGGATTGATGAAGATAAGACGGATCGAAGTCAGCGAAGCGAACCAGCGCAGAGTGATCGATGACTTCCAGCTTGCCCGAGCGCAGGTCAAGCAGCCGTTCCCTGCGCAGCTTGCGGAGGGCGCGATTGACTGAGATGTGGGAGAGGCCAAGCGCCTGACCAAGCTGCGTCTGGGTGAGCGGCAAGTCGCAGACGTTACCCTCAGCCAGGTTCATCTCGCACGCGAGCGTGTAGCGCTCACAGCAGAAATGCGCCAGGCGCTCCGCCGGCGCTCGACTGCCATTGTTGGTGATCGCTTGCCGGAAGATCGCCGCATCAATCAGTGTGAGGCGCCAGAAGGCGAACGAAAGCCCGGGCCGATCGACGAGCACCCTTCGCACCACATCGTGACGAAAAAGAGCGATGGATGCGTCATCGACGGCGCAGAGGGAATGGTCCATCACCTTTAGGAAAAGGGACTGCACGTCCGGCATATCGCCCTTGATATGCATGGAGATGTATTGGCGCTCTCCACTTGAAAGTGTGTGATAGCGGGCGATCATCCCGCTCTGGACGAATATGGCGGCATCCGGCTCGTCTCCCTGGCGTACGATGTCCTGCCCAGGGCGGAACCGCCGCACGACAAACGGGAGGCTGAGTAGTGCGGCCTTGTCGGCCTGAAGGAGTGTTCCGTGCTGGCTCGCTTTGTTGATCAGAAGGTCGTGCACGGAAGATGATTGTTTCGCCATGGCTATGAAACCCGCAGGGCGCAGAACCGTTCACTCCAAACTTATCAATTGATAAGTTCGGTTAGCGCTCCTCCCCGGGTTCAGCCTCTGCCGAGGGGGGCGCTCGGCCGCAGCCTCAATCGTGCTCAAGCTCAAGATGAAAAAACCATCTGCGCGCGATCCCATTCGTCTCATGGAAGCAAAGGTAGCACCCATGCTTCCGACGGGACCGGGCTGGCTCTACGAACCCAAGTGGGATGGCTTCCGGTGTCTCGCGTTGAAGGATGGTTCAGACGTCGAGCTGCAGGGTAAGTCGGGGAAATCTCTGACGCGGTACTTCCCGGAGGTCGCGAAGGCCTTCAGCGAAATCCCGTTGGCGCGCGCGGCGCTGGACGGCGAGTTGCGTATCGAGATTGACGGCGACGCCTCGTTCGAGGCGCTGCAGATGCGACTGCACCCTGCCGCCACACGCATCCAACGGCTGTCGAAGGAGAGCCCGGCGTCCCTCGTGTTGTTCGACACGCTGCTTGACGCGAAAGGCGCGCCTATTCACGAACTACCTCTCGAGAAGCGGCGAAGCGTACTCGCACGGCTTTCGCAGAAATTCGGCGACCGCCTTTCACTGAGCGAAGCCACGCAGGACATCCGGGTCGCCAAGCGATGGCTGGCGCGCGGCTACGCTGGCACGGATGGCGTCATCGCAAAGCAGTTGGATGAGCCGTACCAATTTGGCGAGCGCGCTCTTTTGAAGGTGAAGCGGATACGCACCGCAGACTGTGTCGTCGGGGGATTCAGATATCAGGCGGGCACAAAGACAGTCGGATCGCTGCTGCTCGGGCTTTATGACCAAGATGGTCTGCTGCATCACGTCGGCTTCACATCCGCGCTCGCCAACGAGGACGAACCTCAGCTTACAGCGCAGCTCGAGAAGATCATCGCGCCGCCGGGTTTCACCGGCGATGCGCCAGGTGGTCCCAGCCGTTGGGCGAACGAGCGTTCGGCGGATTGGAAACCTTTAAAACCGAAGCTGGTGGTCGAGGTAAGCTACGATCATGTCACTGGGGAGAGGTTCCGGCACGGGACACGACTGTTGAGATGGCGTCCCGACAAATCGCCTCGCCAGTGCACGTTCGATCAGATTGATCCTTAGCCGACGACGTTGCGGTCGCTACCGGGCGTCACCGCGCACCTCAGGCGTGCGCCGCGCAATACGGCGCCCGGCGTTTCGCAGGGGTCGAACACGCGGCTTCATCAGCCAGTCCAACAGCGGCAACAGGATTTCGTACGGCATCGCGCGCGCAGACCAGGCGAGAAAGCTGTTGACGATGCCCGGGACGACGACACGCCTGCCCAGTCTGTAGGAACGCCACGCGAGCCGCGCCATCCGGTCCGCCGACGTGCTGGGCAGGACGGCCCGATAGAACGTGTTGTCGGCGTTCATCTTGCGATGGATGCGTGTCTCGACCGGGCCGCAGGCTATCGCGCAGACCCGGACGCCCTCCCCCGCGCACTCGCCACCGATGGCAGCGGTCAGCGACAACACGTAGGCCTTGCTTGCGAAGTATGGTGCCTGCCAGGGTCCTGGAGCGAATGCAGCGAGGGACGCAAGGTTCATAATCCCGCCGCGGCAGCGCGCGCGCATGGCCGGAAGGTAATGCCGCGTCAGGCGCGTGACGGCGGTGACATTGGTCTCCACCAGCTCCTCGAGCTTAGCTGGTTCGAGCTCGGTGAAATTGCCACCAAGGCCCATGCCAGCGTTGTTCACGAGGACGTCGAGATACAGTCCATGCCGCTCCAGCAACGCGTCGAGACGCGCCGGCGCATCCCTTTCACCGACATCGAGTGGTTCAGCTAAGACCGTGGCCTGCGGGTAGGCAGTGCGCAGCTCGCTTGCAGCTTCGGTCAACGTATCCTCGGTTCTGGCAAGCAGAACGATAACACGTCCCTCGCGGGCGATACGTCGAGCCAGCGCAAACCCCAGGCCCTCGGAAGCGCCGGTAACCACCGTAGCCGGTCGCAGGCCGTCAACCGCCGCAAGGGCCGAAGGATCCGGCACTGCCCGGCGACGAACCCACAAGTCGCCCATCGTGAGTAGAATATCCATGTGATGCCACCCTGCCAACGCGCCGGAGAAACGCGCGAGCAGTGCAAAGCGTTCTACCGTTGCAGAACTGGTGTCGGAGGTGGCCGTGCTGGGGTACGAGAATCTCGTGACGTGGGTTATCGTCGGTGGCGTATCGGGGTGGCTGGCTGGGCTGATTGTCGAGGGCTACGGGTTCGGGCTGCTCGGAAACATCGCCATCGGTTTTCTGGGGGCTGTTGTTGCCAGCTTCGGGGTGTCGCTGTTGGATATCCACATCCAGACGACGCTCGGTAACATACTCGCCGTTACGGCCGGAGCGGTCGCGCTTTTGACCGTCGCGGGGTTGCTGCGCCGGGCTACGCGTGCAGGAAGTTAAGCATCCTGGTGCACGCCGCCGGGCCCCGGGTTTTCCCAAACGGGGCAGGATTTTAGTCATGCTTTTTAAGGTACCACTGAGGAACCGCGTCCCCTCTCGCCGCGTTTCGTTCCGCACGATTGGTATGCCTGCGGACGGTTTTGGGCTAGCCATCGGGCGCCATGAAACGTCCACCGTGATTTGACCATTTTGGATAGCCTATGACGCCTCGGGCCAATCGCGTTCTCATTGTCGAAGACGAGCCAATGCTGGCGATGGATCTGGAATCCATCCTGCAAAGCCTTGGCTTCGAAGTTGCCGGGCCTGCAAGTCGGATAGATACAGCCAAGCGGCTCGCGTCCGATGTTGCATGCGACGCTGCCATCCTCGACCTCAATCTCGGGGGAGCGCGCGCGGAAGCCGTCGCCGACATACTGGCGGCACGAAAGATCCCATTCATTTTTGCTACAGGGTACGGTGACGGTTACGTCGACGAGCGCTTCGCGTCAGTGCGCGTCGTCGAGAAGCCCTACGATCAACAGACCATTGAGGGTGCGCTGAGCGAAATGTTGCGCACTACCCTGTAGGGCTGCAGCCGATGGGTCCCAAGCTGGTAGCCGATCTCATCCAGATCATTCCGGGCAATAGCGAGATGGCCCAGCGGATGAGGGCGTTGGACTGGGCCGCGACGCCGCTGGGGGCGCCGCAGGCGTGGCCGCAAAGCCTGCGCACCGCGGTGAGGATCATGCTCACCTCACGCTACGCCATGTGGATGGGCTGGGGCGACGAGCTGACATTCCTTTACAACGACGCGTACGCGCGGATGACACTGGGTGCCAAGCATCCTTGGGCACTCGGCAGGCCGGCCGAACAGGTATGGTCGGAGATCTGGCGCGATATCGGCCCACTCGTCGATCAGGTCCTGCAGACCGCCGAGGCGACGTGGAGCGAAGGCCTGCTTCTGCTGCTCGAACGGTCCGGATATCTTGAGGAGACGTATCACACGTTCTCCTACAGTCCGCTTTCGGACGACACCGGGGCGACCGTCGGAATGCTCTGTGTCGTGACAGAGGAAACCGAGAGGGTCATCGGGGAGCGGCGGCTGGCAACTCTTGCGCAACTTGCTGCGCAGGTATCCTCCTGCCGTAATGAGCGAGAAGTGTGCACGGCGACGGAGCAGTCACTGCTGGCTGCGCAACGGGACCTGCCGTTCGCTGCGGTCTGCCTCTTCGATGCCAACGGCAACTGTAAGCCAGCTGCGCTTGCAGGCCTCGCGCCGGATCATCGTCTGGCGGACTTTGGTACCTCCGGCTTTTGGCACGAGCACATCTCGGGTCGGCCGACCGAGCAGAAAGTTTTCCCGCTGGCGGAGCTGGGGGCCGAAGACCTGCCGACGGGCGCCTGGCGGCAACCTCCGGGACATGTCGCATTGGTTGCAATACCCGGCCAAGCGGACGATCCGCCGGCTGGCTATCTGGTCGCGGCCATCAATCCTTTTCGGGCGTACGACGAGAGCTATGCCAGTTTTCTGAGCCTGATCGCCGGCCAGATCTCGGCGCGGCTGGCCAGTGCCTGGGCATATGAAGAGGAAAAGAAGCGGGCCCAGGCGCTCGCAGAGATCGACCGCGCCAAGACAGCGTTCTTTTCCAATGTCAGCCATGAGTTCCGCACGCCCTTGACCCTGATGATCAGCCCAATCGAGGAACTCATCGAAGCAGAGGAGGACCTGCCACCACACGCCCGAAACCTTCTCGATATCGCGCACAGGAACTCTTCGCGCCTTCTGAAGCTCGTCAACTCGTTGCTCGACTTCACGCGCATCGAAGCCGGTCGCGCGAATGCGCGCTTTGAGCCTGTCGACCTTGCAGCTCTGACCCGCGATCTGGCCTCCAACTTTCGTACTGCCACAGACAAAGCTGGTCTCGGACTGAAGCTCGGCTGCCATCCGCTGCCGCGCGTGGTGCACGTCGACCGCGACATGTGGGAGAAGATTATCCTCAACCTGCTGTCGAACGCGTTCAAGTTCACGCTCGACGGGGAAATCGCGATCGAGCTCGGGAGTTCGCCGGACGGGAAACGGGCGGTCGTGCATGTGCGGGACACAGGCGTCGGCATCCCTGCGAACCAACTGCCTCGCGTCTTTGAACGGTTCCACCGCATCGAGGGGCAGCCCAGTCGATCCTTCGAGGGCTCTGGTATTGGGCTGGCGCTCGTACAGGAGCTCGTGCGTCTCCACGGCGGCGATATTTCCGTCACGAGCGAAGTCGGCAAAGGCACCACGTTCAGCGTCTCCATTCCATATGGCGACGCGCATCTGTCGAAAGACCTCATCGCAGAGCCGGCTCAATCGGCATCGACGTCCGTGCGCGCCGGCTCGTTTGTCGAAGAAGCTGTCCGTTGGCTGCCTGGTTCGGCGTCGATACCGCGTCCTCCGGTCGAAGAAGCCGGCGAGCAACCGCATGATCTCTGGCACAGGCGCCCGCGTATTCTTGTTGTCGACGATAATGCAGATATGCGCGCCTATCTGGAGCGGCTGTTGTCGCCCTATTGGGATGTCGAAACGGCTGCAAACGGCGAGCTGGCCCTGGCTGCGGTCACTGAAAATTTGCCCGACCTCGTTCTCACCGACGCGATGATGCCTCTGCTCGACGGTTTCGGACTCATCAAGCGATTGCGTGCCGACGAGCGAACGAAATCCTTGCCGATCCTGCTGCTATCGGCACGTGCCGGCGAGGAGGCGCGCATCGACGGGCTTCAGTCCGGTGCCGACGATTACCTGACCAAGCCGTTTTCTTCGCGCGAGCTGGTCGCGCGCATCAGCGCCAACCTCAAGCTCGCCGAAGTCCGCCGGCAGGGCGAGGCGCGCGTCGAGGGCATTCTTGAAAGCATCACCGATGGCTTCCACCTCATCGATGCTGAAGGCCGGTTTACGGCTTTCAATGCAGCCGCGAAGCTCATGTTCGCCGCCAACGGCGTTGATACCTCCGATCTCATCGGCGCTGATCTGCTGAATGAGGCGTTTCCGGAAGCACGCGACAATGAAATCGGCCAGGCTATCCGCACTGCGCTGACAGAGCGCCGCCCAACGACGGCGGAAAGCTATTATAGGCCGTGGAAACGGTGGTTCTCGACGCGCAATTACCCCACGCCCGACGGCGGCGTGGCCACGTTCTTTCAGGACATCACGGAGCGCAAGCAGGTCGAGCAGCAGCAGCGGCTGCTGACGAACGAGCTGAACCATCGGGTCAAGAACACCATCGCGATCATTCAATCGATCGCCAACCAGACGCTGCGCGATTCAGCGAGCCCGGAAGCCTTCCAGACGACCTTCTCGCAACGGCTGATGGCGCTCGCACGGGCGCACAATCTCTTGACCAATCGCGCGTGGAGCGGTGCGAACCTGCGCGACATCGTCGATGCTGCTCTCGCGCCGTTCCAGCAGCGTCTGCGCAAATCCCGGATCGACGTTTCGGGCCCCCACTATCAGCTTGCGTCCAACCTGGCCGTCTCCATGATCCTGGCGATGCATGAGCTCGCCACGAACGCCGTCAAATACGGCGCGCTGTCCAATGACACCGGCCAGGTGACGCTCGCCTGGGAGATCGATACGACGAGCCGACAGATCGTGCTGACCTGGGCCGAGCAAGGGGGTCCGCCGGTTCAGGAACCGACGCGACGGGGTTTTGGGCGGCGCCTCATCGAGGCCACCGCGGAACAGCTTGGGGGAGACATCCAGCTGGTGTTTCCGACGGATGGCGTCGTCTGCCGAATTAGGTTCCCTTTGTCGGCGAACGATGTGCTGTCGGACGACCAAGATGCTATCGGCACTGTCGGAGAAGAGAAGGCGGTTCCCGCAGGCTAATCAACGGCGCCGAAATCTGTCCACCCGCCAAGCGCCGTATGAGAGGCTGTAGTCTGCCCTGCCAAAGCGGCGCCTCGTCATGAGCGTAAGCTGCTCGAGGGTACATTCGGAGTCGCTGAATCTGCGAACATGATTGGCGCTCACGAGGATGCCTCCAGGTTTGAGCGCCAGCTTTGCCATGTCGAGGACATCGCGAAGGACTGCGAGCGGCAAATAATAAAGTACCTCGCTCGCAATGACGGCGTCATACGCGCCCCGGCTGAGCGTCATTGGTAACACGCCCTCGATGATGGAGACGTTGGGAAGATCACCTGCCTCCGCGCGCGCGAGCGCCACTGCCGCGGGCGAGGCTTCTATAGCGATGAGCGATTGGAAATGGCGGGCAAGTCCGCGCGTCGTTGTTCCATTGCCGCAGCCGAGTTCGACGCCCTTCGAGAGCTTCTGCCTGCCGAGTGCCCGTTCAACGGCGCTGCGCTTTTGGAGCTCCACCCACGACATGCGCGCACCCCAGGGATCGTGATCGGCCCGGTAGAGAGCATCGAAATGATCGAGATGCCGTTGCAGGGCGGCGTCATCGTGCGATTTCGAAGCGCTCATAAGGCCCCACCATTGAAGCGATATGACTTTCCGTCAGACAGAACCCTTGCGGATCGTCGCCGATCAATTCTCCCAGCTGGCTGGCGTGACAGCGAAGCGCTGTGCGCTTGGTCGCCAGCGTCGTTGAAACGTCGACAAACACGCTCGATGTTTCTTCAGGCGCTGGCTGATCCGCCGCGCTGCCGGTGATCGGTGTCCACACCATGTATTCAGCCAGCGTCGCGCGGCAATCGGCTAGCGACATTGCATTTCGCACCAGCTCGAAAGCGAACCGGTGGTCGCCATGCGGTTCGCGGCGCCAGGTCGTCAAAACCACCTCGGGGCTCTCGGTACGAAAAGCCTCAAGCAACGCCTCAATCGCGCGGGCAATTGCACCAGCACCAAGAGCGCCCGTTGCAGCGTCAGGCAAATCAAGGAACGTCGGATCGGATGTGATACCCAGCACGTCGAGCGCCTCGAGAAACTCATCCCGCCTCTGCGCAGCAACGCGCCGGCGCGGCCATTCCTGGCTGCCAGGATGCGACGCGCCGCCGTCGGTTATAAGGATCGGTTTGACCTTGATCCCGCGTTCCGCGGCCAGTGAAAGGACGCCGCCGCAGCCAAGCGTCTCATCGTCAGGATGCGGAATTGCTACCAAGAGGCTTCGGCGCAATCCGGTGAGCGCCGCGAACTCGTCGAAGCTAAGCCGCATCGAAAGCGGCCTTGTAGCTATCTCCGGCTGCCGCCGTGCCCAAACGGACCCTCGCCATGTCCGGCGCTGGCTGGCGCACGTAGACCATCAGATCGCTCATTGCCAAGTGCAAAGGGTGCGTCTCCATCAAGCCTGCGCAACCGACCGAGCGCATTGCTCGCGGCAGCACTCGGTCGACGGTCTCCTCCAGGACTATGCGTGCTGCGTCCGCGATCAGTGGGCCGTCCGACGCGTTCGTTGCTGCCTCGCTCCACGCAATTGCAGGCGCGACACGGGCATACGCCTCTTTGACAAAGCAGAAGGCGGCTTCCAAATCGGCGACGACGGATGCCAGCCTCGCGGCCTGGTGCGGATCATCCGCGCGACCGGTCTTACTCAGGTGCATCCGCATTGCGTCCCAAACTGCCAAGGCCCCACCCAACTGCGCGGTGACAAAGCGAATAGCGCCAGCGCCGAAGAACGGCTGACGCTCATAGGCTCCGGGACTGCCGAGCAAGTCACTTTCGCTGATAGGCAACGCGTTGAGATCGACTGCGAAGCTGCGCGTCGCCTTCATGCCCGAGGCGCGCCACCAAGCGGCGTCAAAGCGGCCTTCGAGACGCTTTGCGTCGATCAGAAGCAGCTGGTTTGTGCCTTGGCGCGTCTTGGCCGCAACGACTGCGAGCGCCACGCTGTCCGCACCTGAGGCGAATGTCTTGCGCCCTGTCAGCTGCAGCGTATCGTCATCCAGTCGCGCGGGATTGGTGGGATCGTCAGCGCCCCAGACCCCCATGAGCTTGCCGGAGTCCGCAACCCGGAATGCCGCCTCCTTCTGCTCGTGAGATCCGAGGCGCGCGACCAATTGCACGGCATTGGCGTGGCCCTCGAAAAGCCGCGCGATGCTGAGATCGCCCCGGCCGAGGGCGACGAGCGTATCAAACATTGACGGCACGCCTTGTTCGGGCTCGGTCGCGCGTCGCACGAACGCTGTCGCCAGCATCCTGTCGCGATTGAGCACATGGAATGCCTGCTCTAGCCGAGCGCTTTCATCCGACGTTCGCGCCTGCCGCAGAGCGGCTGTGAGGTCTGCGATTGTCATTTGAGATCCTGCCAAGCGCGTCGGTCACCGCTGCTGAAGTTTGCAATGGCGCGATCCAAGCCTTGGATGGCCTCCTCGGCCAGTTCCCAGTCCGTTATCGTGGTCGCGAATGCACTGGCATGACTTGGGTGGCGGGTAATCCGCCGAGTGGTCAGCCGGTGGTTCTCCACCATGCAGGCTACGCCGTTCGCCACAGCTCTCGTGCAATTCGCGATGTCTTCGGCCATGCCGCCTGCTGCGCGTCCGACCGTGCGCGCGAGGACATCGACAGTTGCCCCCGATTGCCGATCTACGTGCAGCCCTGCGGTGTCCGCGGCACGCACGAACTGCAAGTCCTCATTGTTCTGGATGGGCCGAAACCCCCCAAGTTGCCTGTAGGCGTTGACGGTCGCCGCAATTCCCGCCGCGCCGTAATCGTCATGAAGCGGGGGATGCGGGATAGTTCCGGTGCGGACGGTCTCCACGAGTTGGCGCACGCGATGGCGCCACTTGGCTCTCATTGCGCCCCATGCGAGCGCTCGTTTGCAGGCCGGCTCGAATGGATCGTCAATGCACTCGATCTTCGCGAGGACCACGTCTGCGCCTCGGTAAAAGGCATGCTCCATACGCGCGAACAAGTCAGGCCTCACTCGTGAGTCCGCGTCGGTCGTCAGTAGCAGATCGCCCGCTTCTCCGCCGAAACGTCTCAAAGCTTGCCTCACGGCGGTCAGTCGCGCGCCGCCAGCATGAGCCAGACCAGCGGGAAGTTTGCCCGCGGTCACGATCGCGCTCAGATGGCGGCAGTGGCGCAGTGCGTAATCGGCCGCTTGTGCGGTGGTGTCTGAGCAATTGTTTGCAAACACCAGCACATTGACATCGAATGCCGAGCATGCGGCGGCCTGATCGAGCGCCGCGAGCGCGCCTTCGATCCGCTGGACCTCATTTTTTGCCGGGAGGGCGACGATCCATCTACGGGATGCCGACATCGATACATCGGTCTCCTGTACGAACTGTCACGACCGTTTCCGATCAATCCGCCGACGGCGCAAAAGGTTCCAACCTCTGGCACCGCGTCCCGAAGCGCCATGGGCGCTGGTAAATGGATTTACTGCGGGTCGCCGCATCGCCAGATGTCGCGCGCATATTCGTCGATCGCCCGGTCCGCCGAGAAATGACCCATGTGGGCGACGCTGTTGATGGTTTGCCTCGTCCATGCCTCCTGGTCTGCCCACAGCGCGTCGACGGCCCGCTGTGCGCGCCAATAGTCAGCGAAATCCGCCAGAACCATATAGCGGTCGCCGCGATTGATCAGCGAATCGACGATCGGCTCGAAGCGGTGCGGATCCTCAGGTGAGAAGTCGCCGCGTGCGATCTGCTCAAGCACGGTACGGAGCGGTTCGTTGCTGCTGACGAAGCTCATGGGGGCGTAGCCGTCACGCTGCAACCGGGCGACATCCTCAATCTCCAGACCGAACGGCACAATGCCACCCTCTCCGATCGCCTTTGCTATTTCGATGTTTGCGCCATCGCGCGTGCAGAGGGTGATAGCGCCATTCAGCGCAAGCTTCATATTCCCGGTGCCAGATGCCTCCGTGCCCGCGAGCGAAATCTGTTGCGACAGGTCGGCGGCGGGCATGAGACGCTCGGCTAGGGAGACGTTGTAGTTCGGAAGGAAGTGAAGCTGCAGCCGGTCCGAGGTCTCCGGGTCGTTGTTGATGCGCCGACCGACATCATGCGACAGCTTGATGATCAACTTGGCGAGCCAGTAACTCGAAGCGGCCTTGCCCGCTATCAACACGACGCGCCGGGGCCAATAGGCGTCCGGATCGGCCTTCATGGCATTCCAGCGCGCGATGACACTCAAAATGTTGAGCAACTGACGTTTGTATTCGTGGATGCGCTTGGCCTGCACATCGATCAAGGCGTCGATGGCGATTTCGGCACCCGTTCTTGCGGCAATGACCTTCGCCAAACGCAATTTGGCGGCTCGTTTGACGGCCGTGAACTCGGCGTGGAATGTCGGATCGTCGGCCAGCGGCGCCAATCCGCTTAAGTCGAACGCCTCACGCCAGCGTGCGCCCAGCCTGCGGTCGATGAGAGCGCAAAGCTCGGGGTTCGATTGGAAAAGCCAGAGCCGCGGAGAAATTCCGTTGGTGACATTGCAGAAGAGGTCCGGCTGCAGCTTGCTGAATTCCGAGAACAGGCTGTCTCGCACGAGACGGCTATGGAGTTCGGATACGCCGTTGACCTTGTGGCTCATGACGACCGAAAAGCGGCCCATATTCACCGCGGCGGTATTTTCGCTGACGACGGCGACACTCTCGGGCCGCACGTCGCTTCGCGCGGCGACACTGCGCAGCAGCTGGCGATTGATTTCCTCGATGATCTCGAGATGACGCGGCGCGACACGCCGCATGAGCTCGCTCTGCCAGACCTCCAGCGCTTCGGGCATGAGTGTGTGGTTGGTGTAGCTGAAGACGGCGCGCGTCAGTTCCAGAGCTTTGTCCCAGGGCTGGCGATGCTCGTCGACGAGGAGACGGACAAGCTCGGCCGGGGCAAGCGCGGGGTGCGTATCGTTGAGATGGATTGCGACCTTCTCCGGGAGGTGGTCCCAATCGGAGTGGTCCTTGAGATAGCGAGTGACCAGATCCTGCACCGAGGCGGATGCAAAGAAATGCTCCTGGCGAAGCCGCAGCTCGCGTCCCTCCGGCGTGCTGTCGTCCGGATACAGAAGCCGGGTGACGGTCTTGGAACGGATCTTGGCTGATACGGCTTCGAGATAATTGCCACGGCTGAAAGTGCTGAAGTCGAGAGCGGCAACGGGGCGAGCGCTCCACAGGCGCAGAGTGTTCACGGTGTCGTTGCGATAGCCCGGGACGAGGAGATCATGTGCAACGGCGATGACGCGTTCGGCCGGATGCCAGATTGCTCGATAGTCACGGTGCTCGACGTGGCCGCCGAAGCCTACGACGAAGGCGGGCTCCGGGCGATCAAGCTCCCACGCGTTCCTGTGATTGAGCCAGTCGTCGGGCTGTTCGACCTGCCAGCCGTCCGCGAACTCCTGGCGAAACATTCCGTATTCGTATCGGAGCCCATAGCCTATGCCGTGCAACCCCCGGCACGCCATGGACTCGAGGAAGCACGCTGCTAGCCGGCCAAGGCCTCCGTTACCCAAGGCGGGCTCGGACTCGAGCTCGATCAGATCTTCCAGAGACGCGCCGAGCTGAGACAGCGCCTTGGCGCACTCGTCTCGCAACCCCGTCGCCATCAGGGCGCCATCGAGTTGCTTGGCCACCAGGAACTCCATTGAGAGATAGCAGACCTGCTTGTTCTTGGACTCGCGCAGCCGCGCGTTCATCTGATGGAATCGATCGACCACACGGCCGCGGATCGCGAGCGATGTCGCCTGCAGCCAATCGCGCGGCGTCGCCTCGTGCTGCGAAACGCCGACGTTGCGCGTCAGCTCGTGGACCAGTTCCTGGCGCAGCCGCTGTACTTCATCCTGGTCGGTAAATTTTTGCACGATGCCCGCCTGACCTTTTCACCCGCTCCTCAGCACCGCGACCGGCAGGTCACGCAACACTTCAGACATATTCAATTCTGCGACGTCGCCGAACTCTCGCCCCGTCAGGACGTCGACGAGCGGACCGCAACCGGACGGCAAATGAACACGCGTGTCTGCCCAGCGCGGGCCGGGAATACGCGGGGCTTCCGCATCGAGATGCTCGAGTGAGAGCCGCGTCCCGAGCACGACGACGCAGCCCGTCTCGTGCTTCCTCGCGAAGACTATCACATGCTTGCTCAGCGGGCCGGTCACCTTCAATGCGATATAGGTGGCGTCCAGAAGCCGTGGGCCGAGCGTGCGTCGCAGCGCCAATCCGGCGCGCAGGATGCGCTGTTTGATCGCGCCGGTCGTCCAGGTGTCGAGCAATGCATCCGAAGATATCTCCGCTTTCGCCATGCTGTCATTCTGGACGAAATCGACGGGGCGGCGATTGTCCGGATCGACCAGCGCCAGATCCCAGATTTCCGTGCCCTGGTAGATATCGGGGACACCGGGGGCGAACAGCTTGAGCACACTCTGCGTCAAGCTATTGACGGCGCCGGCGCGTACGAAGGGCTGGATCGCAGCGCCGAAGTCGTTGAGAAACGCCTTCGAGCGTTTTGGCTCGAGCGCCGCCTCAACAAACGACGTCAGCATGTCTTCATACGCCTCGTCCGGCTGCGTCCAGGTGGTGTGCAGCTTTGCCTCTCGCGCCGCCTTGACCATGAACGCGCTCATCCGGTGGGACAGTACCTGCATTGCGTCAGCATCCGGCGGTCGCGATTGCGCCGGCCAGGCCCCGAGCAAAGCCTGATAGAACATCCATTCCGTGTCGCGATCTGGATGCGCCTCGCCCCGGCGCAGATCGGCATTCAGCTCTGCCCAACGGCGAACCGCTTCTTCCCACCTGCGCGGGGCTTCGCTGATGGCGTAGATGCGCGCGCGGGCGTCCTCTCCGCGCTTGGTATCGTGCGTGGCGGTGGCCGAGAGGGCTGCCGGATGCCTCTCCCGCGCCTGCATGGCTGCGTGAAAGTCATCGATGGAACCGCCAAGGGGATCGAGCTCGCCGCCGACCTCGTTGACGCCAATCAACCGATTATAGCGGTAGAATAGCGTGTCCTCGAAGGCCTTTGCCGTCAGCGGTCCCGTCGTCTGCTGAAAGCGCGCCGAGAAGCGCAATGCCGCGGTGCGTCGTGACGCATCGGCGAAATCGAGCTTGAACAGGCGCCGGAGAAACTCGAACGCCGCGTCGTCCTCCACTTCCCGTGCTCGCTGCGCCGCCTCAAGGGCGCTTTGCAGAATGTTGTCGTCTTCCACGCTACTGCCGTTGGCGTCAACGTAGGTGCGGTAGACGGGCATTGCGGACGCCAGTTCGACAATGGCGCGGCGCATCGTGTCTCGACCGAGGTCCCGGGTGGCGATGTCCTCCGACGCGATGGTCGAGGCAAGATCGGCCAGATGGTCGAGTTCTCCGGCGAGATTTCGGGTGAGCGTACGGCGTTTGGTCATGACGACCTCCGCCTCGAGGTCGCGCTTCTCCTGCACAAATTCTTCGTATGCGTGCGTCAGGTCTTCCCGCGAAGCGTCGTCGACGAGCAGCTGGCCCAGTGCCGCTATGAACTCGTATCCGGTGGTTCCGGCGACGGACCAAGATTCGCGCAACTCCTCGCCGGGTCCCAGGATTTTCTCGACGATAATGTAGAAGTCGTCGCGGCCGACCGCAGTGCGGAGTCTGTTCAGATACCCGGCAGGGTCGGCCAGGCCGTCGATGTGATCTACGCGCAACCCATGCACCAACCCCTCACGGACGAGGTCGAGGACCGTTCGATGCACATCATCGAACACGTTGGGTTGCTCGACCCTGACGCCCACAAGCTCGGCAATCTCGAAGAAGCGACGATAGGTGAGGTTCTCGCGCGCCGTCCGCCAGTGCGCGAGACGCCAGACCTGCTGTTCGTGGACTTCGTGCAGAGCCTGCCAATCACCGTTGATCTTTTCGAGAGTGCTCTCTAGCACCTCTGACGCTTTCGCGTCGACGAGGCACTGGGCGAACGCGTCCTTCAGTTCTGCTCCCGCCGCTGCAGTGGCGGTCGCGAATTTCAGCGCCAGCGCGCCGAAGATATCCTGATCAGCCGCGGTTAAGATTCCTGCGTAACTCGGCGGGTTGAGCGGCAACCTCATGTCACCGTACTGGAGCGCGATTTCGCCGATTTCCGGTTCGGCCACCAGCTGCAGCCCGTCCGATTGCAGCACGGCGCCGTAGTGATCTCCGAGTCGAGGCACAATCAGCTTCTGCGCTGCCCAGTCGACGTCGAAGTGGTTCGCGAAGGGGCTGTTCGCACCCCATTCAAGCACGCTCCGCCACCACGGGTTTTCCGGATGCGCGCCCATATGGTTGGGCACGATATCCAGGACGATGCCGATCCCTGCCTCCTGCATGGCGCGCGAGAGAGCGGCAAAACCATCGAACCCACCGAGTTCGGGATCGATCTCGTTGAAGTCGATGCCATCGTAGCCGTGGGTCGAGCCCGGTGCCGCGGTGAAGATCGGCGACAGGTACAAGTGCGATATGCCCAGCCCTGACAGATAGGGCGCAAGCTTTGCAGCGCATGCGAAATCCATCCCGTTGCGCAACTGCAGCCGGTAGGTTGCCGTCGGCACGTTGGTGATCGCGGTGGTCATGCGTGCCGCGGTCGCTCGGCCGCGATCGCCTCCAGTGTGCGGCGGAGCAGTGGATCGAGCAGCATTTCCTCCACGGTTATGGGAAGCTTGCGCCTCCAGTTGGCGTGCTGCCTGTCCGTTCCGGGAAGGTTGACCATCCCAGATGAGCCGGCGATGTCTTCCAGTTGAACAGCGAAGAGCCAAGCGGGCGAGCGTGCGAGGTAACGGTGGACGGCCGTAAATACGTCTTCCGGCGTACGGGCGCTCTGGTGATCGACCGCGTTTGCATCCAGCAGATGCTCGCGTGCTAAAGACGCTGAAAGCTTCTGGCGGTCGCTCGCGCGTTGTGCGCGCGCGTGGTCCACATCTCCATCGCATTCGTAAAGCTGGCAGTAGGCCCGCGCGTCGATATCCGAAGCGCACCACCAGCCATGCAACGGAGGCAGATCATGCGTCGCGACGCATGCGAGAGCTTCTTTCGGATAGCTATGGGGCGGAGCGAACATGCCGTCCCCCGTGCGCTCGAAGTAGAATACGCGGTAGCTCAGTATGTTGTGCGCCTGCATCCTCTCGCGGAACCCCGGCGGCACGGTGCCAAGGTCCTCGCCGATCACCATGCAGCGATTGGCCTCGGAGCTGCGGCCAAGCACGTCGAGCAGCGCTTCGATTGGGTAGCGGACGTAACCTCCGCTGCGGGCGTCTGATCCGGCCGGTAGCCAATAGAGCCTCGCCAGTCCCATGGCGTGGTCCAGGCGCACGGCTCCAGCGACCTTCATCGCTGCTTGAACCTCCTGCTTCACCGGCTCGAACTGACGTGCCGCCAGCGTGGAAGGCCGCATGGGCGTGAGGCCCCAATCCTGCCCGAGGTGATTGAACATGTCCGGGGGCGCACCCACGCGTGCGCCAGTTGCATAGAGCTCTTTGTCTGACCAAGCCGAGACACCGTCCGGTGACACGCCGACGGCGAGATCGAGGTACAGCCCGATGCGCATTCCCGCTGTGCGCGCGCGCCGTTGGACTTCGGCGAGCTGCTCGGAAGCCACCCACTGCAGCCACTTGTGGAAATCGACCTGCCGCTCGTGTGCAGCCGCAAATTTGGCGACGGCGCTTGAGGTCGGACCATGGAATTCCTGCGGCCAACCATGCCAGCCCGCGCCAAGCCCGTCGGCGGCGAAGTGCTCACTCAGTGCCTCGAAGACGGCGAAACGCTTCAGCGCATCGGCGCCTGCAGTGCAGAACGACACGAAGGCCGGGTCCTTCCCGCGTTGCGCGAACGCCGCTTCGAGAAGCGCGCGCTTCAGGGTTGCCACGTTCGTGTAATCCACGAGGTCGAGGCTGCGCAGCTCTTGCAGCTTGCCGCGCCAATCGTACAGATCGGCTTCCCGCACCACCCGATCAACGGCGATGTAGATCGGATTGAGAAACTGCTTGCTCGAAGGCGAATATGGGCTGGCGCGGTCCGGGTCTGCCATGAACAGCGCATGCAGCGGATTGACGCCGATGAAGTCGGCACCGAGCGGCGCGAGCAGTTCTGCCAAACGCGCGAGGTCCTCGAAGTCGCCGATGCCGCAGTTGCGCTGCGAGCGGACGCCGTAGAGCTGCACAGCGATGCCCCATGCCCGCGAGTGTCTCAGCCATTCCGGCACAAAGCACGGGGGTGCGCCTGCGGCGGCAGCGTCGATACTCGGCGACGCATCACTCTCGGGCGTGCCCAGCAGGGCTAGCAGAGCGTGCTTCACGTCATCGGAAATGACACGAACTTCGCCGCTCTCGCTGATGTACGACGTCTCAATACCGGCACGGTCGGTCAGCTCGGCGAGGGATTTATCCATTCTCCGCGCCTCCCTCGAAGCCAAGTATCACCGACTTCGGCGGCACTTGCCCGAGGCGCAGCGACGCGCAGGCGCCGTCCGACGACTCATAAAGAAGCGTGAGATCTGCGTGCGTCGAGGTGGCGACCGGCACCTCTCCAAGGTTCACCGCCATGCGCAGCGTCTGACCATCGGCCATCCGCCAAGCGACGCCGAATGCCTCAGCTGACCACGGCTCGGTGTTCCCTTGGCCACTCCTCATCGCGGCGAAGTGCGGCACGAGGCGCTTGCGTATCGCGAGCAGATTGCGGACCAGCGCAATGCGAGCCGCCCCAGCGGGAGTATTCTTGAAGTTCCAGTCGATCCTCGACGCTTCGGCCGTTGCGAGTGCGTTTGGATCAGGGATTTTCAAACGGTTCGCCGGGTCGGCGAACTGAGGCCATCTTTTGAACTCCGCGCGGCGCCCGTCCCGCACCGCCGCAGCAAGGTCGCCTGTGAAATCGGTGAAGAAGCAGAACGGCCGGCGCTCGCCCCACTCCTCGCCCATGAACAGAAGCGGTATGTGCGGCGACAACAGAAGAATCGCCGTGAGGAGATCGACTGTCTTTTCGTCCGACAGGGCGATCAGACGCTCGCCGAAGGCGCGATTACCGATCTGGTCGTGGTTCTGCAGGAAGTCGACGAAAGCGCTCGGCGGCAAGTGTTTGCTGCAAACACCGCGCTGCTCCTCTTTACTGGGCGATGTCTCGCCCTGGTAGACGTAGCCCTCCGCGAGGCATCGCGCCATCTGCGATACATCGATGTCGTAGTCGAAGTAGTAGCCGTCGCGTTCCCCTGTAGCGAGGACATGCGCGGTATGATGAAAGTCATCGTTCCATTCTGCTGAATAGAGACGCACGACTCCATCGGAGTCGCGCTCGTGCAGGTTGACGATATTACGCTCGTCCTCGGTCGTCAGGTGCACGTGCCGGTCGGTGATCGTGCGACGGACCTCGGCGGCAAGCTCCTCCAAGATATGCGTCGGCGATGGATCATGGATCTGGTCGATGGCATCGAGGCGCAGCCCGTCCAATCGAAACTCTTCCAGCCAATAAAGGGCGTTCTCTATGAAGAACTGCCGTACCGGCTGCTTCTCATAGGCGATGGCTGCGCCCCAGGGCGTGTGGCGCTCGGGATGGAAGAAATCGGGCGCGTACAGGTGCAGGTAGTTTCCGTCGGGGCCGAAGTGATTGTAGACGACGTCCAGCAACACCATCAACTCGCGCTCGTGCGCGGCGTCGACCAGCCGCTTGAGCGCTTCGGGTCCGCCATAGACGATGTGCGGTGCATAGAGCAGCACTCCGTCGTATCCCCAGCCGCGTGTGCCGCTGAACTGGGCGATCGGCATCAGCTCGATGGCGGTTACGCCGAGCGATGCCAAATGATCGAGCTTCTGTTCTATTCCCGCGAACGTGCCATTCGGGGTGAAGGTCCCTGTGTGAAGCTCGTAAATGACAGCTTCTTCCCAAGGGCGGCCGCGCCAATGGTCGCTGCCCCATGAGAATGCAGCGCCATCGACGAGGCGCGAAGGGCCGTGGACATCACTCACCTGCTCGCGAGCGGCTGGATCGGGCACGCGTCGGCCGTCGATTTCGAATGAATACCCTCCGTTGACCGGGACCGCGTCAGTCTCGAGCTCGAACCAGCCGTCGTCCGACCGCTGCATCGGCGCGCGGATTTCTCCAACGGTTCCGACTAGCGTCACAGACCGTTGAGCAGGAGCCCACAGCCGGAAGCGCGCGCCACCATTCTTGAGCACGGTTGCGCCCCATGAGCCGGTGAACGCCGACGCCGTCATGGGCGCGCCGCCTCATAAAGGACCAGCGAACGGCCGGATATGATCAAGTCGTCGCTGGCTGCCGCCGCGTTGCGTGGTTCGATGGTCCCGTGCTCGGTGTCGACGATCAGGCGCCAACTGCCGGTCGGCGATTTGGGGAGTTTGAAGGAAACGCCCTCGTGGTAGGCGTTGAGCAACATGAGCAACGGCTTTCCATGCCTAGCCCGCAGCAAAAGCGCGACGCTGCGATTGATGCTGTTGAGCCAGTCATCGGGCTGCATTTCCTTGCCGTCGGCACGCAGCCAAATCACGTTCTTGGCGCCGCCCACGTCCTCACCGTGGAGAAATCGCGGCTGATTGAGAAGCGGCCGCGACCTGCGGACCCGAAGCAGACCGGTCACGAACTCGCGAAATGCCTCTTCGCGCGGACCGATATCCTGCCAGCGCATCCAGGTGATGTCGTTGTCCTGGCAATAGGCGTTGTTGTTTCCTTGCTGCGTGCGCCCCTGCTCATCTCCCATGAGCAGCATCGGCGTGCCCTGCGAGAGGATCAGCATGGCCATCTGATTGCGGCGCATGCGATCGCGCAGATCGAGAATCGCCTGGTCGTCCGTTGGGCCTTCGGCGCCGCAGTTCCAGCTTCGGTTATCGTCATGCCCGTCGGCGTTGCCCTCGCCGTTCGGCTCATTGTGCTTGTCGTTGTAGGCGTAGAGGTCGGCGAGCGTGAAGCCGTCGTGCGCGGTCACGAAGTTGACGCTGGACCAGGGGCGACGCCCGCCTTTGTCGAAAAGCTCGGCGGAACCGAGCAGTCCCCCGGCGATGGCGGCCAGATATCCTTCCTCGCCGCGCCAGAACCCGCGCACATCGTCGCGGAACCGACCATTCCATTCCGACCAGCCGGGTGGAAAATTGCCAACCTGATAGCCGTCGGCGCCAAGGTCCCAAGCCTCCGCGATGAGCTTCACGGACGACAGAACCGGATCCTGGCGGAGCGCTGAAAGGAAGTTGCTCGCTGGGGCGAATGCCCGCTCGTCGCGAGCCAGCGTCGAAGCCAAATCGAAGCGAAAGCCATCGATGCCGAATTCCTGCACCCAGTAGCGGAGCGAGTCCGCCACAAGCTGCAGCACGCGTGGATTGCCGAGGTTGAGCGTGTTGCCACAGCCAGTCGTGTCGAAATAGAAGCGCGGGTCATCCGCCAACTTATAGTAAGCGGCATTATCTATCCCGCGGAACGAAAGCGTCGGACCGCGTTGATTTCCCTCAGCGGTGTGATTGTAGACGACATCAAGGATGACTTCGATGCCGGCATCATGCAAGCGACCGACAGCGGTGCGGATCTCGCTCAGTTCTCCAGACGACAAATAGCGATTTGCCGGCGCGAAGAACGAGAGCGTGCTGTAGCCCCAATAATTGCTCAGGCCTTTGTCGACGAGATAGCTGTCGTCATAGAAGGCGTGGATGGGCATCAGTTCGAGGCTGGTCACGCCGAGCTTCACCAGGTGCTCGATGACCTTTGGGTTACCAAGGCCCGCGATCGTGCCGCGCTGACGATGCTGAACCCCTGGGTGGAGCTGAGTGAAACCTTTGACGTGTGCCTCGTAGAGCACCGTATCGGCCCAGGCGACCTGCTTCCATTCGCGGCGCCGCGACGAGAAGATCGATTTCCTGCCGCCGCCCGGCTCAGTGACCACGCACTTCGGCGTGAACGGCGCGCTGTCGGTTTCGTCGAAGCTCAGATCGGCGTCGTCATTTTCATCGAGCTTGTAGCCGAAGTGCGCGGGGTTCCACTGCAAGTCACCCCGCAGCAGGCGCGCATACGGATCGACCAGCAGCTTGTTAGCATTGAAGCGATGCCCCGCGGCCGGCTCGTACGGCCCGTGCACACGATAGCCGTAGAGCTGTCCGGCGCCGATCCCATGCACGTAGCCGTGCCATACCTCGTCGGTGAACTCGGGCAGGACGATGCGGCCTGTCTCCCGCCTTCCGTCCGCCTCGAATAGCGCCACCTCGACGCGCTCGGCGTTAGGCGCATAAAGCGCGAAATTGACGCCGCCCGCATCAGCGGTCGGGCCCAGCGCCTGCGGAGATCCCTCCGATACTCTGAAGCGCGCTCGGCTCATGCTTGATCCTCGGGAACCCAGACGGACACCGCCAGCGGCGGCAAGGTCATGACAAGGGATTGCGGCCGGCCATGCTGCGCCACGGGCTCGGTCGCCCGCACGTCATTGCGAACGTCAGACCCGCCAAATTCCGCCGCATCGGTGTTCAGCAGCTCCTTCCAGCGGCCGGAGAGCGGTGCGCCGATACGAAAGTCCTGCCGCACAACGGGCGTGAAGTTGCACGCAATGAGTGCGAGTGGCGTGCCATCAGCACCCTTGCGCAAAAAAACCAGCACGCTGTCGAGCGCATTTCCCCCATCGATCCATTCAAAGCCGGCCGGATCGCAGTCACGTTCGTGAAGCGCAGGCAGGGTGCGATAAATGGCATTGAGTTCGCGGATGAGGTTCTGGATGCCACGATGTGCCGGCTCGGCAAGGAGGTGCCAATCCAGCGAGCGATCATGGTTCCACTCGCGCTCCTGCCCGAACTCGCATCCCATGAACAGCAGCTTCTTACCGGGATGCGTCCACATGAACCCGAGGTAAGCGCGAAGGTTCGCGAAACGTTGCCAGCGATCGCCGGGCATCTTTCCGAGCAGCGAGCCCTTCCCGTGGACGACCTCGTCGTGACTGATCGGAAGGATGAAGTTCTCATCCCACGCGTAGAGAAGTCCGAAGGTCAGCTTGTCGTGGTGATAGCGCCGGTGAATCGGATCCTGCGCGATGTATTCGAGCGTGTCGTGCATCCAGCCCATGTTCCACTTGAAGCCGAACCCAAGCCCGCCAGTATCGACAGGGCGTGACACCTGCGGCCAGGCGGTCGACTCTTCGGCAATCATCATGATGCCGGGATGGTCGCGGTAGAGCGTCGTATTGGTGCGGCGAAGAAAGTCGATCGCCTCGAGGTTCTCGCGGCCACCGTATTGGTTCGGCTCCCACTCGCCGGGATTGCGGCTGTAGTCGAGGTAAAGCATCGAGGCCACTGCATCGACGCGCAGGCCGTCGACATGAAACTTCTCGATCCAATAATGCGCGTTGCACTCCAGGAAGTTCGCGACCTCGCGGCGTCCATAGTTGTAGATCAGCGTGTTCCAGTCCTTATGGAACCCGCGACGAGGGTCCTCGTGCTCATAGAGCGCGGTACCGTCGAAGCGCGCGAGGCCGTGCGGGTCGTTGGGAAAATGGCCAGGTACCCAATCGACGAGGACGCCGATTCCGGCCTGATGCAGGCGGTCGATCAGTCGCGCGAATGCGTCCGGCGAACCAAACCGGGATGTCGGCGCGAACAGCCCCGTCGGCTGGTACCCCCACGATCCTCCGAACGGGTATTCAGCAACCGGCATGAATTCGACGTGTGTGAAGCCAAGATCTTTGAGGTAGGGGATGAGGTCGTCGCCGATGCGGTCGTAATCCAGCAGGCTGTCGTTGTCGCCCCTGCGCCAGGACCCGAGGTGCATCTCGTAGATGGAAACAGGCGCAGCCAACGATTGGGCGCGCCCTCTCGTTTCCATCCAAGCTTGATCGTGCCAGGACAGTTCTGCCGGCGCCGGCACGACCGAGCTCGTTGCGGGTGGCAACTCGTGGGACTGGCCGAATGGGTCGGCTTTCGTCGGCAGAAGTTGCGCCGATGCGCCGAGCAGCTCGAATTTGTACAGATCGCCGGGCACCAATCCGGGGATGAAGATGTCCCACACACCAATCGCAGGATGCTTGCGCATGGGATGGCGGCGCCCATCCCAACCATTGAAATGTCCAACCACACTGGCGCGCGTTGCGTTGGGTGCCCAAACCGCAAAGCGCACGCCGGATACACCGTTGATCGTGTCGGCGTGAGCGCCGAGCTTGTCGTAGGCGTCGAGGTGCGTGCCTTCTCCCAGGAGATAGATGTCGATGTCGCCGAGCGTGCTCGCATAGGCATATGGGTCGGCGCTGTCCCACGCATGATTTCCGCGCGACTTTCGCAGTCGGTAGCCACCGGAAAGGTCCGTGTGCGAGAGGCCAGAAAAGAAGCCAGCGGCATGCACTTTGTCGAGCTTCGCGAGCGGCGCACCGCTTTGTGCGTCAATGACGTCGACCGCGTCGGCGTCGGGCGCAAAGACGTTGACCATCCACGAGCCATCCGGGTGGTGATGGGGGCCCAATACGCTGAACGGATCGCCGTGGCGACCTGCGACGATGTCTTGAATGTCGCGGGCGTTTGGCATGCTCTGGCTGGGGCGCGTTTTGAGGTTGCTGCTCACGGTGCAACTCCAATGCTGTCCAGCAGGCCAAGGATTCCGCGTGTCGGGATCGACAGCCAAGCCGGCCGGCTGCCGATTTCGTAGCGCAGTTCGTAGAGCGCCTTGCGCAACACGAAGAGCTGCAACAGGCCGTCCGCCGTTCTAGGATCGCTCGGGTAGGCGTTCGCCGCTTTGGCTATCTTCCGGTACGAGTTGATGCAGTCCTGGATTTGCCGGTCGCGCCAGCGCAGCGCCAGCGGCCCCACAAGGTCGCTCGCAACCACGCCTTTCGCTCGCACGCTATCGAGCGCCGTCCAGGCCGCATAGTCGAGGGAGCGCAGCGCGCCAGCGAGGT
Organism: Hyphomicrobium sp.; assembly: GCA_030148725.1. Classification (GTDB taxonomy): domain Bacteria; phylum Pseudomonadota; class Alphaproteobacteria; order Rhizobiales; family Hyphomicrobiaceae; genus Hyphomicrobium_A. The sequence goes on from JASBSU010000036.1 coordinate 64,045, forward strand.
CGTTGAGCGGGGACGTCTTTTCATGCCGCTCCGAGAGCGGGCGCGATGGCTCGCCCTCGAAATCGACGATCACGAGGTCGTTCTGAACGATGAGCAGCTGACCCAAGTGGTAGTCGCCGTGCACGCGCGTTTTCATGCCCGATGGCGGCAGCTGCTCGAGGCGGTCGAGGGCGCCATGCACTTCGTCAGCGCGCTGCAGGAGCAGCTCAAGGCATTGAAGCGTAGATGACGGCAATGAGCCTCGATCAAGCGCACGGAGAGCATCGAACGTGTGACTCGCTTCCTTCCGCGTGAGGTCGACCCAGCGGCAAATGTCTTCGGTGGCGATCGGCTCCGGCGTAAAGGCTGAATTCGTCGTCGGCCTCGACAGGGCGACGTGCAAATCCGCCGTGCGTCGGCCGAGCTTCTTGCCGATGTCGATTGGGAACGCGAGGTTCGGTAACTCTTCCCCACCTCCGGGGTTCAGCCCGAACTCCTCCAAAGCCTTCGTGAGCGCTTCTGTCACCACGTGCCAGGCGTCGCCCTGGTTTTTCACGAACTCCAGCGCCACCGCCAGCACAACGCTTTCCCCAATCTCCGGGGTAAATTCGAGGTGGCCAAAATAGCGCGGCGTATTTGCGAAGCCTGCGTCTTCGGAGAGGTAGCGCGACATCTCGACTTCCGGATGCGCGCCGTTGCCGATCCGGCGGTAGACCTTCAGCATCATCGCGTCTCCGACGATAGCTGACGCGTTGCTCTGGTCCCCGCCGACGACGCGGATCTGCTCGTCACCCGCCGCTTCTGGAAGAGACTCTTGGCGATAGAAGCCAAGTTTGCCGCCGCGGACTTCGATCGATCGTCCGGCACGGAGATGCTCGACGAGGGAAGCGAAGAACCCCTCGTCGCCCACTCCGTCATAGAGGGTGCCAAGGCGCGGGCCGCGACGTACCTTTGCGAGGGCGTATGCGCGCCGCGCCTCAGCGCTCGTCTCCTTCCACCGTAGCGCAAAGGGCAGAAAATACGTTTGAGAACCAGCGCTGCTGCTCACTTCGAGCGTGGAAAGCATATGGTCGACATCCGCACCGCTGAGCGAAGCAAGCGGCTCCAGCACCACGTCCCTGATGCCCTCGTTCTTCGCCGCATACCACCGCTGGCGGCCCAGGTACTTCTTCAGGACGCTGTGCTCGAGGTGGCGCCCCTCGCGCGTCGCGAGCATCCCTTGCCAGCTGTCGCTCATGACCAGCGTAATCAGCTCGGGCAGCGGGTCAGGCGGGGGCACGTACCAGCGCGGTAGGTGCTGCTGATCGGCAAGGACGAACCAGAAATAGCCGTAAGCGGGGAGCGTGAGGACGTAGGCGCCGTCGCCTATCGGAGGGAAGGATGCGCCGCCGGTAAGCTCGATCGGCACGTAGCCGGCGAAGCGACTTAGATCGAGTTCTGCGGCCTGCGCGGAGCGGCTGAGGTTCGCGACACAGAGAATCGTCTCGCCATCCAGCTCGCGCAGAAAGGCGAGTATGCGCCGGTTGCTCGGATAGACGAATTCGACGCTGCCACGACCGAACGCCTGGTGGTCCTTGCGCACCGCGACCATGCGGCGCGTCCAGTTGAGCAGCGATGAGGCGTCGCTTTGCTGCGACTCCACGTTGACGGCTTGGTAGCCGTAGATCGGATCCATGAGGAGCGGAAGATACAGCCGCTGCGGCTCTGCTCTCGAAAAGCCAGCATTGCGGTCGATCGACCATTGCATCGGCGTGCGCACGCCATCGCGATCGCCGAGATAGAAATTGTCGCCCATTCCAATCTCGTCGCCGTAGTAGATGACCGGCGTTCCGCGCATCGAGAACAGCAGGACGTTCATCAACTCGATCTTGCGGCGGTCGTTGTCCATCAGCGACGCGAGGCGCCGGCGAATGCCAAGATTGATGCGCGCGCGCGGATCGACGGCGTACGTCTTCCAGAGGTAGTCGCGTTCCTCATCCGTGACCATTTCGAGGGTGAGCTCGTCGTGGTTGCGCAGGAACAGTGCCCACTGGCAACCGTCGGGAATGTCCGGTGTCTGGCGCAGAATGTCGGTGATCGGGTGGCGGTCCTCCTGCGCCAGCGCCATGTACATGCGCGGCATCAATGGGAAGTGGAACGCCATGTGGCATTCGTCGCCCTCGCCGAAATAGGGACGCGTGTCTTCGGGCCATTGGTTGGCTTCGGCCAGCAACATGCGGTCGGGGTAGCTTGCGTCGATCTCTGCTCGAATGCGCCGCAGCACTTCGTGCGTCGCCGGCAGATTTTCGTTGTTTGTGCACTCCTCCTCGCAAAGGTACGGCACGGCATCCAAGCGAAGTCCGTCGACGCCGAGATCGAGCCAGAAGCGCATGGCTGCGACGACTTCCTCGAAGACCCGGGGATTGGCGAAGTTCAAGTCGGGCTGATGCGAGTAAAAGCGATGCCAGAAATACGCGCCCGCAACCTTGTCCCAGGTCCAGTTCGACGTCTCGCTGTCCACGAAGATGATGCGGGTGCCCTGATAGCGATCTTCGGTGTCGCTCCAGACGTAGAAGTCCCGTTCCGGCGACCCGGCGGGAGCCTGCCGGGCGCGCTGGAACCAGGGGTGGCTATCTGACGTGTGGTTGATCACGAGTTCTGTGATCAGGCGAATGCCCCGCTCGTGCGCGGCGTCCACCAGCCGCTTGAAATCTTCGATGGTTCCGTACGAAGGGTGCACGGCGGTGTAATCGGCGATGTCGTATCCATCGTCGCGCAGCGGGGATGGATAGAACGGCAGAAGCCAGACGGCGGAGACGCCGAGCTGTTGAATGTAGTCGAGCTTGCTGATCAGCCCCGGGATGTCACCGATGCCGTCACCATTCGAGTCGCAGAACGCCTTGATGTGGAGCTGATAGATGACGGCGTCGCGATACCACTCGGGGTCTTCACGGGTGATCGGCCCGACGACGTTAACCGGGTCAGCGCGCATCGCCTCACTGCGATCGATGACGCCCTGGCGCAACATCACACTGCTCATGCCGCACCCCGTGGTCGATAGAGACGCCATACGGCATACGGGTTCTGCTCCGGATCGAGCCACATGTGCTGGACTTTGCCGGTCCATGTGAGGCGCTGTCCGCTCAGCACGTCCTCGGCCTCGATCGACGCACTATCGTCGAG
>JASBSU010000038.1 GCA_030148725.1 Hyphomicrobium sp.
GCGATTTTGCCCGCCACTAGTTCACGCTCCGCAGCGCGAAGGGGCTGTCGAGCGAGAACGCGGGGATCTCCGCGTCGAACAGCTGGCCGTTGGCGTCGGCCATCTGGTAGCTGCCGACCATGATGCCGGAAGGCGTACGCAGCGGGCAGCCTGAGGTGTAGCTGAACGATGAGCCCGGCTGAATGACCGGTGTCTCGCCGACGACGCCCGGCCCACGCACTTCCTCGGTCTGGCCCATGCCGTCGGTGATCTGCCAAATGCGCGAGCGCAGCTGCACCGTCTCCTCGCTCTCGTTGGCGATGTCGATGGTGTAAGCCCAATAGAACTGGCCTTCCTCGGGTGACGACTGATCGTCGAGGTATTGCGGGGTGACGCGGATGCGGATGCCGCGGGTAATGGCTTCGTACATAGTGCGGCGGAGCTCCCTGCGCCGATGCGGGCGCGAACGGCGGCGAATTCTAAGGACCGCGCGCGCCCGGTCAATGACGCGCGGGTGTTGAATTAACGGCGCGTAGCCGCCAGTCCCGCGTCGAGATCGGCGGCGAGGTCCTCGAACGCCTCAAGGCCCACGGAAAGCCGCAGCATCCCGTCGGCGATCCCCAGCTCCGCGCGTGCCTCTGGCCCGATGCGGAAATGCGTGGTCGTCGCGGGGTGCGTGATGAGCGACTTTGCATCGCCCAGATTGTTCGAGATTTTGACGAGCTTGAGCGCGTTCTGCAACTTGAACGCTCCCTCTTTGCCGCCCTTCACCTCGAACGCGATCATCTGCCCGCCGCCGCTCATCTGCCGTTTCGCAAGCTCGGCCTGCGGATGGTCGGCGCGCCCGCAGTAGAGCACACGTGCAACTTCCGGCTGTTCCGCAAGGTGGTCGGCGAGACGGGCGGCCGTCGCCACCTGAGCCCTGACGCGCACCGGCATGGTTTCGAGACCCTTGAGCATCACCCATGCGTTGAAGGGGCTCATGGTCGGGCCCGTCTGGCGCAGGAACTCTTGCAGGTGGTTCGTGATGTAGTCTTTCGAGCCGAGCACCGCGCCGCCGAGACAGCGCCCCTGCCCGTCGATGTGCTTGGTCGCCGAATAGACGACCACGTCCGCGCCGAGCTTTAGCGGCCGCTGCAGCAACGGTGTCGCGAACACGTTGTCGACCACGACGATGGCGCCGACCTCGTGCGCAAGCTTCGACACGGCGGCGATGTCGACCAGTTCGAGCGTCGGGTTGGATGGGGTTTCGAAGAAGAACAGCTTGGTGTTGTGCCGCACCGCTTTCTTCCAGTTATCGAGGTCGCGGCCATCGACCAGTGTGCACGTGATGCCATAGCGCGGCGCCAGCACATCGACGATGTAGCGGCAGGCGCCGAACAGTGCGCGCGCCGACACGATATGGTCGCCGGCCTTTAGATAGCCGAGGATCGCGGCGTTCACTGCGGCCATGCCGCTTGCCGTCGCCCGCGCGTCCTCTGCGCCTTCGAGCAGCCGGATGCGCTCCTCGAACATGGCGACGGTCGGGTTGGAGAAGCGGGTATACTGGAAGCCGGGGTCTTCGTTCTTGAAGCGCGCCTCGGCCTGCTCGGCGCTGGAGTAGACGAACCCCTGCGTCAGGAACATCGCCTCCGACGTCTCGCCGAACTGCGAGCGCATCGACCCGCCGTGCACGAGCTGGGTTTCAGGTGCCCAGCTCTCCGGGCCTGCTGTTTCTTGCTTTTTGCTCGCCATGCGCACGTCCTCCAGGGCTTGCCGCCCAGTAAAAAACCCGGCCAGCGGAAGCGCCCTCGACAAAGAGAGGCCGCGCTTCAAGCTCCGGGGTGCGCACGGCCCTTTTAGCGAGTTGTTTTACGTGGCTGCAAGCCGGCCGGCCAAATGACCACGGGTAACAGCGGGGATTACTCCCGCTATAAGCTTGGCGTCAAGGCCCGGTTGCTCTAGAGCGACAAAAGCTGCGCCTTTCGCCGAGGACTTAACGAGTATGGCTAAGCCAGAACCTAAAGCTGCAAAGGACGCCTCGAAGGCGGTCGAGGGCATCCTGCCGTCTCAGGCGATCCGCGCTCTGATCGACGCTGGCGAGGTCAAGCTGGCCGAGCCGATCCTGCCCAACCAGCTGCAGCCCGCGAGCCTCGATCTGCGCCTCGGCGATGTCGCCTATCGCATCCGGGCGAGCTTCCTGCCCGGCAAGGGCGAGGAAGTCGCTGCCAAGCTCGACGACCTCAAGCTGCATGCGATCGACCTGACGAGCGGCGCCGTGCTCGAAACCGGCTGCGTCTACGTTGTGCCGCTTCTGGAAAGCCTGGCACTGCCCGGCGACCTTTGCGCCGTCACCAACCCCAAGAGCTCGACCGGGCGGCTCGACGTGTTCACCCGCGTCATCGCCGACGGCGTTTCAGCCTTCGATCAGATCCCCGCCGGTTATCGTGGCCCGCTCTACGCTGAGATCTGCCCGCAGACATTCCCAGTCGTCGTCCGCAAGGGATCGCGCCTGTCGCAGATCCGCTTCCGGGCGGGGAGCACTGAGGCGAGGCCCGTGCAGGACATAGCGCTGTCGGTGGACCTTGCGGGCGCCAGCGACGGCCTCGTCGGATATCGCGCCAAGCGTCACACCGGTGTCGTCGACGTCGATCAGGTCGGCGCCTGTCCCGTGTTCGACTATTGGGAGCCGATCTACGTCCGCGATAAGAAGCGGCTGATCCTCGATCCCGACCAGTTCTACATTCTGGCTTCGAAGGAAGCCGTGCACGTGCCGCCCGATCAAGCCGCTGAGATGGTGCCATTCAACCCGCTCGTGGGTGAGTTCCGCGTCCATTACGCGGGGTTCTTCGATCCAGGCTTTGGGCACGTCGAGGCTGGGGGCGCCGGCTCGCGCGCCGTGCTCGAGGTTCGCTCCCACAAGGTGCCGTTTATCCTGGAGGATGGCCAGAACATCGGCCGCCTCGTCTACGAGCGCCTCACCGAGACGCCGGAGCTTCTTTACGGCCGCGACCTTGCCTCGCACTACCAGGCCCAAGGCCTCAAGCTGTCGAAGCACTTCAAGTAGCGCCGCGGGCCGCGCTGCCGCCGGCTCCAATTGCGCCGTTACAACTCGCCGATCGTTAAGCTCTGACGGCTAGCATGGCCGGATGCAGTTCCTGGCCCAGATCGATCCCTGGCTCGCACTCGGCGTCGTCCTTGCGACTGCCGCAACCGACGCCGTCTACGTGATGTTCACGTCGTCGGTCATTGCCCGCAAGCGCGTCGCGGCGGCGAACTACAGCGCGCTCTGGTACACGCTCTCCTCGTTCGCGGTCATCAGCTACACGAACAACTGGATCTACGTGGTCTTCGCGGCATTCGGCTCGTGGGTCGGCGCCTATTTGTCCATGACCTGGCTGCACGGACCGCCCGGCAAGCCGCCCGCGCCGATCTCTCCGGAAAGCGTGCAGCAATAGGCGCGGAGCGTCACTCCTTGCGGTGCTCGACGGCGTCCGCATCGAGTGTGTAGCCGGTGTCGGCGAGCCCCGTGAACGCCGGCTCCGTCTTCAGCGTGCCAGTCACCCAAACCGGATCGAATTGTCCGGCGATCTCGACGCCCTTCTCGCTCTTCACATAGACGATCTGGTTTGCAGGTGGCGGCGGCACGTGAATGCACGCGCCGACGAACGGCACCAGCAGGAACTCCTTGATCGTCGTCGCCTCGAAATCGAGTGGCACCACATACCCGCCGATCTTCACCTTCTTCCCGTTGTATTCGGCGACGACGCGCGGCGGCTGGTTGCTTCCCGGCTGCCGGCGCTTCACCGACATGAAGCCGCCCTCGGGCAGGGCGGGTGGTGTCGGAGCGCCATCATCGGGCGTTGGCTGCGAGCCTGAGAAGAACGTCTTCGGCTTCAGCGCATTCGCCGTATCGATCGGCGGCATCAGCTGCGCCCACTTGAGTTCGATGGGCGCGTCGGCAGCGCGCGCGCCGGGCACGGTCATTTGCATGATGAGCGCCAGCGTCAGCGTGACTCCAAGAGCTTTGACCATTTTCCACTCCATCATGTGCGTACCGTCATCCCATCGGCGAGCGACAGCCTGTAGGCGCGCATTGCGGGCAGCAGCCCGGCAAGGAAGCCCGCAACGACGATACCTGCCAGCATCAGCCATTCGCGGCTGGTTGGCGCGTCGATGTCGAGATTGAGACCATACGTGGCATCGACCCACGGGCGCAGTGCGAACAGCGCTGCATAGAGCAGGACGACGCCGAGCGCCACGCCGGCCAAGGTCAGCAGGCCGGCCTCCGTGGCGAGCAGGCCGAGAACAGTGCTGGGGCGCGCCCCGACGGACCGCAGGATGGCCATCTCGCGTCGACGCTCGTTCAGCGTCGTGAGGATCATCGTCACCATGCCCAGCAGTGCCGTGGCGACGACCATCACCGAGACGACCGCGAGTGCCGTTTCGGCAGTTCCTACGAGCCCCCACAGTTCCTGCAGCGCAGCACCCGGCATGACCGCGGACAGCGGCTCCTCGCGATATTCATTGATCGCGCGTTGCAGCTTGAACGTCGCGAGCTTCGACTTCAGCCCGACCAGCGCGGCTGTGATGGCCTTCGGCTTGAGGTCCATTTTGCGCACGTCGTCCGCCGAGATGTTTTGTCCCGGCTGCGGCATGCCGTTCTGCCAATCGACGTGGATGGCTTCGATGGCTTCCAGGCTGACGTGCACGGTGCGATCCACCGGCGTTCCCGTCTTCTCAAGTATTCCGGAAACCCGCAACGGCTTGTCGGCGTGTTCGACGAAGGAGACCGACCCGAGCCCATGCGCCACGACGATCGGATCGCCGACTTTGTACCCGAGCGCCTTCGCGACATCCGCGCCGATCACTGCATCGAAGAGGTCTTTGAACGGCCCACCCGCGGCAAACTTCAGCGTCTGCCCATGCCGATACTTGTAGCGTTCGAAGTATTCCGGCGTCGTGCCGAGCACGCGGAACCCGTGATGGCTGTCGCCCAGCGACAGCGGCACCATCCACGCGACCTCCGGACGTTTCGCAATGTCGTCGTAGCTCTTCCACGTCACGTTGTTGGTGGCGTTGCCGATGCGGAAGATCGAATAGAGAAGCAGCTGAATGCTTCCCGAGCGCGCGCCCACGATGAGGTCGGTTCCCGAGATCGTGTCCGCGAAGCTCTGTCGCGCTCCCGTCCGCACCTTCTCGACGCCGAGCAGCAGCGTCACCGAGAACGCGATTGCGAGCACGGTGAGGAAGGCAGTCAGCGCGCGGTTGCGCAGCGACTGCATCGCAAGGCGCGGCACGATGAGGCGGGATACGCTCATGCCGGGATGCCCCGTTGCGATGTTGCGATCTCGTCCAGCCGCACGACACGATCGAAGCGCGAGCCGAGGGCTTCGTCGTGACTGACCATGATGACGGAAGACCCCGCCGCTTCGGCCTCGGCGAACAGCAGGTCGAGGAATGCCAGTTGCCGGTTGCCGTCGAGCGACGATGTCGGCTCGTCGGCGACGATCAACTCCGGCGCACCGATCAGCGCCCGTGCGGCGGCAACCCGCTGTTGCTGGCCTACGCTGAGAGCGGCCGCCGAATGGCCTGCGAGGTCCGCCGCATCGAGCCCGAGGCTCTTGAGCAGCCTTGCCGCTTCGAGCACCGCCGGGCCGTTGCGCGATGCGCGTTTGGCGCGCGCTTCTGCAAAGCTGAGCGGCAGCATGACGTTGTCGATGACCGAGCCGTACGGCAGCAGGTTGAACATCTGGAAGATGATGCCGAAGTGCTCGGCGCGAAAACGATCGCGTGCAGAGTTGGAGAGCTTCGTCATGTCCGTGCCGAGCACGTCCAGCGTCCCCGCCGTCGGCGCGACAATGCCGCACAGGAGGCTGAGGAACGTCGACTTGCCGCTGCCGGATGGCCCGACCAGCAGAACGCGTTGTCCGACCGGTAAAGCGAAGCTGTCGACAGATAGCGAGAAGCCGCGTGCCCCCGGCCATCGGAAGCGCACGCCCTCCATGCGCACGACATCGGCGCAAGAGGCTTCAGTGAGCGGTTTTGCAATCAAAGGACGCCACCCAGATCGAGCGTTGGCTTGTCGCGACTGACTTCGAACTTGCTCTGACCTTTGCTGGTCACGACGTTCACCGTCAGACCCTGTGCGCCTGCGAAGTGCTTGAAGTAGTCGAACGTGATGTTCGCGAGCTGAGCAGCGGTCGTGCAGGCGAGTTCGTATGTGGCGTGAAACTGGTTGTGGCCCTCGTGATCATGATCGTGTCCTGACGCCTTTTCGTCTTTCGCATGATCATGGTCGTCGTCATGATCGTGATGCTCGGCCTCCACCTTCACGTCCGCAGAGGTGACGGTGCAGCCCGCCGCCGCCGGAAGCACGAAGATATCGAGCGGTCGCTGCAGGATGCCGTTGGCCGCATCGACCCTCGCCTTCTGGTCATCGGTTTTGGCCGCGTGCTCGAAGCCGACGATGTCCATTCCCGGAGCTTCGAGCTCGAGAGAGACACGGTTGTCTTCCACGGCGATGTTCAGCGTGCCGTGCCCGTGAACGTGCGCGCCGAGCTCGCGATGGGCTTCTTCGGCGCTGCTGGGCAAGCTGAATGCGACGGCAAACAGCAAAACTGAGAAAGCTGATAGGGCGCGCTTGCGCATGATCTTATTCCTCGATTGATAGCGCTTGCGCGGCCGCACAGGCGCGATCGCAAGCGAATGGGGGATTTGTTCTGGAGAAGGGTACCAATGCGCGAAGCGCGTTGCCCAGATGCCGAGATCAGCCCTGCGGCGGTCCGCGAGCCTCGAACGGCGAAGGAAGTGCGGCGACGACCTTCGGCTCGGATGTGACGGCGTGGTGGCGGATCCTCGCATGCGGAACGCTTTCGACGGAAAGCGAGGACGGCAGCACGCCTGCACCGGACGCCACCAGTGACCAGCACAGGGGGCAGTCGTCGTGGCGATCCTGCGGAGCCGCTGGCCGGCATCCCTCCCACGGCACCATCGCCCGGCAGGCGATCGAGGTGGATTTGGAGCCGAGGTGTGAATCAGCCGAATGTGAATGCACGTGCGCGTGCGCGAACAACAGCGTCGCCTGCATCGCTACCGCGAGCAAGGCCACCAGAGCAGGGCTCGATCGACGCCGAAAAAAGCGCATGTGCACTCCGTGCGGTTGGCACGATAGCGCCGAGAATAGGGCAAGCGGAAGACAGCCATCGTTAACGACACGTCCGCCGCCTATAGCGAGGGGGCGCGCCGATGAACCCCGGTGGCGGCGTACCATGCAACGCGCCGCCCGCCCTGTCGGATCGCCGTTCAGCGCTCGCGGTGGCATCTCTGCCGTGGCAAGATGGACGGAGACAAAAGCCAGAAACGAGGGAGCAAACCGCCTAATGAGCCGCCTCTATCAGCCCCAGCATCGCGCCCTGCAGGATCGATTCGATTCACGCCCGATGGCCGACCGCATCGAGCAGATCGCGGTCAAGACCGAGATCGGCCCTGACGAGAAGGCCTTCATCGAGAGCCGCGACTTTTTCTTCCTGACGACGGTCGATGGGGACGGACGTCCGACGGTATCCTACAAGGGCGGCGCTGAGGGCCTGGTGCGCGTCGTTGACGACACGCACGTCATGTTCCCCAGCTATGACGGCAACGGTATGTACCTTTCGATGGGGAACATCGTGGCGCATCCGCAAGTCGGCTTCCTTTTCATCGACTTCGAGCGCCCTTTTCGCCTGCGCGCGCAGGGCATCGCCGAGGTGACGGATGCCCCGGAGCATCTTGCCGCCTTCCCGGAAGCCGAGCTCGTCGTGCGCGTGAAAATGACCGAGCTTTGGATGAACTGTCCGCGTTATATCCATCGCTACCAGCGCGTTAAGTCCTCCCGCTACGTCCCGCAGGCCGGCACGGAAACGCCGATTTGCGAGTGGAAACGCATCGACGGGATACAGGACGTATTGCGTCCCAACGAGCTGGAGCAGGTTGCGCGCTCGGGAGGCACGATCCCAATCGAGGAATGGATGGGCCGCGTCGTCACCGGTGATGAGAAGGCCTAGCCGCTCTCTAGAGGTTCTCGCCATAAGCAACGCCGCCGGAGAGCCTCCGGCGGCGCAGCCTGCCTCTTTTGCGAGGCGCTCTCCTTGCACGTTATCTCGTTGCCCGAGCGGCTAATTCGTCCCTAAGTCTGAACCTCCGCCCTGCCTGGGGCAATGCAGTCTTTGGCCGGGCTGTCGGGTCCTGCTATGCACTTTCGGCCTAGCTCGCTGCAGTTGCGGGCAGCTCAGCAACGGCGGCTAAACTGTTTGTGCTAACGGTAGTCCGCGATTGGCCGATAAGGAGAGCCCTATGCCTTCATTTCTCACTCGGAGCTACGCGACCGCTAAGAGCCACCTCGGCGGCACGCTTCTAGGCGACACCGGCTTCTTCTTCCACTTCTCATCGTTCGTGCTGGTCAACGCGATCCTGATCGCGGTGAACCTGCTGCTGACGCCGGACCGCATCTGGTTCATCTGGCCCTTGCTCGGCTGGGGCATCGGTATCTTGGCGCACGGGCTGGCTGTGAACTTCTCCAAGGAAGAGGCCGTACGCCGGCGCTCGCATGCGCGCGACGCCCGCAAGTCCGTAGCTCACTGAGCGACGAGGTGCGCCGCTCCCGTTAGCCGCGGGGCCGGCGCACGCGCTTGGCCATCACGTCCATGACCGCGAGCGCAAATTCTGGCTCTTCGGCGACGAGGTCGAGAAACGCGGCCTTGTCGACGACCGCGACCTCGGTCGGCTCGCTCGCCATCGCCGCGGCAGCGCGTGGCGCATCGTTGATGACGGCCATCTCGCCGAAGACGCCGCCCGCCCCGACCTGCTCCAGAACCCGGCCGAAGCTGATGACGTCGACGCTACCGCTGCGCACCACGTACAGCGCATCGCCGATTTCAGTTTCGAGGAAAATGCGCTCGCCGGCATCGAAACGCTTGAGGGGCAATCCCCGCCTTTCGAGCATATCGGTATCGAAAAAATAAGCTGCCACCTGAAACACCCAGCTCAATATGCGGGTGATTGTAATGGCCAGCGCGATCCTGGCAAGCCGCTGTCGTGCCGAAGGCGCGCAAATAAAGTCGTGGCGAAGGCGCGCAAAGGATCACTTCATACCCGCGTGAAAAACAGCCTCAGGAACCGCTCGTAGATCTGCGTCAGTGTTTCGAGGTCGGCGACGGCAACATGCTCGTCCACCTGATGGATCGTGGCATTGACGAGCCCCATCTCGATCACCGGGCAATGATCCTTGATGAACCGGGCATCCGACGTGCCCCCGCCCGTCGACAGCTTCGGCGCGCGACCCGTGACTTCCCTCACGGCCGTCTGCATCGTCTCGACGAGCGGCCCCGGATGCGTCACGAACACGTCGCCCGTTCCAGAAAAGGTGAGCGTGTACTTGGCGCCCAGCTCGGCGGCAGCATCTGCGCACGCGCGGCGGAGTTTCTCCTCCAGCTCGGCGCGCTTGTGAGCGTCGTTGTAGCGGACGTTGAAGCGGGCCCGCGCCTCACCAGGAATGACATTGGTCGCCGTATTGGGAACCGAGATCACGGTCACGCCGAGGTGCGAAGGCTCGAAGTGCTGGGTTCCCTCATCGAGCTTCAGGCTGGAAAGTCTGTCGATGATACGCGCAAGCTTCGGCACCGGGTTATCGGCCAGTTGCGGATATGCGGCATGCCCCTGCTTGCCCGACACGACGATCTCGCCATTGAGCGACCCGCGCCGCCCGACCTTCAGTTCATCCCCGACGGTATTGCGGCTCGATGGCTCGCCGACCACGCAGGCGTGCAGGACCTCGCCGCGCGCCTTCAGCCAATCGAGCACCTTGATGGTGCCGTTGACGCTGTCGCCTTCCTCATCGCCGGTAATGAGCAGTGATATGGAGCCGGGCAGGGAGCCTTTGCCGTAAGCGAGAAAGCGCTTCATAGCGGCGATGAAACAGGCGATCTCGCCCTTCATGTCGACGGCCCCGCGGCCATAGAGAATGCCGCCGCGGATTTCCGCGCCGAACGGAGGAGACGTCCAGGCGTCGAGGTTGCCGGGCGGAACGACATCGGTATGTCCGGCAAAGCACAGATTGGGACCTGTGTTCCCGAGCCGCGCGTAGAGGTTCTCCACGTCCGGGAAGCCCGGCTCCGAGAACGTCATGCGGTGGCACTCGAAACCGGCGGCATCGAGCACGCCTTCCAACAGCGTCAGCGCCCCGCCTTCGACCGGCGTGACGCTTTCGCAGCGGATGAGTGCTTGCGCGAGGGGAACTGGATCGTGGGACGTGGGCATGCCGTGGTTCCTGCGAGCGTCGGATCGGGTGCTACTCTATCGCCCTTTGATGTCGATCGGGTGGGGACGCCGCCCCGTCTGTCGATGCCGAACCGTGTATGGCGCTTATCGTTCCGATATCGCTATGCCGTGCCATAGGTCACCACCGCCGTCCAGCTTTGGCGCTCAACGAACTTCGGAGCCTTGCGTCTTTCCCGGCAGTGGAATCTGGTCGCCCGCCAGATCTTCTACGATGGTGATCTTCTGCCATATCTTGTTCGACAGGTCCGAGGTCAGCAGCTCGATGGCGCCCACGGTCTCGATGACGACCGGGTCGCTGAGCTTCTGAGCATAGAGTGCCGCGCATTTAGCCGTCAGCGACAGGATCTCGGAGCAGTAATCGAGATAGCGGATGAGCTGAAAGGGCGTCAGCGGCCGCTCGGGCGACGACCGCGTCCGGATGTGCCCGAGCATGCTCGGATCCTTGGTGAGCTGGTGCATATCGACGACGTGAATGATCGACCGCAGCTCGTGCAGCGCCTTCAGCGCGCGGTCGCGCTTGATGCGTGTTTCGAGCGACGCCAGGAAGTAGGCGGCACCGCCGAGGACGATGATGAGGTTTACGCCCGCGTCGACGCCCTGCATCGTCTCCGTCAGTTCGTCCGACGTCTTGAGCGACGATGCCTCGATGATCCCGAGCACGGCGAGCGCGATGACGCCGCCGAGCAGGGCGAGCAGCGACAGCCGCAAACTCCAGATCGGCTGCGAGACCTTCTCGATGCGCTGCGATGTCTGCCGCGCGAGGCTGACGACCTCCGTGCAGACGCCACTGAGGCCCGAACCAGGAAATCGCTCGTCGATGCGGCCCTGCAGCTGCACCAGCGTCTCGATGATCTTGCCGGGGTCGAGCGAACGATACATCGAGGCCTGGCCCGTTCTGATCGCTATTCGCGCAGCAATTCGTTGATCGACGTCTTCGACCGCGTCTTGGCGTCGACCTGCTTGACGATCACCGCGCAATAAAGGTTCGGCCCCGGCGTGCCGTCGGGCAGCGGCTTGCCCGGCATGGTGCCCGAAACGACCACCGAATAGGGAGGCACCTTGCCGAAGAATTTCTCGCCCGTCGCGCGATTGATGATCGTCGTCGAGGCGCCGAGGTAGACGCCCATCGACAGCACGGAGCCCTCGCCCACAACGACACCTTCCGCCACTTCCGCGCGTGCGCCGATGAAGCAGTTGTCTTCGATGATGACCGGGCCGGCCTGCAGCGGCTCGAGCACGCCGCCGATGCCGGCGCCGCCCGAGATGTGGCAGTTCTTGCCGATCTGCGCGCAGCTGCCGACCGTCGCCCACGTGTCGACCATCGTGCCTTCATCGACGTAAGCGCCGAGGTTCACGAACGACGGCAGCAGAACGACGTTGGGCGCGATGTAGGCGGAGTGGCGGACGATACAGCCCGGGACGGCCCTGAAGCCGGCGCGGCGGAAGTCGTCCGGCGTCATGCCGGCGAACTTCGACGGCACCTTGTCCCACCACGAAGCGCCGCCCGGCGCGCCCGAGATCGCGGTCATGTCGTTGAGGCGGAACGACAGCAGCACGGCCTTCTTCAGCCACTGATTGACGGTCCACCCCTCCGCGCCCTTCTCGGCGACGCGCACGATCCCCTTGTCGAGCAGGCCGAGGGTCGTCTCGACGGTATCGCGGATGACGCCGGTCGTACCCGGCGAGATGCCCTGGCGCTCCTCCCACACGGCCTCGATGGTGTTCTGCAACTCGGTCGTGCTGACGCTGGCCGTCATGGAGCTTCCCCGTCTTGTGTGGTTATGCGGCCCGCGTTTTCGCCCGTGGGTAAAAACCTGTCAACGCAAACGAATTCTTTCGCGGAAATCCTCAATTGGATACGCGGTGTTAAGCCGCCGGGCTGATACTCCGACGCAGGCCGTGGGCGTTGCGTGGCGTACGTCGGAGTAGCGTCGTGTTGCAGAGCGAGAGAGTAATTGCCGTCGCCCCGAAGGGCTCCAGCGGCAAGTGGATGAGCAAGGACAGCTTCGTTGCCGAGGCTGCCGTACAGTTCGAGCGTATGTCCGGCGCCATTGCGCGGCTCGAGCGAGAGCTGGAGCAATCCCGCAAGACCGTCACCGAAATGACGGAGGAAGCCAACCGCACGCGGCGCTTCCAGGCATTCGAGGTCAGCCTCGAGAATTCCCGCGACTACAAGATCACGGACCTGCAGCGCAGCTGCAAGGACATCAAGGCACGTCTCGACGCCATTGAAGGAGACCGCTCCAGCTTCGCGAGCCTTACCTACAAGTCGTTCGCGCCGGTCGATCGCAAGTTGGCTGAGCTGGGCAATCTTCAGATTCAGATC
This sequence comes from Hyphomicrobium sp., assembly GCA_030148725.1. Lineage (GTDB taxonomy): Bacteria > Pseudomonadota > Alphaproteobacteria > Rhizobiales > Hyphomicrobiaceae > Hyphomicrobium_A. The sequence continues at coordinate 12,602 of JASBSU010000038.1, forward strand.
GAGCGCGCGGAGGCAGCCGCCCGCCGCAACGAGATGCTGTTCTTCGGCGCCCTGGCCATCGCGGCCGTGTCGCTCGCCTCGCGCTTCATTTTCTAAGGGCGCGTCCGCATCGGGCTCTAAGCCCGCTGTCGTGGAGCGGCGTCAGCCGCTTCCCTGCTTGAGCTGTGCCTCGATCAGCCGCTTCGCCTCGGCACTGTCCCAGTGCGCCGGGCCGATCAGCCGCCCGATCTCGCGCCCCTCCGCATCCATGAGGATCGTCGTCGGCATGCCGATGACCTTCAGCTTCGTGCCTTCCTTCCCCGTGGGGTCGGCATAGACCGCGAGTTTGTCCGCCTTGATATCCGTGAGGAACTTCTTGGCGGCAGCGACGCCGCCTTTGTCGACCGCCAGCGCAACCACCTCGAACCGATCCGAGCCAAGCTCGGCCTGCAGCTTGTCGAGGGCCGGCATCTCTTCCCGGCAGGGCGCGCACCACGTCGCCCAGACGTTCAGCAGCACCACCTTGCCCTTGAAGGCATCGAGGCCCATTTCGGTGCCGGCCGCGTTAACAAATCGGATACCCGGCATCGCCTCCGGCTGCGGCTTGAACACGAATGTGGTCATCGCGCCGGTGGCGAGAGGGTGAGCGCTGCTCTTGCTCTCTTGCGCCGGCGCCGCAGAAGTTGGCGCCGATTGATTGTCAGCCGGCCCCGACGTGACGTATACCGCCGCGAACGCCGTCAACGCCGACGCTGCGGCGATAACCGCGTAAACCGACGGGCGAATAGGCTTCTTAAGGGGCTGCTCGCTCATATGCCTTCTTTCGCCGAGCATTATCGACCGGCCCTGACGGAGCATGAATGCCGTGACGGACAAGCCTGCCAACAGCATGTGGGGCGGTCGCTTCTCGGTCTCACCCGCCGAGATCATGGAGGAGATAAACGCCTCTATCGGCTTCGACAAGCGCCTAGCGCCCGAGGATATCCGCGCCTCGAAGGCCCATGCCGCCATGCTCGCCGACGCCGGGATCATCGAAAAATCCGACGCCGCGGCCATCATCGAAGGGCTGGAGGGCGTGCTGGCCGAGATCAACGCCGGTAAGTTTTCGTTCTCCCGCGCCCTCGAAGACGTGCACATGAACGTCGAGAGCCGCCTCAAGGATGTCATCGGCACGCCGGCCGGACGCCTGCACACCGCGCGCTCGCGTAACGACCAGGTCGCAACGGATTTCAAGCTCTACGTGCGCGAGCGCCTCGATGCGCTCGACAGCGCGCTTGCCGCATTGCAGCTCGCCCTTGTCACCAAGGCCGGAGCCAACGCCGCGACGGTCATGCCGGGCTTCACGCACCTGCAGCCGGCTCAGCCCGTCACGTTCGGACATCATCTGCTGGCTTACGTCGAGATGCTCGGTCGCGATCGCGGCCGCCTGCGGGACGCCCGGGCGCGTCTCAACGAATGCCCGCTCGGATCGGCAGCGCTGGCCGGCACGTCGTTCCCGATCGACCGTCACGCGACGGCGAAGGCGCTGGGCTTCGACAAGCCGACCGACAATTCGCTCGATAGCGTCTCCGACCGCGACTTCATCCTCGAAACGCTCGCCGCGGCTTCGATCTGCGCCATGCACTTGTCGCGCTTCGCCGAGGAGATCGTGATCTGGTCGACGCCGCAGTTCGGCTTCATCAAGCTGTCGGACAAGTTCACGACCGGCTCCTCGATCATGCCGCAGAAGCGCAATCCGGATGCCGCCGAGTTGTCGCGCGCCAAGGTCGGGCGGATCGCCGGCGCCTTCCAGGCCCTGCTCATGGTCATGAAGGGGCTGCCGCTCGCCTATTCCAAGGACATGCAGGAGGACAAGGAAGTCGCTTTCGACGCGCTCGACAGCCTCACGCTTGCCATTGCGGCCATGACCGGCATGGTCACCGACATGCAGCCGCAGGCCGCAACGATGTTGGCGGCCGCCGGCGGCGGGTATTCCACGGCCACCGACCTTGCCGACTGGCTGGTGCGCGTCCTGAAGATGCCGTTCCGCGAGGCGCACCACGTCACCGGGCGCATCGTTGCCGCCGCCGAGGCCGACAATCTTCCTCTGGACAAGTTGCCGCTATCGGCCATGCAGGCCGTCGAGCCGCGCATAACTGCCGATGTTTTCACGGTTTTGAGCCCCGAGAACTCCGTTGCCAGCCGCACGAGTCATGGGGGAACCGCGCCACAGAACGTCGCCAAAATGGCCTCGGCCTGGCGGAAGCGGTTGGAAAAGGGGTTGCCGAGGGGCTAGTAATGGCTTTGGAGCCAGGGTGCCCCAGAACCGCCGCGGCGGTTGGGTTTCTTGGCTATGCGGCGTTGGGGCCAGCACAGGGTCGTCGGGGACATGCGCGTATCGTTTACACCGAAGGCAATGGTTGCCGCGATGCTGGCGGCCGGGCTCTGCCTTGGAGTCGGCGGCTGCGGCGTCCGCGGCTCTCTTGATCCGCCGCCCTCCGCGAAGGCCGATGGCACCGCCAAGTCGGCCGAGGCCGCCGGTACGCAGCCGGGCAGCGCCGCACCGCCCAAGCCGCACGACGGCTTCATCCTCGATCCGCTGCTGCGCTGACGGCTGATCGCCCCGCTAGCGGGTGAATTCGATCACGTCGATATCGGTCATGTCGGTCGGCCCTGGAAGCAGGGTCGGTGTGGGCCGGCGGGTGACGCTCATCTGCCAGCCATTTTTCTGCATCTGCTCCAGGAACAGCGGCGTGTCTTGCCGTCCAGGGTCGGCAAGCAGCACCCGTCCTCCCGGCGCGAGGTTACGCTCCAGGATGGCCCCGAGCGCCGGATGGCAGTGGCGCTCATAGACGACGTCCGACGCGATGATCAGGTCATAGGTCTTGTCGTCGTTCCAGGCATCCCAGTTGGCGATCGCCCGCTCGATCCCGTCGATCCCGTTCACCTCCGCGTTCACCCGGCACAGCGCCAGCGTTTCCGACACATGGTCGGTCTGGCGGACAGACGCCGCGCCGACGTAACGAGCGATGATGCCAGGCAGCCCGGCACCGGCGCCCAGTTCCAGGACCGATCGCCCGGCGATTTGGTCGCCCGCGTCGCCAATGACCTCCGCCAGAACCAGACCGGACTCCCACAGCAGCAGCCCGAACGGGAACGCTACGAAGCGGTCCGAAGCGGCCAGCAAAGCCGAATGGTCCTCCGCGGCGAGGAAACGCCAGGTGCGGCCGGCGAACTCATACTGGAACTCCGACAGCGGCACCCCCGCGATCTCGGAAGGCAGTGTAAGGTGCCGTGCCACTTCGGTCGCCGTATCTGCGTTCATCGTCCCGCCATTGCAATTCACCATCGTCTCCCGCTATTAGCGGCATCGCTATAGCAGCTCGTTGCCCAACAAGAGACCCCGACCCATGCACCATTTCGAGTACCGCGACGGCGTGCTACACGCCGAGGGCGTTAGCCTAGCGCGGCTCGCGGCCGAGGTCGGCACGCCCTTCTACTGCTATTCGACCGCAACCCTTGAGCGCCACTACCGCGTGCTCACCGAGGCTTTCGCTGGGCAGGACGCGCTCATCTGCTTTGCCGTCAAGGCCAACTCCAATCTGGCGGTCCTCACGACTTTGGCCAAGCTGGGTGCCGGCATGGACGTCGTGTCGGAAGGAGAACTCCGCCGCGCTCTCGCCGCCGGCGCGCCCGCCGAGAAGATCATCTTTGCAGGCGTCGGCAAGACCCGCGAGGAAATGGCCTACGCGCTCCAGAAGGGCATTCTGGGGTTCAACGTCGAGAGCGAGCCCGAGTTGCGCGCTCTCAGCGAAGTCGCAGCTAGCCTCGGCAAGACGGCGCGCATCGCGCTGCGCGTCAATCCCGACGTCGACGCCAAGACGCACGCCAAGATTTCGACCGGCAAGGCCGAGAACAAGTTCGGCATTCCTTACGGCGAAGCGCGGCGCCTTTATGCAGAGGCCGCACAGCTGCCCGGCATCGCTGTGACCGGCATCCACATGCACATCGGCAGCCAGATCACGCAGCTCGATCCCTTCCGCAATGCGTTCCGGCTGATGCGCGAGCTGGCGCAAGCTCTGATCGCCGATGGCCATAAGCTCGAGCACCTCGACATCGGCGGTGGTCTCGGCGTTCCGTACGTTTCGGAAGGCGAGGTCGCGCCGCCCCCGTCGGCCTACGCAGCGATCGTCAAGGAAGAGCTGGGACCGCTGCGGCTCAAGATCGTCATGGAACCCGGTCGCGTCATCGTCGGCAATGCGGGCGTGCTCGTCAGCCGTGTCATCTACACCAAGGAAGGCGTCGACAAGACGTTCACGGTCGTCGACGCGGCGATGAACGACCTCATCCGCCCGACGCTATATGAGGCGCAGCACGAGATTTGGCCGGTCGAGGAAAGCAAGCTTTCCATGCCGCCGCTCGTGCAGGACATCGTCGGGCCGGTATGCGAAACCGGAGACTATCTCGCGCTCGATCGCAAGCTGCCGCCCTTCTCGGCGGGCGACCTGCTCTCGGTCATGACGGCGGGCGCCTACGGTGCGGTCATGTCGTCCACCTACAACACGCGCCCTCTCGTGCCGGAAGTGCTCGTCAAGGGCGACAGCTATGCCGTTGTCCGCCCGCGCCTTTCCGCCGAGGCGCTGATTGCCCAGGACCGGGTGCCCACCTGGCTGGAGTACCCGATCTCGCGCTGAATCGGCCCTACGCTGGCAGCCGTTTTCCCACCGACAATGACCAAACTTTAATCCTATCGCGGCACCCCGCCGCTAGGCCCGCCGCAATGTTCACGCTATCGTCTCGCCATGACGGAGCCGAAGGCCGCCTCCCCATTGGATTCCAAGTTCGCACGTAAGGTGCGCGTCAGCCGCTGGGCGCTGCTCTTCGAGCGCCTGTGGCCGCGCGTCTGGGCGGTGCTCGGACTGGTCGGACTGTTCCTGCTGGTTTCGCTGGCAGGCCTATGGCCGCTGTTGTCGGATCCGCTGCACTACCTGACGCTCGCAGGCTTTGCCGCGGCGGCCATTGCCGCGCTCGTATACGCCTTCCGAACGCCGATGCCCACGCGCGACGATGCCGTGCGCCGCCTCGAGCGCGTTTCGGGCGTGCCGCATCGGCCCGCCTCCTCCTACGAGGACACGGTCACCGCGAACGCCGATGATCCCCGCACGGCCGCGATCTGGCAGGCACACCGCGCCCGGCTTTCAGCCGCGCTCGCCAAGCTGCGTGTTGGCCCGCCCCAGCCGCGTACCGACCGGCAGGATCCTGTCGCACTGCGCGCGCTGCTCGTCCTGGGTGTGGTCGCCCTGTTGGCTCTCGTCGGCGACAGCGCCTCCGACCGCCTGCGCTCTGCCTTCCGCTTCAACTCCGCGCAGGCCATCGCCGATGCCCGGCTCGACGCCTGGGTGACGCCGCCGTCCTACACCGGCAAGCCCCCGCTGATGCTGGCCGACGATGCCCGCGGCCCTGCGGCCTCCGAAGCGCAGCCTAAACTTTATGATGTTCCCGAGCGCAGCGTGCTCATCGTGCGCACCAGCGGCAAGGGATTGGGCGCGCCCTCGCTGGAAGTCTTCGCTGAAGGCTCGGCCGACAAACAGAATGTCGAGGCCAAGGCACCGGAAGCTGGCAAGTCCACCGCTCCCAACACTGACATAGCGGAACTCCGCTATGAGCTTCGCAAGTCCGCCGAGATACGTGTTCTGGCCGGCGGCACGGAGCTGGCGCGCTGGTCGTTCTACGTGCGCCCCGACAAGGCTCCCGTCATTGCGATGGCCAAGCAGCCCGAGCGCACCCGCCGCGGCTCAATGAAGCTCACCTACACGGTCGAGGATGACTACGGCGTCGTCTCCGCTGGCGTTGACGTGAAGCGCGATCGCAGCGCTGAAAAGCCTGTCGACCCGAAGAAGGCGTGGGCACAGCCGAAGATCTTGCAGGGGCCACGTCCCCCGCATGAGCCGCCGCCCGAGATCACGCTGCGTCTGCCGCGTCCCTCGCAGAAGCAGGCTGAGACCTACATAGATTTCGGCCCGCATCCTTACGCCGGTCGCGAGGTCATCCTGACGCTGGAAGCCAAGGACATCGCCGGCAATGTCGGCCGCTCCAAGCCGGTGAAGCTCGTTCTGCCGCAGCGTATTTTCCAGAAGCGGCTCGCCCGCGCCGTGATCGAGCAGCGCGCCAAGCTCATGGATGACCCGCGCTATGCGCCGCTCGTGAAGCGCGCTTTGGAAGCGCTGACGCTGGAGCCCGAGGGCTTCATTGATTCCACCTCCGTGTACCTTGGCCTGCGCACCGCCATCCGCAATCTCGATCGTGACACCTCGCGCGAGGGTCTGAAGTCGATCAATGACGGTCTTTGGGAACTCGCGCTGCGCATCGAGGACGGCGATCTTTCTGATGCCGAGAAGGCGCTGAAAGATGCCCAGGACAAGCTCGCCGAGGCGCTGGAAAAGAATGCGCCCGACAGCGAGGTCGACCAGCTGATGCAGGAGCTGCGCGAGGCGCTGTCGAAGTACGTCGAGCAACTGCAGAAGAATGCGCAGAACCAGGCGCCGCCGGAAGGGCTCGACCAGCAGAACCAGCAGCTCAGCCAGCAAGACCTCGATCAGATGATGAAAAATCTCGAGGACATGACCAAGGCCGGGTCGCGCGATCAGGCGCAGCAGATGCTCGCCGAGTTGCGCGATATGCTGGAGCGCTTGCAGTCCGGACAGATGTCCCAGCAGCAGGCTCAGCGCGGCCAGCAGATGCAAAAGAAGATGGACGAGCTGGGCGGCCTCGTCGGTCGTCAGCAGCGTCTGATGGACGATACCTACCGCGAGAACCGCAAGCCGAAGACCCCAGGCGGCACCATGCCGGGTGAGAATGGCCAGCAGCAGAGCCAGGGCCGTCAGGGCCAGGGCATGCAAGGCCAGGGTCAGGATGGCCAGGGTCAGCGCGGACAGCGCGGTCAAGGCCAGCAAGGGCAACAGGGACAACAAGGCGAGGGCCAGAGCGGCCAGGGCCAGCAGGGCAAGGGCAAAGGCAGCCTCGGCGAGCAGCAGCAGGCTCTGAAGGAGGAGCTCGAAAAGCTTCGCCAGGAGCTCGACGCGCTGGGCGCGGGCCAGGACGAGTTCAACAAGGCGCGTGACGCCATGGAGAACGCCGAAAACGCTCTGAAGGAAGGCGATACCGACACCGCGCTGTCCGATCAGTCGGACGCGCTGGACCAGATGCGGCAGGGCGCTCAGAAGATGGCTGAGGGCATGTCGAAGGGCGGCAACTCGCGCTACGGCCAGAACGGCGAGCAGCCGCGTGACCCCCTCGGGCGCCCGCAGCGCTTCCAGGGGCCTGACGACGGGGCCTCGGTGAAGGTGCCTGGCGAGATCGACATGCAGCGGGCGCGCGAGATCCTAGAAGAGCTGCGTCGTCGCCTCGCGCAGCCGGCGCGGCCGACCCAGGAGCGTGACTACTACGAGCGCCTGCTCCGCCGCTTCTGACCCACGTTCACCAAGCGCGATGGTTAATTTTGCTTTACCCTCTTTTCGCCACGAGGATGGCGGAAGCGGTAGATCATGCGTGTATCGGGGGCGTTCCTTCTTCTGGCGTTGTTTGCGTGGCCTTGGCAGTCCGCCATGGCGGCGGACGACTGCGCCGATGGCAAACTGAAGCCGGCCACCATCGTCGATGACAAGCTCGTCCTGCGCTGGGAGGGCAAGGTCAACAAGAAGATGGCCTCTGCCATCGACCAGGCGTTCGAGACCAACCAGCGCCGCGTGAAATCGGTCGAGCTGTCGCTGCGGTCCTGTGGCGGACGCGTCGACTACATGGAAGCCGCCATCGGCGTTCTACGCCACATCAAAGAGACGCACCGTCTCACCACCGTTGTGGATCAGGGGGCGATGTGTGCCTCTGCCTGCATCCCCGTCTTCCTGGCAGCCGATCACCGCCGCGCAGCCATGAGCAGCGTGTGGTTCTTCCATCGCTCGTGGCGCAAGTCGCTGAGCGGTGGCGTCGACCAGGTGCAAACCGGCGTCCCCGGCAGCCGCTCCGTTGCCCGCTTCCACGAGCTCTACTACGCCCCGGCCGGCGTTTCGCGCCCCTGGCTCGATCAGCTTCGCAAGATCATCGAAAACAGCGGCGGGTATTGGCAGACCGGCCGCGACCTGTGGGATTCCAAGAGCGGCATGCTCACCGAAACGATCGGCGACATCCTCTATAAGGAGGATCGCACGATCTACATTGCGCCCGCGCCGGGCTGCACCGCCATGTGCCGCGGCTGATCCCGACCAGCAGCGCTACCGCCCCGGCGCCAGCCGTACGGCGAGACCGCTCACCACCTGATGGCTCACGACTTTCGTTGAGATGTGTCCGCCGGGCGGCGGCTCACCCGCCATCCAGCGCTTCGCCTGCCGGAACAGATCGAGCGGCAGCCAGCTTCCGTCGACCTCGCTCAGCGGTGCGCCGTACTTGGCGTACGTGAACTTGTATTCGACGAAGACGGAGATCTTGGAAAGGCGGATTTCGATCCCCGCCAGCGCTTGTGCGGCGGGACCGGCGTAGTTGTATTCATACGTCCGCGGCCGGCTGCCGTCGGCGTATTCAACCTCGGTGTGCGGCAGCAGAGCGCCGCCACCCGCGCCGACGTAAGGGCTGATGCGGGTGCCGATGCTCGGCAGACGCAGGAAGCCGTTGAGCAGCAGCATGTTGTGACCGTGCGAGAACTCCAGCTTGCTCAGCACATCACGCATCCGAGCCCGCGGCAGCAGCGGCTTGCCGTTGAGCGTACCGGAGAAATTCGCCTCATCGTCGAGCGGCGCGATCGCTTTCGAATGGATGAAGTCGATGCCTGTGGCCGCCTTGCCGCCGGTGAACCACTGCGCGACGCGCGCGCCGTAATAGATCGGGCTCTTGAATGGGTTGGTGTACCAGGCGACCGGGTCGATGGTGAAGTCGGTGGCCTCGCTGGCGCCGGGATTCTCGATGCGCGCCGGGCTTGGGTAGGTGTATGGCACGCCTGTGAACGCCCCGAGGACCGTCTCGCGTCCTGGCAACACCGAGCTGCCATCACCTTTTCCGGCGTCCTGCACGGAGGTCGGCTCGTTGTCGACGCGCGCCTGTTCCATGATGCTGGCGCCGGTCGACGCGGTGATCAGGACGGCTGCCGCGACGGTCGCCGCGATGTCCCAGCGGCGCTTGCCCGGCGTCCGCGCGACATCGGTGCCCCAGCCGAGTGTCAGAAGTTCCGCCATCGGCATGTCCCCCTTATGTTTGTTCAATTCCGCCCGCGTTCACGAGCGGCGGGTGCCCGAGCGCAAATTAGGCGAGCCGCGACCTGTCGCCAATTCGCGCGGTCAAACGGTGGGTGTGCCCCGTTGACGCGCCCGCGGTGATACTGGTCACGACGAGCTTCTCGGCGCCGAAAGGCGCTCCAGCATTCTGTACACTGCGGTGATCTGCGGTGCCTTGCGGGTCAGGTAATCGGCGCCCGTGAAGCCCCACCAGTCCCAGCAACCCTGTGGATTGAGCGGCGTCGTCGCCGTCTGGGGGAACAGCACGATGATGTTGTTGCTGTCGGCCCAGCGGGCATACCCTGCATCGCGAGCGAACGCGTCCCCGACGAACGTGCGGTTCTGTCCGCAGCCGTGGAAGGCGATATGCACCCGGCACCCTCCCGTGTCCTGGCACGACAAGGGAACGTAGATCAGTCCTTCATCGCTCATGCCGTGGTTGGCGAGCCCCTCGGTGAACTGTGCCTGGTCGAAGGTCGCGAGCGTGCCGCTGGGCGCTTGGTCGGTCGGCTCATTGAGCGTGCCGTAGATCTGCTTCAGCAGCGCCCCGGCCTGATCGTAGTCGCAATCGACGATGTAGGGCTTGCCGGTGTGGTCGCACGACGGTCCGCGCTCATTGGTGACGAACGCGTGCACCGCCGGGATGTCGGATACGAAAAGGATGTTCTCTTTGGGAACACCGATGTCCTCGTAGAACTTGCGAGCCGCGTCCACGATCGCCGGCACCACGGTGGTGTCGTTCTTGCCGCTGAAGAGATAGATCCGGTCCGCTTTGACATCGGCGATCGGATCGATGCGGTCGTGATCGGCGAGCCATCGCGCCCGTTCCGCGAGTTGCTTGGGATCGGGGACGCCGAACGCCTGCAGGCCGTTCTGCATGCAGCCGTTGATCGCCTTGGTCAGGTTGAGCAGCGCCGTGCCCGGTCCAGGGATGACATCCGCGTAGAGGCTTTCAGAGCAGCCATAGGGACCGCCGGCGACGAGGGCGGCGCCGACCACGTCTTTGGCGTGCGCCATCTCGAACTGGCCGGCCATGTAGGCACCGGACGAAATGCCGGACACCGACGTTTCCGCACGATTGGCTTCGAGCGCCGGCAGGCTCGAGGCCGTTTGCTCGCTGCAACCTGCTGCGGTGGCAACGACCACCGCAAGGATGGCCGGGATCAGGCGTCTGTGCATTGCTGCTCGCGCGTTGAATGACCTATGGCGGAGACTACCGCGTCTGCGGCTGGCTCGCCACGACCCCGAGCGTGCCGGCCGGTTTGAGGCGGACCATCACCCGATCGACCCGCCCTTTCGCGTCGACGACCGAGAAATTCACAAATCCGCTGCCCTCCGGCTCCCAGATCACCTGCCGCGTGCGCGGATCGGAGGTGATCGGCGCGCCATTGACGAGCCAGGTGAGCGGCAGCACGCCCCCGCTCGCCTTGAGCAGCAGCGGGTCGCCGTCTTCCGTCTCCACCTCCGAACGGTCGGGCGGGAACGAGATCGCCACGCGCTGCTCGATGAACGGCCCTTGAGTGATGTCGCCACCGTTCTCCCGGAACCGCTTCAGCGGCGGTGGCAGGTCTGAGCCCGTGACCGTGAGCGCGCCCGCAGGAGCACCGGGCAGCGAAGCCCGCCGCTCACCGAGCCGCGCGAACGCATCGAAGAGGATGGGCGCAGCAGCAACCCGGCCCGATAGGCCCGGCGTCGCCGCACCATCCGGCCGGCCGACCCAAACGGCCACGACATAACGGCCGTCGTACCCAACCGCCCACGCGTCGCGATATCCGTAGGATGTTCCCGTCTTGTAGGCGAAGCGCCCGGCCTTGGCATTCACCGGAGGCGGCGCATCCTTGAGAATGTCCGTGACGTACCAGGCCGCGAGCGGCGACAGCAGCCGCTTGCGCTCCGCCTGTTTCCCGTGAAGCAATGCCTGCGCCGACGCCTTGAGGTCGGAGCGTCGGTGAATGAGTGGCGTCACGTCGCCACCGCGCGCCAGCGCCGTGTAGAGCGTCGCGATATCTCGCAGCGTCAGTCCGACGCCGCCGAGTGCCATCGCCAGCGTCGGCTGGCTTTTGTCCGGAAACGATGTCTCGACGCCGACTTTCCTGAACCGTCCCGCGAGCTTGCCAGGGCCGACCGCGTTCAGCACCTTGACGGCCGGGATGTTCAGCGATTGCGCCAAGGCATCGTGGATCGTGACGGTGCCGTGGAAATCCTCGTCGAAGTTTTTGGGTGCGTAGTTGCCGAACCGTACCGGCCGGTCTTCGATGAGTGTTTCGGGGTGGGCAAGGCCGGCTTCGAACGCCAGGCCATAGATGAAGGGCTTTAGCGTCGAGCCCGGCGAACGCGTCGCGCCGACCATGTCGATGGCACCGAAGCGGCCGCCGTCGAGATACCCGGCCGATCCGACATGCGCGATCACCTCGCCGGTCGTATGATCCACCAGCAGCACCGCTGCCGAAAGCTTCTGGCCGAGCAGCTTCGTCTGCTCCTCGGCAAGCCCTTCGAGGGCGCGCTGCACGCCGCGCTCGATGGTCAGCCTGTGTACCGTCTCCTTCGGCTGCGCGATCACCTCGGCTTCGGCGAGATGCGGCGCGAGCTTCGGGAACGCACGCCGCGCCGTCGGTACGGCTTCATGCGAAGCGCGCGTCGCCTCGGCCTGCGTGATGACGCCCTCTTCGACCGCCCGTTGCAGCACCCGGTCGCGCGCCATCTGCGCCGCCTTCGGATTGCGGTCCGGGCGCCGCCACTCGGGCGACTGCGGCAGCGCGACAAGCAACGCCGCCTCGCCGACCGACAGCCGCCGCGGCTCCTTGCCGAAATAGGCGAGAGAGGCTGCCCGCACGCCTTCGATGTTGCCGCCGAAAGGCGCGAGCCGCAGGTAGAGCGCGAGTATCTGCTGCTTCGTTAGATGATGCTCGAGCTGCAGCGCGCCCACGATCTGCCGTACTTTGGCTCGGCTGGAGCGCTCGTAGCGGCCCTCGATCAATCGCGCCACCTGCATGGTGAGCGTCGACGCACCCGAAACGATGCGGCCATTGCCGATGAGCTGAACGGCAGCGCGCGTCATCGAGCGCATGTCAACGCCGCCATGCACATAAAAGCGCTTGTCCTCGAACGCCATCAGCATCGCGAGATAGCGCTCGTCGACGTCGCCGACGTCCACTGGCAGCCGCCAGCGGCCATCGGTCGTCGTGAAGGCACGCAACAGGCGGTCGTTGCGATCGAGAACGACCGTCGAAAGATTGGTGGTTGTCGTCAGGTCGGGCGGCCCGAGCCGGTCGAGCGCGATGTAGCCGCTTGCCGTTCCGAGCAGCGAGACGCAAGCAACCGCCCCGGCCGCCATTACGAACGGTCGCGATCGTCTCCACAACGATCGCCGTGCACCATCCTCGCCCCGGCCCTCCCCCGCTGGGGGGGAGGGAGAGGTTTTGGCGGCAGATGCTCCGGCCAACGAACGACGGAGCAGTCTTTTCATGGACCCGCGCATCGACATCACTGGCCCGCGGTGACGGTGAGCTTGCCCGCCGCCGTGCGCGCGTAGCGCTCGGGACGATACATGTCCTCCACCGTCGCTGCCGGATGGACGAATGCACCGGGCGTCACGGCGCGAACGAGGTAGGCGACGGTCGCCGAAGCGGCCGGTCCCTTGGTGCTCGTCTGGCCGTCCGGCGTCGCCTCGGCTTCCTCGCTTGCCGCCGCGACATTGCCAGCCGAGAGGTTGAAGGCCGCAACGAAACGGTCGTCGCGGAACTCCGAGTGCTCCGGCTGCACGGTCGTCTTCAGCCAGTCGAGGGCTTTGACATCGCCGCTGTCGACGAGACGCGGGTTATCGATCTCGAATCCGGCAGGCAGACGATCGACCAGCATCACGCGGCCACCCGGCTCCTTGGCCGTGATCTTCACGACCGCAACCAGACGCTCGTTCTGCTTGATCTGCGCTTCTCCACCGACCGCACTCTTGAGGTCCACCGGCTTGCCGTCGAGCGTGTAGTAGCTGCGCTCCACGGTGAAGCCTTTCGAGACCGGAGGCTCGGGCGTCAGAGCCGAACCGATGACGCTGACCACGGCATCAACAGGTGCTTCGCCCTCGTTGGTAACGGTGAGCGGAGCCTTGAGCAGTTCCTCCGCCGACATCGCCCGCGTGACCGCACCGACGACCGGCGCGCCGTTGACGATGAGCTTCAGGTCCCGGCCCTCCTGGCTCAGCGCGTTCGCCGCCAGCAGCATCCAGGCCTGCTCCTGCGTCGAGGTGTAGTTCCGCGCCGTGTAGGCCTTGGCGATGACATTGATGAGCTTCGGCGCTTCGACGTTCGAGACGCGCGTCTCGCTCGCCAAGGTCACCAGTGCCGCGCTGTCACGCAGGTCCGAGCCGTAGTCGGCGCGAAAGCCGCCGAGCCCGGTTGCTTCCGGCAGATCGAGCGCACCGAGCGCCGAGCCGAACGCCGTCTCGGCACGCACCTTGTCGCCCATCATCGCCAGCGCCGCACCGAGCTGGGCCCGCGCCAACGGCGTCGAGAAGCGGTCGATACGCGTATCGGCGTAATAGCGCAGATCGCCGATCGGCGCGCGGCCGTTGCGGGCGAGAACGTAGAGCGCGTACGCCCGGTCCTCGCCGCCCTTCTGGAAGTCCTCGGCGTAGGCGATGAAGTTCTGCAGCCTGTCGAGCGCCTGGTTGAAGCCCTGCGGGTTCACCGCAAAGCCCTGCTCCTTGGCGCGTGTCAGGAAGTCGGTGACGTAGCCGGTCAGCCAGAGATCCGTCGTCGACGGCCCCCAGACACCGAACGCGCCGCTGTTGTCCTGCATCTCGAACACGCGATCGACGGCCTTCTGCACGCGCTCCTTCAGCTCCTTGTCGGGCGCAATGCCAAGCTGCGAGGCAACCGCGTTCGCGTAAAGCAGCGGCAGTGCACGGCTCACCGTCTGCTCGGCGCAGCCATACGGATAGCGGTCGAGCGACGTCAGCAGCGAGGGAACGTCGAGCCGCGCGATTGGCCCGGCACTGATCGACACGCGGGTGCGTGAGGCGATCATGTCGCGTACGAGGTCGGGGCTGAGCGAGATGTTTCCACCCGGCTTCAGCGTGGCGACGGTCGTGCGCTTGATGTCGGCCGCCGGCGGCTTCACGTCGAACGTCAGGTGACGCTTGACGTCGATGCCGTCGGGACCGGTGACGCGGATGTCGTAGTCGATGAGGCCGACGTCCGTCGGCTTGATCGGCACCTGCACCGCGCGCCGCTCGTTCGCCTTGAGGTCGAGGCTTGCCGTGTGCACGGACGTCTCGCCGTTCAGCAGATCGACTTTGTATGCCGCCGCGGGCCCTTCGACATTGTGCACGGCGAGGTCGAGGCGAGCCTCATCGCCGAGCGTCAGGAACCGGGGACCGGACGCGGTAAGCGCCACGGCATCGCGTACGATCACGTCGGCTTGACCATGCCCGAGCTTGTCGGCGCTCCAGGCAACGGCCATGAGGCGCACCGTGCCGTTGAAGTCGGGGATGTCGAAGTTGACCGTGGCAGTGCCATCGGGACCGACGCTGACGATGCCAGAGAACTCGGCAACCGTTGCTTCGACCGGCGGGCTTCCCTGCAGGCCAAGGTCCGCGCCGCCGTCACCGCCCGAGCGCAGCGTGCCGCGTTCAGCGCGCATGCCGTCGATCAGTCGGCCGTAGAAGTCGCGGATTTCCAGTCCCATGCGACGCTGCGCGTAGAACCAGTTCTCCGGCGCCGGGGTTTGGAAACGCGTCAGGTTGACGATGCCGAGATCGACTGCGGCGAGCGTGATGCGTGCCTCCTCGCCGGCCTTCAACCCTTCGATTTTCACCGGAACAGTGAGCGTCGTGCCGGACTTGATCTTCTCCGGCGGCGACATCGCAACGCTGAGCGTCTTGCTCGCCTGGTCGAGGCCGAGCCACTGCACGCCGATGGCGCGCGATGGCATACGCTTCAGGCTTTCATCGAGCGGACGATAGAGCATGGCGGTCACGTAGGCGCCCGGCCCCCAGTCCTCGCCGACCACGACGTCGGCTTCGCCACCGCCGTTCGGCACCTCGATTTCCTGCTGCGACAGCAGCCCGTTCGACAGAACCGACACGAGCGCCTTTCCGCCAAGCTTGGTCGCGATGCGCAGCTTGGCCGTCTCGCCGCTCTTGTAGCTCGCGCGGTCGAGCGCCACGTCGAGCACTTCCGGGCTCTCCGCTTCGTTCGACGCCGAGTACCAGCCGGCGTTGAAGGTCATGCTCGCCGCCGGACCGCTGGGATCGGCCGAGGTCACATCCAGCTTATAGCGGCCCCACTCGACGCCAGCCTCGATCTTGGCGAAGGCGCCGTCGGCAGATACGTCGAACGTGCCGTCGGCAACTTTGCGCGTCAGCGTCACGGCCTCGTAGTTCCACTGGCCATCGCGACGATACCACTGCCAGTTCGTGTCGAGGCGATTGAGGACCCAGCTGAGGCCCTTCGCATCGACGCGCTTGCCGGCGCTGTCGAGCACGACGACTTCAAACCCGGCCGTTTGCTTCTCGTCGAGCTCCGACGCTTTGAACAGCGGCTTCAAGCCGACGCGAGGCTGCTTGAGATCGACCGGAATTGTGACGCTGCGTTCGATGGTGCGGCCGCCCGATTCACGCAGCCGCAGAATGACGTTGGCTTCGAGCGGCTTTGCCGTCTGAGTGACGGGCGGCAGAGTGACGGCTACCTGGGCGACACCCTGCGCGTCCGTCGTGGTCGAGGCTTCGAGCGGCTTCCTCACCGGTTCGATGGCCTCGTCGGCCTGCCCGAACGTGAAGCCGGGATAGCCGTCGACGTCCTTTTTCGACGGGCGCACGACGATATCGCCCTCGATGGCGAGGTCGGCTGCCGGCGGCCCATAGAGGTACCGGCCGGTGGCCTTGATGGTCTGCGTCTCCTGCGGAGCGAGCGCTGCGGTTGGCGCCTCGATCTTGAGGTCCAGCCGCTCGGGCACGAAGTCTTCGACGAGGAAGGACACCTGCGTGATGGCGTCCTTGTTCGGATCGGTGTGCAGCTTCGCACGCCACGTGCCGGTCTGCGCCGACGGTGCCAGAGGCAGCGTGATGTCACGGCCGCCGAGCCCGCGATCCTTCAGCGTGTAGCGCGCATGCTCGACGCCATCCGGCCGCGAGACGATGAGCGTCACCGGCAGGCTCGCCGCCTTCCCGGCCGCGTCACGGACGAGCGCCGCGATATGCACGTCTTCGCCGGGGCGGTAGACGCCGCGCTCGGTGTAGACGAACCCGTCGAGCGGTCCCGGAGCCTCGCGGCCCTTCACGCCACGATCCGTCAGATCGAACGCGCCGGACGTCAGGTCGAGAAACGCGTATTCGCCGTTCGCATTCTCCGCAACCAGCATCGCTGGCTGCAGACCCCCTTCACCGCGCGCGAGGCCGGCGTCGAAGCGCGCATAGCCGCGTGCGTCGGTCTTGGCGGTGCCCAGCACCTCGTTGTTGCGGGCGATCAGCTTTACGTTCGCTTCGCCGGAAGGCGTCGCGTCGGCGAGCGAGCGAACGAACGCGTGCACGCCATCGTCACCGGTGAATGCGGTGAGGCCGAGGTCCGAAACGATGAACCACTGCGTCGCCTCGGTGCCGTAGTCATCGCGCGACTTCTGCGTCGGCTTGGCGACCATCACGTAGACGCCCGGCTTCAGCACACCAACCGCGTCAGTGACCGGCAGCGCCGTCGTGATCTCCTCGTTGAGCTTCTGCGGCACGTCCATCGAGCCGGTGAAAACCTTCTCGCCCGTCCGCGACTTGATCTGCTCGATCTCGTAGCTCTGGAGCTGACGCTGGAAATCGCCGTTTTCGAGCGCACCGACGAGGTTGCGATCGTTGATGCGATAGACCTCCACCTCGACTTTCGAGGTGTTGATGGAGACGAGCGGAATGCCCTGCTGTCCGCGGCTCGGCAGCACATAGGACTTGCCCGAGAAACGCACGAACGGCTTGCGGTCAGGAACGTAGACCGCGATCTCGATGGATTTTCTCAGTTCCTCTTCTACGGAGGAAGGCAGCCCTGCGCGAACCTGCACCTGATAGCGCTGGCCGTGCGACAGCCCCTCGATGCAAAGCTGCTCGTTCTCTGCCGTTACGCTTTGCGGATCTTTGCCGTCCACCGAGACGAACTTGCTGAAATCGACCTGTCCGCGTGCCAGCCCCTCCGAGAACTGCAGGCACAGGCGCGGCGACGATGTCTCTGCGTCCGACTTGTAGTCGGTCATGCGGAAGCCGTGCTCGGTCCGCAGCTTGTCGTACGTCTCGCGCACCGCACTGTTGTCGGCGAGCGCAAGGCTCGTCTTCAGCGCATCGAGTGCCGGGCGCCAGTAGGAGCGCCGCTGCAGAGCATCGCCCAGGACCGCCAGCGCCTTGGCCCGCTGCGGATCGTTTTGGCTGCGCTCATATCCGATGTACGCTGCACCCGAGGCGTTGACCGGCAAGTCATAGCGCTCGCTGTCCTTGTTGGGATCGGGCGGAATGGCGAGCAGCGCGCGTGCCAGGCCCACCCAGCCGTCCGCGTCGCGGCTGTCGGCGACCGCCGCACCGGCGAAGCTGCGCGAGGCAGCGCGCGGATCGGAGCGCAATTGGCGCTCGCCCTCTCGCTTGAGGTCGGCGGCACTCTTGTCCGACAGCTTCCAGTTCGACTTGAGATACGCCTCGTAGCGTTCGGCATCCGATTTGACGCCCTGATGGGCGAACGGATGCACGTCCTGCGAAGCCTGTTGCTGCGCCAACGCGGGCGTCAGCGGCAGTATGAGCGTGAAGGCCATGAATAGGCGCGCGAGCAATGACATGGGTGGCCACCTTGGGGGACTGAGCCGGAAACGATCCGCTTGCAGTATCGGAGCGTTAGATGTTCCGGTGAAGGCGATCGGGGCCCAATGTCCACGCGGTGGGGATAAGGCGGGAAATATCGCCAGTTCCCGCCACTTGCGGCTCGTTGCACGCTGGCAGAAACGACAAGGCCGGCGCTCGTTGGCACCGGCCTCGTTTGAACAGTTTTTTGGGGTTGAGCGCGCCGCTTACTGGCGTTGCAGACCCTCGGGGATGCTCTCCGCTGCAACGCCGATCTCTGGCATCTGGGCGAGCGCGGCGGCAAGCGGCGGAACCGTGAAGAGCGGTGCCGTTGCGCGCCACAAGCTCTCGAACGAGCGGGTGGCGTGCGCACAGGTCTGCGCGCAGTTGGCGGCATAGTTCTCCAGGGCATCACGCTTGCCGGGGTCGCGACGCATGCAATCGCCGACCCAGGCCGTGGCCGGGGCGAGGACGAGCTGCTCGTGGGCTGCCAGCAGGCGCTGATCGCGAACGATGCGGCACTCGCTCGGCATCGCGAACGGGCCCATCTGCTGCACGGGGTGAGCCGAATCGACTTCGCTGAAGATGGCGCGCACACGAATCCCCATCGACGCCATGCGCTCGGCATGGCTACGCAGGGCCTGCGCGACCGGGCTTTCGGGAGAACGGGCGATGAGCAGATAGCACCCGCCCGTAATATGCAGGCCGTGAGCGGAGCGGGCATCAAGATCGTCGCCGATGAAGGCCGTCAGCTTCGCGACCTTCTCGGCAATGGACTGGCCATGCAGAAGAGATGGAGTTTCATTGGACATGACCGTGGTCCCCCTTGTTGCCCGGGATCGAAGCGCGAGACATGTCCCACCGGGTTTGTTGCTGTTGCCGCTCATTAAGCTGCCATTTCGGTTAAGCAAGAGTTTCAGACTGACTCACGATGAGTGAATTCGAGCGTGCGCGGACAACGGCTTAGTCCACCATCCTGCGAAGCACCCGTGGCGGCTCGAAGTCCACAGAGAGCGAATCCTGTGGATCGGAAAGATCCTCCAGAAGCAGCGTCTCAGAGTTCGCAACGGGCTCCGATCCCGTTGTGGCAAGCGCCAATTCGAGCTGATCGGTGCGCTGATCTTCCGTCTCGATCTGCAGCGCGTCCGACAGTCTCTTGATCGCCTCGGGAAGCGAAGTGTCGCCGACCGGCACGTGGAAGGTTGCGGTCTCGCGTCGCAGCTCGACGCCGATGGTCGCGTGAACGTCGCTGTCACCGCGCGTCTGGCCAGGCGCGGGGAACGGAACGACGACGGTCTGCTCTTCGACGGCCGGCGTGGTGCGCGCGGTGTTGCTGTTGGCCGGATCCGGCGCTTCCTCTAGGGCTTCGTAGGTGGAGAGTTCCGCTTCCGCGAGGCCTGCATAGTTCCCGAAGCGCTGGCGATACGCTTTGTCCGCCTTCGGGTCCGGCCGCATCGAGACAGGCTCTCGCTGGCGCTCCGGCTCCTTCATGGCGGCCGAGACCGCCGGCCGGCTTGGCCGCAGCGTCGGCTCAGGAACCGCGCCCGGACGATGCTGGAAGATGCTCGGGCGGCTCCGGCGCCGGCGCACAGTGAGGCGCGAGGCTGCCTCGGGCAGCTCCCGGCTCTCCGATTTCGGCTGCACGGCTTCCTGGATTTCGCGTTCGAACGCCGCCCGCACCTCGGGCACCTCTTCCACCGCCGGCCGCATGGCCTCCTGGCGCCGGCGCTCGGCCTCGATGCGACCCGCTGCGCCCATGACGGCCCCGAGGATCATCTCCGGCCAGGCGCCGTTCTTGAAGGCGTAGATCCTGAACGCGGGAAGCTCCTCGCCGTGGCGGTCGGCGACGAACATGGACTTCAGCCCACGCAGCGCGCGCGGCACGGGCGCGATCTGGCTGTCCCGGTAGCATTCGATGAACTTCGACCCCTGCCGGCGCAGCTTCCGATGCGCGACGAGCCCCGGCGCGATCTTCCACGGCCGCGACAGGACGCCCTGTCCTTCAAGCGCATAGCAGAGGTTGGCGAGCGCCTGCGCGTCGCGGCGCAGCTGTTCCCGCTGCGGGTGATGGCGCGGCGCATTGAGCGGCACCGCCACGTAGTAGGTGCCACCCGATTCGAAGATCACCTCGCGGAACACATCGAACGTGCGCCGCATATCCTCGTGGTTATGGATCTCCGAGAACCGCGACAGGATAGGGAACACCGGCCCGCGCTCCGCCTCGATCATGCTCTGCCGCGTCGCGACGAAGCGGTTCATCGGCCGCCCGATGGAAACGAGCAGCAGGCACAGGTCCACGAACACGGCAACGCCGAGCGGAATGTAGTCGCGTTTCGACAGCCCCACCGCCTCGTTGTTGAGGGCATGCAGTGCAGCCGGATTGTCGATCGACTGCACGGCCCGCTGCTGCAGCACCCGCAACTCGTCGGCCGACGGCGGCAGCTCGAATGAAAGGAGGCCGATGAAGGTCGCCGTCAGGCGCCGGAAGGCTTCGATGGTGGCTTCCGAGCCCTCGACAGCCGCAATCTCCGGCTTCTCCAGCGTCGGAAGTTGGTCGATGGCGCGGACGACGCCACGTAGTGCCACCTGCAACTGGGCGTCGGGGCACGAGATCGATTTGCCGTTGCCTGTGTCGATCGTCGTCCGCTCAGCCCGGTCGGCAAGATCGGTCCGTATCTGCCGCAGCTGCGGGTCGGTACGGAACGCGTTGAAGCCCGTCACCGTCATGTCGAGGCGACGTCCTAGCAAGCGCATGAACTCGTTGCGCGTGCCCGTCGTGGCATCGACCGTCGAAGCATCGTTCGAGACGATCTTGACGAGATCGGCATCGAGCGCCGCCATGTCGCCCTTGATCGACGTGACGCGTGTTTTGACGAACTCGGACGCAAAGCCGAACCGCGCGGCATCCTCATCGCGCATCTTCCGCCGCGGCCCGTCGCCCGGCGAGGAATTGGGGCATGTCGTCCCGCGCTCACGTTCGACGCCCGCCTTCTCGGTCGATAGCGCCGCGAGTTGAACCAGCGTTCCTTGCAACTGTTCGAGCCGCGTTGCCGCGCCGTGCAGCGACGATTGCACCTGGCCGACGGCACTCTCCGCCGAACGCGCGGCTTCCGACCGGCTCTCTAGGACCTTCCAGTAGAATCCGAAGCCGAAACCGACCGAGATGACGGTCAGGAACACATACCCGAACAGGTAGGAAAGGCGCGTGAACCAGTCGATCGGCGAGAACATCTGGTCGAGCAGCCACACGACCATCGTCATGAGCATGGCGACCGAGAAGCCGATGATCAGCTTATGGACGAGCGGCAGAACGCCCATGTTGCTCTCGATGAGCTCGAGCATGCCGACGTACGTCGCGACCCAGGAGAGGCCGGCGAGACCGACGATCAGAAACAGCTTCTTGTAGTCGCGCTTCGGCCGTTCCGGCTCGGCCCAATCGGCCGCCGACTCGAAGCCGTAGCCCTGGCTTCCCGGGGAAGTTCTGGTGCGCGACCAAGGCGCGCCCGTCCGCAACGACATCGATGACCTGCTCAACCCATCGCGCAAAAGCGGTCGCCCGCTCGCGACGTTTGCCGTCGCAGAGCAGCTTCAACCACCGAATGCGCGAACGCCTCTTTCGCCCTTCAGTGTCTTGCCATCGTGCCGGTAAGTGATCCGGGAGTGTTGGTAGGCTTGGTTTTTGTCGCCAGTGCGGCGTCGCAGTGGCGGAACGCTGCAGTCCACACACGCGCGCTATGCGCAGCCGCTAACGGGGCACTCAGTTGGAACTCAGCTTCGCCCCGCTCTTGCGCGCGGGCGGCGGTGCGGCCGTTTTCGCCTTCATCGCGGCAGGCTTCTTTCCCGTCGCTTCGGCTTCGAGGTCTGTCAGCAGCGCCTCCAGCAGCGGCACTGCGACCTGCGCCGCGTGGAGGCTGCGCGCCCACGGATTACGCGCCGAGCCGGTGCCGACGACGACCACGTACGAATAGGCGGCGCCGTTCGCGAACTGCAACCCGCCGGCGATCCAAGCATCGACTGTCGCGTTGACGTCCTCCGTCACCTGCGTGCCGGTCTTGGCGAAGTGCAGCTTCAGGCCGGGATGCCGGTTTGCGCACCAGTGGGAGAGATCCTTCAGGGTACCCGTCGGCTTGCCGCCCGCCTCATAGCAAAGCGGCGCCTGCAGCAATCCGCGAACGAGTGGCCGCGCGCCGGCCCGGATGACCCGATCCGGGATGACACGTCCACGCGGGTCCGGCGCGGTCTCGTCCGTGCTTGTAAAATCGTACTGCTTGATCAGCGTCGGCTGTTGCAGCGGTGATCCTCCGCGGCCGATGAGGCTAGCGAGGACCACGCCAGCGAGGTGATGGACGCGCCGTGGGGCGGCTGCAACCTGGCCAAGGACCACCGCAGTCGAAGGTGGCGTCCCGCTGCCGTCGGCGTTCGTCGGTGGCATCGTGAAGCCGAGTTGGTCGATCAGCCGCTTCATGCGCGCCTGCCCCACCTGCGCGGTACGTGTCATCAGCGGATCGTTGAGCGAGCACGCGAACGCCGTCAGCGCTCGGCGCCCATGCTGCTGATCCCCGCGCGCGCAGGTGTCGAGGCCCTGCGCCGGTGCATGCGCGTCGGAATAGACCGATTGCGGCGTATCTCGCAGAGTGTTGGCGATGGCGATCGCGGCGATGATCTTGCCCGTCGAGGCAACCATCCGGCTTTCGCGCGCGGCGTCATAGAAACCGGTCGTCGTCTCCCGCGCGAAGGGCGATCCAAAATAGGCGGCGTTCTCGCCCTGCTCGAAGTACCGCACGATCTGGCCATTCGCATTGGCCGCGGCGACGATCACGCCCGGGCTGTGCCGGTCCTCGGAGATCTGGGCTGGATCGAGCGTATACCCGCTGTCGATCTTATCGGCATACCGCGCGTTGATGTCCGACAGCTTATCCCGCGTCGTCGCGGCGAAGGCGAGGTTCCGTGCCGCGTCGAACGTCGTCGTCACGCCGCGCACGTGATCGCGCCACGCAAAGCCGTAGTGTTCTTTCATTTCTTCGCGGATGCCGTAGCGCGCCGCCGGCATCAGGGCGTTGGCGCGTACCACCGGGTTCGCCTGCGCCGGCAGCGCCAGCCCGGGCGCGTACTTGTCGAGCGCCTCCTGCAGTCGCGGCTTGATCTTCGGATCGGGAGGGCCGGCGGCCATCGTGACGAGCTCGAACAGCACTTCCTTCAGCTGCGCCTCGTCCTTGATGAGCTTCTCCGCGCACGTGCGCGCCCGCACCTCCGTGAGATACCGCCAGCGATCGAGCCGCACCGCGTTGAGCCGCTCGCTTCCCTCCAGCAGGATGATTGGGCGGTTCACTGCCGACGCCAGCACATACTGCTGGGCAACCGAGAGGTCCGCCGCCTCCTTGCCGAACACGATGCGGCTCGTCAGCTCGATGCCGTGCAGCGGTGATCCGCCCGTGCGCTGCGCCAGCCACAGGTGATCGGCCGCCCATTGCTTCAGCGCCCGGTTGTCGCCGCCCTCCGTAAGCTCACGATAAACGACCGGCGCCAGCCACCACTCGCCGAGCTTCCGCTTCAGTTTGACGAACGCACCCTCGTGCAGCCCGGGCGGCGTTTTGTAGATGACGCGTACGAACTGCATGGCGAGCGTCGAGCCGCCGACGCCCAGCGACAGGCGCTTGGAAGCGATCGAGCGCTTGACGGTCGAGAACGGGATCTTGAGCACCCCCGGCAGGTCGATGCCGTAGGGGTTGAGAATGCCGCCGAGGTTGCGATCCTCGTGATAGACGAGGCATTGCCAATACTGCTCTGGCACCTCGCGCGCCGGGATCGACTTGTGGTCGGGGTTCGCGATGTAGTCGCCGAGGTCGATCGCCTCGCTCGAGTAGTTGACGTCGCGCAGGCTGTCGAGACGCGGATCGAAGGTGCCGACGAAGCTGCCGCGCACATCGTAGATCGCCGTCGCGAGCCAGCGCTCAGCGTCGTAGTGCAGCCTGTCGCCGAGCGTGTAATGCCCGATGAATCCGCGGACGGGCGCAAAGACGTAGACGAGAAGGAGAGCAAGAGCGCAATACGCGATGCCGGCGCCAGCGATATGGCGCAATGGTCCCAGCCGCGGATTGAAGGCGACGCGGTCGAGGAGCAGCTGCAGGATGCGGAACGGCAGCAGCAATAAAAGCTCGAGCGCCCGCAACAGCACGCGAAAAATGACGAGCATTGACTGTCGCTCGCAGGAACACGAGCGCCAACGCGCCCGACACGAGCGATCACTAGCCAGCGTTTATGGCGATATTGGCCCTGCGCGATGGCGCAATGTCGAACGCGCCACGTCTCGGCAAGCCAAGGTGTCAAAACGCCAGACTGTCAAAATCACCATGCTGTCAAAGCGTGTGCAGCAACATGAAAAGTCCAACCCCAACAGCCGGACCTAATACCGTTGCTGCCACCAGCATGACAAAAGACTTCGCAACCATAACACTACCCCGCACGCACGCCGTCTACGCCGCGATCGACGCTCATCGAACAAGTCCGCCTCGCCACCGGAGACCCCCTTAAAATTTCCGGTGACTTGGCGAATTTACATCAGAAGAAAGTTGTTGACACGCCCTGTTTACAGGGGAAACGGCGGATAGTTTCGCAATTGCGAAAAACGCAGCCCTGACAACTCGATTGCGCGTGCGTTTGCGTGCTCAAAAAATTGAGCAGCGCAAATGCGTTAGCTGATCCTCTAGTGGAGTGGGTGCAGGGCGCCCAAACAATCGCGCGCACCGAGTCCCTTGCGCAAGCAACCTGTGGATGGGTTGCTCTTGTGCATCATCCGCGCTTCGCAGTGTGCGTAGAAGCCCCGCGCGACGGCCCGTCGAACAGGCGCAGCTGACGCTCGTCCTGCCCCTTCGTCTCGCGCGAAAGCTGCTCGATCCGATCGAACGGAACCTGCTCCGCCATGATGAGCGAACGCTGCGCCTTCATCGGACGCACGAGGCCTTCCTGCACGAGGTGGAACTCGCCGACCGTCTGGCCAGGAAGCACCGCCGCCGGCTCCAGGCCGGACTCGCTCTGGAACGCCGCCTTGAGCTTGCGAAGCGCCGTATCCTCGCGCACGCGGCCGATGAACCAGCTCGTGATCTGATCGCGGCTCTTGTAGTCGAGATCGCCGGGCGACTGCGTCGCGAGCATGATGCCGAGCCCCGCCGAACGCGCACGCTTCAAAAGGCTCTGCAGCGGCTCCGCAGTCGCGGGCTTGGAGTTCGCCGGAATGTAGAGGTCGGCCTCGTCGAACATGACGACGGCCTGCAACTCGTCGTTCGGGTTCCGCTGGCAGAACCGCAGGGCCTCCGAAAGGAACTGCGACACCCAGAATAGGATGTTCTCGTTGTCGCCGAGGAAGCCGGTGTAGATGATCGACAGCCGCGTACGCCCCTCGCGCGCATATTGGCCGAGGCCGAGGAAAGCCTCCATGCTGAGCGGCTCGCCGCCGCCCTCGAACAGAGCCGAGTTGCGGTGCCGGAGACTGTCGAGCTGCGCAACGAGGTCACGGCGAATCTTGCCGGACGGGTCCATGCGCTGCGTGAGATCCGAAAGCTCCGGATCCTCGTCTTCCAGCAGGTGAATAAGGTCGGTGAGAGTGACCTCGCGGCTGTGACGCGAGCCGAGAATGCGCAGCGCAACCGACAGCGTGCCCCACTGCTTCTGGTGGGTCGCCGAATGCTTCAGATGCAGCATGTCGCCGAGCGCCGCTGCAGAAAGGTTGGCGAGCAGCTGCTGCTCGTGCTCCGGCAATTCGTTGATGCCGTTGGGAAGCAGCGTGATCGAGATCGGACGCCCCGAGGCGCGCCCAGGCGTGAAGACGGCGACGTCGATGGCGTCGGCAAGCTTTTCGCGCTCGCCGCGACGCTCCGAGAAGCCCTCGTCGTTGTCGCGCCAAACGTCCGGATTGGCGTAGCTGCAAAGATCGCCCTTACGGTCGATCAGCACCGCCGGAATACCTCGTAGCAGAAGCTGCTCGATGAGGCTCAACGCCAGCGTGGTCTTACCGGAGCCTGAGCCACCGAGCACCGCTGCGTGGCGCTTGAGGACGTCCTTGTTGAGCGTGACCGGTCGCGCACCCTGACGGATCTGGCGGCCGGCAAAGATGCTCGATCCCGAAGCATTCTCGTCGAGAATGACCGACAACGGCAGCTCTTCCTCTTCGGTGGTCGCAGTTTCGGCATTGTCGCCCGCTTCAACCGGAGCGCTGGCGGCCTCATCGAGCGCGCCCATCAGGCTGCGCGAGCGATTGGCCTTCGACCCGTTGGCGGCAGCTTCAGCCTCGGCCGCAGCCGACTTCGGCAGCGCCCGTCCGAGCAGATCGAGCCGCAGGAGCTGAATGATGCTGGGCAGGTTCGAGAGCAGCTTGGCATTGCTGAGCCAGCCCATGAAGCCTGGGTCCTGGCGGTGGTGCGTGTGGAACTCGCGCACCATCATCATGCGCTCCCACTCGGCCAGCGGCACGATGAGCGCCCGCCCGCCGTTCTCGCGGAATTTGCGGAACGCCGTCGCAGTCTGGTTCTTGCGGTTCGGCGGATAGTCGGACGCACGCAGCATGAAGCACTGCTTTTCGCCCATGTTGGCGAGAACGCGGTCGAGCTGCCGCTTCAGGCCGCCGCCCTGCGTCGGCTTGTTGCAGATGAAGACGCGCCCGTCGGTCGTCAGGCCGCCCTGGTGCCGCAGCGTGAAGTCGATGGCGCCGAGATCGTCTCCGAGCTCCAGACGCTCCGAGCTGAGCAGGATCGTTCCCGCCCATTCTTCTTTGGCGAGGACCAGTGCGCCGGACAGCACATCAAGTAGTTCGCGCTCGTCGGACGGAATTTCCGCCTCGGACGCGTTCTGAAAGCGCTCCCAGGCTTCGCGGTAATCGACGCTCGGCATCGCCGGCGTCTTGTCTCCGTCCTCGGCAAGGCCGAGACCGAGCGCCGCCGCGAGCCGCGAAATGAACCCGCCGCCGCCGCCCTTGTCCGCCTCGGCTTCGTCCTCGTCAGGCTCTTCACCCTCGGGACCGGTCTTGGAACGCAAGCGGCTGTGGGCATGCTCGAGCAGCCGGCGGGTCGAAAGCCCGGAGAACTCCTCGTAGAACTGCGGTCCGAAATAGGCGGACGGATCGGAATAGCCGGCGCCCGTCTCGCTGGTCTCGGCGATGTGCTGCAGCCGCTTCGCAATGATCAGGCGCGCCTCTTCCGGCGTGCGCGATTCGAGCAGCGCTACCGGGCCCGCTTTCTCGATGCGGTCGATGTAGGACTGCGCCAGCACGCCGCGCACCTGGCCGTAGAAATCTTCCAGGCACGAGATGATCAGAATGGCGTTGGGGACGCGGTTGGCGATCTGGATGAGGTCGCGCACCGCGCGCTGGAAGCGCTCCTCGGCGTCGGAGAAGAACCGCAGGTCCTCCACCTGATCGACGCAGAATACGAGCGCCGCGCTGTCGACGGTCCACATCAGCGCACCGAGCGCGGCAATGATTTCGAAGGCGCGATCTTCACCATCGTTCGGATCGAGTGCGGCGACGGCCTGATGCGCAAGCTCGGTGAGCGGGCGGCCGTGCAGGTATTGGCGCACGCGCTGATCGATGCGCGGATCCCGGCGCTCCAGATAGAGCAGCGCCCGCACGACGTTGATGTCGAGCTCGCGCGAGGCGTACTTCGGCGCCGCGACGACATCGTCGGCAATCTTGAGAACGAGCTTCGCGAGCTTTGCCTCATCGAGGTTGGCTTCTCGCAGGTTTGCCAGATCCTTGGCGTCGACGGCGGCATCGGCCACCATGCGCCCGGTAAGGCGCTGCAGGGCAGTCTCGCCCGAGGAATCCGGATCGTACGTCTTCTCCAGCGAATGCACGAGCCGCCGCAGGTAATAGTCTGCGTAGTTGGCGACGTCCGGCGTCATCTGCGCATAGCCGAAATAGGCCGTGCCGTCGCGATGTGCCGACGTGCGCAGGGCACGCAAGAGGTGGGTCTTTCCGGCGCCGGATTGTCCATGGAACAGCAGGATACGATCCTGCGTGCCAGGGCCGCGCCCGGACGTGATGCTCGTCAGGAGGTCGGAGAATTTGCGCCGCGCCTTGGCGTGCACTTCCGCGACGTCGACCGGATCGGCGCGCCAGATATCGTCTTCCCAGGTGATCGATTGCTCGAACGCCGAGAAGAGTCGGTCCGGAGCCGGTTGCGGAGAAGCTTCTTTAAGCTGCATCAGTCGATGCCCCTCGACGTCTCAGTCTTCGACGCGCACATAGTGCCAAACGGTATTCTTGTAGAGGATCGCGGACTCCTCGAATTCTTTGATGTTTTGTTTGTTTTTTAGATCGGCGCCAGCCAGCACCAATTGCCCCGCGCGGTGCGCGCCGGCCAGCATGTCTTTGAATTCGATCTCGGAAAGACCCCATTCGGGGTGCGAGGTGCGAATCGCGTCCCACACCCGAGAGATAAACGCCTTGCGCGCCCCTGGCCAGCCCTCGGCATTGCCGCGTGCCGCATTGAGCACACCGGCAGAAAATTGCGAGAGTCCAGGGCGCTGCTGCGCCGCTTCCACTTGCGGTGTGAGCGCGACCACTGGCGCCGGAATTGATTCGGTCGCCTTCCGCAAGGCAACTCTTGGACTTATCGGCGCCGTTGCTGGTGTATCCGCACCTGCAAGCTTGCGCAGTATCGCCAGGCGCAGGCTGTCACCATCCAGGCGGGCAACGCCGGTCTGGTCGGTGCACAACGCGCTGATCAGGCGCACGTCGGTCGGTAGCTCACGTGGCTTTGCGAGAAGCTGGCCAGCTAGAACACGCCCGGCCTTGGCCGACAGCGCCGCGCCTTTCTCAAGTCCTTCCTTGACGTTATCGCCGAAGGCGCGCTCCAGAGCGACGAGCGCCAGCGCGGCCCGCAGCTTCGACGGCGAAAGCGCCTGCCGAACCGAAAGTCCGAATGCGTGCTGCACCAGCAGTGCGGAAAGTCCGTCCACCCGCGACAAGGCACTGCGCAACGCCGGCTTGCTGGCGTCGACGCCGAGCCCCTTCGCCACCAGCCAGATATCGCGCTGGTCGGACCATGTCCGTGTGTGCGCGTGCTTCTCGCCAAAATAGCTCGCCACCATCGTCTCGCCGATCTCGGAGAGGCGAAGCCGGCCGCGCTGCTCACGCAGGATGCCGGCAACCATCAGTCGCGCCAACGTCGTATCCGCCGTGGTGCGCCACTGGGTGGCAGACAGCTTAGGCGTCGCGATGGAATTGAGGTCTCGCACGATCTGTGCGCGCGTGGCCCCGCCCGCGCAGGCAACGCGCGCAAGAATGATGTCGTCGAGGCTGGTATGCGATGCGCCGCTCAGCGGCAGCGCCCCGGCGCTCCTGCTCATGGCTGACATGCAACGCGTCTCCTCATGCCGTTAGCATGGCCACACGCGCGAATCAGCGGCCGCTCGCGACGAATTGTGTGAGAGATTGTCGTGGCTTCAAGAGGGCGAGGCGCGAAAGGGAGGGACGGTTGCATGCGCTCCCCAAGTTTTCGATCGGACGCCCGGCTTTCGCCCCACATGGGTCAAATTGCCAACAACATATTAACGCGTGATCGCACCGGTGCTTGACCGTGCCGTCGACGCAACCAGGGGGAATGCCACGCGAATATGCGATTGAGCCGGAGGGCGGCTCGCATTCGAACGTGTGGTTACAACCCATTAGCATTAACGGCGAGTTAACGGGTTTACGCGATGATCAACCGTTGTACCGCATCCATCCACGCGGGAGTGGCCTGTATGTATCGCGTCGCGCTTTGCGCAGTGGCTGCCATTGCTATGGCAGCCTGCAGCCTGGGATCTCAGTCGATCTCCTCGGGCTACAATCAGCCTGACACCACGGCTTCCATCAATTCATCGCCCAACGTGCAGAGCGTTGCGCTCGGCGGCGAGCCGTCCGTGCCGCGCGCCAAGACCCCTGCGGTCGCTGGCCAGCAGTATGCCGCGCTCGATCAGGCGCCGAAGGGCTCGTACGAGAAGGCGCCGACAGGTGCCCTGTCGGATCGCGATTATTCGCATACCGCGCTGGACGCCGAGCGCGCGCGCGACATCATCAATCAGTACCGCAAGGACAAGGGCCTGAAGCCGCTGAAGCTCAACGCCGAGCTGACAGAGGCAGCCAAGGCGCACGCACGCGATCTCGCCAAGTGGGACCGCATCTCGCACTATGGCTCGGACGGCTCCAACCCGTGGGACCGTGTGAAGCGCACCGGCTATCATGCGCGACTGGCCGCCGAGAACGTCGGCACCGGCCAGGTCGATTTCAATGAGGTCATGCGCGGCTGGAAGGAAAGCCCCGGTCACAACAAGAACCTGCTTCTCGGCGACGCGACGCACATGGGCATCGCCCTGGTGCAGGACCCGCGCACCGAGTTCAAATCCTTCTGGACGCTCGTGATCGGCTCGCCGATGTAGGCCCGCCGACAGGCGAGACTTCAGCATGGCGAGCAAGGCGCCATGCTCAGGCGCCAGGGCTTCCGGCGCGAGCGCCGGCTCTCAGCTCGCGCAACTCCTGCTGAGCACCAAGCCTCTCTCGACTCGTGTCAGCCCTTCTTACGCGACAGGTTCCGCCACACCGCCACCTCGATGCCGAGCGTGCGGCTGGCGGCGACGCTGTTTGCGAGCGCGCCAAGCGAAAGCACCACCGACGTGGCAATCGCTGCACCGATCAGTCCGTAAAGCGGTACCAGCACCAGATTGAGCACGATGCTGGAGAGCGCCATCGAGACCTGCACAACGGCGCTGATCCCCTGCTTGCCAAGCATGTTCAACAGGAACTCCGTCGGCCCCATCGCAGCGCGGAACAGGAAGCCTGCGACGAGGATCAGCATCACCGGATATCCCGAGACGAACTGCGGACCGAACAGCCACAGCAGCGGAATGCCGAGCGCCAGGATGGCGACGCCCGCCGCGAGCGACGGCCAGAAGGTCCAGTGCGATGCCTCGCGCGCAAAACGGTTGAGCGCTTCCTTGTCTCCACGTGCAGCGAGCGCGGCGAACTGGTTGGCCACCGAGCTGCCGACGGCGTAGTGCACGAACAGAATGAGCGACATCGTCTTCGCAGCGGCGAAGTAGATCGCAACGTCGGTCGGCGACATGTAATGCGAGACGATCAGCACGTCAGCACTCTGCAGCGTAAGCTCGCTGGCGTTCACGATGAGCAGCGGCCAGCTCGCCTTGAGCCACGTTGGAAATGCGTAGCTGCGCTCACCTTCGCCAACGATCTTCCTCACCCGACGCCGCATCAGCCATGACTGTACCGCGCTGGCGCCGAACGCCGCCACGACGGCTGCCGCCACCGCGGTGGTCGCAAGCATCGGTAGACCGGATGCGAGAGCGATGGTCATCACCGCGAGCAACAGCGCCGGACGCAGCACATACGGCGGCACCATCGAGAGGCTCATCCAGGCGAAGGCTTTGCCGATGCCGTCCTGCACCCACGACAGCGAATAGAACGGAATGCACAACAACCCGATGTAGGCCGGCGTCATGAAGTTGTCGTCGAATGGCTTGAACGCATAGAGCAGTCCGGCGCATGCGACCGCCACGACCGTTGCCATCGCGAACGTCAGCATAGAGGTCCCGACGACCATGCCGCGCACCTTGGCGCTGTCGCCCGTCTCGCGGTAGTGCGGAATGAAGCGGATCGTCGTCACGCCGAGCCCGAGATCGGTGAGACCGCCGAGGATCATCACCCACGTCCACACGAAGACGTAGATCCCGTATTCATAGCCACCCATCCACCGCGCAAGCGCGATTTGCGACAGGTAGAGCAGGCCGGCGCTGGCGCAGCGCAGGGCGAACACGGTGAAGGCGTCGCGTTGCGCACGATGGCGATCGTTCCGGGCATGCGCGATCTGCGCCAGCTGCCCGAACAGGCCCTTCACCCTCCGCAACAAGGCAGATGGTGGCGTCGCGGCGATTGCGCTGGTTTGGCTCATGCCGAGGGCATCATCAGGAGAGCATGCGGTCGCGCTGGCGCTCGCGCACCCGCTCGGCGACGTCCGCCCATGCGAGGGAACGCGGTCGGTCGCCGGTTTTGTAGTGAAGGGCCGAGAAGAAGTCTGCGACTTCGGCGGCGTACAGTCCATGCATTGCCTCGAGAACGCCCGCCATAGCGTCGGACTCGGGGTCGTCTATGGATGGCTTTTCTTGCCAGAGGTTTGCCATCGGCTCGGAATCCTGGTGTCAACTTCGCAAAAGACCGGTCAGCAAGAAGCGCGCCACCGTTTCCTGCGCCAAAATGAAACTTGCTGGACGGCCATCCGTGCTAGGCTCCCGGAAAGGTCCGCTGGAGGGTTCGTCATGTCCCGATCGTCGCGGTTAACGCTTTTTAGCACAGCAGCAACATTGCTCATGGCTGGGTCGGCGCTTGCCCAGGCAGGTCCGGCCGCGGGGGCCGCTGGCGCCCCGCCGCCCCCTGCCGATGAGACGAAGGTCGAGCCGCGGCAACCGAGCGTGCCGCAGGATCGCGTACCCCCGCCCGGATGTCCGTACCGCGATGGAAAGCTCGAGTTGATCGTTTAGGGACGCATCTCCCCGGCAGTCTCACTCCGGCGTAGCCAGCCCCGCGCGCCGCCGGCAACTCACTGCTGCTGGAATGCGGCAGCAGGCATGGGCGGCGGCACCGTGCCGCGCAATTGGACCGCAGCAGCCGGCGCGCCGTCGCCGCTTTCGCCGGCCTGCCCGCCCGCCGGTCCGATGGTCACGGTCTCTGGCTTTGGCTCGCCCGCCGCCGGCTTCTTCTTAGCGATCTTGCGCTTTTTCGTTCCCGGCTTCTTCGCCACGTGCTCCTTGCAGCCCCAGGAGACGACGTCATTGCGAACGCTGCGCACCTGCGCGGCGTCCGCCAGCGGCATGTTATCGACCGTGGTGGAGTTGAAAAGCTGCTTCCACCCGGTTTGCTGGAAGCCATGCTCGAGCAGGCTCGCGGCGCGGATGTTGCGCTCCGCGCTCGAATTCTCGCCGAGCACAACGGCGATCACGCGGCGCCCGTCGCGGCTCGCCGTAGCAACGACGTTGAAACCGGAATCGCAAGTGAACCCGGTCTTCATGCCGTCGGCGCCTTCGAACGACGTCAAAAGCCCGTTGTGGGTCGTCAGCCGCTGTTTGCCGAGCCGCATGTCCGGCTTTTCCCAGTAATGCGCATACTCGGGGAAGTCGGTGATGATGGCACGAGCGAGTTTCGCGAGGTCGCGCGCCGTCGTCACCTGCGCCGGCGCCGGAAGCCCGTTGGCGTTGACGAACACCGTGCGGTCCATGCCGAGCTTGCGCGCCTTGGCGTTCATTTCCGCCACGAAGGCGACTTCGCTGCCCGCGACGGCCTCTGCCAGCATCACAGCCACATCGTTCGCCGACTTGATGATCAGCGCTTGCAGGCCAAGGTCGACGCTCATCTGACGGCCGACCGCCAGGCCGATTTTGCTCGGCGGCTGCACATGCGCGGCCTCGGAGCAGGAAATCTTTGATTTGAGGGTGAGCTTCCCGGTCTTCAGCGCCTCGAACACGAGGTACGCCGTCATCATCTTGGTGAGCGACGCGGGATGCCAGAGATTGTCGGCGTCCTCAGCGAAAAGCACCTTGCTGTTCGACAGCTCGACGACCAGCGCTGGGCCGGCCTCAACCGTACGCGGCGCGAATGCTCCGAGCAGCAGTAGGGCGACGAATGCGGTGCCGCGGCGCATTAGGTTCCCCCGACAGTCTTCGACCTCGCCGGATAACATCTCAGGGCAGGCGCCGCAACGCAGCCGGCCGGGCTTTCGGGGATGGTGTGACCGTCTGCGCACAGTCAGCGACGCCCGAAAAAATTCGGGCATCGCCTTATTTCGGCGGTTTTGACCGTCAGATCGCCAGTTTGCGGTAGGCGTGCGCGACCGCAATCATCGTCACCGGCACCGAGACAAGAGTACCGACGATGAGCGCCAGGATGCCCAGAAAATTGATGCCCATGAGCGCCAGGAACAGCAGAAAGAGCGTCCACTTGTGGCCCTTCGTGATGCGCCAGCTCTCTTTGATCGCCTCGATGGGGCCGAGGCCCCGCTCGACCACCAGATACGGCACGAACAGCAGCGCGACGAGCAGGATGAAGCCGGGGATGATGAAAGCGACGAACCCGAGCGCCACGATGATGCCGGTAAGGATGTGCGCGACGAGGAAGCGCCAGAACGGACCCGGATTCCACAGATCGCCGAGCTGCACGGTTTCGATGTTGTCGTGCGCGCGCAGCGAGAAGGTGATGAGGCCCATGCCGACAAAGATCGAAACCACGACGCTGGCCAGCGTCGAGACGAGGTACATCGTCGTCATTGGCGGCGGGATGAGTTCGCCGTCCGGTCCGATGTCCGGCTGCGGTCCGAACATGCCCGGGATTGCCGATATGATGAGCGCCAGGACGAGCGCGCCGATGAGGATCCAGGGACGCTTCTTGAACGTCTCCCAGCCGTAGCTGATGCAATCGCCGACCGACAGTGTGGACATGGCCCCTCCGAAAAGTGCTGCGGGCCAAGGTTTAGCGAAAAACCATCAACGCTCCGTGATGCGTGCGCGCGCGATTGAAACAATCGACCTCGGCCGACACTGTCAGCCGAGGTCGAACGCTGAAGGCTGATGCAACTTGTTCGCTCGGCGCCCTAGAGCAGCGTCCCGCGCAGGATCACCAGAGCGACGCTGAAATAGATGACGAGCCCCGTGACATCGACGAGCGTCGCAACGAACGGCGCCGACGCGCTGGCAGGATCGAATCCGAGCCGCTTCATGATGAAGGGCAGCATGGCGCCCGCCAGCGACCCGAACGTGACGATGCCGACAAGACCGGCCCCGACCGTCAGCGCCACGAGTTCCCAGTGTGGGCCGTAGTCGTAGATGCCGAACAGCTGCCAGGCGACGATGCGCGCGATTCCGAGCGCAGCGAGAATGCCGCCGAGCATCAGGCCCATTGGAATTTCGCGCACCGCGACCCGCCACCAGTCCCGCAGGCGCAACTGCCCGAGAGCCAGCGCGCGGATCAGAAGTGACGTCGACTGCGAGCCTGAGTTGCCGCCCGAGCTCATGATGAGCGGGATGAACAGCGTCAGCACCACCGCGCGCGCCAGTTCGTCCTCGAAGTGCTGCATGGCGCTCGCCGTCAGCATCTCGCCGAGAAAAAGCACGCTGAGCCAGCCGGCGCGCTTGCGGATCATCTGCAGGAAACCGATTTCGAGATACGGCTCCACTGTGCCTTCGACGCCGCCGAACTTCTGCACGTCCTCGTCGCTCTCGGCCACGATGGTATCGATGATGTCGTCGACGGTGATGATCCCCAGCACCTGATGGCGTGCGTTCAGCACCGGAAGCGCGAGCAGGTCGTGGATCGAGATGAGCCGCGCCACCTCCTCGCGATCGGCATCCGGCGCCACCCAGATCGGCTCATTGCCCGCGCCAATGGTCAGGATCGATTGCTGCGACTCGCCGGAGATCAGCTCGCGCAGCGACACGATGCGCACCAGCGTGCGCGTGCGCGGATCGACCACGAGCACCATGTAGACGGTCTCGCGCGTCTTCTGCACATCTCGGATGTAATCGAGCGTCTTCCCCACCGTGTAGGTCGAGGGAACCGCGACGAATTCCGTCGTCATCAAGCTGCCGGCCGACCCTTCGGGATAGGCGAGCAGCAGCTTCAGCTGCATCGCCGTTTCGAAGTCGACATGCGCGAGCAGCGCGCTGCGATCGTGCCCGTCGAGCTGGCGCAGCGTATCGGCGGCGCGGTCAGCGGACATATCCTTGAGGATCTGCCCGGCAAGTCCGCTCGGCAGTTCAAGCAGGATCTCGCCGCCGTTCTTGAGCTCGGTGCGGTCGAGCACATCGATGGCGCGCTCCGGCGGCAGTTCCGCGATATGCGCAGCCGCGCTCTCCACGTCCTCCTCATTGAGGCGTGCGACGATGTCGGCGATGTTGAGATCTGCGAACGGGTGCGTGACAGCCGCTGCGACGGTATCTTCCATTTCTCACCTCGGGTTTCCGCCGTCGCGGATGGCCCGTGGCGAGCGAGAGGGCTCAGGCCAGGACGCGGCGCGACGGCTCGGACAATCGACTGCTACTGTCGCTTGGCATTGGCTCTTTCTCTCTATGGATTGGCAGCACCGCTGGGGCGCCGCCGCGGCTCATATGGACCTGTCGTTCGTCGCGGTCAAGCGGCCGAACGCGCGGCACGCTCACGGCACACCGCGTTGGCTAAGGCGGGATGAACTGAGCGTCAGGCGCGTTGTGCGGCGGCGGCCGCCGATGGTGTTTCCTGCGAATACCGCCCCAGCCCCAGCAGCGCCGTGAACGTGATGGCGGAAGCCGCGAACAGGTAATAGCCGACCGCTTGCAGGCCGTAGTCGGTCGCCAGTGTGGTGGCGATGTAGGGTGCCAGAGAAGCACCGAAAATGCCCGCTGCGTTGAACGCCAGAGACGTCCCCGTATAGCGCACGCCCACCGGGAACGGCTCCGAGAGCGCCGTACCGAGCGGCCCATAGGTGAGGCCCATCAAGGCCAGGCCGACGATCATGAAGGAGATGGCGCCGACCGCGTGACCGGAGCCGAACATCGGCTGGATCAGCAGCCCGAAGCCGCCGATGAGCGCCGTCGCCCACAGCAGCACTTTGCGACGGCCGTACTGGTCCGCGAGCCACGCCGAGAGTGGGATCGTGAGACCGAAGAACACCACACCGATCATCTGGATCGGCAGGAACTCCTGCCGCGTATAGCCGAGCGCGCTGATGCCCCAGCTGAGCGCGAAGACCGTCATCAGGTAGAACAGCACGAAGGTCGCGAGCGCACCGAATGTGCCCAGGACCAGCAGCCACGAATGCTTTGCGAACACCGTCACCAGGGGCATGTGCACGCGATCGTCCTTCTCGACGGCCCGCTTGAACTCCGGCGTCTCGGTGATGCGAAGACGCACGTAGAGCCCGACGAGCACCAGCGAGGCGCTGGCGATGAATGGAATGCGCCAGCCGTACGCCATGAACTGCGCTTCGCTCATCAGTTCGGTGATCAGCAGGAAGATGCCCGTCGAGCACAGGAAGCCGATCGGCGCCCCGAGCTGCGGGAACATGCCGAACCACGCCTTCTTCGAGGGCGGCGCATTCTCGGTCGCCAGCAGAATCGCTCCGCCCCATTCGCCGCCGAGGCCGAGGCCCTGGAAGAAGCGGCAGGCGGCGAGCATGATCGGGGCCCAGATGCCGACGGTCTCGTAGGTCGGCAACAGCCCGATCGCCACGGTTGCGATGCCCATCGTCAGCAGTGCTGCGACGAGCGTTGCCTTGCGCCCGATCCGGTCGCCGAAATGCCCGAACAGCATCGCCCCGACCGGCCGCGCGAAGAACGCGATTGAGAAAGTCGCGAACGATTGCAGCGTCGCCGTCGTCGGGTCCGCGTTGGGGAAGAACAGGTGGGGGAACACCAGCACCGCGGCCGTTGCGTAGATGTAGAAATCGAAGAACTCGATGGCCGTGCCGGCGAGGCTGGCGAGCAGCACGCGGCGCGTGGAGACGTTGTTCGATCCGCTCATGGGCGAGCCTCGGCTGATGCAGCTTGCAGTCTGTCAGCCGCCTGGAGGAGGCCGTATGCGCGCGCCGATATGCATAGTCTGCCATGTGCCGGTCAAGTCGCAGCCTATGGCGGCAGCCGATTGGTACCCGGGCGCCGCGCTCCGGGAGCCGGGGAATTGACAGGCTCCACTGGCCGGCTAACCTCGGCCGGCGATCCGGGAGGCATCGGCCTAGACGGCCGAAAGGCCGAGGCCCGCCCGCTGAATTCATTCAGCAGGAGTGCGCCCGATGCCCAGGATCGACACCTATCGCAAGCAGGCAAAGCAGCTCGTTCGCTGGCATCGCGAGCGCAATTACTCGGTCGGCGAGAAGGTTCGCCTCCTATCGCGCTACCGGCATCTGACCGACGCAGCCGTCCTCGATATGCCGCTGCCGCTTACGCTGGCGCAGGAAATCGTCGCCGCAGAAGCCGGATTTGCGGACTGGGCCGCCCTGAAAGCGGCAGCCGCGGAGGCCACGCCGCCAGTCTCAACCCCGGCAGTCGACCCGCCGCGTTTGAGGGGCGTGGTCCCGATACTGTTTGTAAGTGACGTCCCAGCCGCCGCCGCCTTCTATCGCGACCGGCTCGGCTTCGCCGTCGACTTTCTGCACGGAAAGCCGCCCTTCTACGGCGCCGTTTCCCGTGATGGGATCTGCTTACACCTGCGGCTCGTGTGCACCCCGAACTTCCGCGATCTGGCGCGGCACGAGTCCTCGCTCATCCTGGCGAGCATCGAGGTCACGGATGTCAAAGCGCTGTTCGATGAATGCAAGGCGCGTGGCGCCGAGATCGCGCGCAAGCTCGCCCGGCAGGCGTGGGGTGGCATGGATTTCCATGTCCGCGACCCCGACGGCAACGTGATCTCATTCGTTCAGTATGATGTGCCGACGCAGGGGTAATCTGCCGGCGGGAGGTGGTGCCCGGAGTCGGAATCGAACCGACATACCCTTGCGGATGCGGGATTTTGAATCCCGTGCGTCTACCAGTTCCGCCATCCGGGCGCCTTCAGAAGCGGGCATAGCTACAGCCTTTGCCACTCGCCTGTAAAGACTTGAGCGAAGGAGCCCGGCGAGCTCATATCCCAAGCCGCATCAAGGCCGAAGGCAGGCACCACCCGACGGGCGCGGCGCTTCCACAACGGGTGGCGCCGCGACCGTCGCGGCAGACGCAACTCGACCTCCTATTGAGGGTTTGTTCATGCGCTTGAGGCTCCTTCCTGGGAGCTGCCGGCGATGCCCTGGTGCAAAGGAACGCGACGTGCCAACCGATCCCACCCCCATGACGGACGCTCAGTTCGTCCGCCGCGTGCTCATCGTCGTCGCCATATTGGCCGGCGCAGCCGCGCTTTACCTGCTGTCCGACATCCTGCTTTTGGTGTTCGGTGCGGTGCTGGTGGCCGTCATCCTTCGGGCGATTGCGCGTCCCATCGAGAGGAACACGACGCTCGGCCCGAAGCTCTCGCTCGCCGCGGCAAGCATCGGTGTGGCTGTGTTGATCTTCGGCGTGGCGTACCTGTTCGGCTCTCAGATCAGCGATCAGCTCGCGACTCTGATGGAACGGCTTCCCGCGGCGACGGCGAGCCTCACCAGATCCGAGCCGTTCCAATCCGTGTCTGAGATCCTCAAGGGCTCCTCGGTCGGCAATTTGCTGGCCAGTGCGGTGTCGTGGGGTACGACTTTGGCCGGCGGCCTGGCGAGCCTGTTCGTCGTTCTGATCGCCGGCATATACATCGCGATCAGCCCTCAAACCTACCGCGACGGGCTCTTGAAGCTGTTTCCCAAGGGAGCGAAGTCGCACGTCGCTGACACCCTGGATGATGCAGGAGAGTCGCTGCGCTTGTGGCTCGGCGCCCAGCTGCTGGCGATGGTCATCGTCGGCGCGGTAACGGGCATTGGTCTCGCCATCATCGGCGTGCCGTCGGCACTGGGCCTCGGTCTCATCGCTGGCTTGCTCGAATTCATCCCGATTGTCGGCCCGGTCGTCGCCGCGATACCCGCGTTGCTCATCGCCTCGACGCAGAGCTGGGATCTCGTCCTGTGGACGCTCGCCCTGTTCGTCCTCGTCCAGCAGATCGAGGGCAACATCGTCATGCCGTTGGTTTCTGGCCGCGCGGTGGACCTGCCGCCGGCAGTCGGCCTCTTTGCAGTGATCGCCATCGGCATCTTGTTTGGCCCATTGGGCCTGCTGCTCGGCTATCCGCTGGCCGTGGTCATGGATGCAGCTGTCCGTCGCCTCTACGTCCGCGACACGCTCGGCGAAAAGGTCGCCACAGCCGCCGAGAAGGCCGACGGGCAGGCGTAGCTTGGGTGGAGTGCCACCCCACTGTTCGCCGCCGAAGGCGGCAAGGCGCCAAGGGCGCCCGCGCCTTAGGCGCGGCTATCAATGCACGCGACAGAGCAGAGCGAACGCTACACCGACGCTCGCGTCACTTCACTTCCAAGAATAAGTAACTCTTCCCGTGTGATGCCGGTGCTCGGTGATCTCGATGTGGTCGCCGACGTGCGGGTCGGTCTTCTTCATCGCCATGACCGAAACGCGCCGGCCGCCGTTGTCGAGCGCCACCTCCACGGATAGCCCCTCTTCGACCAGCTGCGTGTTCTTGATGTTGAGCGGGCCGACGGCCATCACCGTGGCCGGCACGCGCACATTGTCGATGCGCGCGTCATAGTCCTCGTAGACGAAATACGCCCCGATGGCGACCAGCGCCACGGCGCCGATGCCGATCTTCTTCAGGCGCTCGAGCCAAAGTGCGCGTTCCAGCTTGCGCCGGGTTTCCTCACGCATGGAAGCTTCTTCCTTATTGCTTGGCGCGCGCGGCGCCTGTCACGCTGCCATTGCCTGGCTGTCAACGAGCCGGACAATGTCAGCCATGATGTCGTTGAGCTGGAAGTTCTTCGGCGTGTAGACGGCCGCGACGCCGAACGCTTTCAGCTTCACTTCGTCCTCAGGCGGAATGATGCCGCCGACGACCACCGGCACGTCGGTCAGCCCTTCCTTGCGCAGCCGCTCCATCACTTCCTGCACCAGCGGCACGTGGCTTCCCGAAAGGATCGAAAGCCCGATCACGTGAGCGCTCTCGTCCACCGCGGCACGCACGATCTGCGCCGGCGTCAGGCGGATGCCCTCGTAAACGACCTCCATGCCGACGTCGCGCGCACGCACCGCGATCTGCTCGGCACCGTTCGAGTGCCCGTCGAGGCCCGGCTTGCCGACCAGGAACTTCAGCCGCCGCCCGAGCTTGGCCGACAGCGCGTCGACCTGCGCGCGCACGCTGTCGAGCGCCAGTCCCTCGCGCGCCACGGCCGCCTGTGCGACGCCGGTCGGTGCGCGGTATTCGCCGAACACGCGACGCAGTGTCTTGCCCCACTCGCCTGTGGTGACGCCGGCACGTGCAGCCGCGATCGACGGCTCCATGATGTTGCGGCCTTCCTTGGCCGCCCGCTCCAGCTCTGCGAGGGCGGCATCGACCGCCTTGGGGTCGCGCGCCGCGCGCCAGGCTTTCAGCTTCTCGATCTGCTCGGCCTCGACCGCCGGATCGACAACCATGATGGCACCCTCGCCCGCCGTCAGCGGGGATGGCTCGGTCTCGGTCCACTTGTTGACGCCGACCACGGTGAGATTGCCCGTCTCGATACCGGACAGCCGGCCGGTGTTGCTCTCGACCAGCCGCCGCTTCATGTAGTCGATGGCCGCTACCGCGCCGCCCATGGCCTCGATGGTCGCGAGTTCGGCCGTCGCCTGCTCCTTCAGCTCGGCGACCTTTTTGGCAATCGCTGTCGAGCCATCGAAGATGTCGCCGTATTCCAGCAGATCGGTTTCGTAGGCGAGGATCTGCTGCATGCGCAGCGACCACTGCTGATCCCACGGACGCGGCAAGCCGAGCGCCTCGTTCCATGCCGGTAGCTGGACGGCGCGCGCACGCGCCTTCTTCGAGAGCGTCACCGCCAGCATCTCGATCAGGATGCGATAGACGTTGTTTTCCGGCTGCGGCTCGGTGAGGCCGAGGCTGTTCACCTGCACGCCATAGCGGAACATGCGTTCCTTGGGATTGGTGACGCCGTAGCGGTTGAGAGTGATGTCCTCCCAAAGCTCGTTGAACGCCCGCATCTTGCAGATTTCGGTGATGAACCGCATGCCGGCGTTGACGAAGAACGAAACGCGCCCGACGACCTGCCCGAACTGCGCTTCCGGCACCTCGCCGGAGGCCTTCACCGTATCGAGCACCGCGAGCGCGGTAGCGAGCGCGTAGGCCAGTTCCTGCACCGGCGTCGCGCCGGCTTCCTGCAGGTGATACGAGCACACGTTCGTCGGGTTCCACTTGGGAACGTTCTTGTAGGAAAAGACGATCGTATCCTTGATGAGCCGCAGCGACGGCTCTGGTGGGAACACGTACGTCCCGCGCGACAGGTATTCCTTGATGATGTCGTTCTGGATGGTCCCCGTGAGCTTGTCGCGCGAGGCGCCCTGCTCGTCGGCGAACGCGACATAGAGAGAGAGCAGCCAGGCTGCCGTCGCGTTGATCGTCATTGAGGTGTTCATCTGGTCGAGCGGAATGCCAGCCAGCAGCGTGCGCATGTCGCCGAGGTGCGATACCGGCACGCCGACCTTGCCGACCTCGCCCTTGGCCAGTTCGTCGTCACTGTCGTAGCCGGTCTGGGTCGGCAGATCGAAGGCGATCGAGAGCCCCGTCTGCCCCTTGGCGAGGTTCTTCCGGTAAAGCTCGTTCGACTTGGCGGCCGTGGAGTGGCCGGCATAGGTACGAAATAACCAGGGCTTGTCGGGCGCCCGGTCGGCCCCGCTCTTGCCATCGCGCATGCGTCAACCTCGGTTGGGTTCGGCTGTTGCCGTAACGTACCCATAACCATCTGCGCAATGCAAAATTATCTTTGCCGCAATGCGCCCGCGTTTAGACGCGGCGAAGCTCGCGCCGGAACGAGGCGTCCTCGCGCATGTCGCGCTTGAACTCGTAGTGCCTGGAGCGGATGCGGGTGACCAGCGCCATTGCGCGCAGCGAAATCAACAGCACGAAGAGCGCTACGATCATCCCCACGGTACAGGCGATGACGACGTTCGTCTCGCGGTCGTGGGTCGGGACGAAATGTGCGAGTTCGAAGAGATAGTTGGTGACGAAGGCGCCGAAGATGAAACCGGGTACGAAAATGAGGGCGAGGACGGCGCGGGACAGCACGTGAAGGGTGAGTACGCCTGCCCATCCCGACAGCAGCGCCACCACCACCAGGGTGTAGGTATCGACTGTCACGGCCCTTTCCAGGAACTCGAGCATTGCCAGCAGCTTCCCTGACTTTTCGCGGTCTTGTTATAACCCGGATGAGTATGGTCCAGTTTTGCCTTCTAGTTCGGTTTTTCCTAAAGGTTGGTTGACATGCACGTGTCGCGGCGCCACAGCCTCTTCATTGCAGCGCGAAATCGTGCTTGAAACGCCAACGGATGAGTTCGGCGCACCACGCCGTGACCGTCAGACCCGGCCACATGGCCGGTAATCCATTCACGGGAGCCAAGAATGACGAGCCAAAGCGCCGCCAGGACTGACGTTGCCATGGGCGCACCGGCGACTGCCGAGAAGAAAGATCTGTATGAAATTGGCGAGATTCCGCCGCTCGGACACGTTCCCAAGAACATGTATGCCTGGGCGATCCGCAAGGAGCGCCATGGCGAGCCCGATACCGCGATGCAGGTTGAGGTGCTTC
This sequence comes from Hyphomicrobium sp., assembly GCA_030148725.1. GTDB lineage: Bacteria > Pseudomonadota > Alphaproteobacteria > Rhizobiales > Hyphomicrobiaceae > Hyphomicrobium_A. The sequence continues at coordinate 55,870 of JASBSU010000038.1, forward strand.
CCACTTGGGAGCTCGACAGCCACGACGTCCTAGTGCTCGTTATGGCAGCTGGCGTTAACTACAACGGCATTTGGGCCTCGCTCGGCAAGCCGCTGTCGCCGCTCGATGGCCACAAGAACCCCTATCACATTGCCGGCTCGGATGCCTCGGGCATCGTCTGGGCTGTCGGCTCCAAGGTGAAGCGCTGGAAGGTGGGCGACGAGGTCGTCATTCACTGTAACCAGGACGACGGCGACGACGAGGAGTGCAACGGCGGCGACCCGATGTTCTCGCCCAGCCAGCGCATCTGGGGCTACGAGACACCCGACGGTTCCTTCGCCCAGTTCTGCCGCGTGCAGGACCGCCAGCTCCTCGAGCGGCCGAAGCACCTCACCTGGGAAGAGGCGGCGTGCTACACGCTCACCCTCGCCACCGCCTATCGCATGTTGTTCGGACACCGTCCGCACGTGCTGCGCCCCGGCCATAACGTGCTCGTTTGGGGAGCCGCCGGCGGCCTCGGCGCATTCGCCGTACAGCTCTGCGCCACGTCGGGTGCCAACGCCATCGGCGTCGTTTCCGAGGACGACAAGTTCGACTTCGTGCGTCAGCTCGGCGCCAAGGGCGTGATCAACCGCAAGAACTTCAAGTGTTGGGGTGAGCTGCCGCAGGTCGGCACGCCCGAATACGACGCCTGGTTCAAGGAGGCCCGCAAGTTCGGCGCCGCCATCTGGGAGATCACCGGCAAGGGCAACAACGTGGACTCGGTGTTCGAGCATCCCGGCCAGTCGACGTTCCCGGTCTCGGTCTTCGTCGTGAAGCGCGGCGGCATGGTCGTCATCTGCGCCGGCACCACCGGCTATAACCTCACCATGGATGCCCGTTACCTCTGGATGCACCAGAAGCGCGTCCAGGGCTCGCACTTCGCGAACCTGATGCAGGCCTCTCAGGCCAATAAGCTGGTCATAGAGCGCCGCATCGATCCGTGCATGTCGGAGGTCTTTCCGTGGGAGGACATTCCGAAGTCGCACATGCGCATGATGCGCAACGAGCATAAACCGGGCAACATGGCCGTGCTTGTTTCAGCACCGACCACCGGACTGCGCACCTTCGAGGACGTCCTCGAAGCCAGCCAGCGTCTGCACCGGAAGTAAGAAGCTCGCGCTGCCGCTGCTCAACTCGCCGGCATGGCAGATGGAGACAGAGGGGTTGCCGGACCGGGTGGTTCGGCGGCCCCTTTTTCTTTCGTCTCGGGCATTGCGAACTGATAGATCGCGAGCCCCACGCCAGCGATCGCCGCAAGCGACAGGAACGCGGTCGAATATCCAGCTTCAACGACCACGAAACCGGCAAAGGCCGTGCTGAGTGCGCCACCGATACCGGCTGCCGCAGCGATGAATCCGAGAGCGGCATTGAAATGCCCCTGGCCGTAAGTGAGATCGGCGACGACCACCGGGAACAGGGCGCCGAAAATGCCGGCGCCGACGCCGTCGAGAAGCTGCACCCCGACGATCCAGTAGGGCGAGTCCGAAAGCGGATAGAGCGCTCCGCGCGCTGCCAGCGCCGCGAACGCGATGAGAAAGATCGGCTTGCGTCCCCACGTATCGCACTTCTTGCCGGCGAAATAGGCGACCGGCACCATGATGAGCTGTGCCGCGACGATGCACGCCGCCATCAGCGATGTCGCAAGCGTCGGATTGAGCAGCGCAAGCTTTTGACCGGCGAGCGGAAGCATCGCGGCGTTCGCAAAATGAAACGCCACCATGGCAATGGCGAACGTGCGCAGGTTGCGGTCGGCGAGGACCACCTTCCAGCTCGCGGACTTTTCGGTGCCGTCCCCATCGGACGGCTTGAGGCCGCGTGCCACGCGGTTGTCGATCGCTGCGGCGGGAATGGCGAGCGCCGATGCGACGCTTCCGACGGCCATCGCCGCCATCAGCCAGAAGACGACGACCGGTCCGAACGCGTAAGCGAGCACGGCCGCAACGGCTGCCGCCCCGGCGTTGCCCGCGTGGTTGAAGGCCTCGTTCCTTCCCATGCGGCCGGCGAATGCCTGCGGTCTGAAGATGCCGAGCGTGATGGCTGCGATGGCTGGAGGGAACACGGCTGCGGCGATCGCCGAGAGGCTCTGCAACCCGCCGATCGCCAGCTTTCCATCGACGAGGGGAACGAGCAGCGACGTCACCGTGACGAGGATGGCGGCGGCAATAACGACGGTGCGTTTGGCATTCGTGCCGTCGATGAGCGCACCGGCCGGCGCCTGCGCGACAATCCCCGCCAGCGCCGCGATGGACATGACGGTGCCGATGGACGCCTCGTCCCAGTGATGCACCGTCAGTAGAAAGATCGCGAGATAGGGCCCAAGGCCGTCACGGACGTCAGCCAGAAAGAAGTTGAGCGCATCGAGTGCTCGGCCCGCCTGAGTTGCAGTCCGCTGATCCATGTGGGCCGGCCAAGATGCTGATGTCCGGGCGTGAAAATGCGGTCGGTGAGATAAGGTTCCGCGATCAGCACTTAAGTCCAAGATCGTCGGGGTTATCGCCGTGCCGGCATCGGCGCTGCAACGGCATCGAGCCCGACCGAACTCATGCGTTTGAACTCGAAAATTCCGCGGTTGAGCTCGGCACCCAGAATGACGATCACCGCAGTCATCTGGAAGAAGATCATGGCGACCATCAGCTGCGACAGGCCGGCATAGAACCGCGTGTAATCGCTGAAGTTGAGATAGTACGAGTAAAGGCTCGCGAGCGTCAGCCAGAGCACGGTGGAGACAACGACGCCTGGCCACACGTCCTTGATCCGCCGTTTGCCCGCCGCCAGCCACAGGTGAAATGCCAGCAGCTGCCCGCCGATGACGGCGGCCGCCGACGTATAGCGCAGAGCGGCGCCGAGCCAGGTCGAGCGCATCAAGGTGAAGGACTGCGTGAGGCTCGGATCGAACCGCGCGGCCATCGCCGGCCCGACGACGACCACCCAAGTCAGCACCAGCATCGATACGGCGCTGACGAAAACGAACACCATGCTGCGGGCGAGGCAGTAGAGGTATGGGCGCTTCTCGATCACGCGATACGCGCCATTCAGCGCCGTGCGCAGGGTTTCGATGGCATTGGTGGCGAAGAACAGCGACAGGCCGGCGCTGACGGTCAACAGGTCGATGCGCGTACGCCCCATGATTGCCTCGACCTGCGGCGCAAGCCCTGCGGCTACGCCCGACGGCAGGATCTGGAACAGCTGCTCGACGGCTTGATTGGCAAGCTCTCGCCCCCCGAAAATGCCCGCAACGGCACCGAGGAATATGCAGAACGGAAACAGCGAAACGACAAACGAGAAGGCCACCGCGCCCGCCATGGCGAAGCCGCTGTGCTCATAGAGCCGGTAAATGGCCTCGAGCAAAGTGCGGTAGCGCTGCATTCCCTTCTCCTGGGGCCGGACTGAAATTTGGCTGGACCCTAACCGTGACCGCCGCCCGGGTCTATGCCGCCAATGCCGCGCACCGCCTCATAAATTCACGGCCGCGGGCCGGCCCGTGGACGGCGCCGCGTTACACACTTAGAATGATAGGGAGTAATGGTTAGTTCAGTGGAGAGGCACGCGTTGCCACGCGAAGACCACGACAGCCACGCCGAAGTGTCTTTCATCCGGTACGAGCCGACACGCACGGCGCGGCTGCGGTTGTCCGGTTCTGAGCCCCCGCCGCTCCCGGACCGCCAGGCGCTGGGCGATGGGTTTGGAACGGCTGACGAGGACGGCCTGCGCATGCTCGCCGCTCTTGGAACGCTCACCAGCTTGGAGCCCGACTATTCCGACGATTTTGCCGCCGAAGAGGCTTCGGTCACGATCATTGATGCCGCCGATGACGAGACGGTCGCGGCAGCCTTCGCAGCGCAACCGGTCGATACCCGCCCATTGCGCCGCCTGATCGAGCAGCCGGCAGAGCCCGCGCTCCTTCTCAATGGATACGAGACCTTTCTAGGCCCAGGCGATGAGGCGATGGTCGAAATCGTCAACATTTCGACCCTGCCGCAGGAGCCGGAGCCCGAACCACCCTCGAAGACCTACGTCCGGCCGGCCTCGCTCACCGAGCGCCTGGCCGCCGCCACGGGCCCAGGTGCCAGATTCCTCAAGGCTTTATCCGGCAACTGAGGGACCTGCGGCACCAATTGCCTTGACGACAGGGCCCGTTATTCTGCAACGCAACACCATTGAGGCGTCACCAGCGGCGCCAGACGATACGAATTTCCCGGGAGGATAAGGATGTCGATTGCGGTGAAGACGGCCGAGCAGGATCTACTTTCAGCCGGCCCCGAGGCGCTTTTGCAGCGCGCCGAACGCGCGGTCGCCTCGGCCGACAAGATCCTTGCCTCCGCAAAGACCGGCGTACGATCGCTCGTCGCCGCAGCCGGCGGCGTCGACAATGCTCAGCATCAGGCGCATGGGCTTGCCTGGCTCGCGACCGCCGTCGAGGGCCTGCGCCAGATGCACGTCTGGGGCACTCGCCTCTCTTCTGAAGGCCGCTTCGGCGAGTTCGAGCAGCTCCTGCTTGCTGCGGCATTCGCCGAGTACCTCGCGCAGATCGCCGGCGGCATACCGATGAGCCAGCTCGAGCTGATCCGTCCCGAGCAGCTTGGCGTCTCGCGCGCCGAGATCCGCCGCTTCGAGGACGAGGTCGCCGACGTGATCGCGGCCGGTTCGAGCCAGGACGTCAAGAAGCGCCTCGCTGACTTCATCGCCGCCCAGCCGAATGCCGCAACCTTCGGCGACGCTGGCCTCGACGAGACGCACGCTGCCATCTTCGATCAGATGCACACCTTCTCTGAGGAGGAGGTGAAGCCCTTCGCCCACGAATGGCATCTGGAGAACGCCTATATCCCGCTCGAAGTGATCCAGAAGGTCGCTGAGCTGGGCGTGTTCGGCCTCACCATGCCGGAGGAGTTCGGCGGCCTCGCGCTCGGCAAGGAAGCGATGTGCGTCGTGTCCGAGGAGCTGTCGCGCGGCTACATCGGTGTCGGCTCTCTTGGCACGCGCGCCGAAATCGCCGGCGAGCTCATCCTCAACAACGGCACCGACGAGCAGAAGCAGAAGTATCTTCCGAAGATCGCGTCCGGTGAGATCCTGCCGACGGCCGTCTTCACCGAGCCGAACACCGGTTCCGACCTCGCCTCGCTCAAGACGCGCGCGGTGAAGGAAGGCGACACCTACAAGGTCACCGGCCAGAAGACCTGGATCACGCATCCGGTCCGCGCCGATCTGATGACGCTTCTAGTGCGCACCAATCCCGCTGAGGCAGGCTACAAGGGTCTGTCGATGCTGCTCGCCGAAAAGCCGCGTGGCACCGACGAGGACCCCTTCCCCGCCACCGGCATGACCGGCGGCGAGATCGAGGTGCTCGGCTACCGCGGCATGAAGGAGTTCGACATATCCTTCGACGCCTTCGAGGTCCCTGCGTCCAATCTGCTGGGCGGCACCGAGGGGCAGGGCTTCAAGCAACTCATGAACACCTTCGAGGCGGCACGCATTCAGACGGCTGCACGCGCCGTCGGCGTCGCCCAGGCAGCCATGGACCTCGGTCTCAAGTATGCCCTGGAGCGCAACCAGTTCGGTAAGCCGATCTATTCGTTCCCGCGCATCTACAACAAGATCGTCATGATGGCCGTCGAGACGATGGTCGCTCGCCAGCTGACCTACTTTTCCGCACGCGAGAAGGACCAGGGCCATCGCTGCGACCTCGAAGCCGGCATGGCAAAGCTGCTCGGCGCCCGCGTCGCTTGGGCCAATGCGGACAACGCGCTGCAGATCCACGGCGGCAACGGCTTTGCGCTCGAGTATCCGATCAGCCGCGTCCTGTGCGACTCCCGCATCCTCAACATCTTCGAGGGTGCCGCGGAGATTCAGGCGCAGGTGATCGCGCGCCGGCTGCTTGAGGATAAGGGCTGATCTGAAGGCACGACTTGCGATTGTACGGGCGTCCGGCGACAGCGTCGGGCGCCCGATTTCGTTTCATCATCGATCAGCGCTTCACCACGTTTTAGCCGAACGCCACGTCCGAAGGCCGCCGTTCCGTCCTACGTTAATCTCTTCCGACTACTGATGGGTATCCTTTGAAACAAATCGGGGCCTGCATCCGCAGGGCTCCCGCGGCACCGCGTGGTTTGAGTATTTTGCCGATGTCGAATGCCCACCAGTCCCCCGCTGAACGACCTGACGAGGCCGCACGTGAAACCGCGCCTGCGGCTCAGCCCGACCCGGTCGCGCGCCTGAAAAAGGTCGATGAGGAGCTGCGCGAGCGGCTGCTCCGCAAGCTCAACGAGATCCCGCCGCCGCCCGCGCCGAGCATGCTTCAGCGCCTCAAGGCCAAGAGCGGCGGAC
>JASBSU010000004.1 GCA_030148725.1 Hyphomicrobium sp.
TGCCCGCGCGACAGGCCGCGGGGCGGCAGGCTCGCAGGAAGGATGTTTTCGCGGGCCATCACCCCTCCGTTGTTGCGGTGGCGCGGCGCAGCTCGGCGATGGATTCGTGCAGCATGCGCTGGGCGCCTGCGAGGCGGGGCAAGGCCGCCTCCAGATCCGCGATCACGGCCGGCTCGTCCCCAACCTGCCATGCGAGCGCGCGCGCGATGTGGCCCGCCACGGCAATGGTGGCGCTGTGAGCGTCGGCGACCAGATGCCGGGCGTTGAGGACATCGCTGCGGCCGTTGCCCTCTGTTGGCTTCATGGGGCAGCCTCGCCGAGCTTCGCGCCGTCGGCGAGTCCTTTCTTCAGTGCGCGCTGGGGGACGTAGATGCGCTTTGGCGCGCGGCCGTCAGGCTGCTCAATCTCGATCACGTAGAGTGTCGAGCGGTGGCGCGGCGCGTCGACCATCATCGGGCGCGGGCGGCCGTTCTGATCGGCGATGGCGTGCTCGACCGGGCAGAGCTTCGGCACCACGGCCAGCACCTTGGCCGACGTCTTCTCGCAGGTTTCCGGGTGCGTGACCTCGATGTCCTGCCCGGGCTGCAGCAGCGCGTCGGCCGGCACTGGCGTTTCCCCGCGCGGCGGCGGCGCTTCTGTCTCGCCGAGGTGCGCGATCGGTTGCGCGCCGTCTGGCGGGTCGGTCCACTTGATATTGTTGGTGGCGAGCGTGTCTTTCAACGCGTCGACGACGAGCGGCTCGCAGTGCGCCGCCGCATCCGCCCACGTCGGCCAGCGCCGCTGCCGGCCATAGAACGCATACTGGTAGAACAGCGACCGGCAGTCGTGGAACAGGTGCGGTTCGTGAGCGACGGCGCAGACTTGGCACTTGTCCGCAGCCGGCGGGATGATGCCCCAGCTGACGTCTTCCGTTTTCTGAACGGTGCCGGTGGCCATGTCGACCGTCTGCATCGCGACCGGCATGGTGTGCTTGAAGGCGTGCTGCTCAGCCATTGTGGTTGCGCTCCAGAACTTCCCAATCGTTGTCGGTGCTCGGCCACGCGGTCGACGAGACGATTTCGAGCGCCCGGTCGATCTGCGCACGCGCGTCGCTGAGTTGGGCGCGTGTCATCGCTGGGTCCGCCAGAACGCCCCATCCGTTGTACGCATAGGTAAATCCGTGAATGAGCCGAGTAGCCTGGGTTACCGCCTCGAACACCGCGTCGGTCCGTTTGGACAGCTCGTTGATGGAACACTTCTCGGCGACGATGTTCTCAGCCACGGATCGTTCTCCATGCGTTGGTCAGTGCGCAGCGCAGCCACGAGCGGGGGCCGAGCGCGCGGACGTTGAAGGCGAAGCTGCGGAAAGAGCGGAGATGCGGCTCGCTACGCATCGACGGCCTCGTTGGTCGCACCCGTTCCGTCGCACCGGTCGCAAGAGCACGGCTCTGCATCTGGACCGCACAGGCAGTCGGTGATGGCTGATTTGCAGCACAGGCACACGTGGCCGGTGCCGTCGCACGACTGGCATGTGTCGCCGATGACGAGAGCGTCAAACGCGGCAAGTACAATGCCGCCGTAGCTACCGTCGTTCGCTTCAGCTGGCTTGTGTCTTGGCTTTGCCATCAGATCAGCCCCTTATCTCGGGCGAGCCATTCCGGCATCGATATTTCGCCGCAGCCGTCGATGCTCACCTGCCCGAGCGGAAGCGAGAGGCGCCGCGGGTTGCGGCCGTGCGTCATGACGTTGAGCACGTAGCCGTCAGAGTTGAGGATGGTGCACGCGATGCCGGTGCGCTCGGCCGTCAGATCCGGCGACGTGCGCGGCGGCGCCGAATGCGGCATGCCGCGTCGTCCGCGCTCATAGCCAGCGCTCGCGCCGTGCGCCCTTGGCGCCTGAGCGCCTTCGGAGCTGTCGTTGTGGCGTGCTCTCGTCATCTTGCCCCTTCGAAATTAAAAAGGGGTGCGGGCCGCCGTGCCCACACCCCGCCCTCTACTTCCCCGCTGGAACTCGTTCCTGCGCGCCGTTGACGCCGCCGATACGCTCGATGTCCGCCAGCTTGGCGAGCAGTGTGATGCCGCGCTGCTGCGCCTCCCGCGTCATCTCGCGCTCGCGCCAGCTCAGGCGCTGGCTCTTGCCGTGCATCGTGGCGATGCGCAGCAGCGCCTCAACTGTGTCGGCAATCTCCCGGCGCGCGCTGTAAAGACGTTCGCGCGCGCCGCTCTCTGCCGCCTCCGGCGTGCGCGCGTACGCAGCCAACGCACGCGCCATTTCGTCAGCGGATGTGTCGCGCAGCGACGTCATCAGGCTGCGGCCGCTTCGCGGGCCGCCTGCAGACGCTGCGAGACCTCGGCAATGGACGAGGGGCCCCCGACTGCACCGAGCGCGAATAGCACCTTGGCGGGGCTCGCATCGTGCGCCAACTCGCACAGCATCTTGCGCGCGACATCGACGGCGAAACACTCGTCGGCCTCAGCGGCGGTCGTGCCAGTCATCCGCGCGAAGCCCTGCATCGCGACTCCGGAGGTGTGCGCACAGTTGGCAAGGATCAGATCGACGGGCTTGTGGAGCTTTGGAGCGGCCGGCTCCGGCTTGGCGTTGTTCGTTCGGCCCGGGCCGTCAGCCGCGGGTGCAGCGTCGTTGGCGGGCGGCTCTGTCGTGAACGTTGCAGCGTGGCCGTTCTGCACAACGCCTGGATGAGTTTCGCTATTGGTGATTGTGACTGTTTCGGACATTGTTCGCCTCCGTTAATGTTAAACCCAACGGTTGTAAGCGGTAGGATATTTCCCATCGCGCGTCAATCGTTTCCCATCGGCGTTGTGGGCTCTATACCACTGTCGATGCTGCGTGGCGGGGAGGCGGACGGTGAAATCGAATAGGTTTTGTGGCGCGCTCGGGTGCGCCGCCGTGCTGTTCTCTTTGCCCGCGATGGCGCAGTGGGTACACATGGCGGGTGAGGACGACCCATTCGCCGGCGGCTCGCAGCAGTTTGCGGGAGGCGTGGCTGAGACCGGCGAAATGGTCATGTTTCGCTGCACCAGCGATAATGATCTTGCGCTGCTCTACGTTTCGATCGAGCGTCCGCCGGATGAGGCGGAGATCATGCGGGTGCTCGCTGCGGCTAAGGCGGAGTTGCTCGTGATCGTCGACGAGGATCCTGTCGTTGCGCTACCGGCCATAATCGACATGACGCCGGACAGGGAACGCCTTCGGTACGTCTCCGAACACCCGGCTGTTGAGAAGCTTGCAACGCGCGCCGCGGCGGCCAAGCGGCGCGTGGCCGTGGCAGTGCAAATCGGTGGCAAGCGTATTTACAGCACCGCCATAAACGCCCGCGGCTCCGGCAAGGCAATGGGAAAGCTCACGAAAGCCTGCAAGCTCGGCGACTAGTCGCTCTCGCCGCGCTCCAGCTTGCGAAAAACCCCCTTGATATGGGCTTCGTAGGGGCTGCGCGTGTCAGCCAAGCTGATGATCTCGTTGTCGGTAGCCCTATTCGTGATCAGCAGCCCGGGGCGTACATACTGCCTTATGATTGTACGGCCCTCTAACAACTGGCTGCGGCTATAGAGCTGCGCGACCACGATCTGCTCCGACTGCAGGCGATTGACCGCGTCGGCCGACATATCGAACGTCAAGATGTCGCCGTCCATGATCCGAAGCGGGTGCTGCTCCAGCGCGTTGCCGACCATGCGGAATCGTGCGCGGTGGAGTTCGATAACCCCATGCTTGGGGACGTAGGGCACCGCATCGTCGGCCAACCCAGAGACGATCGAATTTTTTTTGGCTCGCACGATCCCCTCGACCCCCAGCTCTTCCGCCGGGAGATCCAATACGTCGGCCACCTTAAGTTTTTGCTCCATCGACAGATCCATAGGCGACCCTTTCCGCACGAACTGCGAGATGTAGGTGTCGTTCATGCCGATCTGTTGCGACAGCCACTTCATGTCGCGGCCGAGATAGGCAAGCCGTTTAACGATGACGTCGCGGGTATCGATGTGGGGCATAAGGATGCCTACATCGTTCGCAATGGTAACGGTCCCGCCGTCGTTAAGTATACGCTAGGTTGACCGGTGGGAAGAATCCCATTAGGCATCGTCGACATGGAATTGCGCGACCCGCTCTTGCTGAACATTGAAAGGTTCCTTGCCGAGGCCGGCATGGAGCCGACCACGTTCGGTGAAAAATCAATGAACGACGGGAACTTCGTTCGCGATCTACGCAACGGGCGCGAAGTTCGGCGGCGAACTCGCGAAAGGGTCTTGCGATTCATTTCGGCTTGGCAAGCGGAACACCGCTCCGAACCAACGAATGGACCGGTGGGTGTGGCCGGTGGGAGGACGACCAAGCAGCAGACGGCAGCGTAAGGCGGACGCGCTGGGCGCCGGATCGGCACCCGTCGCCTGGACGAGTACAGCGTCCGCCGTGCCTTGCCGTCCCTAGACGACGAGACCGACCGGTGCGGACCGCAATGCCGTCACCGGCGGTGCACTTGAAGGGGATCGGTTTTGCGTACCCCGATCTTTGGTGACGGCCACGAGTGCGGCGCCGCGTTCCATGCGCCCGACGGTTTCAGTAGCCAGCGTAAGTCGACCTCTCGTTCGCGTTTCTATCTCAGCCCGGCCGACGACCCCGAATTGTCGGCCGGGCCTCTCAAGCGGTGCGGGGGCACATGCTGGATGCGGCGCAGATTGCAGGGCTGATCGCGGGAGGGCTGTTCGCCGTCTGCGTCGTCGCGCTGCGCCTTGTGCCACGGCCTGAGTCCAGGGTGGTCGCGCCGAGTCCAGGCGCCCGAGTCCAGGCCGCGACCGTGGCGGACCATCCGAGTCCGCGGCCCACGATAGGCGCGACCGCGGCCCCGGATCATGGCCGCGCGACGCGTCCGGCCAATGACGACCCGCCGTTTCGCATGCAGATGAACGCGCACGCGCACGCCGTCGAGTTCGTGCGCTGGATGCGCGACATGGGGCTCGCCGGCCGTTACTCGGCGGCGGACGTTGGCAACTACTACAGCTGGTTCACGCGCGATCAGCGCGTCTTTCCGATTCCGACGACAAAATTCCTCGAGGCGCTGAACAAGCACCCGGGCGTTGGCAAGAAACGTGATCGCCTGAAGGACGAGAACGGCAACGTGCCGAAGCTCCCATCGGGCTCGCCGATGCGCACCATGTTCTACACCATCGCCGAGGAGGCGGTTCACGCGCCGGCCGGCGTCAGCGCTCTCGCCGCGAAGAAGCGGCGCGTGCCACAGGCGAGCGACGCCAGCATCGTCATCGGCCACGAAAGGAAGGCCGCATGACGGGCTTCGTCGACAAGGTGGAGCGCGTGCAGCGATCGTTCGTCGTCGAGCGCAAGCGCTCGCGTGCTCAGATCGGCGCGCGGCGCTCGGTGCCGGCCGGGCCGACCGAGGAGCAGATTCAGAAGGCTGTCGTCGAATGGCTGGACCGCCGCGGCGTGAAGGGCATGCACTTCTTCCACGTGGCGAACGGCGACATCCGCCACAAGGGCGCCGCTGGCCGCCTGAAGGGCATGGGTGTCAAGGCAGGCGAGCCCGACATCGTGCTGCTTTATCGCGGCCACGCCTACGGGCTCGAACTTAAAGCGCCGGGCGGCACTCAATCGCCTGATCAAGAGCACGTGGAGCGGCAGTGGGAACAGGCCGGTGCCACGTACGCCGTCGCGCGCGGGCTCGATTACGCACTCGACACTTTGCGCGAGTGGGGCCTGCTCGAATGACGGACTGAAAAGATTTGAGCCTCGACGGGTGGGTGCCCGCGAGGCTCTCAGAATTTCGGAGCGACTGGGAAAGCGCTCCGTAGACGGGCAGGGGGCTGCCCGCGAACGACGCGAAGAATCTCATTCGCGCCGTTAACGGTCAAGCCCCCGTGGGACAAAAGCCGGGGGCGGCGTGGCGGTGACGACGACAACCAAAGACAAGGGCGACGGGGCGCACGGTGGCGCTCTGATGCAAGCCTATGTCGACCTCATCGACGCCGGTAATCCGCAGGCGCAGCTCATCCTCAACGTGCTGACGCGTTTCCTCGATTGGGAGACGGGCGTCGGCTACCCGAATTACGAGACACTCGCCACACTCGCGAAGTGCTCGCGCAAGACCGTGCAGCGCTTCATCGTGCGCATGGAGGAGGAAAATCTTCTCTGGCGCACCAAGCGTTTCGACACCGACGGCAATGGGCGGCGCACCAGCAACGAACTGACGCTCGTCGGATATGCCGAGTGGTTCAAGGCAGTGAGCGAGGGCGGGGTTGTCGCCAAACCGCGCAAGGTGGGTCGTCGCCGACCCTATGGACAAACTGTCCATAGGGGTGAAGCGCAGAAAACCGCAAGCGACAACGACACCCCTATGGACAATGTGTCCATAGCCCCCCTGGACAATGTGTCCATAGCCTCTGGACAGCAGCTGTCCACACCCTCTGGACAGCAGGTGTCCATACTAGATCCTTCACTTGATCATTCACTAGGATCAATCTCCCCCCCTCCCCCCCGTGGCCGGGGGGTGAGAGCGCACTCGCTTCTCGATGAGGTTTTCAGGGCCAAGCCGCACTGTGGACGAGCATTTGAAAAGCTGTTCGTCCCGCTGTTGACGAGGGTGCCGCTGAAGGCGCCGAACCCCGAGCACTCGCTCGGCATGCTCGCCGAGTTTGCAGAAAGACAGTCCGACGATGTTCTGCATGAAGCTCTGCGGCTGCTGGGCACGCCGGGGCTGAAGACGTACCGCGAGCACGACGTCCGCCCGCCGAACATCGAGACGGCCATCGCCGAGGCACGCAAGCTCGTCTCAGGTCGTGAGGCTCGCGAGCAAGGGCCGCTGCTGTTCCGCGGCACGCGGGCTTACGAGGACGCGCTCGCGAAGGTGGCGGCCATGTCGCCGGGCTGGGCTGAGGCTCTGCGCGGCAAGGATTTCATCAAGCGATCTGACCTCAAGTCATACGGCGTGGAGCAGGTGCCATGACGCAGCAGCAACTCGCCTACTCCGAGCCAGCCGAGCGCGAGGACCACGCAATGCGCTCATCGATGTTGGCGTGCGCCAAGTCGTCGAACTCATCGAAGCGGCGGTCCGCAACGACGTGCTCGATGTTCTGCTGCGTCGCTTCGAAGCCGAGCTGCCGGCGCTGTTCCGCGTGCTGGCGCCTGCGCTTCCGGATGCCATTCCCGCGCCGGCTTCCTCTGCGCCCGGCGACTCCCCCGCGGGGAGCCGGCCGCCGGTCGCGTGCCCGGAGGCTATGCCGGCGCGGGTTCACCCTGACGCGGAGCTGCGGCTGGCAAAGGTGCTCGCCGCGTTGAAGCTCGGACACCCGAAGACGCCGGCTGCACGCGAACTCCTCGATGGCGCGAAGATGATCGTGCTGTCCGACATGGCTGCGCTTCGGGCGGCGCGCTCGCTCGTCGGCGCGCGGCTCTTTCAGTCTGACATGAGTTGCGAGCACGCATCCGGCCAGCAGTCCGAGAGCGAGCGGATGGCCGCGCCTGAGTCGCGGTTGCCATTGGCGCCTGACTGCCGTGCGCCAGCGGCGATGACCTTTCTTATCGACGATGCAGGGAGCGGCCAGTGACCGACGTCAAGCACAAGCCGAAGGGCTCCTACGCGGTCATGGCTGAGCGCCGCGATCCGACCGACGCGCTCGATTTCTTTCCGACGCCGCCGTGGGCGACGCGCGCGCTGATGGAGCACGTGCTCCGGCCCTGCGACTTCGAGGGCTGCGACGTACACGACGGTTGTGCCGGCGAAGGCCACATGGCCGAGGTGCTGCGCGAGTATTTTGATGAGGTGCACGCCTCCGATGTCCGCGACTACGGCGTGGGCTATGGCGTCGGCTCGTTCCTCGGCGAAGGTGCCGACGTCTATCGGCTGCGCGAGCGGCCCGACTGGATCGTGATGAACCCGCCGTTCAATGCCGGCATCGCGTTTGCGCGTAAGGCGCTGGGAGAGGCGCGGTTTGGCGTAGCGCTTCTAGTGCGCAACTCGTGGCTGGAATCGAAAGAGCGGTACAAACTGTTCTCGGTATGCCCGCCGTCGACCGTCGCCGTTTTCGCTGAGCGCGTGCCGATGACCAAGGGGCGCTGGGACCCGGAAGCATCGACGGCAACCGCTTACGTTTGGGTGGTCTGGAAGCGGCCGCTGCGTCCGTCGCGTAGCGTGGCGGACCTCATGTGGATAGAGGATGGCCAGCGCAAGGCGCTGACGCGTCCCGACGACGTGCTGCGGTTCGACACCATCATCAGCCGCGCCGATCGCATCGAGTGCGGCGAGGTGTGGAGCGACCTGGATGGCTGGAACACGTACCTGCACACCGGCAACGCGCTGCTCAACTTCGCGGCCGACGACATGCTGAAGCTCGGCAAGCGCTACGCGGCGCACCCGCTCGCGAACGATACCTTGGACCGCCTGACCGGCAACATGATCGCCTGCGCCGCCGCAGCGCGTGAGAAGCGTGCGCGTGGCGTCGAGGGCGTTACCGCGCCGGGCTCCACCGTGGCGCACATCCCGCACACAGACCGAACCTACAGCAAAGGAGAAACAGCAGCATGAACGCTAATCGCATCGACACGTCCAAGATCGGGCGCATGGACGTCCGCCAGCGTATCGCCAGCAACGAAGCGACTCGTTCCGGCATCCTGCAAGAGATTGCAGCCGCGGAAGAGCCCTATCGCGCGCGCTTCGTCGCCATCGAAGAAGAGATGGCAGCGGCGACCGCTGCATTGCAGGCCCGCCTCGACCAGCACGACCAGACGGCGGCGAACGATGAAAACGAGGTCTACGCCTTCGATGAGCAGGACCTGCCCGACCTCGAAGAGGCACAAGCAGAATACAAGGCGGCCTGATCATGGGTGACGAACGCGGCACCGAGATTGGCGGGAACAGCAAGGAAGTGCTGCGCGGGCGCGTCCGGCGCCGCGTCGAGATCCTCGAACAAATGGACGAGCTGAAGGAACAGCTGAAGGACTTCAAAGCCGAGGACAAAGCGGACGGCTTCACCGAGAAGGCGATCGCGCAGGTCGTCAAGGAGATGCGGAAAGGCGTCGACTATCAGGCCGACCAGCTGCAGCTCGAACTGGAGGTCGACACTTACCGCAAGGCCAACGAGTTGCCGACGACATTGGCCGATGCGCAGAAGCTGGCGCACGACGCGGCCGAGGACGTTGCTCCGCAGAAGAAGCGGGGCGGAAGGCGAAATACCAACGAGCCATTGAACTAGCGGGGCGGCGATGACGGGGACCATGCAATCGACAGCGCTCGATGAGGCCGACGCGGCGCTGTTGGAGAACATCCGCGCGAAGCTCGTGAAGCTGAAGGATCTGACGCGCCTCGGCGCGCCCGGTATCCGGCAGCTCCGCGCGACGCTGCAACGGGACATCCGCGAGATCGACGTGCAGCTCGCACGGGTCGACCTCGATCGGCAGGCGAAACGCGGAGGCGGGGTGCAATGAGCGGGACGGATTATCGTCCGATGGACGAGCTGCGCGCGGAGGGCGTGCACGTTGAAATGAAGCTGGACGACGGGCGCCAGGTCGTCGGGTGGCTCTACTGCGGTCATCCGCTGGTCGCGCGCTCGTTCTGGACGCGCGCCAGCAACGGGCGCCTCGGCATGGTGCAGCCGGTCGGGTGGCGCGATCTGCCCACGATCGCCGAGGTGGCGGCATGACGGCGGAGGTCGGAACCTGCTTAGCGCTGTTCGGCCTGGTGGCCTACGCCGGCGGCTTTGCCCTTTGGGCGAGGGCGCAGCGGCGGCACGCGGAAGTTTGGGCGATGCTCGAAGAATGCCAGCGCTGCAACGAGGACTTCGGCGAGGCCATTTCGCTGCTTGAGTACGGTGCGCGCGATGAAGCCGCCGAGGTCCTGCGGCGTTGGCGGGAGCGGCAGCTCAGCGGTGACGGAGGTCGCGCACATGCCTGACATGCGGCCGTCATCAGTCAAGCCGGAAATCTTCAATGGCCCGATGGTCTACGCCATCAACGAGGGGTTCAAGACGCATACGCGGCGCCTGTTGAAGCGGCAGCCTGTTGAGCATTCGGCCGGAAACTGGACCTGGGATGCTCGGCGCGGGTCATTCGTCGGGGCATCTGGCACGCACATTGAGGGCTTTCCACGGACAGCTATCGTCCATTGTGGATATCGCGTCGGGGACCTCCTCTGGGTGCGCGAGACGGTGCGCGCGATCGAGGACAGCGAAGGCATAGCGAACATTCGTTATGCCGCCGATCAGCACTGGGAGCCTATCCCCGACACAGCGGAAGCCGCCGAGCGCTGGGTGAGCTTGTACGGCTACCGCGGCAAGCGCGGCGCGCCCGTGCCGGCGATCCACATGCCGCGCTGGGTGTCGCGCCTCACGCTCGAGGTGACGAGCGTCAAGGTCGAGCGCCTCACCGATATCAGCCATGCCGACGCGATTGCCGAGGGCGCGCTGTGCGCACCGGTCGACCGTGAACTGCACGGCGCCAACGCGCGCGATCGCTTCGCAGCAATCTGGGAGGGCATCAACGGCGAGGGCTCGTGGGGAGCCAACCCGTGGATCGTTGCCGTCAGCTTCAAGGTGCACCGCGTGAACGTCGACGCGTTCCTCGCGCAACGGGAGGCAGCATGACCACGAAGCTCTCGGAAGAGCAGCGCGAGAAGCTGGATGGCGAATTGAAGGCGCTGAAGGCGCTGGAGAACGGCATCCGCAAGCAGCGCGAGCCGTTCGACAGGATGCTGCGCGATGTCGAAGGGCTCGTGGCGCAAACGCTCGAGCGCTACGGCGTCGATGGCGATCCGATCGGCCATTGCGAATCCTGCGAGACGCTGCTTGTGCCTGGAGACCTTGGCTGCAACTGCGTGGACGGTCCGGTGCTCTGCGCAGATTGCGCGCCGACGTGGGGCGACCTCAAAAAACAGCTCGAAAACCCAATCGTCACCATAGACCTCGACGTCGAGGACGAAAAGGGCGTGCCGCCGCGCGAGCATATGGCGACGATTGCCGCACACATCGCCGGCGGCGGTTCGCTCGACGACAAGATCATCCATCCACTCTGAGCCGGAAAAGGGGGGGCCATCGTGTTCGACAAAAGGGAAGTAGACATCACCGAGGTGTTCGCGTGGGACGCGCGGCGGGAGGAGCTGCTGACGGTGCGGCACAACCTCAATCGCTCGCTGTTCGTCGACGTGACGGTGTGGGCGATGCACCAAAGGTGTTTGCGGACATCGAGGCGCAGCTGATCGGCGAGCTGGCGGAGATCGACGCCAAGTTCCACGCCGCCGGCATCACCCCGTCGACATGGCAAGCGCCACCGGAGGGCGAGGGGGCATGAGCGATCGACGGGGGAAGGCACGAGCACTGATCACATGCAAGCCGAGGTGGAGTGATGTCGAAACGCGAGGTAACGGGACTGTGGCAGCCAACTGCCGAGATGAATGACAAGCGCCGCAACCATTGCCGGGTTCGTCTACACGACGGCCGTGAGCTTGAGGCGATCTGGGGGCCGCACGAATTCAAGTGCGGCTGTCAGGCGTGGTGCTGGGCGGCGTCGGACAACAACTCTTACGGACTGTTCGATGTCAAGGAGTTCAAGCTGCTGGGATCGCTGCCGGTCGGTTCTCTGCCCGGTGGAGAGTGTACAGACGCCGAGCTGATTGCGGACGTTCGGGCCGAGCGTGCTGCGATGGGGAGGCTGAACTGATGGCACTCGATAAGCCTATCGTGACGGAGAACCTCCCGAACCTCTTTGGTGGCGGACCGCCGCCGGCGCCCATCGATCCGGACGCCGCGTTCGTGCAGCAGATCGTCGACGGCGTCGTGGCCGTCAATGCGAAGTTCTCGACGATCTTGATCGACGCGTTTTTCGATGCGCAAAGGCTGGGCTGGGTCGCGGCGATGCTCATGGGCGTCGGCGTCTTCGCAACCGTTGCCTTTGTCTATCTGGCCACGCTCTACCTTGTCGACCGGGTGGGCGAACGGCGCCGCCTCGACCGGCTGGCGTGCGACCTCGCCAATTCCGCCTGGCTCGAGCTGTCGCCAGACGACATCGCGGAAGCCGAGGAGCGCTGGCCGCGCGAGTTCGCCTTCGCCCGGTTCGTCAATGAGCGCGCGCCGATGCGATGGCCGTTGTTGGCGTTATCAGAGAAGCAGGCGCAGCGCACGGCGCAGGCGGCGGCCGATGAGTGGTTCGAGCGTCAGCGCGACGAGGCGCGGGCATGAGCCAGGATTTCGCAGACCGACACAATGAAATGGTCGAGGAGGCGGTGGAGATCATCGCCAAACAGCCGATCGCGGCCGGCGGCGGCGTCGACGAAGTGCTGACGGTGCTGGAGGGCGTCATCGTCGGCGTCATGACGCTGTGCATCAAGCCGTGGGGCGACGAGGAGGTGCTGGAGATGGTCATGCAGGGCGCGAGCAAGCGGCTGGCGGCGGACCGCGCGGCTCGACTTGGCAAGGCAAAGGCAGCGGGGGAAATGTGACCGATCTTTTCTATCCCGTCACGCCCGACATGCCCGCCATCGGCGTCCGCGTCGTCGTCATGCGGGATGGTCGCGAGTTCAAAGCGGCACGCACCGTCGATAAGAACGCCCGCGCCGTGCGCTGGGCAACGGAGCAGGACGGCGAACTCGTGTGGCTGCGCGATGATCCTGACTGCTGGCGGCCGGAGCGTCCGGACCTGTGGAAGGCGCCGCTTCCCGAGCCTTTATCCCCCGTTCGCGCAGCCGCCACGCCAACCCTGCGCGCACGTGGCCCAGAAGGGGGACGCAACCGCTATGCCGCCATGACGGCGCAAGCCGAGAAGTCGGCGCAGACGCGGGCGGAGCTGGTCGCAGAGTTCGGCGAGATAGAGGAGGGCGTCGCAGTCGCCGACAAGATGTGGTGGCTGACGGAGAAGCTTACCTACTCGCCGCGCGGCGCCATCAGCCGGCGAGAGGCGGAGGGCCGTATTGCGCGAGCCATCCTGACCGACGGCATCCGTGGTCACTACGGCGGGCCAGGAGGGCTCCGCGAGGCGTCCAGCGCGCTGGCGCAGTTCATCGCCTCGTCTCTGCACTCGACCGATGCCGAGGACATGATTGAGCGCTTCGAGCCAACGCCGCGCGACCTGTCCGACTACATGACCGCGTTCGCGTGGTTCTCCGACCTCGATCCGCCGAACCGGCGGCGCGGCATCGGGCCGGTCTGGGAAATCAATCACGAGCAGAAGGTGCTTGTGTGGCGCGTGACGGGCGCGTCGTGGCGGCGGCTGGCTTCGCTGGCGGGCGGCAGCCACACGGGGGCGAAGAAGGTCTACGGCCGTGTGCTGGACGCCGTGACGGGCATTGCCAACCGCGCGCCGCCGGATCGGACAGCTGGCGTGCGGGAAAGGAACCGCAGAGCAAGGGCAGAGACATGATCCAGCGTGACCTCATCGAAACGAAGGTGGCGGCCGAGCTGCGCGGTCTGGGCAAGCCGCGGACGCAGGACCAGCTTGCCGGCGTGGCCGCGCGCGTAGCGGTGCGATTCTACGAGCGGCCCTGGAACGAGGCGCGCATCTTTGCGGCGGCCGAGGGGATGGCGCGAGGGCTTTTCGGTGAGGCGTACGCAAAGGCCGAGGATGGCCAGCGGTGGGCGTGGGTCGATATGTGCGAGCGCGCCATTCGCGTGGCGATAGAGCAGGACGAGGGGGCGAGGCGGTGACGATCCAATCACTCAGGACCCAATACGGTCTAACGACCGCGGCCGAGTTGCCGCCGGGCAAGCCAACCGATGACCACGCGCAAACGCGCGTGCGCTGGTCGCGCGAGAAAAAGCACGCGTTTCGCGAGATGGGGCCGGCCGCGCTGTGCATCGTTGCCACCGATGGGCCGGTGTCAGTCGTCACCTATGACACGGGTGGCAGAGTGATCGGCCGCTTCGGGCATAATCGCGGGTGCTGGCCGGCACGTATCGCGGCGACGGCGGCGTGGGAGGACAATATCTCCGGTGCCTACGATAAGAACCCGTTCGTGCGCACTGGCGTGCAGATCCGCGTCTGGTGCGGCGACGAGCGCCGACGGGACCGGCTGGCCGAAGCGGTGACGGGGCTGCTGGCCGAGATGAGCGAGGAGGCGATGGGGCAGGTGCTGCGCTCCGGCTTCATCGACATGGGCCCGGAAGTCGACATGAGCCTGCTCGAAATGCGCATCCACGACATCGCCGAGCGCCTGGGCTTCGGGGTGTGGGACGATGAGGGACTGAGCGCCTGGCTCGACGAGATCGTCAAGCGCGAAGCGCGGCGCCGCGTAGGGCGCTGACAGGGGCCGATGGAACCTTCCCGGCTCGTTAATGCTTCCGCTTGCGGAGGTCCAAAGACTCTGCTTCGTGCTAAAGTCTTTCGGGCAGCAGCCGCTTCCGGGCGTTGGCGAGGGCGCCGGTCTCCCGCGTTTGCTAAGGAAAGAACAGCGTGCAGGAGACCGATAAATCATCATTCGACCACGTCACGGTCGCTCTGATGGGAAGCGTATGCGAGGACGTCTGGAGGCAAGTGTGCGAGGGCATTCATTTCTTCTCCCAGGATGCCGAACAGCAAGCACGCCGCCGCATGGCGGAAGCCGTTATGATATCCGTC
Organism: Hyphomicrobium sp.; assembly: GCA_030148725.1. Lineage (GTDB taxonomy): Bacteria > Pseudomonadota > Alphaproteobacteria > Rhizobiales > Hyphomicrobiaceae > Hyphomicrobium_A. Next base: position 14,539 of record JASBSU010000004.1, read on the forward strand.
GCTGCAGGTGAGACTGACCCGAGCAGCCTACGTGCCATCGCAGTAGCGGCCGTGCAGGGCAATTGATTGAGCTGATACAAGGCAGCACTTGCGCTCAACGACGTACGGTTAGTGAACCGTGATCGTCTCTGCTCCATCAAGCACGATTTCGGCAAGCTCAGGATCGCGCTCACCATCGATGAAAGCGTAGAACAGCTTGGCAGCGATTTCGACATCGGAGACTGACATCCGGTATGCGATCGCTTTTTCAAGGGTAATTCTGGCTGCCTCGATCAGCAGACAGAGGTCTTCATTGCTCAAGGGCGGACGCGTCATGGCTTTTCATCTAGGTGCCGCGAACCATTCCAATGGCCCGTGTATACCTATAACCAACAAAGCCGCCCGCCGAGCACTGGACCCTGACGGACGGCTTTTTTGCCCGATGCCACGGCACCAAGCGTCCGGTAATGCCCGAAGGCTGAGTTGGTTCCGGCCCGCTCAGAAAATTTCAGACTGACCTCGCCGTAGGAATCTGCTTCATTGGCGCTGCCGCCTCTTTCTCTCTTGCGGGGCGATGGTGGCGCCTTGGCCAAGGGCGCCAGATCAGAAGGCCCGGTGCCGTCGGCGCGGCATCGGGCCTTTAGTCGCCAGGCGCTCCGCTCTCGCATCTGCAGGGCAAGCTATCGCGCACAACCTAGGACACTAGCGTTACGGACCGCGCATCCTGCTGCTCGCATGGGTTAACACCAGCAGCGGCCTGATTGGCTTCACTCGCTGCCGGGGTGTAGAAAGGAGCAGCCAAACGCAACAGTTCCTCCCGGCGCAAGATTTGGATCTGTCCTCTAAGCTGGGAGACGACACCAGCTTCCCTGAGCTGAGCCACCGCGTTCGTTACGCTCGGTCGACGGACACCCAGTAACGCTGCGATTCGCTCCTGACTCACGAAGAGTTGCGCGCCTAGCCTATCCTCCGCCATCAATAACCATCGAGCCAGACGCTGAGGGATCGTGCCTCGCGCCGCGGCGAGCGCGGACTGACATTGCGCAGTCATCTGCGCCTGTAGGTAGAGCTGGAGCACGACTTGTAATTTGCTGCCGGCGCCCGCAATCCGCAGCAGGGCATCCAGCTCTATTCGCCGGGCGATGCCGGGCGTAACCATGCGGACCAACAACGAACACCGCGCATTCCGGCACAGCGAAGCGTTTACCACGCCTTCGGAGCCGATCATTGCAACTTCGGCTTCGTGGCCGTGTCCTGTCGCAAGGATGGACGCCAATCCTCTGTCGATGAAGTAAACGTGCCGCGGCGCGGGACCGGGTTTTGCAAGAGCTTGGTGCGCGCGGAGCGCGACAGGCACCAATAAAGACTCTAACTGGGCGCGCTCTGGCTCCGGCAGTGCGTTGAGAAACTTGTTCATCGGACCACTCCACGCCCCAGCTCTCAAAGCTACAGCGCCACCTTGGTTCCTGAAACGTGTCGTGAACTTATCAATTGATGTCGTCGGTCCAAAGAGGGAGCAACAAGAGCGGCTTAGTGCCGATGACCGGGAAAAAAGCCCCGCCGCATCAGCGTCGGGGCTAAGTGCTTGTGTGCGCCAGTGGGCAATGTGGGAGGGTCGCGCTTTGAACAACTACGATACCGAGCGAAGCGTTCCGGGCCCTTATTGGGTGGCGATACCGGCTAGCGCCGCGTTGCGGAGAGATGTTGGGTCCCGCTCGCCCTCGGCGTAAGCCTGGAAGATTCGGGCCGCCAGCAGCTGCCGCATGGCATCCAGCTCACTCCCGGGCAGCGTGCGCCGGGCCTCCTCGCAGGCGGCATCGAAGGCGCGGCAGAGGAGGTCAAGCGTCTCCGGGTCCAGCGAAGCGGTGAACTGCGAGAACGGCATGGCCAATCTGATGAGGCTGTAAAGGGGGTCTTTATCTCGTTTCAGACGAAATTTCAAGCTCCTGGCCCAGGTGCCAAAGTCGCTGATCGATTTAGGGCGTTCCTAACCGGCGCATACTATTCGTCCGTTATAGGAGGATCGAGTAATGTTCGATTCCAACAAAAAAAAAGACTTGAGAAAGAAGCGGTCCAAAAGGATGGCGGATGCATCGGATGGCTGGCGGCCAACCGGTGACTTGGCGGAGGCGCTAGCAGCTTTGCGGATCCATACCGCAGAGATCCTCGCCAGAAAGCGCGAACTCACTCAGCTTAACCGCTGGTTCGATGTGGCGCTGAACAACATGGGTCGTGGGCTTTCCATGTTTGATGCCGAACAGCGTCTGATTGTCTGTAACAAGCTCTATCGTGAGCTCTACGATCTGCCGGCGCGCCTTGCTCGGCCAGGGACGCCGCTGGCGGATATCGTGCGTTACCACGTCATGCAGGAAACAGGCAGTGCGGATGCGGAAGCTGTCCGGCAGCAATGCCGGTGGATCGAGCAGCACTTAGCGAAGCTGGCGAAGGGCCGGACCTTCTCTTACACCCAACTCCTAAAGAATGGGCGGATCCTCCAAGTCACCAACCAGCCTTTGAAGGGCGGCGGCTGGGTCGACATCCAAGAGGACATCACTGAACGGCGCAAGGCCGAGGAGAGGATCACTTGGTTGGCCCACCACGATCCGCTAACGCAGGTGGCTAACCGCATCTATTTTACAAACGAACTCGACAATGCGTTTCGGCAGCTCGGTCCCTGCCCAGGCTTTGCTTTGCACTGGATCGACCTCGACCACTTCAAGCAGGTCAACGACAGGTTAGGTCACCCCGTGGGTGACGCGTTGCTCCGGGACATGGCATCCAGCTTAGTGAAAGCCACGCGCGAAAATGATCTGGTCGCACGCCTCGGGGGAGATGAATTCGCCGTAATCCAGCCGGGCATCCAGACGCGGCTCGAGGCAGAGCAACTGGGGCAACGTCTTTTGCAGGCTTTAAGCGGTACACACACCGTGATGGGGCACCAAATTGAAACCAGTGCCAGCATCGGCGTCGCGATCGCGCCGGAAGACGGCGCAGACGCGGAGCAGCTGATGAAGAATGTTGATCTCGCCTTGTATCGGTCGAAACGATGCGGGCGCGGGAGCTACTCATTGTTCGACCCTGACCGCGACTATACCGCTGATGGACAAACGCGACAGGTGGAAGGAACACTCCAGGCCGCCGGCGTTTAGCCGGGCGATGCTCGCCTGCTCGGATGCTGCAAAGCGGTGTTGACCGCCAAGTCCTGTTCCACCCTCCTCAAGTGCAGCAAAGCGAGCTTGATCTGCAACGGAAACTCCCGCCACGCCGGCCCTTGGCAGAATTGAGCGAATGGTATTGGTGTGGCTGTGAATTCGGTCAGAGGTCTATCGCGTTCCATAACTCTAGCCGGGCGAAGAACGAGGATCGCGAGCGCGCGGGAAGGTGCGCTCTTCCTCAATCGTGCCATCCTCCTTGTGAATGCGAACGGTTCCTTCGCCTACGAGCGCTTCGAGTACGCCGCCTTCCAGCGCTGCAGCTTTGGTTCTAAATCTGCGAACGACCGCGCGTTCTTGATTGATCAGTTCCCAACCGCTATCGGCTCCTGGCTTCAGTGTGAACCTATTCAGCATCATTCGGCTCCGACCCACTGTTCCGCAACGCCGGTCGACGCGGTCCGTTCCGACACGCAGAGCCTCGCCGGGCTGTCTGATGCCGAGGGCAATCTGTTTGAGTTCAAATCGGTCTCGAATGCCATTGGTCACGGCGGTTGAGATCAAATCAGCCATCGCCGCGCGCATTACCGCTGCGTCTTCCCGCGAGGAAGGCATGGCCTCTTGAAGGTAGTCTATCCAAGCGTCTTCGAACGCCGCCTCCATTAAAGAACGCATGCGAGGATCATGCGGATCATGCAGGCCGGACATCGATCACCCTCCCAAGACCTACAGGCGGGAGCACAGTCGAGTCTCTCAGCCCCCAACGCCTGCGTGATCGCGTGTCGAGGATGGAAGAGGGTAACACGTAAATGCCGGGTCGCCAAAACGAATCGCGAAGCGCCGCGACAGCTGCGTTCCTAAGGTTGTAGAATGCCGACGCTTGGTAGCCTGGTCCGGTGCGACGTCACGCGTCTTCGGCACATTCGTAGGGGCGATTGGTGGCAGCGTTTGAGCGCGACTGGCGTTGCGCGCCGAACGAACGGCGCCTCGCTCGAGAAGGTCCAAGAGGCGAGGGCCGAGAAGATGTGCGCGTGGTAGCGCGGCGACTAGTGGGGGGGCCGCAGCAACTTCGCATGTCGCTGCGGCCCGTCTTCGTCGCTGCTGTCTTTGCCTATCGAACGATACTAATGCAGCTTCGTCTTTGCAGCCTGCTGGCTGCCAATGTGCTTGTGCTCTTTAAGCACTTCATTGACGCGCCCGGGATTAACTCCATAAGACGCCGCGATGTGATGTTGATACTCGCCATTCCAATGACGAACCCACACGTCCACAGCGTCTTCGAATGTGAGCCGATATGCGGCCGCGTCGTTCTGTTTGGCCATGATGTTTTCCTAAGTGGAAGTGGCCGAGCAGAGCTTGACACGACTGACCGATTGACTCACTGTCACCCGGTGTGATCGCACCCGCCCCGCTCGGCGGTTTTTTCATCAGCCGGCGCTCGTCTGAATCACGGGCGCCGGTTTCGTTTTCGGCAGCGATTCACTGAGAATCGCACCACTTGAAATCCTGAACGATCGACGTAGCTGGTCAAGGATTTGGCGTGCCATATCCACATCCCCGCGTCTTTTTCGTGCGCTTTCACCTACCGTTATCGTTAGGTTCGCCGCCGCCAAGGAACCGGTTCTCCGCGGGCGGGCGCTGGGTTATCTCATACCGGCAGCGCAGCAGGTGCTCGACGATATCCTTGGCGACGAGCGTGGTCTGCAGATCGTTGCGGCTCGCGTCTTTGTGGCGAGGCCGCAGCGATGAGGTTTTGAGCGCAAAGGCGATCGTGCCGACCAAGCCCTCGATTTCCTCGGGCGTCATTTCGCGAACATCTCCCACCGGCTGCGATTGGCAGCCCGCCACTCGGCGGTTTTGACCTTCACCCATCCCCGGTTGGTGCCGGACCGACAGCGGTCATCGCGCAGCTTCGCCACAATAACATTGGACCGCGTGGGCCTCACGGTGCAGGGGGTTTTGTAATCTGGATGTAAGTTGCTGCGCCGCCCACGCGCTCTTAGGATCGCATATCGACAGCCTCGTATAGGCTGCCGCTCCGAGGGATGTGCCATGTTCAGCCGACGCGAATCTTTCGATCCTGAAACCCTCGCCCAATTAAGTGCCGCATTACGCCTTGCTACGTCTGGCGCGAGCGTCGATCGTGTAGCCTATGAAGCAATGGCGCTTCGCATCATCACCGCCGCAGACGCCGGGGAGTGTGATATCGAACGGCTCGCGGCAATAGCTTCTGCCCCTAACTGATCGCGCTCCCGGCACGGGCTGGGGGGCACAGGCTTTGCAAAGCAGATGGCATTTTATCTCGGGGCAGGTCGCCCGCGTCACCGAATTGTAAGGCGGTTGGGCGCGGCTCATCCTTCGAACAGCTTGTAACGTTCGCGGTTGGCCTCGCGCCACTGGACCGTTTTCACCTTGATCCAACCGCGATTGGTGCCGGATCGATAGCGGTCCTCGCGCAACTTTGACACGATGCCCTCAAGCCTGTGACGCGCGCAGGCCGTTAGGAGCTCCACCGGGTCGTCGAAGTCGTCGGAGAAGCGCAGCGCGTCGAGCTTGGCACGCTTCAGCAGCTTGCGCAGCCGAGCGCGCCGGTATTCCAGCGGCGCCGCGGTGTGCATGCCGGCACCATCGTGCATCAGGTCGAAGACGTAGGCGCAGCATCCATGCCTGGCGCCGGACATCAGCTCGCCGAAGCTGGGCTGGCCGTTCGCGTCGCAGGCCACAAGCTCCGCGTCGAGGATGAGAGCCTTCGCCGGCAGAAGCGACACCGCCTCGGCGATCGAGCGAAACCGGCAGGTGAGTTCGACCCCGCGCTTTGAAAAGATACGGGCGCGGCCGTCCTGCAGGTGGAGCTGCGCGCGCCAGCCGTCGTGCTTGACCTCGTGCAGCCAAGCGGAGCCGGTGGGCGGCTCGCGACGCAGGACGGGGGCGGACGGCTCGATGAAGGTCAGACGCGACATCCGCGGAACGTAGCGCGAACACCCAGCGATGGGAAGGGCTGGCGCTGGGGCGCTGTGGACGGACCCTTTAATGCACGCCAGCTGCTATAACGCGGGCCAATTTATCAATTGCGGCGATCGCTTCCGACTGCTCGGCAGCATTGGTGAAGTACCGGCGCGCGGCTGCGATGGCGTCAAGGCCAGCGCCATCCCTAACGTCCATTTCGACGAAGGCGCAAAACTGAGCCGGAGTCATACGCTCGCGCTCTTGAGCATCCATCAAGATTTCTGCCACCGTGCCAGGATCGTGCATGCGCGCTACCTCAGTCGAAACTCGATCGGCAGACCTATCTTCGCACGCTCGATGGGGCGGGCAAATAGCCTGCGCAACCCCGATGCAGGCCGATCGTCGCGGTCCGCGCCGTTGAGGACGTTGTGAATGTGATTGTACTTCGTGAGCCCGGCAGGGGCGTGGGCTAAGTGAAAAAGATGCGGCGCGCGCGCCACGCACATATCGACGACGACCTGGTCATCCGATGCTAGGTCGTTTTCCAGCAACAGCTCGTAGCAGCCGCGCGCCAACGCGCAGAAGGTCGGCACCTTGTCAGAAGGAACAATCATCATGCTCGTGGCAACTTGATCGCGGAATGATCTGACCTGCTCGGCCAGCGTGCCGGCGCCTAGATCAGGCAGTCCACCGTCACGGTCCGCCGATATGACGATGCGATCGCGATCGATCGGTGAGAGCCCGCGTGGCTTCGGAAGGTATGGCTTTTTGCCTGCGCCGCCGCGGCGGCCGAGCCCGAAGTCCAACCAGACGTAATGCGAGTGCCTGCCGCCGGTTAGCGCATGTGCCCGCTCAAGAGCGTCCCATTTGGCGAGGACGACGACGTTGTAATCTGGGGATCGATACTCCGGGTTCGGTGGTTCCGGCGCTATGCCATCGAAAAGAGATTTGAAGCGGTCGGACGCCATCACTTCGCGCGTTCTATCGAGATAGGCGAACGCCTTCAGATCCGCGGGCGCGGCTGCGTCGAAGTGGTCGACAAAGCTCTCAACGGTCGGCCGCAATGACTGAGGTGCGAGCAGGTATCGCTTCCCTGGCAGCTTTGCCGGGTACGCCTTGTAGCAATCGACATAGAAGTCTGAGGGGCGCTGGAAGTCCTTCCAAGTGCCTCGGCCGATGTCGAAAAACGCGCTTACGATGAGTGGTGTCATAGTGGCCGATCATAAACGAGGGCGTGAACGCGCAGTCAACAAAAACCCCGGCGCTGGGGGTACCAGCGCCGGGGTATCGCGTCAGGCTGTCAATCGGGAAGCATCCGCGCGCGGGCGGCCGCCGCGAGAAAGGCCGAGCGAGATTGCCCCGCGGACTCGGCCGCGCGGTCGATGGCCTGCAACAGGTGCTCATCCATCGTGATGTTGAGCCGCATGGATTTGCCGGGCATCTCGAATTGCACCATGGCGATGGTGGCGTCCTTCGCGTCTGCGCGGAACGCCCGGTCAGCGCGAAGCTGCGCTAGAGTGCGCACCATCGGCAACTCGTCCCCATCCGCGGCCATGCCGGCGACATGGAACGTCAGCAACTCGCGGGCCTTGCGCAACGCATCCTCGGCCTTTCTGGCCGTGGCGACGGCGAGCGGACGGTTCGACGAAGGTCAGAACGACATCTTAGGAACGTAGCGCGAACAATGTGGAAAACCAATTAGTGCAAAATGTCTTCCGCCCTTGCGCGCGCAACTGTTCGCTGCGAGAAAAGCAAACCCGCACGCGGTGGTTGGGGCCGAACGCGTGCGGGCTGATGATGGACCAGACCAGCGGGGCATGGTCGATTCCGAAGATGGGTCTGTTTACGCGTCGATGTCAACCGGATTGGCGACCTGATGGTCGGTCCTGTGGAACTGCGCAGATGCGCAACTCAGGAGCGAACTTATGGAAGGCGATAAACCGATACAGCTCGAAGTGCGAGGCATTTCCGTAGCTACCGATGATGCAGGCAACGTGTGCCTGAACGATCTTTGGAAACTTGGCGGCTCCCCTGGGAATAAGCGTGCCCGCGACTGGTATCGTGGTAAACGCGCGCGTGCCCTGGAGGCTGCGCTCCAAGAGCGGATTGTGGAAAATTTCCACAAACCCGCAAAAGAGGCTGCTGGAACAACCTACTACACCGACGGCCGAGGAGGCGGTGCGAAGACTTACGCTCATCCTGTTCTCGCGCTTGACTTCGCCGAGTATCTCGATCCCTCCATCGGGGTCGAGGTCCGCAACATCTTCCTGCGCTTCAAAGCAAATGATGTTTCGCTCGCCGAAGAGATATTCGGCGCCTTTGAAGAGCAGTCCGACTACGACTCCGAACGAGTGAAGCTCCGCGCCTTGGTTAAGCAGCACAATAAGCTCTCTGCGGGGGCGGCGAAGGGTGCTGAGGTTAAGCAGTTCGGCGCTTACAACGGTGCGGGACTCCAGGGTCTCTACGGCGGAATGACGAAGGCGCAGGTGTTGAAGCACAAGGAGCTACCTCCCGATGCTCACCACCTCGACCATGCCGGGCACGAGGAACTGGCTGCGAATTATTTCAAGGCCACGCAGGCGTTTGCGAAACTGAAGCGCGAAGGCATCAAAGGACAGGAGGCAGCGGAGGAAGCACACCGCGAGGTCGGCGCCGTCGTTCGCGAGACTATTCGCCAACTTGGCGGCACGATGCCGGAGGACGAGCCGGCTCTGGAGCATATCCGAGAAGCCGAAAAACGCCTGAAGGCTTCGGTGGCGAAGGAGCCGAGGGCGTTGCCGGCAAAGCCGCCGAAGAAATAAGGGAGCGGACGACCAGAGACGGAGCGCCGCCCTAGGAGCAGCAAAAACCCCGGCGCTGGGTGCACCAGCGCCGGGGTTTCGCGTCTGGCTGTCAATCGAACACGCAGCGATGGGAAGGGTGGCGCTGGGGGGAAAGACCCGGCCGCATCGGCGGCCGGGCAAGTGGTGCGGCGCTTCGCTTATTGAGGGCCAACTACCTCAACGAACCGTAAACTCGCTGGCGCGCCTGCCTGGAATTTCGTCGCTGCGATGCGGAAAATGGCTCGCCTTAAGCGATCTCCAGATGTCGCGTTCGCGCGGTCGCCTAATGGCAACGCGCCCGCGCAGCGCAGAAGCTGCCACTGACGTGCCGTCCCGGACGCCTCGCTGTATCCAACTTGCCCACCAGCGATCGCGTTGAGGCGCCCCCGGGAAGTACATTGCGCTCGCGACGTAATGGTCAAAAAACCCCGGAGCTGGGGGCGCCAGCACCGGGGCAACGTTCAAGTATTCCTTGATAGTTCGATCATCCGGCGACGAGGCTCTTGCACCGTCCGGCTTGCGTGCGGGCGGGGACGAGACCGTCCGCCTCCCACTCGCGCACCCATTCCGACACCCGCTGCTTGCGGACGCCGGACAGTCCGGCGAGCGCCTGCTGCGAGGGGAAGGACCGTCCGAGCGCCAACTCCAATTGCACGTGCTCGAGCAGCTCCTGCTTCGTCAGCCCGCTGGTAGGCCGCGGACTGTCCGGATGGCGGACCGTCCGGACGCCGCCGTCGCGGGGACGGTCCGGCAGCACAAACCGCTCGCGTATGGTGGACAGTTCGGCATCGGTGACGTCGGTGAGGACGGTCGGCGCGGACTCGGGGCCCCGCGCGCGCAGGGTTGGCGTGGCGGCTGCTTGCGTGGGGGAGTGAGACGGCCGGAACGCGTAGTGCAACGACATCGTGAACCCGAGCTCGAACAGTCCCGTGATCAGGTACGGCATCAGCAACAGCGCCAACGCCTTTGCCTTGTCACGTTTGCCGCCGAGCGCGGCCACGAGGTTGCCGAACGCCTCCGCCGACGCATCCGCCGGCTTGACCTGCAGCGTCTTTAAGCGGGCCTCGATGCCGGCGAGCGAGTCGGCATAGACCGACTGGACCGCTCGGGCGCCGCGACATCGCTTGTGCTCGGGCCCCAGCTTCTTGCACACCGCATCGGCGTCGGTGCGCTTGGCGGCGAGCGCCTTCTCCTCACTCGGTAGCTTGCCTTTGAGCCGGGCACGCTCCTCGGCAGCCTTGTCGTGGTCGTCGGCGGAGAGCATCTGGCCCTCGGTCTGACGGCCGAGCGAGTACCAGACGATAACGCCAGTGGCGAACAGCGACAGGGCAAGGAAGCCGAGTGCTGGGAGCCAGTGCCGCTTCTGCAAGGCGATCGACACGGCAAGCCATGCGAACGTCGCGGCGACCACAATGCAGATGGTCTGGAAGTGCTTTTGCGTGAACTCGGCGGCGCCGAATATCACGTCGCCGAACAGGAGGGACGTGCCGCCGGCGCCGAGGGCGAGGGCGGTGACGATTGCGGCCGTGCGGCCGCCCATGTTATCGATGGTCATGTGGTGAAGTTCCTTCCAACGGGTGCTGATCCATTGGGTCGGGGCGGCTGCAATCCGCTTCCGGCCCTCCTGCTTTTTGCGCTGCTGCGCTGGGCAGGGGATGGGGCACCTACGATGCCCACACCGCTGCCCAGTTAAGCGGCCTCGGCCACCACCTCGGCGTCGGTGGCAAACAGCACGGGCGACATGGAGAACTGGCCCAGCGGGTCGCAGCACTCGGCGGCGCCGTGAATGCGGACGCGGCGGGCGCGAATCTTGCAGTGATAGTTCAGCCAGACGGTCTTCTCGGTGCGCTTCTCGACGGTGAAGCGGAAGACGCATTCGCTGTCGCAGATGGAAGTGCAGGAGTAGGTGGCGCCGATTTCAAATTTTGCGATGCTGGTCATTTGATTGCTCCGTTGAGTGAAGGTGGTTTGCAATGTGTGGATTTTTTTAGTATACAAAACTAAATAGGTCAAGGGGGAGCGCAGCCTTGACGCAATTTATTTTGTAACGTAATTTTTGCGGCCATGCAGATACATGAAACGAGCACCGACATGGCCACACCACCCCGCGGACGCGGACGCCCGCCAACCGGGCAGCGCAAGGAGGTCGTCGGGGTGCCGATGGCGCCGGATGACATCGAGATACTCGATGCCGGCTCCGCGGCGCTCGGGAAGGGCAAGGCCGAGGTGATGCGCGCGCTCGTAAAGGGCGAGATGACGTGGGCAGAGCTGGTCAAGGCGGCAAAGAAAGGGAAGCGGTGATGTCGGTAGATGTGAAGGCGCAGTGGCATAGGCTCACTAACGCCGATGACAGCAGTCAAAGCCCCGTTTTCGTCAATGAGGCTGCGATTGCCTACGTGCGGCCGGTTGCCGGCGGCCGGCCAGGCTTTGAGGTCGGGCTGGTGAGCGGCGCCAAAATTGCAGTCCACGAAGATCCGGAGGACTTTCTAGGGCCGCTAACCGGCTCTCGGAGAAGTCAGTGATGATCGCGCTGCCTCGATGCCAGTGGTGACGCGATGACGCCAGATGATCCGCTCGAAGGCATGGGAACCAAACCGTGCTCGTTTTGCGGCGGCAGCGGCACGACGCGCAAGACCAAGACGCTGCATTACGTCAGCATCGAGGACGGCGAGGAGAGCGAACCTGTCGCGCAGCGCGCCATCATCGGCGAGCCGTGCCCCGGGTGCATAGGGCGGGGCCGCGTCGGCTTCGTCGGGCAGAAGCTGAATAGTTAGGGGGCGGTGATGTACAAGGTCGTGAGGGCGTTCTCGGCGGAGGAGTTAGAAAAGTTGCTCAACGATGCGGCGCGGGACGGTTGGAGGATGCACTCGTTTCAGACCGCCGCCTACGACTCTCGGCTATGGCACGTTGCCGTTCTGTCGAAGGATGGGCGGTGATGGCAGTTGATATTCTAGAACGCCTGGAAGGAATCAATACAAGGGATGCGTCCGTGCAATGGGCAGCGGACGCCTATGGTGAGATTAAGAAGAGCCGGCAACAGCGGGACAGTCTGATCAAAGAGGCACGTTCGTGGTTGCGCTGGGCCAGCGAACGAGGCTCTGCCGCGGAGGTGCACCAGTTCGCGACTACGGTGCTCTGCGTGCTGGACGCTGACGTCGCTGGAGAATAGGAGGCTGAGATGGCAATTACTTCTTGGCGCTTGGTATGGGTGCACTTCCTCCCGGCACGCCCAGTGACGGGCGGGGGCGAATACCGCGGATGGATGTACGTTACGGATAAGGACGGCAACACCGTGGAGTTCTCAACGCGGGATGCCGCCGAGCAGGCTCTCGCTGCTGAGATGAGCCGAAGCCGCGGGGTGTTTGACACCAAATATCCGCCGGATAAGGCGAATGCGAACATTTGGCAGAGTGACGGGGCGCCGCTCATGATGGTCGTGCCGTATGATGACGCCGCGTATCGGCGCGGCCAGGTCATGGTCTCCGCTGCAGCTGGGGAGTAGGAAGTTATGGCGACCGACGAACAAAGGGCGTGGATTGTGCCGGTGTGGACCAAGCAGCTATCCGGCGGACCGGCGCAGCTCACGGCTTACTTCGCGGTTTTGAGTGATCCGAACGCGGCAGTTGACGCGGTGAGGGCGCACATTGGTGCGCTGGAGGGTGACGAGATCCGGCAAATCTATCCGGTTCGCGGCGACACAATTGAAGCGCTGGGTTTACAATCCGGGGAAGTCAGAGTGGTGTGACGTCCGAGCAACGCGCGCAACATTTCAAAAAAGCTGTTTACACTTAAGCCCGAATCGGTGGAATCAATCACTAGTCTCGACGAGACGAATGCCCCGCAGCGAAAGCCGCGGGGTTTTTCGTTTCTGGCGGCACGCGGGTGAAGCAGCCGAGCGCGGCGATGACCACCGAACGCGGCACCGCCCCAGCACTGTCATCGTCTCCAAACGCTGAACATCGCAGCCCATTCAACCCGGGAGAAGGCGCCATGTAGCGCGAACCCTGAGTGAGGCGTGTCAACAATACCTGAGAGCGCTGAAGACACGCACCGGCTGCCGCGTACCTCGACGAGTACGGCAGCCGGTGGACACGGGTGGCAAATGCAGCGCCGACAGATCAGCTACATCGTCGACATTGTCGCCGAGCTGCAGCGCATCGCGCGGCGGTGCGGCTATCGTCGCTTGCAGTCATTCTCGGGCTCGCCCTCGCAGAGGCGCGGCGCCAGCAGAACGACCCGGAATCTCCAGCCTGATCCAGGCGGGCACCAACCTCATCGAGACGCGGCCCAAGGCGCTGCGAAGACGGCAGGAGATTACGGGCATGGCCGCGCTCACCATGCACTGGCAGGGCGATGGCATCAGGAAGCTGACCATCGCGGCGGAGAAGCTGGGCTCGGCGAAGAAGAACACCGTGCTGCGCCGCGCTGTGAACCACACTCTCGATAAGGTGCACACGGCCGTGCTGCGCGCGCTGGCGCAGCAGATAGGCGCGCCGCAGAACGTCATCAAGCGTTATGGCAAGATCACCAAGGTCAGAGCTAACAACGCGACACTGACGGCCATCATCCGGTGCAGTGGTGGGCCGATCCCGCTGAAACATTTCAAAGCCTACCAGACCCGCAAGGGTGTGTCGGCTGCACCGTGGCGCAATCGCAAGACGTACAAGAGCGCCTTCATCGTTGCGCGGCTCGGCGGCCACGCCTTCTGGCGCACGGGGTCGAAGCGTTTGCCCATCGAGCGCATCGCCGGCCCGAACGTGCCGAAGGAAATCGTGAAGGATGCGAGCGCCGCAGCCTTCCACGCCGTCACCAATGCCACGCTGCCAGCGCGTGTCGCTCACGAGATCCGCGCGCTGACCAATGGCGTCGTGTCGTGAGCCCGAGCGGGCGAGGTCGCGGGTCCCTTCCCGGCCCCCCGCCCTCCGTGCGGCGCGGCGGCGGCCCGGCGTTCGATAATTTTTGGGGCTGAAAATTCTTCAGTTCCGATTCCGATTTGCCCGTGTTTGCTGGGCTTTTGAGGGGTGCCTCGAATGGCCGGCAAATCGACCAAGAAGAAGCCGGCGAAAACTCCGCAAAAAAAGCAGCCGCCAGCCGGACCGGAAACGGTGTCGGCTGCGAAGTTAGGCGCGATTTTGGCGGCTCCGCCGCTCGGAGAGCGATGGCTGCGCAAGCTCGCGGACGAGGGCTACCTCGTGAAGAGCGGGCGGGCCGAATACGAGCTTGCGGCGTCGGTTCAAGGGTATATTCGGCGCATCCGTGAAACGGAAGTGGAGCGCCAAGTCGGCCAGCAGAACGCCCGCGCCGAGTTCGAGACCGAGCGGGCGCGCAAGCTCAAGCTCGAGAACGACGAGCGCGAAGGCATCCTGATCAACACGCGGACTGCCACGGCGGCGGTCGACTTCATCGTCGGAGTGGTGCGCACCGAGCTGGCGGGCGTGCCGCCCAGAGCCTCAGAGGACGTCGCCACGCGCCGGCGCATCGAGAATGCCATCGACGACGTTCTCCGCGCTCTCGCCAAGCGACTTGAAAAAGCTAGCGCAGCTCTTTCAGAGGGCCGCGATCCATTCGACACCGACGAAGAAGCAGCCGCCTGACGAGTGGGCTTCAGAAAACCGCGTCTATCCGGCCTCATCCGATCGACCAGGGCCACGCAACGTCAACCTGACGCCCTACGTCATCGATTTCGAGCGCTCGGTCGATGATCATCGTTACGACACTGCGGCCCTCGTCTGCGGCTCGCAGATGGGGAAGTCCGAGGCGGATCTCGATATCATCGGCCAGGCGCTCGACCAGCGGCCGGCATCGATCATCTACGTGGCGCCGAGCCAGGATTTCCTGCGGGACGAAATAGAACCGCGCCTTTCCGCGCTTATCCAGCAGTCGGAAAGCCTGCGGGCGAAGACCGGCAAGAGCACCAAGTTCAAGAAGGTGGTCAGCGGTGTGCCGGTGCGGCTTCTGTGGGCCGGCTCTGCGACGCAGCTCTCCGGCGTCACGGCAAAGATCGCGCTGGTCGACGAGCTGGACCGCATGGTCACCAACGTGCAAGGCGACGGCGACGCGCTCACTCTGGTTGATGCCCGCGGCTTCGCGCACAAAGACAGAAAGCGCCTCGTCACCTCAACGCCTAAGTGCGGCAACGCCGACATCATCAAGGACGAGGTGTCCGGCCTCGAGCTTTGGAAGCGCATGCCGCCCGAGGATATCGAGAGCCCAATCTGGAAGCTGTGGCAGCGCGGCACGATGCACCACTTCACGTGGGCATGCCCGCATTGCGACGGCTATTTCGTGCCTCGGTTCAAGCAACTTCGATGGCCGAAATGGCCAGAGTTATGCAGTCCGGCGGACGCGAAGCGGAACGCGTTCATTGCGTGCCCACACTGCGGCGGTGTCGTCGAGGAAGCGCACAAAGCCGACCTGAATGCCCGCGGGCGCTACGTGGCACCCGGGCAGAAGGTCTCTCGCGATGGCGTCGTCATGGGCGACCCGCCGGATACGACGACGGTCAGCTTCTGGGTGTCAGGGCTGTGCTCACCGTTTGTCACGCTCGGTGAGCGTGCTGCGGCCTACATCGAGGCGAAGGAATCCGGCAGCCAGGAAAAGCTGCAGGGCGTTATCAACACTGGCTTCGGTGAGCTTTGGGCCCCTGGGTCCGGCGACGTCCCGGAGTGGCAAGAGGTGGCGGCGCTCAAGCGCAACTATCGGACCCTCGATGTACCGAATGGCGTAAAGGTTCTGACGCTCACCGCCGACGTTCAGAAGAAGCGCATCGTCTACACCATCCGCGGCTGGGGCGCCCGGGCGAGCTCGTGGCTCATCGATTTCGGCGAACTTCACGGGCCGACCACCGAGGATGACGTCTGGCACGAACTGGGCGAATTGCTGCATCGGCCGATCGGCGACATGGCGATCTGGCGGGCGTTCATCGACTCCGGTTTCCGGCCCGGCAAGCCGGAGCATGTGCCGACAAACAAGGTCTATGACTTCTGCCGCAAGTTTCCGCGCCTCGTATGGCCGACCAAGGGCTATCCGACACAAAAGAAACCGCTGATCATCAGTCAAATCGAGGTGACGTCGCGAGGATCGGCCAAGAAGTACGGTCTGGACCTCGTCCTGCTCGATACCGACTACTTCAAGAGCTGGGTGCACGAGCGCGTTCGCTGGGAGCCCGACAAATCAGGCGCCTGGCTGCTGCCGGCCGACATTACCGACGACTACTGCAAGCAGATCGTCGCCGAGGCGCGCGTCAAAAAGCCGAACGGCGCTCCGGAATGGGTCGCGCGCAGTCGCGAGAACCACTTCCTCGACTGCGAGGCGATGCAGGCGGCCGTGGGGCACATGCTCAACGTGCATTTGTACCGGGCTGAAGAGCCGGAGGAGACCTCAGAGCCGCCACCCAATCGGGTTGCGGTGAAGCGGCAGCCGCGGCCGGGCTCGGTGCAAAAGGAAAAACGGGAGCAGCCGGCTCCGGTGCAACCACAAAAACCTAAAACCGACGACAAGGCCGCGCGCAAAGAGCGCATCGCTCGCCTCGCGGCGCGCATGGGGGCACGATGAGCGAGCAAGATCCACCCTGCCTCGTCATGCTGCGCAAGCTGAAGGCAGCGATCGACCAGCGGATGACTGGTGAGGGCGTCCAGAGTGTCGGCCACAAAGGCCGCACGATGGAGTACGCGAACCTGAACGTCGGCGACATGGTCAAATATTACATCCAACTCTGGAAGCAGTGCCCTGCGGCGCAGGCCGAGCTTCCGGAGATGCAGCCGCTCGACGCAACGACAGGGACGCGCGGGCGTCCGCCAATCTTCATGGGTCGCGGGTACGTTTGATGGCAGCCGTCGCTCAGAAAGCCGTTGCGGCACCGCACGTGCGCCGCGTCCGCGCCAATTTCGGTGGCGGAGGCGGTCCGGCATATTCCGCGGCCAGCAACGTCAACCAGAACATTGCGCTCTGGCAGCCCAATCTGCGCTCGGCGGATGCTGAGATCCTGCGCGATTCCGCCAAGGTGCGGGCGCGCGCACGCGATCTGGAGCGCAACCACCCTTATGCGCGCCAGGCGATCCGCATTTCTCGCCTGGGCGTGATCGGCAAGCGGCTGCGCTACTCGTGCCGTCCGGATTATCGCTTTCTCGGCATCGACTTCGAGGAAGCCGTTCGTTGGGGGCAGGAGTTCGAGCGGCTGTGGGAGCAGTACGCGCACGGGCCTGGATTCTACATCGACGCCGGCCGCCGCATGAGCTTCTCTCAGCTCGTCGGGCTGGCGCACGATCGCGATTTCGTCGACGGCGAGAGCCTGACGACCGCAGAATGGCGCAAGACGCCCAGCAAGTGGCAGTCCTGTTTTCAGGCCGTCGACATCGACCGCCTGTCGAACCCAAACGGCGCTCCGGAAACCCTGTATCTCAAGGGCGGCGTGATGCTCGGCGAGCTTTCGGAGCCGCTGGGGTACTACATTCGCGACAGCCATCCCGCCGACATCGCGCTCGTCGGTGCACGCACCATGAGCTGGTCGTTCGTACGCCGCGAGACCGATTGGGGCCGCACCGTCGCGATGCACTCCTACGACATGGGGCGCGCCGGCCAAACGCGGGGCATATCGGAACTCGCCAGCGTCATCAGCGACATGAAGATGGGCCGCGAGTACACGGAAAATGCCCTCGCCGCCGCCATTCTACAATCTTCCTACGCGGCCGTGATGGTGTCTCAACAGAACTACAAGGACGCGCTTGAAGTCATCGCCGCATCGCCGCCCTCGACGGACGGTTCGCAGCCGTCGATCGCCGACATGGCGCTCGAAACGCTCGAAGCGGCCATCGAGTATCACGACCACGCGAAAATTCGCTTCAACGGCGTGCAGGTGCCGATTTTGTTCCCGGGCGAGGACCTGAAGTTGCTGACGCCGGGGCAAAAGGCCGACAGCCTCGCCGACTTCCAGAGCCAAGCGACCAAGTCGTACGCAGCCGGCACCGGCACCGACCCCATCTCGGTGAGCCAGGACTACTCGGACGTGAACTATTCGGCCGCCAAGATGTCGGTGGCGTCCAACTGTCGCTCTTACGAAGCGCGCCGCGAGCGCATCGTCAGCACCGTTGCCGTGCCGATGGTCCGCAACTTCCTCGAGGAGGTTGTGCACTCCGGCGCCATGCCGCTGCCGAAGGGCGTGCAGCCGGTCGACTTCTACGACGCTCTCGACGCACTCATCTGCGGCAAGTTCATCACCGCCGGCGCGCCGATGCTGGACCCGATCAAGGAGCGCCAGGGGCAGAAGCTCGGCCTGGAGATCGGCGCCGAAACGCTGCAGGACATCTGCGCCGAGGAGGGCAAGGACTACCTCGAGGTGCTCGACCAGCAGCAGCGCGAGAAAATCGAGCGCGAACAGCGCGGCTTGCCGCCGCCGTCGCCGCTGATGATGCCGATGGTGGCCGAGGAAGCGGAGGGCGCGCCCAATGGCAAGTAGCGAGCGGCAGCGCCGCAGCACGGCCCGCGAACGCGCCCGCGCGGAACAGGCAAAGGCGCAGGCCGAGCTGGCCAGATCGGCCGCGGAGCAGGCGTCCGCTGCCGCTGCGGCAGAGAAGGCGAAGTCGGAAGCCGAATCAATCCGCGCCAAGGCCGAACTCGAGCGCATTCAGGCGGCTGCGAAGCAGCGAAGCGACGACGCCGCCGAGCGGCAGCGCGAATTTGTGCGTCAGCAGACGGCCGCCGCAGAGAAAGAGGCGCAGGAGGCCCGCGAGGGGCTACGCAAGGCCGGCATCAACGCTGCAGCTCTTGGCGTAGGCGTCGCTGGGGGCCTCGTCTACGCCAAGAAGATCGACGCGCATCGCACCGCGGCGGTGACGGCCGCCGCCCCGAAGCTCGCCGAAATGGCTAAGGACGCGCGCACCGTCATCAAGCAGTACGAGACCGGCAAGAACGTGCCGGCAGCAGCGAAGAAGCTGCGCGGTATCGTGAACGCCGCCGACAAAGCAAAATTTACAGCAAAGGCGCCGATCGGCATCGGGCCGGCCGCTGTGCTGCTGGCCGAAGGTGCGATTTCGCGCTTTATCATCGCGCCTCAGTTCGAGGATCCGACCACACGCGAAGCGTTCCAGGCCATCGGAACGACGTCTGCTGTGGCGGCCACGACGATTATCGGCAAGGGCACCGTCAACGTCAGCACTCCCGCTGCCCCGGTGAATGGGCGGGATCTTGCTGCCATCGAGTCGGCCCGCACGATTGCGGATGCCGAGTCGAAGGCTGTACGCGCGCGTACGCCGACCCCTCGCAACGTGGCAAAGGCGGCCGCAGCGAAAGCCAAGCCGACACTCCGCATAGCCGGTGGGGCAGCAGCCATCGCCGTCGCCGGCCCAGCAGTTGCCGCATTGACGGCGTTCGACGCCACGAAGTCGGCGGCTATGGCGGAGGGCGTAAGCGAGGGCCGCGCCACGGCTGAAGCCACGGGCACCGCGGCGCTGGTTGGCGGTGGCGTCGCGGCGGTCGGATACGCGGTGGGCCGCGGAATGGCCGCGGCAGCCCGCAAGGTCGCGCAGACGTCTCCGATCCTGGGGAAGGTGGCGTCGCGCGCGCTGCTGCCAGCCACCCTCACGTATGCAGCCGCCACCGAGGGTCGCAAAGGCTACGCGGCGGGCGGCATTGTCAGTGCCGCGGTGGAAACCAGCAAGGCAACCGTCGACATCCTGAGCGGCGGGCTGATCCCGCTGCTGAACCAGAATGCGCGAGCCATCCTGTTGCCGAACGGCGGACAGAGCCCGCAGCCGGCAGCGTCCCGCGCCGGGCGCGCGTACATCAGCGCTGACGCTTCGCTGCAAGTCAGCGAGCGTCGCCGCCAAGCTGCGCAGCCAACGCGATCGAGCAACGGCTGGGTTGAAGGTTACGTACGCAGCGACGGCACGCGAGTGCAGGGCTATCGGCGGGTCGACTAAGAGAGATTGACGCCATGGCGAAGCGTGAGGTCAAGACGAACTATGGCCAGCAGCAAACCAAATTAGCTTTGCGGAAGGGGCGCGCATCCGCTTACGGCCATCTTGTTTCTGATGTGGCGAAGCTCGCGTCCTTTGGACAGGCCGTGACTGGACAGTTTTTTCTCGCGGGCATCACAATGCGCGTGGCAAAGTCCTTTGAGAAGGCATCGGTCGATTTAGCGGCCGACGGCAGATTGGCAGCTGCAAAAACATTCGCAGCCGAGCACTTCGCGCGCCGCGCACGCCCGTCGACATCTTATGCTCCTGTAACGGACGGCGCGCCAGGAGCGCCCGGCGCGCCTGGCGGCGCGCTGTTCAACGAGGTCAACCGTCGCGCGGCGAACCCCGCCGATAAAGGCGTGCATCTCTGGGATCGCGTTACCAACGCGATGGAGATGGGCCAGATACATCCAAAGGCGGAACAGTTCTACTGGCCTTTCCAGACGGCGATGCGCAATTCGCTGCAGACGCGCGGCGAGGTCCGGCAAGGTCGCGCCTACCTCAACGATGCGGCGGCGCGGAAAGCCGCCAAGCCAACTGCGGCGCCGATCAAATTGAACGGGCAGCGTCCGGCCGCATCTCCGCCAGCTTCCAGCAACGGCATGGTCAAAGAGTACAGCCGCCGCGACGGCACGCGTGTGCAGGGCTATCGGCGCAGCAACTAAGGACACTCATTCATGGCCGACATCATCGCACCGGAGCGGGGTGGCCGCGCCGGAGGCCCCGGCTTGTCCTACTGGCTGGGGTCGAAGATCAAGAACCAGCCGCTGGCGATGGAAGCCGGCGCCGCGCAGATGCTCTCCGAGGCCATCAAGGAGAAGGCGTTCGACTCGCAGATCTCCGGCCCGTGGGCGTCGAAGTTCATCGGCACCAAGGATCAGCGCTCGCAATATCGCGTGACCGAGGACGGCATCGCCATCGTGCCGGTGCAAGGCACGCTGTTCGACCGCGGCGAGTGGCTGGGCGACTTCTACGGATGGATGACCAGCTACGAGGGCCTTGCCGAGCAGTTCCGGCGTATCGCCAAGGATGACGCGATCAAGTCGGTTATCCTCGACATCGACAGTCCAGGCGGCATGGCTGCCGGCATGCTCGATCTCGTCGCCGAGCTGGGCGACCTGAAGAAGAAAAAGAAGGTCTACGCCGTCGCGGCTAACATGGCCGCCTCCGCTGCCTATGCGATCGGCTGCACCGCGCACGAACTCTTTGTGTCGCGCCAGGGCATGGCGGGCTCGATCGGCGTCATCGCGATGCACACGTCGTTCGCGCGCATGCTCGATCAGGCCGGCGTCGACACGACCATCATCTTCGCAGGTGACCACAAGGCCGACGGCAATGCCTATCAGGCGCTCACGCACGGTGCGCGTAGCGAGATGGCGGCATCCATCGACCAAATCTATGCCGATTTCGTTCGCCACGTGGCGAAGCACCGTCCGATCGAGGAGGCGGCGGTGCGGGCTACGCAGGCGCGTGTTTACTCCGGCCAAAAGGCCGTCGAAGCCAAGCTCGCCGATGGCGTGAAGAGCTTCGAGGAACTCCTCGAACACATCCGCAAGGGCTCGTCTCGGAGCGCGCGCGGGCAATCCAAAACAGGAGGACGGACAATGTCCGACGGGAATGCCCCGGCCGCCGCGCGGCCGGAATACGAGGCCGTGATCGCGGCTGCACTCGCTACTCTCGCCGCCAACTCGACCCCGAAGTCGGCGGCACAGGTGCCGGCACCTGCACCAACTGCCGCCGCTGCTCCGGCGCCGGCGGCTCCTGCTGCGCAGCCGGTCAACGCCGCTGCCGACGTGAAAGCCCGCATCAAGTCCATCACGGGCTGCGAGTCCGCGAAAAAGCGCCCGGCGCTCGCCAACTATCTCGCCATGGAGACGGACATCGCCGCCGACCAGGCCGAGGCGATCCTGAAGGCAGCTCCGGAGGAGGGTGCCACCGCTGTCGCGCCCGCCAACGCGCTGGCCGTCGCGATGACGAAGCCCGGCAACAGCGCCGGCGTGAAGCCGGACGCCTCCGTCGAGGCCGACGGGCAGCCATCCGCGAAGCCGAGCTTCTCGTCCTGGGCTGCCAAGCAGCCCGGCTCGAAGAAGTCGGCCTAACAGCAGCGCGAACTAGGAGACATTCCCCATGACTGTCGTTGCAACCTACCCCAAGCTCGCGCACAGCTGGCTGAAGCACGAGAACGACCCGACACTGTTCCGTCGCGGCGGCATCCTCAAGAGCGGTTCCGGCGTCCTGAAGACCGGCACCGTTCTCGGTGCGGTCGGCGGCTCCGCCAGCTCCGCCGCCAAGGCGGGAGGCAACACCGGCGGCGGCTCGTTGACGCTCGACGTCACGAGCCCGGTTCTGGCCGGCGCCAAGGACGGCGTCTACTCGGTGCGCTGCATCGCCACCGCCGCCAACAGCGGCACGTTCCGCGTCGAAGATCCGGACGGTCTCGTGATCGGCGATGTCGTCGTCGGCGCCACGTTCGCTGACGGCGTCAAGTTCGTGGTGGCGGACGTCGGAACCGACTTTGCTGTCGGCGACGGCTTCGACATCACCGTTTCCACGGCGGGCAAGAAGTACGTACCGTTGAACTTCGCCGGTGCGGACGGTTCGCAGAAGGCCGTGGCCATCCTCATCCACCTCGCTGACGCGACGTCGGCCGATGTCGAGGCGCCGGTGCTGATCGGGCGAGCGCAGATCGTCCCGAACCAGCTCGTATGGCCCGATGGCGCGACGAGCGGTCAGAAGAACGCCGCTCTCGCGCAGCTTGCCGCGCTCGGCATCGTCTCCCACCAGCGACTCTAAGCACCGCGCGCCGCCGCGGCATCACGAGGAAATAACGACATGGATATCAACGCGATCGTCAACGAGCGGTACACGGTGGTGGAGCTTACCTCTGCCATCAACAACCGCCAGAACGAGTACGGGCTTCTCAACGGCATGGGGCTCTTCACCTCGAAGGGTATCCCTGACCGCGAGGTCAAAATCGAGAAGCGTAACCAGACCCTGCACATCATTCCGACGTCGCCCATCGGCACTCCGGCGCCGGCCGACGATGACCCCGATGCCGGTGACGTGCGCATTCTGCCGACGCGTCGGCATGCCAAGAAGCACGCGCTTCTGGCCGAGTCGATCCAGGGCGTGCGTAAGTTCGGCAGCAACAGCGAGGCCGAGGTTTTCGATGAGAAGGTGATGGAGCTGCTGGACAAAATCCAGCGTGAGCATCGCCAGACGACCGAGTTCCTGCGGTGGGGCGCGCTCAAGGGCACCGTGTACGACGCCGATGGCGTCAAGGTGCTGTACAACGTGTATGACGAGATGGGCGAGCAGCAGAAAGAGATCGAGTGGGATCTCGAAAACGACGCTGCCGTCGATCCGATCCTCGACGGCACCAACGAGCTGACCGACTATCTCGAGGACGAGGCACTCGGCGAGACCATCACCGGCACGGTGATGTTCTGCTCGCCGGGCTACCACGAGGCGCTGCTGAAGAACAAAGCGTTCCGTGAGGCATTCAAGTACTTCAGCGGGCAGCCCAACCCGCACCGCGACACGCTGCGCCGGCCGTTCGAGTTCAAGGACGTGATCTACGTTCGTCACCGTGGCAAGTGCACATTCAAGAAGTCTGACGGCTCCATCGTCTCGCATACCTTCATTCCGGACGGTGAAGCGATTGCGGTGCCGCTCGGCACGTCGGAAGTGTTCGAATCCTACTATGCGCCGGGGGAATTCATGGAGGCGGTGAATACCGTCGGCCAGGAACTCTACGTGAAGCCGAAGATCATGGATCTCGACATGGGCGTCGAGTTCCACTCGTTCAGCTATCCGCTGCACCTTGTGAAGAAGCCGCGCCTCGTCGTGCGCTGCAAGATCAAGCCGTAAGCGAACACACGCGACCTCGCATTGCGGGCCCGGTGGCGACGCCGGGCCCGTCGTCGGAGGCCGTCAACATCACGGGGGACACGATGGACGTACAGATGATCGAAAAGCGCTCGGTGCAGCTGGCATCCGGCGCAACACACACGTTCCCGGCCGGCTGGACCGGTCAGGTTCCAAACGATATCGCCGCGCAGTGGATCGGGGAGGGCGCCGCCGTGTCGGTGCTCGGCAACTCCGCGCAGGGCTTCACGCCGGAGCAGCACGCCATTCTTGCGCTCGTCGCCGACGAGACACTGCGGCTCGCAGGTGAGCATCAGGCGTTGCAGGGCGGCGAAGGCGACCCGACGGGCGGTGAACCTACCGACACCGACGAGCAGGAAACTGAGGACCCTGCCGAGCTGCAGCTCGACGACCTGACCAAGGTCGAACTCGTCGAGTTGGCCGCTGGCCGCATCGACGGTGCCGCTCGCATGAACAAGGCGGACCTGGTGGCGGCACTGAAGGCACTTCCGGCGCCCGCCGCCCAGGAAGAGCCCGCCGCCTGATGCCGTCGCCGTTCTCGGCCGCGCTTGCGGCTATGGAGCCGCGGCTCGACCAGCACATGGGTGAGCGGATCGTCATCACGCCAATGGGCAGAGGCGACTTCGCGCGCGCCGCCGACACCACGCGCCCGGTGATCGACGTAACCGGTCTGGTCGATTTCGTCGACCCGTCGTCAGCCGATATCGCCCGGCTTGAGGCGCGCGTGCCTTATGAGGAACTCGAGGCGGAAATCCGCCGCGAGGTGCTGCCAGCCGGTGCCGAGGTCCGAAAGGATGACGCGGTCACGCTGACCGAGCGGCCGGGCCAAAGCTACAAGGTAGGCCGCGTCGACAAGTCGGATCCATCGCGGCTGCGCATCAATCTCGTGAAGATCGGAACGGACTGAGATATGTCGCTCGCCCGCGAAGCCCTCCGCCTGTGCACGGTGCGCGCGCTGCGCGGCGCAACGCTGGTGGGGCAACGCGTGCACGATTCCGAGCAGGGGCCGGTAGAAGACTACGTCAAAGACAAGTCTGAGCCGGTTGTGGTCGTCTACACAGACGACTGCACGACGGCCACGACTGAACAGCGACAGCTTTTCAATGGCGGCAAGCAGGACCTGGTTATCGAGATTCTGGTGACCACCCGCATGAAGGTGAAGCTGCCAGCGACCGACGACGAGCCTGAGCAGGAAGCCGATGTTCTAACGCCGATCGAGACCGACGCTGCGATGGAGTTCACCATCGGCGTCATCTCGCGGCAGATCGCCGTGGCGCTGACGGACCCGACAAGCCCGTGGGCCGAAATGTGGCGCGAGTTCGCTGCCACGATCACAAACCGGCAGGACCGCCGAGGGTCGTCAATGCGTGACGGCGTGCGCTTCGCCGGCCGTCAGATCGTGCTCACGGTGGATTTACTGCGCGATCCCGTACCCGGCGCCGGGATCGCAGCCACGTCGACCTGGGCTCGGTTTCTTGCTCTGGTCGACAATACGCCGGATCTGGCGCTCATCGCGCCGGCCTTGCACGCTCTCATTGAGGGCGGCGACGTCGACCTGCCGGAGTGGCAACTTCTGCGCGGCGGCTATGGCATGACTCTGGCGGAAGCTCAGGCGCTGCAACTGGCGCCGCCTGCGCCCGCTCAGGCGACGTCACCGCCTTTCGCAGAGGTGACGGCCGACACTCACGCGGTTCCGCCGGGGACGCTGCCGTGAGCCTGCCGAAGTTCATCGTCGATCTCTACCACCGCGTCGAGGAGATAGAGCGGCGGCTGGAGAACCGATCGCGCAAAGGCAAGGTTGTCGAGGTCGACGCAGAAAAAGGCGTCGCAAGGGTCGCCCTCGGCAAGGACCCCGCGACGGGGCAGCCCTACCTGTCGCCGCTGATCCCGTGGAAAGAAATTTCGATGGGCTCCATCAAGACGCACTTTCCGCCATCGGTAGGCGAACAGGTCGTTATCGAGTCCGATTCCGGCGACTTCACCGATGCGGTTATAGGCAATTCGTTGCCATCGAACGCGAACCCGCGCCCGCACAACAAGGCCGGCGAGGCGATGATAAAGATCGGCGACAAGCACACGATCCTGATGACGCCCGACAAGTTCGAGCACACGGTCGGGAGCAAGAAGGTGACGTCCGGCAAGATCGAGTTCGAGAAGGAGAACTCCTCGATCACCACGCAGCCGAGTGTGCCGGCGGCCGACATTCCGATGAGCTGACGCATGAACATGCCCCCGGAGATATTGGCGGCCATGAAGGCGCAGATCGTCGACCCGGCCCGCGGATGGCGGATCGTATCGGTGAGCGATGATGAGCACCGTGAAACGTCCGTAGCTGACGTCGGCGGCGTACCGACACCAACCGAGACGGTAACGCGGACGGCAACGCTGACGCTTCAGAGTGCGGTGATGGGTAAGGCGATCATCATCATGCTGGCCGGAGACGGCGAGGGTGGCGACTGGTCGCGCGGCAATGCTTTCTTCGGCAGTAACACGATGGCATTCAACGACGTCCAACTGCTGACGTGGTGCAAGAACGCCATCGCCGCTTTGCAGCCGGTCGCCGTCGCCGGCGTGCTTACAGAGTTCTTCGGGCCCCTACCAGAGGATGCCGGCTGATGTTTGGTGTGGCCAGGCGGTCGATGGACACGGCGGCCGGGGCGCAAATCGGTGCCAACCAGACGCTCGTCACGGTTCAGGGGATGCTCTGGATGGTGCGCGGTGACGTGAATACTCCGCACGGCTTTTTCCCCCATGTGCCTGGCGGCGACAACATGGCGGAAGGGTCGAGCTTCGTATCGATCAACGGCATCCCGGTTTGCCGACAAGGGCACAAGGCTGGCTGTGGGCACCCGACCACGGGCGCGGACTGGTTCAAAATTTCAGACTGAGGGACAGGGATATGGCTGACGAAAAGAAGCTGTTCGAGTTCACCGAGGCGGGGTTCTATGCCGGCGACTTCTACAAAGTCGGTGCTCAGATCCGACTGTTCCCAAAGCAGGCGCAGCACGAGCTGCACCGCATGAAGGAAGTCGTCCCGCCCGCAACTCCCGCTGATGAGCCGAAGGGCCGCCGCTCGCGGGTCAAGGCGTAAGGCATGCCGGACTCGATCGGCATCAATCGGCGCACTGGCAAGGTGCTCGTCGATTGGGAGCACGTTAAGCAGTCGATCGAGGACATTCTGGAGACACGCGTGCTGACGCGCGTCATGCGTCGTAACTACGGCTCGAATGTGCCGAAGCTAATCGATGCGCCGATGAACGACTACTCGCTGCTGATGTTCTACGTGGCGACCGCCGAGGCGCTCGACCTTTGGGAGCCGCGTTTCAAGTTGCTGGAGGTGTATTTCGTCGATGCCAGCGCAGCCGGTAACACGAGCCTTAGGCTGATTGGGGACTACCTGCCGCGCGGGCATCTCGGCGACCCGACACCGTCCAATGCTGAAAGCCTCGTCATCGACATCGTTCAACTCGCCGAGCGCGGATTTAGGAGCGTGATGTGAGCGGGTTTACCGTCGTCAGCCTCAATAACCTGGCAAAGCCGGCCGTCGTCGAGGAACTGTATTACGAGGCTATTCTGGCGTTGGTGAAAGCCGATGTCGTCGCGCGACTCAAGGAACTCGGGCTCGATTACAACGTCGCCATGCTGGAGAGCGATCCAGCAGTGAAGGTGCTCGAGGTAGCGGCGTACCGCGAAACGCTGCTGCGGGCGCGCGTCAATGACGCCGTTCGCTCGGTGATGTTGGCATTTGCGCACGGCACAGACCTTGACCACAAGGGTGCCGATTTCGCCGTCGCGCGCATGGTCATGGGCACGGATCCGGACACGGGCGCACCCATCATGGAGGACGACGAGCGCTTCCGCCGACGCTTGCAGCTGGCGCCCGAGGCCTTCGCGACGACTGGCTCCAGAGGGGCCTACATCTTTCATGCTCTCAGCGTCGATCCGTCGGTGAAGGACGCGTGGGCTTATTGCCCGCAAGGTCCGGCGGATGGACGTGTCGACACCATCCTTGCCGGCTTCAATGGCGAGCAGGTGTCAGACGCGGTCATCGCGAAGCTGAAGCGCGTCTTCGAGCGCGAAGACACCGTCCCGCTCACCGACATCAAGGTCGTGCGGCGCGCGACGCGCGTCGACTACCAGGCCGCGGTGACCGTCAAGCTGCAGTACGGGTTCGACCCGCTGACCATCAAGACGCAGATTGAGCAGCGCATCGCAAAATATGCTGCCGAGCGGCACAAGATCGGCGCTGAGGTCTATCGACCCGGCATTTCGGCTGCGGCCTTCATCACGGGGGTGGAGACGGTGACGGTGACGTCACCCGCCGCGGACGTCGTCTGCTCAGACGACCAGATCCCATTCATGACGGGCCGAACCGTCACCATCGAGGCGTGAGGACCGCATGACCGCGCAGGCTTTCGACCTGCTGCCGCCCAACGCCACGCCCTACGAGCGCGGCCTGGCGCGGGGCACGCGGCGTCTCATCGACGTGCCTACGCCTATCGCGGAGGCTTTCCGCCCCTACGAGACGCCGGCGGAAATTTTGCCGTTCCTTGCATGGGAACGCTCGGTCGATATCTGGAACGAACACTGGCCGGATGCCACTAAGCGGAACGTAACTGCGCGCTCTTTCCCGCTGCACAAGCGCAAGGGCACCGCCTACGCCATCCGCGAGTACGTCCGCTATGCCGGCGGGACGGTGACCGACATCATCGTGCCGCCGCAGAAGGTGTTCTCCGGGCCGTCGCTCACGCGCGAGCAGCGCGAGGCATGGCTTGAAAAGCTGCCGCAGGTGCGGGCGTGGCGCATTCAGGAGCGTGCGCCGTCTCCGCCGGTCAAAGCCTACTATGGCGGCCAGCGCCACGCGCATTTCATCGAGAACTCGTTCTCGGTCCCTTCAGATGCGCTTTCGCGCCGCAAGCGGCGCGTTCGCTGGGTCGTCGATGGCGTCGAGACCGAGACGACCGTTACGGAGTTCGGCAGCTATTTTCGGCTGCACATCGCTGCGCCGGCCGGCCGCCGCGTGTTTTCTGGCGGTATCATGGGGAGCGGCAAGTTCTTCATCCCGAGCGATGCGCGCAAGCGACTGGTGACCATTCAGCCGACGCCGGTACAGCCCTGGCGCGGTGCGATCGGCCCGACGCTAGAAGCGGTTACTGCTGAGCCCGAGCGCGTTGCCCAGCGAAAGACGGGCGGTGGCGGCGTGTTTTCCGGCGGGTTCTGCGGCACCGAATGTTTTGCGCCGTCGACCGCGCGAGCGCGTGTCTTTGAGCGTTATGCCGTCAAAGACGGATCGCGTCCGACGCGCTCACCGGCAATTCAGTTCATGGGCGTCGGTCGGTATGGCTTTCCAGCACACACGGCGCACATCTCTGTCTCCATCCCCGGCAAGCGGCCGAAGCGCCAAGCCGGCGACGGACTTCTACTGCCCCGCGAGCGATTCTGGATTCCCTCGACAGCCAAGGAACGCGTCGACGGGGTCCGCAAGGCGATCGTCTCCGCGAAGCGGCTCTCCGACAAAATCCTGATCCGAACGGGCCCCACGTCCAAGTTCATAGCCGGCAAGGTCTTCCGCGCCGGCGACACCTTCATCGTCGGCCGACCGAACTAGAGGACCATCATGCAGAAGCAGCCCATTTTCGCCGACTACCGCGAGCAGCAGGCGATCGACCACACGCGTATCAGCGAGTTTGCCTCCGACACCTTCGCGAAGCTGGTCGGTGATGCGGTTACCGCGTCGCGGCGCTATGCCGGTTTTACGACTGTGAAGAGTTCTCTGGCCGAGGTTCAGGTTCAGCCCGGGCGCTTCTATGATGCCGACGGCAAGATGTACGGCCGCGCGTCGACCACGACACAGTCGATGCTGCCGTACCTGGCGGCGGCTTCGAAGCGGATCGTCGCGCTGTCGGCTTCCGGTCAGGCGAATGAGACGGAGGTCATCGAGCGCGACATCCTCGTCGACGTCGAGCAGGACATCCGCGAGCCGCAGTCCGTTGCCACGGTTCTGAGCAACGACGCGGTGATATCGTTCGTGCAGGGAACGGAATCGGCCGATCCGCAGCCGCCCGCCCTTCCGTCTACGCACGTCGCCATTGCCTACATCCTGCTCGATACGACGCAGGTGGTATCGGTGACGATGCTGACCGACCACCGCATCGAGTCCACCGAGCGGCTGGATCAGCGATCGAAGTCTCTCGAGGCTTTCCGCGCCAACATCGAGCCGCGCGTCAACTCGCTGGCGTCCGACCTCGCCGCGCTTGCGAACAAGCTGAGCCAGAAGGGCCAGTCCAACCTCATCGTGCAGCTCATGCAGGACATGGGCCGCGTGAAGGCGCGCCTGGAGATCCCGGACGATGCCGTCGACTACGGCGCCGATCGCTTCCTCGACCTGTCGGAAAGCGACCACGCTAACGCTGCGGCGCTGGGCTACGACTGCCTCGTGGAGGAGGGCGTTCGCTTCCCCGATGCCAACGCCGACGAGTTCGAAATGGACATCTTCTCGGCGAACGATCCGAATGCGGCCAAGGCCGCGAACGGCCTCCTGCTGCCGGCGTACGAGTCCATCCTCAAGATGCAGATTGGACCTTACCATTCTGACCTCGGCATTGCGCAGTACGGGTTCCAGACCTTCGACATCGTGCAGCGCTCGATGTCGCGCCAGCGCATTCGCTACGGCTCCGTCTTCACTGTCTGCACCAACAACGCCTGGTGGCAGTCCGGTAGCTTCGACTCGACCACCGGCACCTTCCAGAAGAACGGCGAGACGTTCGAACTTGTCGGCCTCGAAGCCAACCACGGGGCTGGACACGAGATCTTGCGGCTTCGTCAGATCTGGGTCGACACGTACAGCGAGCCCTATTGGGACTACGTCGTCACCGAGCATTCCGTCACCGGTGCGCAGGTCGCGCAGACGTTCCTCGTCGCGAACGATATGTGGCTGACGCGGCTCGGGTTCTTCCTCACGGTCAAGGCGGCGAACGAGGCCGTACAACTTACGGTCTGCGAGATCACGAACGGCGTGCCTGATCTCGATAAGGCGATCCTGCACCAGACGGTGCCGCACGGCAGCCTTGAGGTGAACGGCTTCACGCGCGTCAACGTCACCCCGACGTTCCTCAAGTCCGGCAAGCGCTACGCCCTGGTGCTGACGTCGAATGCCAACCACAAGATCGGCATGGCATCCGGCCAGCAGTATCTCGACGGCACGTTCTTCTATTCGACCGACGGCGCCTATTTCCAGGGCGACCTGACGAAAGACATGCTGCTCGAAATCTGGGGCGCTCGCTTTGCCGCGCCGCAGGTCACCATCGAGTTGGAGCCGATCAACCTCGACGGCGGCATCCGCAACATCGACGTCCTCGCCGGTCTCATCAAGCCGGCATCTACCGACCTGATCCTCGAGGTTCGGCCGTCCGGCTCTGGCGCATGGATACCGCTGGTGGTCGAGGACCTGTCGGCCTTCAACGCGACACCGCCGCTGGCGCAATATCGTGCACGCTTTGTCGGTACGCGCGACATGATGCCGGGTCTGATGCTCTCCGGCAGCCGGGTGAAGATCTCGCGCCCGAAGACCGCCTTTAAGCACGTGTCGACCGTCATCACGCTCGGCTCGGCCTCGGACGACATCTACGTGAAGCTGATCGCAGAAGGGTTCGACGACACGCCGCACGATCTCACTTGTCAGCTCCGCGACATCGTCGGCGCCGTGACTGAGAATGCGGACGCAACGACGACCGTCGTGCTGCCGGACCTGCCGAACGTTCCGAAACGCATCGAGCGGACGTTCCGCTTCC
This sequence comes from Hyphomicrobium sp., assembly GCA_030148725.1. Classification (GTDB taxonomy): domain Bacteria; phylum Pseudomonadota; class Alphaproteobacteria; order Rhizobiales; family Hyphomicrobiaceae; genus Hyphomicrobium_A. The sequence continues at coordinate 46,071 of JASBSU010000004.1, forward strand.
AGCTGACGACGCCGCGCTCGACGTTCCGACTGATCACCAGCGGAATGACGAACTCAGCCGGCAACACGTTCAACGTGTCCGAGCGAGTGCATTGGGCGCTTTGATTCTATGGTGACGCGAGCGGTTAGAGCCTCGCTCGACAGATAGCGGTGCCGGGCTGATGGCCGGCGCTCGCATCGTGCGGATGCGCGTCTCCGACACGACGCGCCCTTGGCGCCTGGCGGCCACACGCAAGCGGCAACGAAAACCAAACGGAGAACCAACATGGCGAAGAAGAAACCGGCTGAGACGCCGGCGTTCGCGGCGATCGAGCCGGACGCAATCTACAAGGTGCAATTGGCGCGCGCCGTGCCGTTCGGCCGCATGATCCTGCGACCGCAGGACGAGGTGAAGCTGAAGGGCAAAGTCGTCGTCGACCTCGGCGATGCCGTGACGTCCTACGAGAAGCTCTAAGTCCCAGAGGGCCGCGGCATGCGCCTATCGAACGTTACCGAATCCGGCGGGGCGATAACCTCGGCGATCCTGCGTTCTGGGATCGGCGGTTCGAGGACATCGATAACCGCCTGCATGCGCGCGAGCTCGACGGTGAGCGCATCGACCGGGCCGTCGACGATCTGACGGCGGTGGGGCTGCAGCGCCTCGACGACACCTTCACGCCGGTAATTCAGGAAGCGATTGCGCAGCTGGAGAGCGTGGGCGCGCGCTTCGAAGCCGAAAGCCTGACCGAGAACGAGATCGGGCTTGGCGAGATGACGTTTGTCATCACGCCGGGCACGCGCGCCTCGTGGGTGGTCACAGACTACGTGGCCATCTCGGCGATCGACGACCCGGATCACGGGCTTATCGCCGGTGTGGTGAGCTACGACCGCACGACCGGCATTCTTGTCGTGGATGTCACCGGCGCCATCGGCGATGGCCTGTTCGATGCATGGAAAATCCGCGTTTCGGCGCCGCCCGACCTAGAGCACGCGACGCGCACCGACAATCCGCATCTAACGACGGCGGCGCAGGTCGGTGCGTACACGACGGGGCAGACCGATGCCGCCATCGCAGCGGCTCTGGCGGGCTATTCTCCGCCGGCGCATGGGCATGTCATTGCAGACGTCACGGGTTTGCAGACGGCGCTGGACGGCAAGGCGGCGACGGGGCACGGCCATGCCATCGCGGAAGTGACGGGGCTGCAGGCGGCGCTGGACAGCAAGGAGGCAGCGGACGCCGACATCCTGAAGAAAGACGTCTCGGCGACGCTGACCGTTGGGTACAAGTCCACGAGCTACAACGCCGGGACGATTACCAGCGGGACGCTGACGCCCGCCGTCGCGAACGGCAACCTTCAGCACTACACCAACAACGGCGCCCACACGTTGGCGCCTTACGCTGACGCCACGACGATGATCATCGACGTGACCAATGGCGCATCAGCCGGCGTCATCACGACGTCGGGGTTCAACAAGACGACGGGCGACACGCGCACCAGCACCAACGGCCACAAATTCCGGCTGTTCATCTCCGTCGCCAACGGCGGATCGCACATTCACACGCAGGCGCTGCAGTAAGGAACGCTTCGGGATGCAGATGATTGGATATTCTCTGGTGCGCCTTTCCGATGGCGTCGTGGTCGCTGGGGCGTACGCGCTGCCGTGTCGTTGCGTCGTTGACGGGGTTGGCACTGCTGATTTCGATAAGGCGGGCCAAGTCATTCCTGACAGCGAGGCGCCGACGCACAAGCTCGTCGAGCGGTGGATCGTTGGAGAGCCCTCGACGGCACGCGATGCGCTTGTCAGCGAGGTGCAGAGCTTCGATGGCGAGAAGGTCACCGTTACGCGCGTCTGGTCTACGCCCGCGCCGACGCAGCAGGAGTTGAAGCAATACGCCGCTGAAAAGCGGCGCGGGCTCGAGCGTGGATCGACCACAGTCAATGTCGGCTCCCGGCTCATTCCCATTTGGGTCGACCCCGAGAGCCGGGCATCAGCGATGGGACTCGTGCTGACGCTCGGCATCGTCCCCGACCTGACGACCAAATGGAAAGGAAGCGACGGCGCCTTCTATGACCTCGCGACAGCCGAGATCACGCCGATGGCGCTCGGAATGATGGCGTTCGTGCAGCAGTGCTTCAATGCCGAGGAGGCCGCGCTAGCGGCCATCGACAGCGGTGAGATCACCAGCTTGGCGCAGCTTGATGCGATTGGCTGGCCGCAGGAGGGTGCGTGATGCCGCTCGACATTCCGCCCGTCGCCAATCTGTGGTTGCCGCCGAAGCCGGCGATCATTCGGCCTGACAGGGCGCGCAGGGCCATGTTCCCAATGCCAGCCTTTGTGCCGGGCGGGGAAACCGATCCGTATTTTTCGAGCGTGGTCGCGCTGCTGCATTTCAACGGCGCCAACAACTCGACCACGTTCACAGATAGCTCCCCGTCTCCGAAGACATTTGTCGGCTCGGGCGGCGCGAAGATAGACACATCGCAGTCGGTGTTCGGCGGCGCCAGCCTCAAACTCAGCGCGTACGGCGACTGGATCGAGGCCGCATCAAACCCGGCGTTTGCCTTCACCGGCGACTACACCTGGGAATTTCGCATTCGCTTTGCGTCCGTTGGCGGAGAGCAGAATATCATAGGCGGCACGTCGGGCGGGTCTCTTGATCTCTACATCAACGGGACGACGCTGTATGCGAATGCCTACGGTGGCGGCTCGACGCTCATGAACACGTGGAGCCCATCGGCCAACACGTGGTACGCTGTGGCGCTCACTCGCGGCAGCAACATCACGCGGATGTTTATCGACGGAGTGATGCTCGCGAGCACGGCAAGCATCTCGACGAGCTTTGCGCAGGCCGCCTTCAATATTGGTGACTACCAGCACGGTCATCCGACTATCGGATGGTTCGACGAGGTGCGGATCACCAAGGGCGTGTGTCGCTACACCGCCAACTATACGGTCCGTGCGCTTCCGTTCCCGGATGCTTGACCCGACTTCACCACAATGGGCATTGGCCTAAAGCTCACCACTGCTTGACTTTCGTTCGTGCCCGCCGGCAGCGCGCCGCGCGGGTTTTTTGTTGCCGGCGCTTCAGGAGACAACCATGGCAGACATCGCCTTCCACCACGGTACGCGCGTTTTCGAGAGCCTGGAATCGCCCGTCCTCGGCCGCACGCGCCAGTCGGCGGTGATCGCCCACATCGGCACTGCTCCGGACGCCGATCCGGCGATATTCCCGCTCAACAAGCCGGTGCTCATCAAGGGCAAGGCCGAATATTCCATCGCCGCAGCGCTGGGCGGCGACGGCACGCTGAAAGACTCGCTCGACGGGTCGTTTGATCAGGTCGCCACGTACAACTACATCGTCCGTATCGAGGAAGGCGAAGACATCAACGAGACGCTGTCCAATCTCGTCGGTGACGGCCCGACCATGACCGGCGTGCACGCGCTGCTGAAGTGCGAGAGCCTTTATGGCCGCAACACCAAACCCCGCCTCGTCGTCGTGCCTGGGTTCACGGCCCCGCTCGGTGAGGACGGCGTAGCTTCCATCAACATCACCGCGCCAGGCTCTAGCTACGAAAGCGCGCCGACGGTTTACGTCTATCCGACCAATGCCACCAAGCTGGTGACGCGCACGGCAGACGGCGACAACGTTGGCAACGGTGTGATGACACTCGCCGACCCCGCCCACGGCGCTGGGCTTGTTGCGGGTGACTATCGCGTCGAGTGCGTGACCGAGGCGGCGAACGGCGGCGTGTTCAACGTCAAGGACCCGACCGGCAACGTCATCGGTCAGGCGACTGTCGGCGCTGCATACGTCGGCCCGATCCGCTTCACTATCGCTGACGGTGCAAACGACTTCGACATCGGCGACGGCTTCACCGTTACCGCAGCAATCAGTGGCGGTGATGGCGTGGGCGCGGTCGTCGAAGCGGTGGTTTCTTCCGGCACCGTTTCGCAGCTCATCGTCCGCAAGCCCGGCTGGGGCTACGAGAACGGCATCGCCATCGCCTTCGCTGGCGGCGGCGGTGCGGGCGCGGCCGCATCCGCCACGGCCGGCACTGTCGCTAACCCCGTTGTCGCGGAGCTGGTCGGCGTATGCGAGAAGCTTCGCGCCGTATCGCTCGTCGACGGGCCCGACACGACGGACGCCGCCGCGGTGCTGTGGCGCCAGAAGATCAACTCGGACCGCATCTATCCGATCGACGTCAAGCATCTCGTCTGGGACACGGACCTCGATGCTATCGTATCGCAGCCAGCCAGCTCGCGCTTTGCCGGCGTGCAGGCAAAGGTGGACCGCGAGCAGGGCTTCTGGTGGTCGCTTTCCAACAAGCCGATCAACGGCATCATCGGCGTGTCGCGCCCGATCTCCTACGGCGACCAGGCGAACTACCTCAACGAGAACCACGTCAACACGACCATTAATATGGGCGACGGGTTCATCACCTGGGGCAACCGCGTTGCAACGTCGATCGATCTCAACAAGTTCATCTCGGTGCGCCGGACGATGGACTTCATCAATGAGGCGCTGGAAGACGCCTATCTGGAGTTCGTCGACAAGCCGTTCAGCTTGGCGAACCTGAAGTTCATGATCGAGAGCGGCAACGCCTTCATGAAGGTGTTGCGTGCCGAAGGTGCCATTCTGAACGGCCGTGTGTGGCTCGATCCCGAGCGCAACACGAACGAGGAGATGGCGCAAGGGCGCGTAACGCTCGGCGTCGACTTCGAGCCGCCGGCACCGATGGAAGACATCCGTCTCATCACGCACCGCAATATCACGTACTACGCGGAGCTGCGTAACCGGGTGCTCGAGGAGATCCGCAGCGGCGCTCTCGCTTTTGCAGCCTAGTTGAAGTGCCTCACGCCGCTGTCCCGCGCTGACGCGCGGGGCGGCTCCGGCAGGGCGCCGCTTCGCGGCGGGTCGCCTTGCTCCCCGGCCCTTCGGGCCGAAGTCCCGCAGGCGCCAAGGGCGCCCGGCGCGAGCGCCGGCTGACCGCTCGCTCGATCACCGGCCGCTTGAGCGCGGCACTTCCACTCGCTTCAGGAGCAAACAATGTCGGAAATGCCCAAGTACATCCTGCGCAACTGCACCATTTTCGTCGACCGCATTTCGAAGGTCGGTCAGGCGTCCGAGATGACGCTGCCGGTTCCGGAGGAGACCGTCGAGGACATCCGCAACGCCGGCATGGTGATGCCGATCGAGGTCAAGCTCGGTTACGAGAAGCTCGAGATGAGCTTCAAGATGACCGCATTCGACCCGCAGACGCTGCTGCTGTTCGGCCTGCGGCCGGGTGTCATCAAGGAGTTCATGGTGACGGGCGCGCTCGTCGACGAGGACGGGACGACGCACTCCGCGGTCGCGTACGTGCGTGGCTTTCTCAAGAAGCCGGAGGCCGACTCGTGGAAGCCCGGCGAAAAGAGCGAGAGCGACTACACCGTGTCCGTGCGGTCGTACAAGCTTGAGATCGACGGCAATCCGATCATCGAGATGGATCCGTTCGAAGTGAAGATCGGTGGCGTCAGCCAGACGAAGGACATCCGCAGCGCACTCTTGCTCGGCGGTGACTCGGCTTAAGCACTTTGAGTGACACGACGGCGCCTCACCCAGCGTGGTGAGCGCCGTTAGGTAATCGACGGGGGACAACATGGCGAAGAAACCGACGACGGCCGCGGGAACGGCTGGCAATACGATCACGCTCACGGTGCCGATCGAGATGGGCGCTGCGGGCAGCATCGAAACGCTGACGCTGCGCCGGCCAACGCTGGGCGACAACGTTGCTGCGGAGCAGGCCCCAGCCGGGATGGCGCGCACCGTGGCCTTTTGGGCGCATATTGCCGGCGTGCCGGTGAAGGCGATGGAACGCCTGAAAACGCGCGACGCGGCCAAGATCCAGAAGTGGCTGCACGATGCGAGCTTGCTCGACCAGCCGCCGCCAGGGCACATCGACGAAGGCGACAAGCGGACGTTCAATCTCATTGAGCCAATCAACGATGGCCGTACGACGCGCCTCACGCTGCGCGAGCCTGATCTCGCCGCCGGCATTGCGGTGGAGAAATTCAAGAACGAGCACGAGCAGATGGCGGCGTCGATTGCCGTGCTTGCCGGTATCACCATCCCGGAAACCCATCAGCTCGATATGCGGGACGTGGCCCGCATCGAGGCGTGGCTCGTCCCTTTCGTCGACGGGTCGAGTTCAATGGACGGCGCCCCTGGCGCACCATAGGCGCCGAGATCAGCCACGTCCTGCATACGGACATCGACACCGTGATGCGCCTCAAACTCGACGAGGCGCTGCTGTGGTGGGCTGAAGCCGCCAAGATCAGCAACCCGAAGGCATTCAGCTAATGGCCAATCTGACGTCACGGCTGGTCATCAGTCTTGTCGATCGCGCAAGCGGGCCGGCGCGCGGCATCGCCGGAAGCCTTCGGGCACTGAACACGGCTGCGCGCACGGCGCCATTAGCGACGATGGCTGCCGAGGCGAAGAAGACGGGGCAGCATCTCACGGCGTTTGCCACGAAGGCCGCGGCGGCCGGGTATGGGCTCTACGCCTTCATCAACGCCACGAAAGAGTTCAACGAGTCCAAGTTCGGCTACGGCTTCGCGCGCATCACTGACTTCATCGAGAAAGGAAAGCTCGACACCAAGGGCTGGGCGGAAGAGATGAACTCAGCGGCGAAGGCCGCGCGCAAACTTGCGAAGGAGTTCGGCACCACTCCGTCGACCGTAATGAAGGCCCGCGAGGAAGTCGAAAAGCTCGGCTTCAAGGGTGATGAGAGCGAGTCGATATGGCGCGCTGCGCTCGGGCTTCATCTGTCGGAGCCCGACTCGCTCGATTCCGGCGAGGCCGCGAAGTTCGTCGGCGCGATGTATCGAGGCTATGCCAAGCAGCGAGAAGCTCTGGCGAAGAAGCTCGGCAGGGATGCCAACGATCCCAAGTTCCAAGATATGTGGATCAAGGGACTTGCGGGCAAAGCGGCCGTTGCCGGCGCGGAGAGCGCGCTTGGCCCGGCTGACCTCATCGAGGGTATGCGGCAGTATGCGCCGCAGTGGGCGCAATTCGGCATCAGCCCCGAGTACGCAATGGCGGCGCTGGCCCACGGTTCGAACTATGGATTCCGCGCGCCAGAACTCGGCACCGCGTTCAAGTCGATGGCGAACCGTCTCGTCAAGCCGACTGCAGAGGGACTGCGTTGGCTCAACGCACTCGGTGTAGACCGATCGAGGTACATGAGCACGGACGCCGCGGATCCCGAGCGCGCCACGAACCAGCTCAGCAGCCTGCTCGGTGGCAGCCTCAGCGGAAAGAACAAGGCTTCGGTGCGTCAGATGCTGCAGAAAGCGCAGCGCGACGGCACGACGACGTCGCCCGAGTTCCAGCAGGAGCTATCCACCCGCGTCGCCAAATTGCTGAAGCGGCGGACCGAGCAGGACCTGCAGGAAATCGAAATGGCGGTTTCCAACGCCACGATGTCCAGCGGTGGTCAGATAGACCTCAACGGATTGGTGCGCGAGTTGATCGCCAAGAAGGCCGGGCCCGCGGCCATGATGGCGATTTTCGAAGGTCGCCACTATGCCCGCGGCACGCCGATGTTCGAGTTCTACGACAAGATGTACGCCCTGTTCGAAAAGCTTCAGGCGGTCGACGGATCAGTCATCGATAACGTCGTCGAAGGACGCAAGATCACGGAAGCCGGCACAGCGGACCAGCTGTACGGCGCGTGGCAGGACTTCCTGCTGCAGCTACAGGATTCGGGCGTCATCGAAGGCGTCAAGCAGGGGCTTACGGCGATCGCTGATACACTCAAGGCGATCGGTCCGGAAGGCACTGCGCTGGCTATGAAGCTGATGGTCGTCAGCACGGCAGCCGGGCTTGCCGTGAGTGCCTTGGGAGCTGTCGTCGGTGTTCTGCGCACGGCTTATGCGCTGGGCCGCGGTGCTCTCGCCCTTGCGGGCATCGGCGGAGCGGGTGCAGCGGGTACTGGCGCATTGGGTGCGCGCGGGATGTTCGGCCTCGGCGCCGGGGTTTACGGCGGCGCGAAAGCGGTGGCTGCCTCCAAACGAATGGTGCAGGGGATGTCCGCCTCGCGCGGGCTTCTGGCGTCCAGCAAGATGATCGCCGGCATGGGTGCAGCCGGGGCCGGTGGCGCTGCGGCGTCGACTGTCGGCAAGGGGCTTGTCGCCCGCCTCATACCCGGCGTTGGATGGGCGTTGACGGCAGCCGGGCTGGGTGCTGGTGGTTACGCTGCATATCAGGACTATCAAAAGAACGGCGACCTCTGGAGTGCGGCAAAGGCCGGCGGCATGGGCTTCCTGACGCTTGGCACGAGTGGCGCTGAGGCCGCAGAGGCTCCGGCCGGTGGTGCAGGCGCGGCGCCAGACGGCGGCCTGTCGCAAATTCAGTCGCAAGCGCAAGCAATCCCGGCCGCCGTGCAGGCGGCTATGGCTCAGTTGCAAAGCATCGTCGGCGCGGTCGACCTTACGGCGCAGGGTGCACGCATTGCGCAATCGCTCGCCAACGGCATTCGCTCGGGCACTGGTGCGATCGCCGCAGCGGCACGCGATGCCGCGCAAGCGGCGCAGGTCGGCTCAGCGATGCGCGGCGCTTACTCCGACGGGGGACGCTAATGGCAGACGGAACCGGCCCCTCGCCGATGGCGCTGGGGTCCTACGCTTTTTTCGCGCTCGGCTTCTCATTCGAGACGCAGAGCAGCGGACTGGAAACGCCGTGGGCGGAGATCGACGTCACCATGCGTCCTGACGCGCACCAATGGATGGGTGAGAAGGGCGAGACGTTCGAGATCCGCGGCGTTGTGTTCGACCCCGAGTTCGGCGGACAGGACTCGCTCAATGGCCTGAAGGCCGCAGCGAAGCGGGGCGAGAAGCTGATGCTGGTGACGCGCGCCGGCAAGGTACATGGGCGGCACATCATCCTTGGCGTCAGCGAGGATCGAGAAGCCATCCACGCTTCCGGAGTGGCGCGCAAAAACGCCTACAACATCCAGCTGCAGAAGTACCAGGGCTGACATGGCGCACCAGTACACGACGAAGCAAGGCGACATGATCGACCTCATCTGTTTCCGCCACTACGGCGGACATCGGGCGGGCTCGGTTGAAGCCGTTCTCGAGGCAAATCGCACGACCGTGCGCCTGGCGCATCGTGACGAGGTTTTGCCGATCGGGCTGACATTGACGCTACCGGATTTGCCGACGGCGCCGATGCAGTTTCCGATCCAGTATCTTTGGGACTGACGCAAGCAGATTGACGCTTGCTCGATTGATAGCCCGCCCGAGCGGATGACCGGCGCTCACGCGGGGCGCCTTGCGCCCTGAGCTCCTGCGCGGCTGGAGGAAGTATGCGCCCAATCTGCAACCTTACTGTCGGTGGGGTGCCCGTCTCCGCCGGCTTCATGTCGCGGCTCATCTCGTGCACGGTGACCGACAAGGAGGGCTTCTCCGCCGACACCATCGACATTGAGCTCAACGGCGGCCCCCTGATCGCCGTGCCGCGGACCAAGACGCTCATCACGTGCGCGATGGGGTACGAGGAAACCGGTGTCGCCTTCATGGGCACGTTCATCGTCGACGAAGGTTCGCTCGATTGCCTGCCCTACAAGATCAAGCTGCAGGGCAAGTCGGCCGACATGCGCGAGAAGCTGAAAGAGCACCGCGAGCGGCATTTCGAGAACAAGTCGGTCATAGACATCGTCAGCCAGATCGCCGGCGAGCACGGTCTGTCGCCCCAGGTCGACGCCAGTGTCGGGAGCCACAAATACAAGTGGTTCGGGCAGCAGAACGAGAGCGCTCTGCACGTGCTGCGCCGCCTCGCTGACAGGCACGGTGCCACGATGGCCATCAAGAACGGGCGCATGATCTTCGGCAAGAAGGGCGCAGGGATCACCGCCGCGGGCGCTGTCGTGTCGAGCATCGTCATCACGCCACAGATGATCGTCGAAGGGTCGTGCTCGGTAAAGTTCGCCGAGCGCCCATCCCACAATCAAGCCAGCGGTGCGTGGCACGATCAGGGTGAGGCGGAGCGCAAGCACGAAGACGCGCCGGCGGGCAAAGGCACCGCCCACTACGCGCTGCGCCACACCTATGCGGATCAAGACGAAGCAAAGGCGGCCGCCGGCTCCAAGGGCAAGGACCTCGAGCGCTCCGGCGACACAACGTCGGTCACCATCATCGGCAATCCCGCCGCACGCGGCGGCGGCAACATGGCCTACTCCGGTGTGCACGTGCAGGCGGACGGCATTCCGTGGGTCATCGAGACCGCGACGCATAGCTTCTCGAAGCAGGGCTACACGACGCAGATCGAAGCGAAGGCGAAGGTTTAGGGGGCTTCATGCAATATCAGGTTTTGAACGACCGGCTGCTCTCGGGCGGCCGGGCGGTCCCGTTCGTGCCGACGCCCAATCAGGGCGGACGCATCGAACCGGCGCTCATCGTCGTGCACTTCACCGCCGACCACCTCGATCCGAAGGACTCCGTCAATTGGTTTGCGCAGAAGAAGTCGAAGGTATCGGCGCACATCGTGCTCGGCCGCGACGGTGAGATTACGCAGATGGTCGATTTCGACCGTCGCGCCTTCCATTGCGATCCGAGCGAGTGGAACGGTCGCCGCGGGGTTAACGGCTTCTCGATCGGCATCGAGGTCGACAACCCTGGCGCACTCCGCATGCGTGGCAAGGATGGCGCCGCCTGGTTTGGTACGCTGTTCGACCGCGAGCAGTACGAACTCGTCGAGCACAAGAGCGACAAGTACGGGCACGCGCTGTGGATGCCTTACACCGAAGCGCAGCTGGACGCTTTGCGCGGCATCATCCAGGCGTTGCTGCGCGCCTATCCGTCGATCATCGATATCCGCGGCCACGACGAAATTTGCGTTCCCGCGAAGCGCAAGAACGATCCCGGTCCGCTGATGGACATGGATGGGCTGCGCACCTTGCTCGACGGCCGCGCGCCCGATGACGTCAAGGATGTCACCAAGGCGCAGAAGTGGCTTGTTGCGCTTGGCTACGAGCCTGGCGATATCGACGGGCAGATCAGCGTTCGCACGCGGAGCGCGCTGCGCATATTCCAAGAGCAGAACGGTCTGCTGATTACCGGCAACCTCGACACGGCGACGTGGCAGTTGCTCAGCGATGGTACCGGCAAGCGCATGCCGACGGGCAATCGCGAGGCCGCTCCGGCTCAGCAGGTTGGGGCGGAGTTCGTCGCGAAGCGTACATCCGAAGGCACATTCGTGACCACGGTCGTGGAAGCTGCCGCCGATCCGACGCCGGCTTTGCCGGTCGACCCGTTGTCGGCGCTCGACACTGCCGACAAGGCAATCGCGCACGCCGAGAAGGGGAAAGCAGTCGTCGACCGGTCGACCGGCATCCTCGATTGGCTCATCGCCTACCTGCAGACACCGCAGGGGCTACGCGTCGCGCTCACACTCACGGCGTGCATCGTCGTGTGGCTGGCGGTGCATCACCGCGAGCGCTTCGCGCGTCTGCTGCGTCTCGGCAAACCGGCTTAACGGGGGAACCTCATGATCAGCTTCATCTGGGCGTGGGTGCTGCCCTACGTCGGGCCGCTGCTGCCGCCCATCCTGCGCAACATCCCGGCGGCTGGCCTCAAACTTTGGTGCCGGCGCGGTTTCATCGCGCTGCTCGTCGTGGCCGGCATCGCCTGCCTCTACGTCCTGTTCAAGTCGTTGCGCAACCCGGTGGCCGAGTTTGTCTCGGCAGCGGAGCTGCAGGCGGATCGCAACCGCGAACTCACCAAGGCCAACGCGCAGCTCCAGCGGACACTAGCGACGCGGGAGAAGGAGAAGGCGGAAGCCGAAGACGAAATCGAAACGCTTCGCGAGGAGTTGAAAGATGCCCGTTCGAAATCTCCCGATCCTGATGCTGTTGTGTTTCCCGCTGACGATCCTTGGCTGCGCGCAAAACAGCGCCGCTAAAATCGACATCGGACCGTGGGCGACGCAAGACCTAGCGCCCGTGCGCTGCCCGCCCGTGGATGCTCGCACCGTCGCTGAGTTCAAGCGCACGACGAAGGTGCCGACCGGCGAGGTGACGAAGCGCGGCTCGCAGGAGTGGCTCGATGCTTACGCCGAGGGCGAGGCGCGCAAGAACCGGGCAGGCCAGCGCCTCGTGAAGGAATACGAGACTTGTCGGGGCGGTGAGCCCCCGACCTTCGGCAATAGCGTCGCCAGGGCGCTGGGAACGTCGTAGGCGGCGAGACGCGGTCTCGGCAAGGGGATGGGGCCATCCAGAGGGGAAGCCATGCGCGATGCGCTACAGCGACAGCCGTATGAACGGGCATCCGAGCTGGCCGGAGTTCTACGACCGGCTCACGGAGAGCGAGGGCAGGATCACGCACGAGATCCGCATCGCGACGGGGTATCTCCGCGACAAGCAGGAGAGGGATATCATCCGGGTTCACCAGCGTATCGACAACTCGGAAACGACGCTGCACCGGCGGATCGAAGATCTGCGGGACGAAGTGACTACGCTCCGCATTACGTCACCGCAGACGTCGCCGACCAAGGCGGCGCGGGCGCGGGAGTGGGTGGAACAGGTGGCGGCACTGCGCGAGATCGCTGTGATCGTCTGCCTGATAGCCGCGGGCATCGCAGCGCTTCTCAAAGCGCCCGAGGTAAAGGGTGCTCTGATGGAGGCGGTCGGCACGATCGAGCGTCACGACCGAACATCAGACTAGCGCTGTGGTGCGTAGCGATCACCGTGTTCTCCGCCGGAGCGTTTGCGGTGATGGCTGCATGAGGATTTAGAACGCTCGACCGGCGCGTGCCGCCCCCGTCTCTGCAGCCGATCGAGTAGCCCCCGTCGCCTGGCTCCCACCCAGGCGGCGGGGGCGCCTTTTTGCGTTTGTGGTGGGAAAGAGCGCCCCGGAAAGCCCCGGAAACAGGCGCGTTCGTCGTCTTTCCCACTCCCCTGTAAGTCATTGAAGCGTAATGAAGTACGAACCCCGCCCCTGGGCACCACTTCTTATAAAACTCAATAAGTTAAGGCCTGGGTTTACAAATCTGTTCCGTTTTTGCCCTTGGCGACCAGGGTCGCCACGATCTGCCGGTCCAGGTTCTGCGAAGCTGTGGATACTCGCGCGTAGCCGATTTTCTGCATGTCAGTTTCGCACCAAGTTTCTATCCAGGCTCAGAGCTTGATTTTGCTGGCTTCGTGCGAGTGGATCGAAAACCCTAGGTCTCGCACCACTCTCGACGTCAAGCTCTTGCCTTAGGCAAATATTATTGATACCAAGATACCATGACAAAGTCAAATCGTGGTACCAACAATAAACGTGGGCGCCCCGTGTCAACGGGTATCGGCACCCAAGTGGGCGCCCGCTGGCACGACGAGGAACTTGCCGCGATTGATGCTTGGCGTCGCGGTCAGGACGACATTCCGAGCCGAGCAGAGGCGATCAGGCGCCTTGTGAAGATCGCACTGGGTGTAGCTGCTAAGAGAAGTCGCTAACATTGGCTCGGGCCGTTTCGAAGACTGCCAGCTTACGTCGTCCGCGGCAGGGCGTAATGGCTTTGCCGAGCAAACGGACATCGGGCCGCTGCAGCCGTGTGCCCTTTCGATTCATAGTTACTTGGCTCGGCGTCAGCTGGGACTTGGCGTAACGCGGTATCGCCGCTATGCGTCCCGAGAGCGCAGTAGCCGTCCGGTGGACTAGGCGCAACGCCAAGTCGACACAGTCTCGACGCAGTCTCCACAGAGATCTTCGATGATTTCAGCATTAGTAGAGGCCGCCGCGGTCTCACGCCGGAGAACTCCATGAACGCTCTTGCGCTGATCGCCGAGGATGACGCGGAAGTCGCTGGAATTCTCGAGGCCTATCTTATGCGTGAGGGGCTGCGCACGGTCCGGGCGACCGATGGTCTTACCGCGATAGAGCACCACGGCCGCCTGAAGCCGGATATTGTCCTGCTCGACGTCAAGATGCCCAGAGCCGACGGCTACCAGGTGCTTGCGGCGATTCGGCAGCGCGGGGAAACGCCAGTTATCATGGTTACGGCGCTCGACGAGGATCTGGACAAGCTCCAAGCGTTGCGTATCGGTGCGGACGACTATGTTGTGAAACCCTTTAATCCACTTGAGGTGGTCGCTCGGGTTAAAGCAGTGCTTCGGCGCGCTCAGGGGCAGAAGGTCCTGACAACGATTCGAGTTGGACAGCTTGAGGTCGACGAAATTTCTCACGTCGCTTTTGTCAACGTCGCGGAGCGCGGACGCGTACGACTCGATCTGACACTCACGGAATTTCGCATCCTTTCTCACATGGCCAGGGCGCCCTCGCGCGTGTTCAGCCGCGCAGAGTTGATCGATGCCTGCTTCCCCGAGAGCGACGCGCTCGAGCGAACCGTCGACAGCCATGCGAGCAACTTGCGGCGCAAGTTCGATGCGGCCGGGGCGACGGGCTTTCTTGCGGGTGTGCGCGGTGTTGGATATCGCTTGACGGAGCTGCCATGAAGTCGGCAACGGGGCTCAACCGTCAGCTCGTCATTTGGATGGCGGCGGTCACTGGCCTCGCGCTCGCAGTGATGATCGTCGGCATCACGTTATTCTACGCGCTCGTCGTTTATTTGGATCCGAAATTCTTGATGGGAGACGCCCCTCCACCACCGGAGGGGATGAGCTGGATCGACGTCTGGCCCGGGCCGCTCGAATGGACGGCTTTTCTCGTGCTTTGGTTATTGGGCATGACGGGCGCAATTGCGGCCGCCGTGCGCTTCTCGCGTCGTCTGATCCGGCCCCTCGATGCCGTGGGAACGGCCGCACGCCACATCGCGCGCGGGGATCTGACGGCCCGCGCCACTCCTGAAGGCGCAATGTTTGACGAGACGCGACAGCTCGTTGACGATTTCAATGGGATGGCCAGTCAGTTGAGGCAGTCAGAAGCTGAGATGCGCGCGTGGAATGTGGCAATCGCACACGAGCTGAGAACTCCCCTCACGATCCTACGCGGTCGGCTCCAAGGCGTCGTCGATGGGGTATTCGCGCCTGATGCGGCGGCAATTCGGGGCTTGATTGCCCAGGTCGATAGCCTCACACGCATCGTCGAGGACCTCAAAGTCTTCACGCTCGCGCAAAGTGGTCGGCTCGAGCTTCGGCTCGAAACCGTCGACCTCGCAGAGGAGGCCGCCAAGGTAGTCTCCGTTGTCGCCCCAGAGCTCAAAGACGCCGGCATTGATCTTGTATCCGATTTGGGCAGCGTACAGGTTAGAGCTGATGGCGCGCGGGTGAGGCAGGCACTTCTCGCCATTCTCGAGAATGCGCGGCGGTATGCGGCTCCGGGCGTCCTCCGAGTCGAAACGCGCGCGACTCTCGAAAAAGGGATTCTTCGGGTTTGCGATAATGGCCCCGGCTTGCCCCCTGGGGCGGAAAGCCTGGTGTTTGAGCCCTTCTGGCGCGCGGATGAATCGCGCTCGCGCGCAGGCGGCGGTAGTGGCTTGGGCCTTGCTGTCGTGCAGGCCATCGCAAAGGCCCACGGCGGAACCGCGCTCGCGCGCGCAGCGAGCCCCAATGGTGCAATCTTCGAGATCTATTTGCCACGCGCAGCAACAAAACCAGCGCGTTCCGGCGGAAAGTTCATCGGCAGGCAGGCGCCGATAGAACGACTGGAAAATAAATCCGCTTGATGCGATGCATCAGCCGACTGGTGCGATTGTCGCCCTAGGAATCTCTGCGACCGGTGCCCAGCGTTAGGGCGCCCTCATGACCTTCTCGAACTGAAAGGCTTCCCCGTCTCCAGGTAGGTCGTCCAACCCTCCCGGTTGGTGTGGGTCGGGATGATGCCGGTTGAAGAACTCTACGATCTTAAAGCCGCACTTGTTGACGTAGAAATGAATGTTTCGCTTCTCGAAGTATGGGGTATGCGTCTGCCACCTGACCGTCTCCGGATAGCGTCGCTCGATTGCCAACCAAGCTTTCAGGCCCAGACCGCGACCATGCTCTCCGACCTTGATGAAGAACAGATCGAGCGAGTTGTGATTTGTGTCCTTGTCGACGGTTACGACCGCACCGCCAACATTTCGACCGTCGGATTGGATGCGCAGAACCACGGCACGTGGTGCTGTGATGGCTGCATCTAAGTCGTGGTCGGATGGGATCGGTCCGTCCGGCAGAGCTCCAAACTCGTCGATCACGGCCTCCGCAAATGCATCTTGCAGTTCCTTCTTGAAGGTCGCGATATCACTTGGATGGGCGTCTGAGAGGGTTACTATCTCGTTCGTCATGCCGACGCGTTACCCTGCGCTTAGGCCGAAAATTGGACAGCGCGTGTGCGTCACGGTCGATTGCCGTCCCAGCCGCCAGTTGATCGAGTCCGCACAGCGTCCCCGACGGCACGAGCGTAGCGACACGACGGTCCTTACGCCCGACAAGTCCCAGACCGTCCGACTACGGGTTCTCCACAAACGCCGGCTACCCCCTTGAGCCTGAGCAGGCTGCACGAACTCCCATGCCCCGCTCGTTGGGCGGGGAAGGATCTAGGGGGAGTGTCAAAATGCGATCGATGCTGTTCGCAGCTTTTTTTGGAGCCATCGTATGGGCGGCGGGGCATTTTCTCACGTGGCCGCCGTCGCTGTTTGGCTATTCCATGGCCGCCAGCAGTGATAAGCGCAGAGACGAGTTTCGGTACTTCTTCAATGAGCTGAAGCTGCACGGCCAATGGCGTCGCAATGCGCGGTATGGCTGGATCTGGATGCCACGCGTTTCCCGCCGCTGGCGTCCCTATACGGCAGGAAGGTGGGTCCATACGTCCCAGTATGGTTGGGTCTGGGATTCGCACGAGCCATTTGGTGCGATCGTCTATCACTACGGTTGGTGGGACCGCGACCTGAACGGCCTTTGGTTCTGGGTGCCGGGGTATACCTGGGCACCTGCCTGGGTCGTGTGGAAGGTTGGTCCCACGCACATCGGTTGGGCACCGTTTCCGCCGGCGCGCGTCTGGGGCCGCAGCTGGCGCCTCGCTCTGAGCCAGACCTGGCCGTCTGCGTATGCCCCGTCCCCGCACGAATGGTGCTTCGTTGAGGCGCGGAAGATTGCCTCACCGTTCATGCTGCTGGCCGTTCTGCCGGTCGAAGAGAACACAAAGCACGTAGAAGAATCCGCTACCATCCAAACCGTGACCGTCGTCAACCGGACGATCGTCAATCGCGGCGTCGACATTGCCGGTCTCGAACGTGATCACGGTGTCAAAGTCGACGACGCAGACACAAACTCCTCGTCGGCTCTGGCGGGGAAAGATCTGAGAATTATGCAGCCGTTCGGCGGAGAAGCGCAGCCGCTGGATTCGGTTGTTCTTGGCAGCCCCGATGATGCAGTCCCTGCCAGCGAGATCGATGCGGCCAACGCCGCGGAAGCGGCGGCTGCCGAGAGTAGAGCGCCTCCGCCGTACCGCCGGTTTTTGGACTACGGCATATTCGTTCACCATGACCATGAGTGGCAGCGTGGCGCGGCAGATGCTGCGGCTCCGACACGCGATGGCGCACCTCATTGAAACGGTCGTGCCGCGCCGTCGAGCCCTGAACTTGAAGATCTGAACTGGCGCAGGATCAAAGCCGCTCCCGGTCCGCGGCTTCACGCGTGCGGCGCTGACGGCTTGCGCGGTTCTCCACCAGGAGTTGTTGAGTGATGAGATCTACGGAGGATGCGATGAGGGGCTTCTGGGCGAGCGGCAATCAGCAGACGATGGACGTCAACGACTTGTGGCGCTCGGTCGGAGCGTCGGACCATCGCAATAAGGCCGAAGGCGCTCGGTACATCCGGCAGGGCGAGTATATCGCGCACTCCGGCGCGCCGGCGCTGTCGCGCTTCTACATCGTTGCCGGCGTTCTGGGTATTGAACACCAAGACGCGCTCGGACGTGTGGCTTTGATAGATACCCTCGAGAGGGGGGACGTCGCCGGATTCTCGACGGTCGGCAAGGTGCAATTTTCCATCCGAGCCGTCACAGCGTCACGCGTCTTTGTGTGCTCGGCGAAGACCGTTTCGCTCGGTTCGGCACGCCGAACGCTCGATGGCATGTTGGCAGACAACGACGTTACTGCGAGCGTTGCCGACAGACTTGCTGTCGCGGTGCTTCGTCGGAATGCGGATCCAGCGATCCGGGTTGCCTCCTACCTTATCGCCCGCTTCAACCGCAGCTCACCACAGGCAAACTGCAGAGAAATCCTCAATCTCGGCGAGGCTCTCCACCATTTGCCAGACCTCGTCGGGACGACCGATGACGTTCTGCTGCGGACACTGCGTGGCCTCGATCGCGAGCAGATCATCGCATTCATGTCGGCCGGCCGGCTCCAGCTACTGAACCGCGAGAAGTTGGAGCGTTTTGCCTTCGGGTAGACGGCGAGATCGGACAGCCAAAGGACCAACCACAAGCAGTGTTGAGCGGATTGGGCGAGGCTACGCGATGATAACATTCGCCACGAATGTTGCCGTGTTGGAGCGCATAAGTCGAACGGGAGACAATGAATGGTGAACGAAGAGATTGCTGCCGTACGCCAAGTGACCAACCGTCTATTCTCGGCAATTCATCGCCATGATTCTTCGACCATTGTCGCTTGCTACGATAGCACCGGCGTATTTGCTGCGCCGCTTCTGGGGGAGGTGCCCGCCGAACACCTGGAACGCTTTTGGCGGCGAGTGTTTTCAACAACGCGGGACCATGTACTGACGTTTCGGATTGTCGATGTTGGCCTGGTGAACGCGCGTGTGCAAGGCCGCGTCAGCTATGTGCTACTCGCATCCGGCAGAAGAGTAACCTGTCGCTTCGATTCTATGCTGCATGTTCGCGACCGGCTGATCCGACATCACGTCGACAGCTTCGACGCCTGGGGATGGGCTCACATGGCGTATGGCACCAAGGGCCTGATGTTGGGATGGTCAAACACTTGGCAACGGCGTCTATCCGACGATTTGCGCACGTCACTCTCTTTGCCAAATCATCACTAAACGCAGAAACAGGCAAGGGCTGCCCCGCGTTACCGGCGGTGCTCGCTCGACGCCGCGGCAGGGCTCAAACGAGGCGAGCGCTGGTGGTCCTGGGCGATTAGGTAGATACCCACCCCAATCGTCGCCATCCCGACGATTTGCAGAGCGGTCACGGGCTCTTTCAGAACGACGACGCTCAATGCCAAGACAGACACAAAGCAGAGGCTTGAAACAGGGACGGCGAAGCTGAGGTCATGGCGGCGCAGTAGCGCAATCCAGACAAGGAAGCTTGCGACGTCGCAAACGAGCGATGCAATGAACCACTTGTCGCTCACAGCGCGCACGATCCAACTCCACTCCCAGGTCATCTCACCGATCTGATTGGCGGCGAGCTTGAGCGAGATTTGGGCTGCGCTCTCGATTGCGATGAGAGCTGCCCAGATCGCGAGTTGCTGCACACGATCATGAAAACGCGTCATGTGGCAGTTGGCCTGGCTGGGCCTGGCCTTTCGAGTGGCGACTCGACGGCGAGCAGGGGCGCGATAAGGCGCAGGAGCCCGTTGATCGCGATGTTTCTGTGTCGGAAGAACAGCCAGTTGCGCTGCAGCTTACAGCCCAACCTGAGCTTCGCCTCATACGCGGCTTGTCCACTCAAATAGAGGCTCAGTTTGCGCCGAAGGCAGACGTCGATGTTTGTAAACCAGCTGATGAAATAGAGGTTGAGGTCGCGGCCAGGGTCGGAGCGCATGACAAAGAATTTGTCCAGAAGCGTATTGCCGTCCGCCAGCATCAAGTTGGCCGCGATCAGCTGCCGGCCACTGTAGTAGAGCGCAACGAGCGCCGCGTCACCGAGACTTGCCTTCAGGTTCCTGAAATAGTCGCCACTGAGTGTTTCGAATTGCCAGTCGCTTCGCGCTCGCGTCTCACTGTACATTTCCATCAGCTCATCGATAACATGGTCGAGGCAATCAGCGAACTCCACGCGCACTTCGCTACGCCGCCGCAGTTTCCTTCGCATGTCCTTGCGTGTGGCGGGACTTAGTCGGGACAAATATTCGTCGACTGAGTGAAAATCGATGTCCAGATACGCCATCGGCAGGCTGGCAACGGGCGTATATCCGTGGCGGCGGAGAACACTGCCGTAGCGCTCATAGTCGGCCTGAGAAACGTCCTTCATTCCGAGCAGCGAAATGCCGCGCTTGGTTGCATGTTCGAACCAGGTGTCGAGCATCACATCCAGCAGCGCGCCGCATTGCTCGGCGCTGAGGTCTTTGTCGAAGCCGAAGCTGCAGGTTTCCGTTTCCGGAGAACCAAGGCACGATAGCCGTAGTCTCAATCCGCCCGGCACCCAGCGGCGTAGCGCACCCAGTACGGCAGCTACGGTGCCCTGTGCCGTCGTCGCCAGGTCGTACTCGGTGAAGAATACGGGGACCGCGGCAACAATCGATCGACCCTGCTCGACTACGAACCATCCAAAATTGAATCCGTCGATGCCTGCCCGCTCAACTGCTCGGTAATAGTCGTATCCTTCGACGCAGCCCGCATAGCAACGCTCCCACGACGCCCGGTCAAGTTCGGCGATCGAGTGCACGAAGCGGGAAGACGCGGTTAAGGCGTCAAAGGTGCTCGGCAAAGAACGCGCGCGTTCGTTCGGCGACGGCAGGGTATTCCTGGTCAACATGGATCATATGGTAGCTGTTGTGGAGCCATTCGATCTGGCAAGGACCGCCAATATTCCTGGCGATGTACTGGGGATTGTTAGGACCGCCGACGTCGTCATCGCGTGCGTGGATCAGCAGCGTGGGCGTCGTGGTCCGCGGAAGAATTGCTCTGATATCTTTGAACAGGCGAAGGTTCTGCCAAAGTGTATCGACGGGGAACGACGGCAGGGTTCCCCTGATTCCGGTCTCCTTCGCATTCAGCAGTCCTCGAATGCGCTCCGATTTTATTCCGAACGGCGGCCGCTCTTTGAGACTGATGAACCGGCTGATGCCGAGAGCGACAGCGACTGGAACGCCGATATTTCCCAGGCGGTAGTAGTAGGGTGAATTCCAGCCGTCATAGTCCAGAACTGGCGAGTAGACAGCGACGGCGTGGACGCGAGGTGTTGTGTAGGCGAGGCGCAATCCAAGCAATCCTCCTACGCATACTCCAGCAACATAAAGCCGGTCGGATCGTTCGCCGAGCCACCGTGCGCTCTCGCAAACGCTTTCGAACCAATCCTCCCATCGTGTCGCGCGCAGCGTGGCGATATCGACGCCATGCCCTGCGAGCAGCGGCGCGTACACGGTATAGCCGGCGCGATGCAGCTGCTTTGCGACGCGCTTCATTTCCGCCGGCGAACCCGTTACTCCATGAACCAGAAGCACGCCGTGCCCATTTGTCCCTTGGCGGAATATCGCCAGGCCGTGCTCACGTCTATCATCGACGGCGCGAGGGCTGCTTGCTCGGGGGCTGTGCATTAGCCGATCCCCGTCGAACCGATCATCGCGGCACCCGCCGTGACAAAGCCTGCGCCTAACCAGCGCCGGTTGCTGATCGTCTCACCCAGGAACAGCCAGCTGGCGAGTGGGGTCGCGGCATACGTGATGCTCATGAGCGGGAACGCGATGCTCAATGGGAGTTGTGCCAGGACAGCTGTCCAGATGATGATCTCGACGGCCCAGCAGAGAAACCCGCACGCGGTCCAAGCATATGGAGCGCGGAGAGTGCTGGTGTGCGACGCAGGCATTGGCGGCGAAAGGCTCTCGGCTTCCCAGCCGGCCGCCATCTTGAAGCAGACCTCTCGCGCAACATCGAGAGTTATGGAGAGAATGATCAGCAGCACTAGCATAGCAGTGTATCGAGCGCTGACATCAGCTTGAGGTTTGTTGCCTGGTTCGTGGCGGCCGCCGCAGTTCCCGTCCGGCGCGGGCGCGGTTGATCGAGCAATAGCTCGCTTCGCTTCAAGGTGCGGGTGATCCAAGAGCCTTCGAGCTGCGCGGGGGAGTAGTCGCCGACAACATCGACGCCGATGACGCTGTTCGTTGTCAGCAGTTCTTCGAGCCATCCGATAAGGCTGTCGATACGTAGCTGGCCCTGGTCCCAGTTTGTTGCCGCGTCCGGTTCGTTCAGAACGTCCTTATCGATAGAAACATAGATGGCGTCCCTGCCGATCAGCTGCCTCAGCGCGGCTACGTTGCCGCTGTCGGGGTTGCTTCTGTCTGGCACGCCGTCGAACTGCGTCCAGACCACGCGATGCCCTTCCATGCGATGTGCGGCGCCCGAGGCCAAGTCGCGCCACACCCATGTCGTCGGCGGGTCGATCGGAAACACGATGAGCTTGCCGTTGGCAACGTAGTCCAGTGCAGCCCCTTTCAGTTCGGGCCACGCGAGATCGCCACTCGACACGCCAATAGTTATGACACGCGATACCACTCCGCTTTCAAGGACGTGATGAACCCATGACCCGCAGTGAACCCCGCCTCGATGACTCACCCAATCTGGATGATTGTCGAAGTGCACGACTGTGATCGGCGCATCCCGGCGCTCTGCGAGCAGGGAAACGATAACCGCCGTAACATGATGGAAATCGCCGGAGCCATACCACGTTATCATCGGCGTGTTGGCGTCGAGGCCCGCCAGGCTCCCGCGCAGCTGGTCGCGGATTTTCTCGATCTGTGCGGTCGTCGCCCAAAGCCGGATCTGGCGTCCGTCGCCTTGCATGTTGATCTGGTTGGCGTCGGCCGACCTGCACCGATCCATGAAACGCGGCTGCTCAAGCAGCGCGTTGTCCAGGTGGATAAGATTGAGTTGCATCGCAGACCCGTCATGCCGCCTGTACGCGGCGAAAGAGCTGATCGAGGAGGACCAGCGCCAGGTCGATTTCGGCGTACGACATGTCGAGCGACGGGGCGAGCGTAATAACGTTTTTGTAGTAGCCACCGATGTCGAGCACGATGCCGTATTTCTCGCCCCGGTATTCGAGATCGCCCTTCAACCCCTCGTCGACCATCCTATCGACAAGCGCCTTCGACGGTGTAAAGCTGTCGTGCGGCTCGCAGATCTCGATGCGCAGAGCCATCCCGAGACCATCGACGTCACCCACGATCTTGTAGCGTCGCTTCAGATCCTCGAGGCCGTTCAGGAAGTATCTCCCCTTCTCCGGCACCGACGTCGCGTAGTCGTTCTCTTGCATCAACTTCATGGCTTCGAGCGCCACGGCGGTGCCGAGTGGGTTCGAATTGAAGGTGGAGTGCGTCGAGCCCGGCGGGAAAACGCCCGGATTGATGAGGGCTTCCTTCGCCCATATGCCGGAAAGCGGATTGAGGCCGTTGGTCAGCGCCTTGCCGAAGACGATCACGTCCGGGTCGACACCGAAGTGCTCAATCGACCAAAGTTTGCCGGTGCGATAGAAGCCCATCTGGATTTCGTCGACGACGAGCAGGATACCGTGATCGTCGAGCACCTTCTTCAGCTCCTTGAAGAAGTTCATCGGCGGAATGACGTAGCCGCCGGTGCCCTGGATCGGCTCGACGTAGAACGCGGCATATTCCGCGGCGCCGGCCTTGGGATCCCAAACGCCGTTATATTCGCTCTCGAATAGTCGCGCGAACTGCCTGACACACTGGTGGCCGTACTCTTCCTTGGTCATGCCCTTCGGCCCGCGGAAGTGATACGGGAATGGAACGAACTGCGCGCGGTCGCCGAAGTGGCCGTAGCGGCGGCGATAGCGATACGACGACGTGATAGCGGAAGCGCCAAGCGTGCGGCCGTGATAGCCACCCTCGAACGCGAACATCAGGCTTTTTCCGTTCGAAGCGTTGCGGACCAGCTTCAGCGAATCTTCCACGGCCTGGGCGCCGCCGACGTTGAAGTGCACGCGCCCTTTTTGACCGAACCTGCTTTCCGTTTCCTGCGCGATCTTCGCCGCGAGTTCGATCTTCTCGCGATGCAGATACTGGCTCGCGACCTGCGGGAGCCGGTCGATCTGCTGCTTCAAGGCGTCGTTCAGACGCTTGTTGCCGTAGCCGAAGTTGACGGCGGAATACCACATCTGGAGATCGAGGAACTGCCGCCCTTCGGCGTCGTAGATATAAGCGCCGTCGCAGCGTTCGAATATCTTTGGCGGGTCCGTGTAGTGCACCGTATCGCCGTGCGAGCAGTACCTGCTCTCGAGCTCGAGGAGCGCACGGGTTTCGCTGCGGGCTTCATCGGCCCTTTTCGGCAAGTTGCGTTCAATTGCATTCATGGGTCAGCTCTTCCGTGACGAGGGGGATTCCTGCATAAATCAATTCAGCGAGGAGACGTCTCACATCGGCGAAGTTTTCGAACGGAACGCAGGGCCGACCGATGCTTCGCAAGTGAGCGGACAGTTTTGGCTTGGCAGCGACGACGTCGGCCATTCTGGCTGCGGCACAGAAATCCGACTGACCATCGCCAACGAACAGAACGCGCGGATCGATTGCGCTGTCGCCTTGGAGGTCGGCGACCACGGCGCATTTGCAGGTGCCTGCTCCGGCGCAGCAGTCAGCGTTCTGATGCGGTGAGAGCATGCGATGCGCGCCGCCGCCGCACGCGAGGAGCGCGTTGGCATAGACCGGGATGTGCCCCAGCCCGTGACGATCGAGAATGCGCGCGATTACTCTATCCAACCCGTCGGAGATGATGACCAACTCGATGCATTCGCGTTTGCACAAATCGGCAAAGCTATTGAAGTGCGGGTCGATGGTGATGGTATCTGCGAGTGCCTCGATCTGCGGTAGGTCCGCGCGCAAGAGCGCAACCTGTCGGCTGAGACATTCTCGCGACCCGATGTTACCGTCCTTCCAATCCTGCTCGATACCTAGCCATTCTGGGTCGGCGTAGACCTCGAGCAACCGATCCGTTGCATCAACGGTTGAAATGGTTCCGTCGAAATCGCACACGACGATCCAGCGGTTCCTGTAGGACTGCATATCTTCCCCCTGAAGATGATCGCTGCTTGGTATCCCCCCACACAGCGTCGTGACGCGCTTTCGTTCTGGTCTTGCGTGGCAACTCGCTTTCCCAACCTCCACTCGAAGCTGCACGCTTCAAGCTTCGCTATCCCGCAGAGGGAGATAGAGGCGCAGATGGGGGCTGGAATCCGGCCGCCACATCGCAAATCTGTAAGGTCGCGCTAATTGCCATTTTCTGTGGCCGAAGAAGCTCCCGCGATTGGCTGCAGCACTGCAGGGCAGTTGTCATCCTTAAGATCTTCGACAAGGTACTGGCGGTACGCCGATCGCAGCGCCGCATAGCCATCAAGAGACGTGCGTTCCAATTTCTCCATATCCGGCGCCGCCTCGAAATGCCGCTCGGTCACGTCCAGAGCCGCAATGGACCAGCCGGCAGCGGATGCGCCGACGCGCCGCAATCCGACGTCGACGGGATCGGCGAAATACTCGGCTGCGATGCCGGCCGTGGCGCGAAGATCGGCGGGTCCGAGCACGGGCAGCATCAGGTATGGCCCATCCGGAACTCCGAAGACCGCCAGCGTTCGACCAAAATCGTTGTCATGGGCGTCGATGCCATACGACTTCGCAACATCGAAAAGACCGCCGACGCCCAGCGTCGAATTCACCATGAAACGCCGCAAAGACGCACCGGCCGCGCATTCGCGTCCCTGAGCCAGATCGTTCATGAAAACCAACGGCTCCCTGAGATTGACCAGCCCGTTCCGGATGCCGATCCAGATGGGTGCGAGCGGCTCCCCCGCGACGGTGGCCTTGCGCAGCGGTTCCAGCGCGCGGCGCACCTGCGTATTGAACGCGAATATTTCGCGGTTCATTGGCTCCAGCGGATCGTTGAGCAGTTTTACTTCGGCGCGCGCAGTCGGGTCTGAAGGAAGCGCGGCGCATGCCGATAGCGCAAACAACGGCGGTGATACTGCCGCAATCACGCGTACTAGCCTCGATATCTGCTTCACGTGCAAGAGCCCCCCCGAGCCGCATTGCAATATCAGTTGGCTCGTGCTTTCAACGCAGCAGTGAGCGCTTCGAGATTGCCGTTCGCCCCCCGCAGGAACGAGCCGTAGTCTTGCTTCGTGGTGGTCGACGTACTGACACCATCGATCACAACGTCGAGAAACCTCTCGCGGCCGCTGGGACCGGTAACGATCCAGTCGACGTCGTAAACGTGGCTGCCGGTCGGCGTGGAGATTGTCGAGCGGACCATCGTGGTGCCGGCTGCACCCGGTTGCACCGCTTTTATCTGGAGCGACTGGCCGTCGTAGTCGTAGAAGCGATCGGTATAGATGTTTGCTAGAGCCCCGGCGAATACGCTTTGGAAGCGGCTCTGCTGCTCTGGGCTGGCGCGGGACCAATACGGCTCGACTACCATTTGGCCAATGGCCACAGCATCGAAGTATTTCAATATCGCGGTGCGGAACTGCACGCGCCTGTCCTGATCGGCGATGGCCTTGTTCGACAATATCGCGATTGCTTCGGTGGCGGCGCTCTGCACAAACAATGCCGGGCGCGGGGCCGCCGCTGTTGCGGCGGCGCCTGAGAGCAAGGCGCCGAATGATGTCGCGGCGGCCAACGCCAAGAGCCATACAGACGCTTTCGCAGCGATGTTAGTTTGTGCCAAGGCCGTCTCCTTTACTGTTTGACGATGGGGTGGGCTCGAAGAACACGTCGACCCGCATGCCTGGCACCAGCGGTGACGGCACCGCGAGGTCGACGATCACTTGAATGGCGTTGTCCCTAACGGTTGGGACTGCATGGTGTGCAGCCAGAGCCCTCGGGCGCGCGACGGCAGCGATGAACGACACTGCGCCGGCAAAGTCCTTCTCCGGGAATGCGTCGGAGCGGACGATGACGTGCTGTCCCAGCGAAATGTTGGCGATGTCGACTTCGTCGATCTCAGCTCGGACGCGAAGTCGATCTATGTCGCCCAAAGCGATTACCGTGTCGTCAGGCGCTGCACTCGCAGTGTCGCCCGGCAGTTTGAGAATGTTCAAGACTGTGCCGGCGCGCGGCGCGCGGATGCGGGTCTTTTCCAGTACCGCATACGCGATGTCGCGTTCTGCCCGTGCAACTGCCAGCGCCGACTCTGTTCGCGTTGGTCGCGGCGCATCATTCGACTTCTCCAGTGCGGCAAGCGTCTTCCGGCTTTCCGCCAATAGCGCCCTGCTGTGCGCAAGAGAGGCTTGGGCAGTATCGATGGCGTCGGCGGACGCTCCGGTCGCCGCGAGGCGATCGAGCGCCAACTGGTTTCGCCACACCTCGCTTTGGGATTCCGCGACACTGTCTTCGGCCGCCTGCCGCGGGTTGGGCAACGAGCTTGAAATAGCGTTGTCGCGTTCGGCCTCCCGGAACGACACATCGGCCTCGGCTGCTTGCACACGCGCCAATTGCTCGCTGTCGTCCACGATCGCGAGAAGCGCTCCTTCGACGGCTTTGTCGCGCACACGAACGACGATCTTGTCGATCCGACCCGCGGTCGCTGCGGTGATGCTTGTCTCCCCCGAGATCGGCTCAACCTTGCCCGGCCCTGCTGCGATCCAGTCGGGCTCGGTTGCAACGTCTTGTGACTGGTCTGTCTGCGTGGTAATGGCCGCTGCTGCGGGATACTTCGGGGCTTTCGACAGCAAGACGGCGCCCCCTACCCCAACGACGACAAGAAGCGCCGATCGTACATGACGACTAAGCATGACAATTGTCTCCCGCCAGGCGAGGCAATGCAGGCGTTAGATCGGGCTCCGTGCCCGCGCTGAGAATTCTCCCGTCCTGCATGCAGACAATCCGGTCCGCGAACGGGAACGCGCGAGCATCGTGCGACACTGCGAGCACCGCTCGGCCTTGTTCCCTTGCGAGGCGCCTCAGTTCCTGCAGCACCCCACGGCCGGCTTCGCTATCGAGGGCCGCCGTGGGCTCGTCGGCCAGGATGATGCTGGGATTGGCTACGACCGCCCGCGCGATAGCGACGCGCTGCTGCTCTCCGCCACTCAGCTGGCCAGGCAGCGAATGCAGTCGATGGGCAAGCCCCACTGACCGGAGCGCGTTTTCTGCTGTCTCACGAGGGTCAGCCGCGCGGTGACCTCGAATTGCCAAACTGGCTTCGACATTTTGGCGCGCCGTCAGTCCGGGGAACAGATTATATGACTGGAAGACGAAGCCAACGTGCTTGCGACGAAGCTGCGCAAGCCTTTCCTTGTCCATCTTTTCGGTGGAGCGCCCCTCAACTCTCACCACGCCCCTGGTCGGCTTCAGGATGCAGCCCATGATCGACAGCAACGTTGACTTTCCGCTGCCTGAAGGGCCGACGAGCAATACGAACTCGCCAGCTGCCAGCGACAGACACACGCCCTTGAGCGCCTGTACGCAACGTGCGCCGTCGCCGAGCACCATTTCAATATTCTCGACTTCGAGAACCGGATCGCTGCTCATTGTGCGAACACCTCTGCAGGATCGACGCGTCCGACTTTTGCGGCTGCGGCGAACGCTGCTGCGAAGGACATCAGGGCGGCGACTGCACCCAGGACCAGCATCAAGGACGCCGAAATCTGGATCGGCAAACTGGAACTCGCGGAAAGGGCGATCACGCCGAAGTTTCCAATCGAGGCCAACGCGCAACCTGCAAGCGTGCAGATAGCTGCTTGGCAGGCGATCACCGACATAAGGAAGCGCTTGGAGGAACCCATTGCGCGCAGCGTTGCAAATTCCTTGCGGTGATCGTTCACGCTCGTATAGAGCGACTGCATCATGATCACCGAGCCGACCGCCACCGCGAGGCCGGCTCCCGCCAGCAATGCGATTCCGGCACCTGTCTCGAGCAGCCAGCGCTCTACATTCCGGCGTCGAAACTCGGTCGGCGTCAGCACCTCTACGTTAGGCAGCCTGCTGGCGATGTGCTCTCGTACGAGGGCGGCGTCGGCGCCAGGGGTTAGTTCGACTGCGAGGTATGAGGCGCGCGAGGCATCCGCATTGAGAAATGCCCGGGCCTGCGAAAGCGATGTGAAGACATAAGGCGACGTCGTGAATGACCGGATGCCGTTTGTCGTAACCGCGACGCGGGCTGGTATGCCTTCGATACGGGCGAGGTCGCCGCGTTTGCTCACGCCAAGCTGTTGCGAGTAAGACGTATCGATGGCGACTGCGTCGGGCGCCTTGAGATCGTAGGTCCGTCCGCTCCGGACGTTCCATGGTTCGATTGATCCCGTCCGTGGATCGCTGCCAACCACGATCACGGTCGTGCTGCCGCCACCGGGTCTCCGCCACTCGGCAAATCCCACCAGCATCGGCGTGACGCGTTTCACTCCTGGCGCGATCGCTGCGGCAAATCGCTGGGTGCTTTCCAGTTGCGAGGGATCGTCAAAGGCCGCGGTGCCGTTCGGAACGATCCAGAGATCGGCTTTCGCATGATCGATCATCGCCGATATCGTGCGATCGAACCCGGCCAGCAAACCGAGCTGCACGGTCACCAGCACGAACGACAATCCGATGCCCGCGGCCGTTGCGAAGAAACGAGCTGGATCGTGCAACAGGTTCTTGAATGCAATTATGCCGATCATTTTCCCCCGGGCATGCTCTGTAAGTTGGCGAAGCCGCCGTGCGATCGTCCGCGCTTGAGCGCGAGATGACACGGCGGGGCCTCGGCAATGTGGCGCGCGCCTTACATGTCTGTAAGGCGCGGCAGAAAGCGTGTAGGCCGGTGTACAGGGGTCGACGCGACTTACGTCGTGCGCGTGCCCCCTGTCGTCTCTCTCTCGTGATGATCGCGCATTCGACGGGTGGCGATTGCACGCGCACGATGCGACCTGCCTATTTCACGGCCTCAAGCTTGGAGACCGTCCGCTTGTTGCCTGATACGGCGAAGGTCGCCTTGACCTTGCTGCCCGCCTTGAAAGAATCGAGCTTCAGGGACGGCCCGATTGCGTACTGCTTGCCATCGCTCAATGTGATCGCGTTTGCCGCCAGGTCTATGGTCTGAATGACTCCCGTAACATCGGCGGCGCTTGCGCCGGTTGCGGTAAGAGAGAAGAAAGCTGCAGCACCGAGCAGTGACATTGACTTACGCATCTGTTCACTCCGTTGACGATGATGGTGAGCCCATATCCCCCGGGAACGGCCAGACGCCGTGAATGCATCATGGAGGTCGGGTGCAGGAGAAACGCCTGCCTGTCTGGGTGCCGCGGCGTGCACGATCGTGATGCGACATTTGCGACTGCGTCAGTAACGTCATGTTGCGCGCATGGCTCGTTCGGAGGCGCTTCCTGACGTCTCGACGCAGTCTCCACGAAGTCTTCACTGGCCATAGGCGGTGGGCTGCCAGCTTCGGTTGGAAGGCTGCCAAAGGGACGCACGCGGCTGGCTCGGGGACTGCACATGCAGTCGCAGCCGCATTCCGTGGGTCCTGGAACAACGGGAGACAACGATGCATGCCGATGCGACGTGTGACTTGGTGAGAAGCGCATCTCCCGAGGCCAACGTATTGCAGCGAATTCACGACACGCCCTTACTGGGTGCCGCGCCTGCGGCCATGCGCATTCTCGTGATCGACGGCGACCCTAAAATCGCCGACCATCTGACCTGCAGTTTCGCCAAGGCGGGACAAAAGGTGGAGTCTGCCGCGGAGGGACATCGAGGGTTGATGATCGCGGCCACCTCGACCTTTGACGTGATTATTCTGGACTGCGACTTGCCTGGGCTCGATGGGCTCTCACTTGTTAAGACGCTTCGGCAGACCGGCACCGCCACTCCGATCTTGTTCCTGACGTCTCTCGGCAACGTCAACGACCGCGTTGCAGGGCTCGAGGCCGGCGCTGACGACTATTTGCTGAAGCCCTTCGACTTCAGCGAACTCATGGCGCGCGTTCGAGCACTCGCCCGCAGACCGCCAATTCAGCGGCAGCAGACAACACTGACCGTCGGCGACTTGGAGGTGAACCTCATTTCTCGCACGGTGATGCGGGCAGGTCGTGCGATTGGCCTCCTGCCACGCGAGTTCGAGCTGCTCGTTCTGCTGATGCGGAATGAGGGACGCGTGCTGACGCGGACGATGTTGTTGGAGAGCATCTGGGACTTCCATTTCGACCCGAAGACAAGTGTCGTCGAGACGCACGTCAGCCGGCTTCGAACGAAGATAGACCGAAGCTATAAGACGAGATTGATTCATACGGTGCGCGGCAGAGGGTACAGCCTGTATAAGCCTTCCTGATCCCGTTGGCACCCGGCGCGTCCGCGCTGGCCGCTCTGGATAATAGCCATGGCTATGGACAAGCTCCTGGTTCTCGCCCTGCAGCCCGTCGTCACGGTTGGCGATCTGGTGGTGCTCACTCCATCGGGCCGCCACAGATTCGGCGATGGCAGCGGGCCGCAAGTCATGTGCCGCTTCCAGGACTCGCGCGCCATTTTTTCCTTCCTGACCGATCCGGATTTGAAGCTGGGCGAACTTTACACCGAAGGCCGCCTGACGATGGAGGCCGGTTCGATCTACGATCTTCTCTGCTTGCTGCTGCGAGGGTCACGCGATCGTAAACAACCGCCCCTCGCCCGCATCATCGACCGCGCACGTTCCGCGTGGGCTCACACTATGCAGATGAACTTCCTGGCGCAGTCTCGACGCAACGTGGCGCATCACTATGACCTCGACGAACGCCTCTATGACCTGTTTCTCGACAAGGATATGCAGTACTCGTGCGCTTACTTCGAAAGCGATGATGTCGATCTCGATACGGCGCAGCTCGCCAAGAAACGCCACATCGCCGCGAAGCTCGCTCTCGAGCCGGATCATCGCGTGCTGGACATCGGATGCGGCTGGGGCGGACTCTCTCTTTACCTCTCAAGTGCGGCGGGCGTTGCGCATGTTCTCGGAATCACACTCTCAGAAGAACAGCTGCGCGTGGCGACCCGACGCCAAGGCGAAGCTTCGGACCGTCGTCCGGTGACGTTTGCACTTACGGACTACCGCGAGGTCTCAGGAACGTTTGACCGGATCGTATCCGTCGGCATGTTCGAACACGTCGGCATCAAGTTCTACGATCGGTTCTTTGCGAAATGCCACGAACTTCTGAAAGACGACGGGATTATGCTGCTGCACACCATCGGATGCTCGGCAACGCCCGGCTTTGTCATGCCATGGCTCAATAAGTATATCTTCCCGGGCGCGTACGTGCCGTCGCTCTCGGAAATCGTTCCTGTCATCGAGCGCCATGGGTTGGTCATCAGCGACATCGAGATTTTGCAGCGTCAATATGCGCTGACGCTGCGTCACTGGCGAGAGCGGTTCCTCAATCGCTGGAGCGAAGCCGCCGCACTCTACGACGAGCGCTTCTGCAGAATGTGGGAATTCTATTTGTCCGCGGGCGAGGCGGCGTTTCAGTATGAAGACGTCAGCGTCTTTCAAATTCAGATGACCAAGCGCCCAGCGGTCACCCCGCTTACGCGATCATATATTGCGGCTCGCGAGTCGACGTTGCAGGAAGCGGAACGGCAACAGGCCGCTAAAGCATGAGCCGAGGCGAGGCTCGGCAATTCGCAAAACAAGTCTTACACAGAGTTGAATATCTAACCACGTTTCCAGCAACATTTTCGCTTTGATTTCCGGGGTTCCCTCTTGCCCGGTGAAGAACGTGAAACTCAACATTTTACAACTCTCCGCTAGCAGCATAGTCGCTCTCGGTGGCCTTGCTGTCGGAACCACCAATGCGACCGTCGCCGAGGATCTACCCCAGCAGCAGCCGGTGCTGCTCAGTGTCGCGGCCGACGCGCAGGGCGGCATCGAGCATCAGCTCGCAGTTATAGAAGACGCCGGGCTGGTTAGGCTGGCTAGCGTTCGGCCGGTGACGCCGCCCGCCGACGTCTCTCGCTCCAGGCAGGTCGCCGACGCCACCAATCTTCTTGGCAACATCAGGGCCTCTCTCGGCCTCATTGCAGCAGATTACGCAGAGGCTAGCAAAAGGAGACCGGCTCACAAGAGCAGCGCGCTTGTCGTCGCAACGACTCGCCAAGCGGCGCTTGAATTGGAAAACCTGGAACAGGCGATTCAGGCGAAGGACGCCAAGGGCGTCTCGCGTGCCACCAGGGATCTCTCCAAATCAATGGGCAAGCTTCAAACGACCTACGCGTTGATCCCAGAAAAATCGGCGCGGGCGGATATGGGCATGCGGACTGCGAGCGCGAACTGGAGCGCCTATCGAACCCGCTATGCGCTCGCGAAGCCGCGCAAGGAGACACACAACGCGGCCGAGATACGAGACCTGAAATCGCGCGTGAAACAGCTGACGGAGCGCGTCTCAGACCTCGAAAGAGCAACCGAGAGCAATGCCACGCTGCATCGTGAGGTGGTCAGGCTGCGGGCCGACATCAACAGATACAGTCGACGCGAAGAGACCTACGAAACATATCAGTCGCTTTTGCTTATGCTCGCCGTTGTCGACGGCGTGTTCGATGCCTTCCACCTAACGACGAGAATTTACTACCCGACCTTCTATTCCTATTTCGAGTCCTGCTATGCCGAACGCGGGTTCTGGGAAGACTACTGGGCCGACTACTATGACGGGTATTACGCCAGCGCGGGTTGGGGATGGTACGACGAAGGCTTCGTAGTGCCAGAGACCTTGGTGATCGCGCCGGCGCCCGAAGTCGTCGTTTATCAGAGCATCACGTATCAGGAGATCTATCAGACCACCGAAGAGACCACGCACCTCTATGAGGCGCTGCCGGACGAAGATCTAACAGTCGTTGAAGTTGCCGCCCCCTCCGAGGATACCTACAGCGACCTTGCTGCCGTTGGCGAGATGAGCGAAGGCCCAGGAGAGCAACAGGATCCTGAGCCCCTCGCGGACGCTCCAGTGCATCCTGATGCTGACGAACGCGTACCCGCTTCCGATTCCGCGCTCGAGCTGCACGAGGGCGAGAGCGATGCGAACCATATTCCAATGCTGCGGTCCGCCGATGAACCCACGATGGACGACAACGGCGCCGATCAGCCAGACTCAGAGAGGGATGAGAGGGGCGGCGCTCCGAGAGATTGACGTTGGTGAAATTCGCGGCCGAAGCACCTGGAGATCGAGGGGACATGCAGCCCAGTCCGGCCAAACCGGACCGCGCTGACTAAGGCCCCAGCCTATGCACCACCCCCACGGCCGCCGGCGTTTGCGGTGGTGCACATCGGTTACATCCTCTTCACGCCGTGGGCCGCCTGGAACCCTTCCTGAGCAGACGCCGGCGCTGTCCACCCAATCTCCACACAGCCTCGGCATTTGGCCGACAGCCGGAAGGGACGCTCGCAAGTGTGGCCGCTGCGGTGCCACGTGCTCTGGGCGCGACTATGACCTCGATCAGCTGCTTGCGTGTCAATTTATTGTTGGTTGTCTTGGCCTTGGCCGGCTGTCGTGTAGACGGAGAGCCCGAAGGCAAAACGCCTCCTGCAACAGTCTCAGTGCTGTCCGCACGAACTGAGACCGTGACACTCTTTGATGAGTTGCCGGGGCGTGTGGTGGCGGTGCGTACGGCTGAAATCAGGCCGCAGGTCGGCGGTATCGTCGAAAAGCGGATGTTCATCGAAGGATCCGAGGTCGTCGCCGGCCAGCCGTTATTTCAAATCAATGCCGCGCCTTTCGAGGCGGAGGTCGAAAGCGCTGCCGCGGTGCTGCAGCGCGCCGAGTCGGGTGTCGTCCGAGCCCAAAACAAGTTCGATCGAGCTAGCAAGCTGATCACCACCAACGTGATCAGCAACCAAGCATATGACGACGCGGTCGCCGAACTGGCGCAAGCGAAGGCCAACGTTGCGGAAGCGAAGGCGACACTGCAGCGCCGCCGGCTCGATCTTGAATACGCCACGGTGCGCGCGCCGATCGCGGGACGCATCGGACCGGCGCTGGTCACCGAAGGTGCGTTGGCGGCTGCGTCCGGTGCGGTGCCGTTCGCGATCGTCCAGCAGATCGACCGCGTGTTTGTCAATGTCCGCCAGCCGGCGTCGCAGCTTGAAGTCATCCGCGCATTGACGCGATCGGGTCAACTCGACGATACCTCACGAGTTCCGGTCGACATCTTTGCAGCCGGCGGCGATCGCTATCCCGTCGCCGGACGCGCGCTTTTTTCCGACATCAGTGTCGACGAGGGAACGGGCAATGTCAGCGTGCGCGTGGAGGTCGACAATCGGGACACGGTCCTGCTGCCCGGCATGTACGTGAGGGTCAGGCTGCCGCGTGGCATCAAGCGCGATGTTGTGATGGTGCCGCAGCAGGCGGTCTTGAGGGATGCAGCCGGCCAACCTCAACTCTTCATTGTCGACGAAGCCAAACAAGCGGCGCTTCGTGCCGTCGAGCTGGGGGAGCTTGTTGAAGGTCGCTACATCGTAACGGCCGGCCTCAAGGCCTTCGAGACATTCGTGGTCGAGGGTCAGGAGCGCGCACGCGACGGCGATCCTGTCAGCGCCGTACCTTTCGTCCTCGCAGAAGCAGATTCTCAGCGCTAACGGCGGAGACGGCAGGGTGCCCTCATTCTTTATCAATCGTCCGGTCTTCGCCTGGGTTATAGCGCTCTTCATCGCGCTGTCGGGTGCCATGGCTCTGCCGCAACTACCGGTGTCGCGCTTCCCCACCATCGCTCCCCCGAGCGTCAGCATCTACGCGACCTATACTGGCGCAACGCCCAAGACCATCAATGACAGCGTCGTCAGTCTCATCGAGCGGGAGATGTCCAGCGTTAAGAACATGCTGTACTTCGAGTCTTCAGCGGACACATCAGGCAGTGCCAGCGTCACAGCGACCTTCAAGCCTGGCACCGATCCGGATCTTGCGCAGGTCGATGTGCAGAACCGGCTGAAGGCGATCGAGCCCCGCCTTCCTCAAGCGGTGCGCCAGCTCGGCGTGACCGTCGAGTCGGCGACTTCCGATTTCCTGCTGATCGTGACGTTGAGTTCCAGTGACGCGTCGTACAGTGAGCTCGATCTCGGGGATTACATGACCCGCAGCATCAGCGAAGAGCTCAAGCGCGTGGCGGGCGTCGGCCGGGTTCAGTCGTTCGGCTCCGAGAAATCCATGCGCATCTGGATAGATCCCGCGATGCTCATCTCTTACTCGCTATCGCTGTCAGACATACAGGCGGCAATACGTGCGCAGAATGCCGAGATTGCGCCTGGCCGCATCGGCTCCGAGCCGACGGTCAAGGGCCAGAAAATCACAGTGCCATTGACCGTCGAGGGGCAGCTGCAAACTCCAGAGCAGTTCGCAGCCATCGTACTGCGCGCGCGGCCGGATGGCTCGAAGCTTGTTCTGGGTGATGTCGCACGCGTCGAGATGAACGCCCAAAGCATGGCCTTTTCGATCCGCGAAGACGGGCGACCGGCAACCGCGGCCGGCGTTCAACTGTCGCCTGGCGCCAACGCCGTGCGCACCGCGGATGCGATCAAGGCCCGCCTCGCCGAGCTTGCGCCGACAATGCCGAAGGGCATCAATTACTCCATCTCCTATGACACCTCGCCCTTCATCAAGATTTCGATCGAGAAGGTCATCCACACTCTCGTCGAAGCCATGGTGCTGGTCTTCCTCGTCATGCTGCTCTTCCTGCAGAAGCTCCGCTACACGCTCATTCCCGCCATCGTTGCCCCAGTTGCGCTGCTCGGAACGTTGGCGGTCATGTGGGTGGCGGGCTTCTCGATTAACGTGCTCACCATGTTCGGAATGGTTCTGGCCATCGGTATCATCGTCGACGACGCGATCGTCGTCGTCGAGAACGTTGAGCGCATCATGGCTACGCAGGGTCTATCACCCAAGCAAGCTACGCAGAAAGCGATGGGGGAGATCACCGGCGCGGTCATCGGTATCACGCTCGTGCTTTCCGCTGTCTTTGTTCCGATGGGACTGGCATCCGGTTCGGTGGGGGCAATCTATCGGCAGTTCGCGGTGGCGATGTCGGTGTCCATTCTATTCTCCGCCTTTCTGGCGTTGACGTTGACGCCGGCGCTGTGCGCCACCCTGTTGAAGCCGGTCGACACTTCGCATCAAGCTCGACAGGGCTTTTTTGGTTGGTTCAATCGCGCCTTCGATAGGCTCACTGGACGCTATGGTGTCTGGGTGGGCGCGCTCATCAAACGAGGCGGCCGCGTGATGGTGATCTACTGCGTCATCGTCTTCGCGATGGTCTACGCCTTCGTGCAATTGCCGTCCTCCTTTGTGCCCAACGAAGATCAGGGGAACTTCATGACGATGTTCTCCCTTCCCGCCGATGCGACGGCGGAGAGGACCTTGTCCATCGTCAAGATGTACGACGCGCACGTCGCGCAGCGCCCAGATATCGAAAGCAACACATCAGTTGTCGGCTTCGGCTTGTATGGCTCCGGTGCGAACGCGGCGATGAGCTTCACAACTCTGAAGGATTGGAAGCAGCGCGCCGGCACCGTCGATGACGAGATCGCAAGCGCTACAGAAGCGATGGCTGCAGCTCCGGAAGGCCTCGTCATGAGCATGAAGCCGCCGGCGATCGAGGCACTCGGCACGACCTCGGGGTTCTCGCTGCGCCTCCAGGATCGTGCCAATCGCGGCTACGCGGCGTTGGCGGCGGCACAGAAACGCTTGTTGGAACTTGCGGCACAAAGCCCGCTCGTCACCGGCGTAACCACCGAAGGATTGCCAGATGGGCCGAACATTAAGCTCCGGGTCGATCGCCAAAAGGCGGAAGCCCTTGGCGTTCCCTTTCTTGTGATCAGCGACACGCTTACCGCCGCTATCGGGTCCTACTACATCAACGACTTTCCGAATGCCGGGCGCATGCAGCAAGTCATCGTGCAGGCGGATGCCCACAGCCGGATGCAGATTGACGACGTCTTGAAGCTCCACGTGCGTAACAACGCTGGCGGCATGGTTTCCCTCGCGGAGTTTGTGACCGTCACCTGGGAAGCAGGGCCTCTCCAATTGACCCGCTACAACGGCTTCCCGGCGGTCCGCATCACCGGGAATTCTGCGCCAGGCGTTTCCAGCGGCGACGCAATGGCTGAAATGGAGCGATTGGCTGCGCAGCTGCCTCCTGGCTTTAAGCTCGATTGGATCGGCCAGTCGCTGCAAGAAAGGCTGTCCGGCCAGCAAGCGCCGATGCTCCTTGCGGTATCGATGATCGTAGTCTTCCTGATACTCGCCGCGCTCTATGAGAGCTGGTCGATTCCCGTGTCGGTCATGCTGGTGGTGCCTCTCGGTATCGTCGGTGCGATCCTCGCGGTGCACCTGCGCGGCCTCGACAACGACGTCTTTTTCAAAGTGGGGCTTGTCACCATCATCGGCCTTTCAGCGAAGAATGCGGTCCTCATCGTCGAGTTTGCGAAGACACTTCGCTCTCAGGGGATGGAGATGGGCGAGGCCGTCGTGACCGCTGCAAGTCTGCGCTTGCGTCCCATCCTCATGACCTCTCTCGCTTTCACATTGGGCGTTGTCCCACTAATGCTCGCCCACGGCGCAAGCGCCGAGACCCAGCACGCCATTGGCACAGGCGTGTTCGGCGGAATGGTCTCCGCCACCGTGCTGGCGATCTTCTTCGTGCCGGTCTTCTACGTGCTCGTCATGCGTCTGGTTGAGAGGTGCGAAGATAGCGCCGGCTCTTCTGACCCCGGATTGTTATCGGAGAATCCCAAGGCAAGCTGAACTAGCGCTACCGTCGACCGGGCTTTTCTTAGCGTCGCATGATGTCACCCTGGCGGCGGTCCGTGCAACGCTGCCGGCTTCAACGCGCAGAAGCCGGCGGTGTCACCTATTCCACCAGGGGCAGTCTCTTCGACTTTCCGACCATTCGACGTTTCGGGATAAGACCCTCTGCCTCCCAGATCTTCGACAGTTCGGAGAACCGGGATTCCGAATAGCCGTATGCTTGCGCAGCCTCTTTTTGGCTGCCGAAAGCCCTCCCCGTCGCGTTGCGGATTAGAAGATCGGTTCGAAGCGATCGACTAGAGCCCATGGGCTGGCGCGAGCCGGAGGGTTTACACTCGCTGGCCTAACGCCTTGGAATCACGTGGAGTACAAAAATGTAAACCCTAGACTTAAGCTACTGAAATTGTTGATTATGAGTATCTCGCCCCTGGGCACCATTTTTCTCACCCGTTGATCGTTTTGGTCGAGGGTCTCGAAGGCACTTGCCAGCCCTCAGGATGGACATGCGGCGTCGCCCTCAAAATACGGCATGGTCGCGCCGCTCGATCGTAGCTTCCCCCCGGATCAACCGCGCATAGAAGTCGAACAGCGTCTCTGAACCCGTCGACGGCGTCGCGTCCGCATCGTAACGACCGGTGACCGGATCGAGCACAAGCATGGATTCTGTCGCATAATAACGCCCGATGCGCGCCAGCTCGGCCTTCGCGGCAAGCGGCGCGACGAGCTGCCCGAGTACGCCCAGTCCCATCGCGATCGTGTCGAGCAGTGCTAGAGGCACCTGTTTATATTTCGGCTCCCTGCCGAGCAGGCGAAACAGGTGCTCGCCCTGCTGCCTCGGCGTAATGGCCTCTCCCGGCCCGCCAA
Organism: Hyphomicrobium sp.; assembly: GCA_030148725.1. Classification (GTDB taxonomy): domain Bacteria; phylum Pseudomonadota; class Alphaproteobacteria; order Rhizobiales; family Hyphomicrobiaceae; genus Hyphomicrobium_A. The sequence continues at coordinate 85,442 of JASBSU010000004.1, forward strand.
TCGGCAAAATGCGATTGTGGCGGTCCGTGTCGTCCAGGCAGTCGGCAAGGTAATCGGCGAGGTCGGCATCGCTGATCGGCTTGCAGGCGGTTCTCGTCCCATCACCAAACACCAAGAAGGGCTTGCCGCGCCTCACGCGATCGACCTGTCCCGACAGCGACTTGAAAAAGGCTGTAGGCCTCACGATCGAATAGGTGAGCCCGGATTCGATCAGCGCTTTCTCGAACGCCAGCTTCGCTTGCTGAAACGCCAACTGCGGTTTTTGCACACAGATGGCCGAGACCAACACCACCTGCCTAACGCCGGCAGTCTTCGCGGCGGTCAGCGCCTGCATATGCGCCGCATAGTCGATTGCCCAAGCATCCTTAGGCGCACCGGTGCGAGAGGCGAGGCATGAGACAAGGACATCGAAGCGCTCCCCGCGAAAGCCATCGCGTGTCAGCGAAGAAGGGTCAGTCACGCTCCCGACGCGCAGACTTGCTCCCGCGGGTAGATTTTCGCCGGCCTCCGCCGTTAGCCCTTCACCTGCTCCTGCTCGCGGCCGCACCAGACAAACGACCTCGTGGCCGCGCGTTGCAAGCGCGCGAACGGCTGCGCGCCCGATCGTGCCGGTTGCTCCGAGCACAAGAACGCGCCGCTGGCGGTCAGATTTGTTTGGCCCACTCGGGCTGATGCTCGTCGTTGTGGACATGCCGCTGATGTCGATGGTGAGGTTTAGCTACGGACGCTCTTGCACCGGCTTGTGCGCGCTGATCACGAGGCATCGACTATGCACTAAGCTCCGATCTTTGGAAGTGGCCGCCGCGGGGCGGCTTGCGTTGACATCGCCTCGGGCATCCCGCACCTAGAATCTCTAGCGGCGCGGGTCCCTCTCATTGTTCCGGAAGCGGGCTCGTGTGGGATCGGGCGCCATCTCCGGACACGAGGCGCCCGAATGGCGAGCGCCAATGCACTCGCGGTGACGAGCGAAAGCGATGGCCTTCGTGGTCTTCTCGGTGCTCACGTATGATCGTCTGTGTCTCAGCTTTCGCAGTCGATGAAATGGAAGAACGTACCGGTGACGTTCCCGCGTCGCGATCCCTGGTCATTGGTACGCTGGCCCGTTGCGTCCGTGATCTCCGCGTAGGGAGCATCGGGGTTCGCGAGCACGCTGCTGTAGTGGAACTCATGGCCGAGCAGGGTCTCGGACGTCAGGCGCGCTTGCCGATAGCCGAGGTGGAGGCGTCGGGACTTGAAGGACGTCTCGAGGCCAAGCAAGCCGAGCATGGCATGACGCCTACCTTCGGCATCCTCAAGCCCGGCGCCGAGCACCATGTAGCCTCCGCACTCGCCATGCACGGCGACCCCGCGATCGACACACGCGCCCATACCTTGGTGGAAGCCACGTGCCGCAGCGAGCGCTCCCGCGTGCAGCTCCGGATATCCGCCCGGCAGCCACACCGCGTCGCAATCGGCATCGGGAGCCTCATCGCGCAGCGGCGAGAAAGGTACGATCTCCGCGCCAGCGTTACGCCAGCCCGCGACGACGTGCGGATAGATGAAAGAGAAGGCCACATCTTGCGCCAGGGCGATGCGCTGCCCGGGAGGAGAAATGCGGCGTGGTGCAGGCAAGGACGGATCGAGCCTAGCCTGCTGCGCCAGACGCATCAGCGCGTCGAGATCGACCCCAGATGCTACTGCGCTCGAAATGGCATCGATGCGCGCGGCGAGATCGGCCGTCTCCTGCGCCTGAATGAGACCAAGGTGCCGCTCGCCCCATTGCGCTTCGGCCAGGCGCGGCACGGCGCCCAGCACCGGGATGCCCAGTGCGCAGATCGCCTCCGTGACCATGGCGGCGTGTCCCGCGCTGCCGACGTTGTTGAGGATCACGCCCGCAATGCTGATCCCTTCGCGGTAGGTATGAAGGCCAAGCGTAACAGCAGCCGCGGTCTCGGCCTGCGCCGCGACGTCGAGAATAAGCAGCACAGGCCATCCAAGGCGGAGGGCCAGATCGGCGGTCGAGCCGCGGCCCGTCCTGCCTGGGACTTTCGCGCCATCGAACAACCCCATCACGCCTTCGACGATCGCGATGTCGCAACCGGCGGCCGCCTCCTGCACCAAAGCATCGATGAGTTCCGGCCGCATCGCCCAGGCGTCGAGATTGAAGCTCACGCGTCCGCACGCAGCGGTATGGAACGACGGGTCGATGTAATCGGGACCGCACTTGAACGGCTGCACCGTATGGCCGCGACGGCTCAGAGCGCTGAGGATGCCGACGGTCAGCGTGGACTTGCCGCTGCCCGAGCGGGGCGCCGCTACGATCAGGCCTGCAGGCGCACCGATCATGTCCCCTCTCGCAGATGCGCCGGGAGAACCCGCGGCCGCAGCGCGGCGATGCTGCCGATGACGACGATCGCCGGAGCGCCGATGCCGGCTGAGCGCGCATCGCCCGCTGCCCGCGCGAACTGCGTGTCGAGCGTTCTTTCCTGAGTGAAGGTCGCCTTTCAATCCCCTTGCGGGGCACCGTCACAAGGTCTGATAAGACTACGTCGCAAGGCGCGTCAATGGCAATTCCGGCTGCACGCGGCAACATCGCCCTTCTGAGGCTTGATTCGTTTTTGACATTTCATCGGAAGGAGCTTCAATCATGCCCGACACCGTCGAGGACGACGAGAGGTGAAGATGGCCAATCGCAAGGCTATCCGGGACGATCACCACCTCGACCTCGGCCGTGTGCTGGAGAAGCTCGAGGCGCGGCGTCCGGATTTGCACGTCGTCGTCACCGGGCGGAACGCGAAACCCGAGATGATCGCTGCTGCGGATCTCGTGACGGACATGACGCCGGTCGAGCATCACTTTGCAGCCGGGGTCAAGGCACAGGAAGGCATCGAGTACTGATGGTCGCCAAGACCATCATGTTCCAGGGGACCGGGTCCGACGTCGGCAAGTCGATGCTGGTCGCCGGCCTTGCAAGGCTGCTGCGCAATCGCGGTTTGAAGGTGCGTCCCTTCAAACCACAGAACATGTCCAACAACGCCGCTGTGACCGCCGACGGCGGCGAGATCGGACGGGCGCAAGCGCTACAGGCGCGGGCTGCGGGGGTGTCTCCGAGCGTCCATATGAATCCAGTGCTTCTGAAGCCGCAGAGCGAGACCGGTGCGCAGGTCGTGGTCCATGGTCGCGTCGTCGGCACCACGAAGGCCACGCAGTACCAGCAGATGAAGCCGCGGCTGATGGCTTCGGTACTCGACAGCTTCGCCAGGCTTTGCGCGGAGTCAGACGTGGTGATCGTCGAGGGCGCCGGCTCGGCGTCCGAGGTGAACCTGCGCCGCGGCGACATTGCCAACATGGGCTTTGCACGTATCGCCAATGTCCCCGTCGTGCTCATCGGAGACATCGAGCGCGGCGGCGTGATTGCGAGTCTCGTCGGGACGCAAACCGTTCTGCCTGACGAGGACGCACAAATGATCGAGGGCTTCATCGTCAACAAGTTCCGCGGCGACCCGTCCCTCTTCTCGGAAGGGCTGCGCAAGGTGACGGAGATGACCGGTTGGCAGTCGCTGGGCCTTGTTCCGTTTTTTGACGGTGCAAGCCAGCTGCCGGCCGAGGATGCGCTGGGGCTTCCAGTTCGCGAGGAGAAACTCGCGGCGAGAATACGCATCGCGGTGCTCGCGTACCCGCGCATATCGAACTTCGACGACTTCGATCCGCTGCGCCTGGAGCCCAGTGTCGACCTGGTGTTTTTGCGTCCCGGCACGCCCGTCCCCGGCGACGCCGATCTCGTGATCCTTCCCGGCTCCAAGGCCACAATCGCTGATCTCGGCGTGCTGCGCGCCACGGGCTGGGACATCGATATCGCGGCACACGTGCGGCGCGGCGGACGCGTGCTTGGCATCTGTGGCGGCTATCAGATGCTGGGCAGGAGCATCGCCGATCCCGATGGCATCGAGGGGCCGCCGTCGACATGCCCGGGGCTCGGTCTGCTCGACGTCGAGACGCTTCTCGGCGGCGATAAACTGCTGGTCGAGGTTTCCGGCGAGCGCATCGGCGGCGCTCCCTTCAGGGGATATGAGATGCACGTTGGGCGCACGACGGGGGAAGCGACAGGCCGGCCGGTTCTCACTTTCTCAGATGGGCGCAGCGACGGTGCAATGTGTGCCGACGGTCGCATCATGGGCTGCTATGTGCACGGACTCTTCGGTGAAGACGCGCAACGAAGCGACTGGCTGACGCTTCTGGGCGCTGGCGCGAGCGCGGTACATTACGACGACACGATCGAGCAGACGCTCGATGCCCTCGCGCGTCACCTCGAAACGCACATCGATTGCGACGCGCTGCTCGCATTGGCGCGCGAGCCGCAGATCGCTTCGGCCGCGGTCTAGGACTGATGAAGCGCATTCTGGTTATCGGTATCGGATGCGGCGGCGCCGATTCACCCGCCGAGCAGCTCTCAGGTATCAAAGTCAGCGAGACCTGGGTGGAGGATGTGAAGGGTTTTCCGTGAAATCGGAAGTGCAGAGCCTTCAGGCGACACCCATGAGAGCGCTTAGCTCAACGGGCCTCTAGCGCGCTGACTCAACGGGTTTAGTCCTTAGGCTTTGTCAGCCGCTTCGACCTACCGACCGTTTGACGCTTCGCAATGAGACCCTCGAGCCGGCAACAGCTTTTCTGAGGTCGTGATCCTCGCGGCGCGCGACCCAGCGATCAGCGCGGTAGACCGCGTCGCCTCCATGCCGCCCACCCGGTCCCCCCCTTGCGATGCCCATAGAGTCTGGTTGCGAAGCGACTTTCGGACGTCGGACGTCTCGGCTGATACGCGCGCGTTGGCCGTGGTGTACAGCGCAAAAAGCCCTATTAACCGATGTTTTTTGCCAGTGACTGAGGCGCAACAGTAGCGGCTATCTAATGTTCAGTCGGCAAATCATCTTGATCGAGACGAGTTAGTTGTACTTATTCTGAGTTGCAACCGATCCGCGTCAATTATTTCTGCGGCGGGTCGGGAGCGGTGCGGATTTCAGCCGGCGACGGCACCCGCATCTCGAGGGGAGAAGGACGCCAGTTTCATTTTCTGCGGCGTCGAGGATTTGGCCCCCGAGAGGGGCACCGATCGAGGGCCGCGCGCCCGATGGTCGGAATGGAAGTCAGTTTAGTGCCCGGAAAAAACGGGCGTCAGTTGCGTTGAGTTCATGTTGGGGGTTTGTATGCGTTGCGTTCCTGTAGCGAGTGGAATTGCGTCTCGCGCCATTGCCGATCGCGCCTTCGAGCCAGCTCGCCGGCCAGCGGCACCACCCACCCGACACATAGGACGAAGCCTCAGAGCCGCGCTCATGTGCAGCGCGGCCGCCGCCGTCCTGCTGCTCGTCGCGCCGAGGGCGATGGCTGACGGCAACGAGTGCGGCAATACCAACTCTCCGAACTGCACAGCTCCAAGCTATTCAGTCGGCACGCCTGCCGGAAACAACAATGGTGGTATCGAGTACGCGCCGTCTGCTGCATTCACCCTGAACCTGGGGGATGGGTCGAACGTCACGACCGTTTCGTCAGTGGATTACTCTGTGTCTGGCGCAGGCGACCGGATAGGCAACGGCATAACCATATCCGGAGGGTCGTTCTCGACCGTTACGGGGCAGCCGACCAATGCTGCAACGCAGGACGTCACAGTGAACGTTAAAGCGTTCGCGACAATCGGCGCTCAGAACAATGGCGTGTTCGTTTGGACTGATGGCGGCAGCAACGACATTCTCATCAATAACTCAGGAAGCATCACTGGCGACAACGCGGGCATTTGGGCTCAAGCCGGAGCACTCGGTAGCCCATCCGGCGCAGGCAATATCGAGATCAACAACGACAAATTCATCCAATCGCCAAACTCTGGCATCGTCGCGTTCCGGCAGAGCGCGAATAACGCTGGCGACGTCGAAGTGAACAATAACGCTGCTGGACAAATCTATGCTGGCGGTGACGGTATCTTCGTCGCTAATCCCGGCCTACTCGGTACGTCCGCGTCGGACGGAACGGCGCACATCACCAACAGCGGTCTGATTGACGCTGGCGGCAACGGCATCTTCGCTTTCACGACGTCCGATGCGACGATCGAAAACAAGGCCGGCGCAACCATCACCGCCGACCTCGACGGCATCCGTACTGGCGGCGTTATTGTGCCATCCGGGGGAGTGGCGACGCTAACCAACTCCGGAACAATCACAGCCGGCCGTTACGGCATAAGGGCTTACTCCACTGATGACGCAGTCATCACCAATACAGCTTCCGGCATCATCAAATCTGCCGACGATGGCATCAACGCAACCTCTGCTGCGGGTGATGTCACCGCGAAGAATTTCGGCTCGATCACGTCGACCGGGGGCATGGGTATCAACGCGACGGCGCTCCTCGGCGGCGTCACGGCGACTAATGAAAAGGGCGCGACGATCAAGTCAGACGGGAACGGCATCAATGGAAATGCGGTGGTCGGGTCAGCGTCTGCCACCAACAGCGGCTCGATCGATGCCGGTGGTGCGGGCATCGATCTGTTCGCGGGTGGCGGAAGTGTGACCGCAACCAACGAGACAGGCGCCAGCATCATATCGGTTGGAGCAGGCATCGTCGGCGACGCCGCAGTGGGATCGGCCGAAGCCACAAACAAGAGCACGATCAAGTCAGGAGGAGATGGCGTCAATCTGCTAGCCGGCGTCGGTGACGTGACGGCTAAAAACACCGCTGGCGCATCGATAGACGCCGGCGGCGACGGCATCAACGTCACTTCAGTGGCGAATAACGCATACGTCTACAATGATGGCCATATCGATGCGGACGGAGACGGCATCGAGGCGAAGGCGTTCGGCAACGTCACCGTCACCAACACCAGTCTCAACTCGGTGATCGCGATCGGGAACGGCATTACCGTTGACGCGGGTCTCGACGCCAACGTGACGAACAGTGGCGCAATCACCGTCACCGACGGCATCGGCATCGGCACGCTCGCCCTGCAGAATACGATCATCGATCACAGCGGGACGATCAGCTCGACCAACGGCCCGGGCATCATCGCGCTATCTGGTGGTGATATCACTATCCGCGGCAATGGCGCGGGCGGCACGACCTTCGGCAGCGTTCAGTCGGATGGCGTCGGCATCCTCGGTATAGCTGGCGCCAACGTGACCATTGATGCAGGCACCGTGACCTCTAACAATTCTACAGGTATCGGCGCAGTCGCCATCAACGGCGGCTCGACGGTCAATCTGCATGGTGAAGTGAAAGCGAATGGCCTCTTCGGTGTCGGCAGCGCCGCGCTCGACCTTGGCTCGGGCAGTGGTGACTCGGCCATCAACCTCGGCGGCCAGAACGTCACCAACATTGGCGGCATCGGCACCTTCTCCCTGGCGCTCGGCGGTCACTCCAAGGTGATCGGCGGCGCAGGCGGTACGGTGACTGGCGCAACCGACGGCATCATCTCGACATCCTTCCTCGGCGACTCCACGGTGGAGTCGGGCGCTGTCGTCGCGCAGAACGGCAGCGGCATCATCTCGACCGGACTCGGCGGCAACTCGACGGTTTCGAATGGGGGTACCGTCACCGCAACGCAGAGTGGCATCGTGAGCACCGCGATTGACGGCGGCTCCACGGTGACGCTCGGTGCGGACGTCACCGCGGGTGGAGCGTTCGGCGTATTCAGCGCCGCGCTCGACCTCGGGCCAGGCACGGGTGACTCGACCGTTCTACTCGGCGGCCATAACGTGACCAGCAACGGCGGCATCGGCGTTTTCTCGCTCGCGGCCCTGGGCAACTCCAGCGTAACCGATAGCAGCACCGGCACCATCATCAGCGCTGACGAGGGCGTCGTTTCCACATCGCTGCTCGGAAGCTCGACGGTCGACGTCTACAACGTCACCTCCGGCGGGACCGGCATCGTCTCGACGGCGGCTGGCGGCGACTCCATCGCCATTGCTCGCGGCGACGTCACCTCCGCGAATGGCAGCGGCATCATCTCCACCGCCATTGGCGGCAACGCGACCGCGACCAACGAAGGCAAGGTGAGCGCCGATAACGGTCTCTATGGTATCGCGGCCTTCTCGATCGGCGGCGACGCTACGGCCACGGCCAACGGCGTGATCGATCCGCCGCTGATCGGCGTGTCGAGCTTCACCATCGGCAACGGTACCGCGACCAGCGACGTCAACAACACCGTGCAGGCTTTAGGCGTCGGTGCCTACGCCGGCAACATTGGTGGCGGCAACGTGGTCGTGAACGTCAACACGGGTGGCTCGATCCAGTCGGACTACCTCGGCATCCTCGCCACCAACATCGGACCTGGCGACACGACCGTGAACGTCAAGGGCGCGGTGGGCGGATATTCGGGCACGGCGACGGGTGATGACGCGATCAACGTCACCAACTTCATCAACAACGGCAACATTTCCGTCACCTCGAACGAGGACGGAACGCTTGATGCCGGCGACGACGCGGTGGACATCACCAAGCTCGGCGGCAGCGGCACGATCGCAGTATCGCTTGGCGCGAATGCTACGGCGGCGGACGATGGCGCCACCATCTTCCGCACGCTCAGCGGTGCCAACGCTGGCGGCGCCAACGACATCTCGGTCGGCCTGGCGGACGGCAAGACGCTGACGGCGACGAATGGCAACGGCATCGATATCTCGACGCCCTTCGCCAATAACGACATCTCGGTCAACGTCGGCGTGGGCAGCAGCGTGCTGGCCAACAACGGCACGGCGGTTCAGGTCAGCGGCTTCTCGCTGCTGGGCGACAACAACGTGACGATCACCAACGCCGGTTTGGTGCAGGGTGACGGTACTGTGTTCGATCCGACCATCCGCGTCGCGACCGACGGCAACGTCAACATCAACAACACGGGCACGATCCGGTCGGATGGCGGCTCAACCTTCGCCAGCGTGATCCAGAGCCTCGCCGGCGGCTCCAACACCGTGCAGAACGATGGCACGATCTGGGGCAACATGCAGCTGGCCGCGGTCGGCGCCAACACGGTCAACAACACCAGCAGCACGACGTGGAATACGTCGGGTCTCAACCTCTACGTCAGCGCGACGGGCAACGAGGTCAACAACACCTCGACGGGCACCATCAATGCCGGTCCGTTCACGGTGTTCGCGATGATCGGCCCGACGAATGCGATCAACAACGCGGGCGCGTTCAACTCGACGGGCCTCAATGTCTACGGCATGCTCGGTAACGACAACGCCGTGAACAACTCCGGCAGCTTCAATGTCACCGGCTTCACGCAGTTCCTGGGTGGCAACTTCGGCAATCAGAACCTCGCCTTCAATAACAACGGCGGCGTGCTGAGCATGCAGAACGGCACCTCGGGCTACGGCTTCGTCACGCCGGTCGATCTCGGCTTCGTCGACTACGGCAACGACATCGGCGACGTGGTGCAGATCGGTGTGCCGAACACGACCGGCAACTCGTTCAATGGATCCGGCTATAGCCGCTACGCCATCGATGCCTTCCTCGCCGCGGCGACGACGTCGGCTTCCGACCTGCTGATCGTCAACGGCGACACCACCGGTGTCACGGCCCTGCAGGTGAACGACACGAATGCGGGACCTGGCGCCTACAACCCGACCGGCATCCTGGTTGCGCACATCGAGGGCAACAGCGATCCCGACGCCTTCTATCTGGAAGGCGGGCCAATCGACAAAGGCCTCTTCACTTACGACCTCTACCGCGTGCAGGTGAGCTCGTTCGACTGGCTGCTGGCTTCGACGCCCGACCAGACCTTCTTCGAGCTGCCGCACCTGATCACCGCCGCACAGAACATGTGGCACAACTCGGCCGGCGTATGGCTGGATCGCACCGCCGATCTGCGCTCTGCCGCCACCGAGAAGTGCGCGATGATGGGCAGCATCAAGGATAGCGCGCCCGTGTGCTCCAAGAGCGTGACGCCCGGCGCCTGGGCCAAGGTTCTCGGCAACACAACCGAGCGTGAGCAGAACTACAGCTGGACCATTCTCGGCAAGACCAGCACCTTCGAGGTAAAGTCGAACCAGAATGGCTACGGCATCGTTGGCGGCTACGACTTCGGGCACGAGACGGCCAAAGGCGCATGGATGATCGGCGCGATGGGCGGCTACGTCGCCTCAAGCCTCGACTTCGATGGCTCCACCACAGATGTCGATTATCGCACGGGCCTCGTCGGCGCCTACGCGACATGGATCGAGGGCGGCCTGTTCATTGACGGCAAGGTGATGGCCAACATCGGCAAGTACGAGTATTCGAACTACACCAACACTGGACTGTCGACCCACGATAAGCAGGACGTTCTGGCCGTCGGTGGCGTGATCGATACGGGTTACCGCATGAGCTACGCGGGCGGCTTCATCGAGCCGGGTGCAACCCTGTCCTACGTCAATGCTGAGCTCGACAACGCCACCATCTACGGCACGACTGTCAACTTCGGGGACGGCAACAGTCTGCGTGGCCGGCTTGGCCTGCGCTTCGGCACGTCGTTCGTGAGCGGCGGCCACAAGGTCGAGCCATTCATCGGAGCGAGCGCCTGGCATGAGTTCGAAGCCGACAACAAGGCGAACCTGTCGAGTGGCGGCTACGATCTCACGGCCGCGGACGATGTGAGCGGCACGTTTGGCGAGGTTACGGGTGGGCTCAACGTTTTCAGCCTCGGTGCCGATGGCGTAAGCGGCTTCGTCAAGGGCAATGCCCAGTTCGGCGAGGACAACCTCCGCGGCTACGCCGGCAGCGCCGGGCTCCGTGTCAACTGGTAAGGGCCCCAGGCAGTCATGGGGAGAGGCCGCTGGTCTCTCCCCTATTTTGTTTCCGTCATCTACCACTGGCCGCCTTTTTCAGGCGCACCGAATTTCTCTGTGCTGGATTTGTGAGTGTGACCTATGAAGCGGATTGCTGCGCTCGTGTTTGTCGGCTTGGCTCTTGCGCCATGTGCTATCGCTCAGACGAAGAGCGACCCGGCCAAGGCGACCACGACGGCTCCCAAAGCGCCCGCTGCGGCGAAGTCAGTCGCTCAGAAGGAGTGGAAGGAAACGTTCGACGATTGGGTGCTCGCGTGTGCACAAACGACTGATGGTGTGAAAAGCTGTGCCATATCTCAGAGCCTCAGCAACACCAAGACACGCCAGCTCATCGGCGCTCTCTCGATAGGCAAAGATAAAGCGGGCAAGTTGGTCGCCAATCTGCAAACGCCGCTGGGGTTCTCCGTCAGCGAAGGCATCAAGCTATCGCTGGACGGCCAGTCAGGCGTCGCAGTACCGGTCAAGACGTGTCTGCCGAACGGCTGCCTCGGCATCGTGGAGCTCGATCAGAATATGATCGGGCAGCTCCGCAAGTCGACAGAGATGTCGATGACATTGCAGAGCCTGCAGGCGACGCCCGTCGTGATCAAGTTCTCGGCAAAGGGGGTTGTGTCGGCCCTCGAAAAGCTGCTGAAAGAGGGAGCCTAAAGCTTTGCAGGCGGGAGCGACACGATTGGCAGGACCGCTCCGCACAGCTTCAGCTTTTGGGACAGACCGTCGGCTCTGCCGATACGCCGACGCTTCCTGGCTACCGCGTCACCGGAGGTGAAGCGATCCGTTCGCTTTCGCCGGGCGAGCAGTGCGCGACCCAACTGCGAGGTCGAGCCGCAAAAGAACAAGTTCAAAACGAAGACACGCCCAGTGTCGGGTTCAGAAGCAGAGCCAGGGGCCCAAGCAGGTTGCGGGCGTTCCGCCCTTGCAGGCCATCTGCGAGGAGTAACACTCAATCATGGCCGAGCCTGATTTGCAGGTGGTTTTAACCGGCCCCTTGCCTACGAGCCCGCGCCCGGCGATCGTATTCTTGAGGGCGTTGGTGGAGAACAGCACCGCCAAATCGTGTGTGACGTTGTCGCCACTGGCTGCGACCCTGGTACATTCGGCCGCCTGAGCCATCGCCGAAAGTGTGCACAAGATAACCGCGGCCGCGAAGCCTAATTTGAAAACCTTCATTGCCCCACCCCCGTAAGAACAAATCCGCTCGAACGCTAGTCGAGTGCTTGGCGGTTGCCAAGTAACGGACCGTTGCCGGTACATATATTTTCGGCAATGTGACTTATGTCCCTCCGCGCGCACGATCGTCATGTAGCTCAGCTACCGGCGAACCGGAGACCCTATGATCAAGAAGCCTCACAGGCGGTTGCCGGTTCGGGCTTGGAGCCCTGCAGCAAACGTCGAAAAACGGGCGCCGCCAGCAAAACGCCAATCATGCCGACAACGGCGTTGACGACGATTGCCATCACGTCGGTGCTGACGCCATGCCACAACACGAGATGACAGATCGACACGGTGATCATCGCGGCTGCACTTAGGCCACGCAACGCGAGTGTAACGGTGCGTGCATCCGGCATTGCCAAGGCCGCAGCGAGAGCGGCCGCGGAGGTGGCAAGGTACGTGCCGAGTATCATGGCTTCGCCCGCGTAAAGGGCCGCGATGGCACTGACGGCCAATCCGAGCGGCTGCCCCCAACCGACTGCCGCCCAGATCTTCTCCCAACGCGGTGCCGGCCGCCCCCGGTCTCGGCGCCGAGCCAGCCAAATGGTGACACCGGTAAATGTCACGACCGTCAGTCCGAGGCCAAGGATGCCGTATGCCAGCTTTATCGGATAGCCGCCAAACCATCCGAAATGTACCGGCTGCAAAGCGCCTAGGATCTGCTGGCCGACGCCGCCTTCCTCCAGACCGCCGTCACCGATCGGAGTGCCATCACCTTTGAAATAATAGGTGTTACCCATGGCGAGATGACCGGGCGTCCGCATCCCGAGGTGTACCACCTGCCCGGCCTCGCCGACATGGTCGATCCGAAGGCTCGAAAATTGTGCGTCCGGCTTCGACGCCAGCACATGGCGCATCATCGCGGCGACATCTGGCGCGGGCGCCGCAGTTTCCTCCGCACCGGCGCGCGGACCCAGGATTGCGGAAAACGCTGCCTCGGAGTCGCCATCGAAGGCGGCAAGGGCCAGCACGCCGACAATGAGTGTGGATAGACCGAGCAACGCTCCCGTCAGCGATACCGCTACGTGAAACGGCAGCCCCCAGACGCCGAGACGGTTATGGAGATCCGCCTCCTGCAGCCGTCGAGACCCACCCCAGCGAAGGTAGAACGCGTCCTTGAAAATGCGGGGATGGGAGAGAAGCCCGGAGATGAGCGATGCGAGCAGAGCAACTCCGGTCAGCCCTACGATGAACAACCCCCAAGTTCGCGGGAGGTGAAGGTTCATGTGAAGCGAACCAAGGAATTCCGACCAAGGCGCTGAAGCTCGTGCGACGAGACGACCGTCAGCATTGGCGAGCCATTCGCCTTCGCGACCGGTGTCGTGGTCATGGTAGCTGACGAACAGCCGCTGCATCGCAGGCCCCGGGCCCATGATGAACATGTCGTGCGCGGCATCGTCGGCTCTGGCCTGCGCATATGCAGCGTTGACCGCGGCACCGATGTCATCTGGCGTCAGGGCGCGCGCGATGATCGGTCCGGCGGGCTGCTCCCATCGCTGCAGCTCATGCAGAAACACGCAAACCGTGCCCGTAAGACAGACCACGTAGATGAGCGCGGCAAAAGCCAGCCCTAGCGCCGAATGACCGGCGAGCATCGCGCGGACGAAATCCCGTGACAGCCACTTGCGCTTGTTTGGTTTGGTATCGACGCGCTGCTGCATCAGGGTAGGACTTTCGGAAGGAAGGCGATGCCGTAGCTCGCCAGAGAGATCGATCCCAGAACCATCGTGGCACGGAGGAGCTTTGAATCTGCGAGCGTCCAGGCCATCCCGCAGCCCCACAGCGCGGGAACAAGCAGACCGCCGATCACAATTCGATCGTGACTGGACAACGGCATGGCGACAGCAAAGGCAACGCCGACACCGATCGCCGCGACGCCGGCGAGAACGATGGAGAGCAAAGCCTTTGATATGGCGCGCGTCCAGCTCGTGGCGCGATCCTCGGGCTCGAGCGCTACATCCCGCACCTTCTGCGCTTTCGGCGATCGGACCTCGCGGCCAAGGAAGATGATCAGATATGCCGTGAGCGCCAACACGATGAGCGCATACGCGATACCTACCTCGACGCCGAATACGCGACTGAACACCCAGCACGCGGCGGTAACCGCAAGCCATCCTGCAAAAACGAATGGCAAGTTCGCTGGCCGCTGCCCCAGCCATGCCCAACGCAGCAGCGCGACGCCGCCGAGAAACAGGATGACACCCGCCGCGACGAGAAGCGGAACCAAGAACGGCTCAAGCTGGCTCAAGATTGCTGCGCCCCATGCACGACGAACACCCGATAAACTCAGCGCGCGCGGCGAACCGCCAGCCGTCGCGCGTGACGCTTCTTGAACCAGATCACGATGCCGGTTGCCGAAAGGATTGCGACGACAATGCCCATGATGGAGAGGGCAACACGGCCGGGCATCCCGGCGATGCGTCCGGAGTGAAGCGGAAACTGCAGTTGCATGAAGACGTCGGCCGCGGTGCCTTCCCACGGAACACGGCCGCCCACGATGGCGCCGTCGTTGCCATCGACGAACAGCATCTTGACCATGCCGCTACTGCCATGCTCCTCGCCCGGTGCGAAGAACATGATGGCGTAGAGCCCATACTGCTGACCATAGAAAGCGCTGCCGGCCGGCTCATCCCAGCCGCGACGCGACGCCTCACCCTTCGCCGCGTCGATAGCGCCTGCGAAAGAAACTGCCGGTGTGATCGGCTTGTTGAGCGGCGTCGGCGTGCGGTCGTCGAACGCATCGGGCGTCAGCGAAGAGATCGCACTGAGGATCGGCCGCACGATTTCGTTGCCGAGGTTCATCGACACCGACGTGAAGGCCACGATGAGCAGCATGGCCCACAGCCAAAGGCCGAATGCCCGATGAACGTCGAAGTTGATGCGATACGCGCTGCCGCTCCACTTGATCTGCCAAGCGGGCCGCCAGCGCTGCCACCACGACCGACGCCCTACGCCGGCTGGTGAATCATCGAGCACAGCGTCGCTTACCGCAGCGCCGACAGAGAAGCTGCGACGCGCGCGCTGCGGGAAAGTCAGATAGAGGCCGACGAAGCAATCGAACAGCCACACGATGCCGACGATGCCCATGAACCAGACGCCCCAACGGTCGATGTTGTTGAAGTCCGGGATGTGCATCGAGTAGTGCAGCTTGTAGAGAAACGGCAGCAGGTTCTCCGGATCCAGAGAGATGCGCCCCCAGTAACGCTTGCCAACCACGTCGCCTGTCGATGGCTCAAGGAACACCTGGTTGTAATCCAGCACGTAGGGCTGCCCCGTCGACGGATCGACGCGCGGCTCGACGCTGAATTGAGACGTGTGCCCTCGCTCGCCGGCGAGCGTGAAGAACGTGACCTTGGCCTTCGGGTCGGCAGCTTCCAGCTTTTCGACGAGCGTCAAGGCGGGCAGCGGAGCAGCTGCGAGATCGGTGATGCGCGCATCGAAGAGATGCGGGTTCAACCACTCGTCGAGCTCATGGTCCCAGGAGATCACCGCGCCAGTCAGGCCCGCGATGAACAGGAACACCGCGGTGAAGAGACCGGCCCAGCGGTGAACGAGAACGAAAGCGTGGCGCATGTTCCCCCAGTGCATTGCGCGCTAAGTTGACGGCAGTTATCAGGTTTATCTCCGTCGCGTGCAACCTGGAAATTTGCCCCCGCGACAGCTTTGTGGCGGAGGCCTTCGTAATCTTCCGGATCAATATTTGTAGGTGAAGGTCGTCGTGATGGTGCGGGCATTGCCGATCCAGCAGTCACCCCGCGTCAGGCAGGTCGAGATGTAATATTTGTCCTCGAGGTTGTTGCCGCTGAGCTGCCAGCGCCAGTGCTCCTCGTCGTAGGCGACCATGGCGTCGAACAGCGTCACGTTGGGAACCTCGACAACATTGGCGGCATCCCAAGATTCGCCGATGTAGCGCACGCCCGCGCCAGCCGACCATCCCTTGAGTTCGGGCTGATCGAACGACCACACGCCCCACAGCGACGCCATGTGCTTGGGGATGGATTCGATTTGATTTCCATCGACGACGACGGTGCTTCCGTAGGCATCGTACTGGGTGATGTTCCCCTCGTAGCGAGCGTCCGTGTAGGAATAGCCGCCGACGACCTTGAGGTTCTCGGTGACGCGTCCCGTCACCTCCAGCTCGAAACCGCGCGAGGAAATAGCGCCGCCCTGCTTTTGGAAGTTCCCGACGTCGGGAACGAGGTAATTGCTCTCCGTCAGGTCGTAGACAGCGGCATTGACGGCGAAGTTGGAGCCCCTCGGCGCGTACTTGAAGCCAGCTTCGTACATTCGACCTTTGTTTGGATCGAAGGCTTGGCCCTTGGAATCGGTGCCGACCTGGGGAACGAACGACTCTGCGTAGCTGACATATGGCGTCAAGCCTGAGGCAAACTCATACATTAGGCCTGCGCGATAGGAGATCGCGTCGTCACGCTGGGTCTTGGAGCCATCTGCGGAGTTCTCGACCCAGTCCTTGCGCGCGCCGACGACCGCGATCCAGTTTCCAAGTCGCATCTGATCCTGGATGTAGAGACCGGTCTGCGCCACTTGCTGGTTCGACGTCGAGCAAATCTCCGGATTGTCATAGCCGATGACGTCGTTGTTGTCGCAATCTGTTCCTGCCCAGACGGAAGTGTGTGAACCCGGATCGTAGACGTCGATAGGCGAGGTATCGTACGTGTCGTTTCGGCCTTGTTGGGCAGTAAAGTGCGAATAGTCGACGCCTCCAATCACCCGATGCTTCACGATACCGGTGCCGAACCGGGCCTCAAGGTTGGTGTCCTGGTTGAACATCTGGGTATCGGTGACGATCCGCCCGCGCACGCGGTTGAGATACTGCTCGCTGGGATCGGGTATATAGGGTGGATTGGGTGTGTATGGCCGGACCGCGTTCGCTGCGTAAAACCACGGATAACCGTAGGTTCCAAGGTAGTCGTTGTGAATATCGCTATAGCGCGATGAGTGCTGAAACTTCAGCCACGGCGCGAAATTGTGCTCGACGAGCAGCGTGGCGGAGTTCGCATCGGTATCGTAGTGATCGTTCTTGTCGCCGATGAACGTGTCACGAGGAATCCTCTTTCCATTGACGTTCGGATAGAGCGTTCCGACGTGTGGGAAGAACTGCGACACCTGGCCCATGCGATCGCGCTGGAATTCGCCGATCACGGTGATCGCCGTGTCCTTGTCGGGACGGAACGTGAGGGCCGGCTGGATCGCCGTGCGATCGTTATCGACATTATCGACCTGCGTGCCGGCATCGCGCGCAACGCCAGTCAGGCGGTATGACCAGCGCGGGTCCGAAGACACCGGCCCCGTCAAATCGAATCTCACTTGCTTGAAGTCGAACGAGCCGTAGTCGACGCTGATCTCGCCGCCCGTTTCGCTCTGCGGGCGCTTGGAGACGTAGTTGACGATGCCGCCGACCGGCGCCTGGCCATAGAGGACCGATGCCGGCCCCTTCAGAACCTCGATGCGCTCCATCATGAAGGGATCGACGCGGTAGGTGTAGGTGTAATAGCCGTAGGTGCGCTTGAGCCCATCGAGATAATCGGTCGCCGGCGTGCCGCGGATGAAGCTGCCGTCCGCGCGTCCGTCGATGCCATAAGCGTCGGCAACGACGCCCGGAACATAGCGAAGCGCTTCCTGCACGTTCTGAACCGACTGGTCGCGCATCTGCTCGGCGCCGACCACAGAAACCGACTGCGGGATTTCATTGAGCGGCGTGTCGGTCTTCATACCGGTCGCGGTGTTCTTGGCGTTGTAGTCCCGCACCGGGCCTGTCGCCGTCTTGTCGCTGGCGCTGGAGTTGCCCGGGCCCGTCGGGTGCTGCTGCGGCTGAGGCGCGGCCTGCTGCACCGGACCAGTGGACTTCGCTGCGGCTGTCTTCTTCTTGGCCTTGGCTTTCGGCTTCGACGGCTTCACGTCGGTCTCGACCACCACCGGTGGCAATGACGTCGCAGCGTCTGCGGGCGGAGGCGCTTGATTATCTTGCGCCTGAGCGCTGGCCGCCGATAGAATGCCGCACGTGACAACAAACGCCCACCAACGCCCGTACATAGGAACCCCTAACGCATACACTCGATGATCAGGTCCGTGAGGTCATGGACCAACTCAAGGCAGACGTTTCTATACGATTTTAGTCAAGAATAAAGTCGAGAAGCGGGCGTTGTGCGCGGTTGAACGGCCCGTGTGCCCTTGAAGCGACAGTTATGCTCGGGCGAGGTCGCGCACCAAGTGACTGACCTCCGGCGTCTCACGTTGCCGATGATTGCTGAATACCAGTTGCTGGGCTCAGGTGCGCAATAGCAGGTCGCTTGAGGTTTCGGTCAGCGCGATGCTGGTGCGCTGGGTGCGAGCGTTGCGGTCGACCACGGTGAGAAGACCTTTTTCGGCTAGGTCCGTCACTTCGCGCAGGACGAGCGCGTGCTCGATGCCGAAGATGCGCGCGAAGGCGCGGCTGTCGCTACAGATGCCGAGCCGTGCAGCCAGCAAGATGCCGGCTCCCAACTGAGATAGAGATGGCGCGGCTGCGCATAGCTGCGTGACGCGCTCTAGAAACTGCTCTTCCGTCAATTCGCTTGCTACGCCATCGCTCATGCCGCGTCGCGCTGCAGTGCCGGCCGGAAGGAGACGAGCACCGACTTGGACGTTGGCGTGTCGCTGAGCTCTCCGGCCGTCGAGAGCGGCACGAGAACATTCAGCTCGGGATAATAGCCGGCGACCGACCCGCGCGGCAGGTCGTAGGGAACGACGCGGAAGCTCTCGGCGATGCGCTCGTGGCCGTCGTCGTGGCGGCCGATGATGTCGACGCGGTCGCCAGCGCTGGCGCCGATCTCGGCGAGGTCATCGGGGTTGACGAACACGACGCGGCGCTCGCCGTAGATGCCGCGATAGCGATCATCGAGGCCGTAGACGGTCGTATTGTACTGATCGTGGGAGCGGAAGGTCTGAAGGACGAACAGTCCCTGCTCGCCGAGCGCCTGCTGATGCTCTGTGGCGCGCGGTAGGGCGTCGGATGAGAACGTGGCGCGCTGTGTTGCGGTGTTCCAGACGCGATGATCGACGGCGTTGTAGAGGCGGAAGCCGCGCGGGCGGCGGACGCGCTCGTTGTAACCGTGGAAGCCAGGAATGGTTCGCGCAATGAGATCGCGGATGCCGTCGTAGTTCTGGGCAAGGCTCGGCCAATCAACGACCTCGGAGCCGACGGTCGCGGCGGCAATCCCGGCGATGATGCCGACTTCGGAGCGCAGCTCGGGCGAGGCCGGCTTGTTGATGCCGCCGGAGCCGTGGACCATGCTCATGGAGTCCTCGACGGTGACAATCTGCGCGACGCCTTTGGCGTTACGGTCGATCTCGGTGCGTCCGAGGCACGGCAGCACGTAGCTCACTTCGCCCGGGAGCAGATGCGAGTGGTTGAGCTTTGTCGCGATGTTGACCGTGAGCTTCTGGCGACGCATCGCTTTGGCGATAAGCGCGCTGTCGGGCGTGGCGCGGGCGAAGTTGCCTCCGAGCCCGATGAATGCCTGAGCGGTTCCGTCGAGCATGGCGCCGATGGCGGCGAGCACGTTGTGGCCGTGGCGGCGCGGCATCGCCACGCCCAGCTCTTTTTCGAGCGCATCGAGGAAGGCGGCCGGCGGCTTTTCGTTGATGCCGACGGTGCGGTCGCCCTGCACGTTCGAGTGTCCACGCACGGGGCAGAGGCCGGTTCCGGGGCGACCGACGTTGCCACGCAGGAACATGAAGCTTGCGATCTCGCGGATGGTCGCGACGGAATGTCGATGCTGCGTCACGCCCATCGCCCAGGTGCAGATGGTGCGGTCGGATTCGATGTAGATCTGCGCGAGGTGTTCGAGCTGGCTGCGTGATAGACCGGATTGATGCTCGATCAATTCCCAGCTCGTCGCCTCGACGGCTGCGCGGTATTCGGCGAGGCCGGACGTATGCTGGCGCAGGAACCCGTGGTCGAGAACCGAGGGCCTCCCTTCTGACAACGCGGCGTCGTCGGCGGCGAAGACGGCTTTCGCCATGCCTCGGATGGCGGCCATGTCGCCACCGACGTTCACCTGATAGTACTCGCTGGCGATGGCCGTCGATCCGCCGGTCAGCATCTCCAGCTTGTCCTGGGGATCGGCGAAGCGTTCGAGGCCTTTCTCGCGCACCGGATTGAACACCGCGACGCGGGCGCCGCGGAGCGCGGCACGTCGCAGGTCGCCGAGCATGCGCGGATGATTGGTGCCTGGGTTCTGGCCGATGACGAAGATGGCGTCGGCCTTTTCGAAGTCCTCCAGCGTCACCGTTCCCTTGCCGATGCCGACGGCGGCTTCGAGCGCGATGCCGCTCGCCTCGTGGCACATGTTCGAGCAGTCGGGGAAATTGTTGGTGCCGTAGAGGCGGACGAAGAGCTGATAGAGGTAGGCGGCTTCGTTCGAGGCGCGGCCGGAGGTGTAGAACTCGGCGCGGTCGGGGCTGTCGAGGCCCTTGAGGATGCCGCCGATCTCAGCGAAGGCTTCATCCCACGTGGCTTTGACGTAGGTGTCCTTGGAAGCATCATAGCGCAGCGGGTGCGTGAGCCGGCCCTGCTGTTCGAGCTCGTAGTCCGTCCACGTGCGCAACTGGCTGACGGTATGGCGGGCGAAGAAGTCCGGACCGACACGCTTGTCGGTCGCTTCCCATGCCACGGCCTTGACGCCGTTCTCGCAGAACTCGAACGAGGAGCCGTGCTCGGGGTCGCCCCACGCGCAGCCCGGGCAATCGAAGCCGTCGGGCTGGTTGGCCTTCAGCATGGCGACAGCACCGCTGAGCGGGGCGCCGCTGGCGAGCAGCTTCTTTCCGCAGCTTCGCAGCGCTCCCCAGCCACCAGCCGCCTTCGACTTCTTTCCAATGAATTCGGGCTTGCCCATGCACACCGCTCTCGCCTGACGTTCGTCAATGTGCATCTGCGAAGTCGGGATTTTCCGCAATGGATGCGGGGGTTATGGCAGTTATGCGAAAAAAGCAGGGCGCTTCGTTTGCCTTTAAACCGGGCTGGGGGCCGCTGCGCTGAACGGCTCTCGCGATTAAAACTTACTGCGATTTATCCGTTCGACTTTTCATTCCTGTCATCGAACCGCGCCGTAGACCGCTGCCGGCAGGCGTCGGCAATGCGCCGCCGCCATCGATGAGAGGAAACCATGGCAGACAAATCATCCTTCACGCCGGACGAGTGGAAACTGGTCATGAGCAGCCCGATGCTCGCGGGGCTGGCCGTCACGATGGCGGAGCCGAGCGGGCTGTGGGGCATGCTGAAAGAGAGCATGGCCAGCGCGAACGCGCTGATCGCGGCGGGCAAGGACGCAAAGGCCAGCCCGCTGATGAAAGCCATGCTCGCAGATATGGAAACCTCGGAAGGGCGCAGTGCGGCGCGCGATGAAGTGACGGCTGGGATGAGCGGGAAAACGCCGGCGGAGATCAAGTCGGCCGTCATCTCGAAGCTCAACCAGGCCGGTAGGATTCTCGACGCAAAGGCACCGAACGAGGCGCCGGCATTCAAGAGCTGGCTGAAGCATGTCGCGGACCAGGTGGCGGAGTCCGCGAACGAAGGCGGTGTGATGGGCATCGGCGGTACGCGCGTGACGGACAACGAGAAGGCGACGATTGCCGAAGTCGGCCGGGCGTTGAACGTCGCGTGATGTGCGGTCGCCACCGACGTTATCGGTGGCAAGTTGGCATTGTTGTCGGGAAGCGGCGGGGCGCTGGGTGCTCCGCCGTTTCATCCGATGTCGATATATCGAAAGCAGTTCTTCTTCGTTCGCCGCGAACTGTCTGCGCCCTAGGAATTGCCCGGTAGGGAATTGCCGGCTGGGGGGCTTGGGATGACTACGAAGGATCTATTTGCCGCGCTACGTCGTGGTGCGCTCGTTGGTGCGTCTGTGATGGCGCTGCAGGTTGCAGCGTGGCCCGCCAGCGCTACGGACGGCTATTTTCAGTATGGGTATGGCGCGCGGCAGAAAGCGTTGGGCGGAGCCGGCGTGGCCGACAGCCGCGATGCTACAGCGGCGGCGCTCAATCCTGCCGGACTCGTGCATGCGCCGACCGAGCTCACATTGTCTGGCAGTCTATTCAGCCCGTGGCGCAGCTATACGCCTGAAGGGGGTGCCGAGGTCGAGAGCAAAGGAAACTACTTCGCGGTGCCGAACCTCGCCTTCACGTACCGCGATCACGGACTTTCTTTCATCGACGTCATCGGGGTGACCGTCTATGGCAACGGCGGGATGAATACGGCATACGGATCCAATCTCTTCGCCCCGTTCGGGTCGTCGGGGAGGTTGGGTGTCGATCTCGAGCAAGCCTTCCTATCGATCGCGTTCGCAAAGACCTTGGCGCCCGGCTTGTCGGTTGGTGTGGCGCCTATCCTTGCGCGACAGGCCATCAAGATCGAGGGCCTGCAAGGCTTCTCGTTTTTCTCCAGCGACCCGGCCAACGTCGCCAATAACGGGACGGATGTGTCCTGGGGGGCGGGCGTGCGCGCGGGTGTCGAGTGGGCGCCGGCTCCGCAGTTTCGCTTCGGCGTCGCCGGCAACTCGCGCATCTATGCTAACGAATTCGAGAAGTATCGCGGGCTGTTCGCCGAACAGGGCGATTTCGACATTCCCGCGAGCTTGCAGGCAGGTGTGGCTTACGACGTGACGCCAGATCTCACGTTGCTCGCCGACTACAAGCGGATCTGGTACGCATCCGTTGCATCCATAGCCAACCCGTCGACGAATATTCTGTCCGGAGCGCCTCTGGGCGCTGACAACGGTCCCGGATTCGGCTGGCAGGACATCGATATCGTCAAGGTCGGTGCCGAGTGGCGCAACCTCGGCAACGTCACGCTGCGCGCCGGCTATTCCTACAACACCAGCCCCCTGAAATCGCGCGACGTGCTTTTCAACGTTCTGGCACCCGCCGTCGTTCAGCACCACTTCACTGGTGGATTCGAGTACGTCTGGAACAGGGAACTCTCCTTCGAGTTCGCGGCCGCCTACGTGCCGGAAGCAAGCCTCAGCGGCCAGCACCTGTTCGCTCCGCAGAAAATCGATATCGAGATGAACCAGTGGGAGGCGACCATCGGTATCAAGTATCGCTTTGGCGATGCGACGCCTGCGCTGAAGTAGCTTGCGACGCGGGTCGTGGCCATGTCGGCCGAGGCCAGGAGCCTTGAGCACGCCAGCGGCTTCAGTCATGCTGTCGCGATCCATTTCAACGGCGCGAGGAAGAATGGCTGCAACTGAATTCACGCCGATCGCGTCGGCGGCTGGCGGGGCGCTGATCGGCGTCTCGGCCGTGATGCTCATGCTGCTGAGCGGACGCATCGCGGGTATCAGCGGCATCGTCGGCCGGCTGCTGCCGCCGTATGGACAGAGCGGCATTCCGGAAGCGGGAGCGTTCGTCATCGCATTGCTGGCGGCGCCGATTGCGTACGCTGCGGTAACGCATGAAGCTGTGGTGCAGGCGGTGTCGAGCAACGTGCCGTTGATGGTGGGCGCCGGCCTGCTGGTCGGATTCGGCGCCGGACTTGGTGGGGGCTGCACGAGCGGGCACGGCGTTTGCGGCCTGTCGCGTCTGTCGCCGCGGTCCATCGTGGCGACTCTCGTGTTCATGGCGACGGCGATGGTGACGGTGTTCGTCGTTCGGCACGTGATCGGAGGGGCGCCATGAATATCCCGGTGCATGCTGTTGCCGGTCTCATCTTCGGGATCGGGCTTATCGTGTCGGGCATGGCCAATCCGGCCAAGGTTAAGAACTTCCTCGACATTGCCGGCACGTGGGACCCGAGCCTCGCCTTCGTGATGGGGGCGGCCGTACTGGTGACTTTTCTTGGTTACCGGGTGGCTTTCAGGCAGGGAGTTCCCCTGCTTGCCGAACGCTTCAACCTGCCTACGAAGTCTGACATCGACAGGCGGCTGCTGATCGGCGCGGGCCTTTTCGGGATCGGCTGGGGGCTTGGCGGCTACTGCCCGGGCCCGGCTCTGGCGGCTCTGCCCCTGCTGGCCCAGGGCACGCTGGTGTTCGTACCGGCCATGCTGGTCGGGCTCGCGGTGGCCCGACGGGCGGCCCGCTAGGCGCACCGGTGTGGTTACCGGGAGGTGTGCTGTAACGCGTAACAGATAAAGAAAGGAATGGATTAAACATTGCCGGTTGTAATTGATGCTCCAATGGGACTGGAGCGTCAGCTTGGATTCCAATTCTCGGGCGGATCGGCGCGCAAGGACGCGTCCTCCAACAGATGCGATTGAGTCCGCGCCGGTTGCCTCCGGCGGCGGTCTCACCGACCGCCTGATCGGCTACCGCCAAGCGCTCGAAGAGCATTTCTGCATCACCGTCACCGATCGCTCCGGCCGGCTGATCGAGGTCAATGAGCGGTTCTGCAATATCGTCGGGTATGCAGACAGCGAGCTTTTGGGGCAGCACTACCAAAAGCTCTGTCCGGACGGAAACGACGGCAGCATCGACCAGATGTGGGAGACCGTGCAGAGCGGCAGGACTTGGCGCGGGCTATTGCGAGATCGTGCCAAGACCGGGGTAGAGGTCTGGTTCGAGTCCATCGTCATTCCTCGCTTCAACAGCGGAGGCGTGATCGAGCAGTTCGTCACCATCAGCACCGACATCACGCCCATACATGCCCAAGCGCAGACACTGCGGGCGATGATCGAATACTTTCCGGGCGGTCTTGCTCTGATCGATCGCGATCTCACCGTCATCGCCACCAACAAGCTATACCGGACGCTGCTCGATATTCCCGAAGAGCTGTTCGCGAATGGTGATCCTAAAATCGAGACGCTGGTGCGATTTCGTGCGCAACGCGGCGACTATGGTCCACTGCCCGTCGAGGAGGCAGTGGAGCAGCGTATGAGGATTTTGCTCAGCCCGGTTCCTATCACCACGGAGCGCAACGAGGTGACGGGCAAGGTGCTCGAGATCCGCTGCGTGCCCGTGCATGGCGGCGGGCATTTGAACACCTATCTCGACGTCACCGATCGGCGGCGCGCCGAAAACGAGTTGATGAGGGCGCACGCGACTTTGCAGGCTTTCATCAAACATGCGCCCGCGGCGGTTGCCATGTTCGATCCCGATATGCGCTACATCGCGTACACGGATCGGTGGCTGCATGATTACGGCCTGACCGGCCAATCTCTGATCGGACGCAGCCACTACGAGGTATTTCCGGAAATACCGCAACACTGGCGGGAAAAGCACAAACGCATCCTGGCGGGAGCTATGGAGACGTCGCCGGAAGAGATTTTCCATCGCGCCGACGGGTCTACGAACATCATTCGTTGGGAGGTGCGGCCGTGGCATCTGGCTGACAACAGCATCGGCGGCATGATGATGCTCACGGAGGAGATTTCCGAGCGCAAGCGCCTCGAGCGGCAATTGTGGAAGCTTGCGAAGGAAGACAGCCTGACGGGCCTGCCCAATCGGCTGCAGTTCCACGAGTACTTGCAGGCGGCCCTCAAATCGGTGGATGAAACCGGCGGTCAGTGTGCGATCGGGTTGATCGACGTCGATCGTTTCAAAGAGACGAACGACATTTTAGGGCACGCTGCGGGCGATGAGCTCTTGAAGGAAGTCGGCCGACGCCTCAGCACGGCGCTGGAGCCGTATGGCCGCGTCGCGCGGCTCGGAGGCGATGAATTTGCAGTGATGATCTCGACCGGCTCGGTAGACACCAGGCTAAGCCCCGCCATTGATGCGATCTTCGATGCGCTGCGAACGCCGATTACGGTCGCGGGTGGGCAGCATCGCTGTACGATCAGTCTCGGGATCAGCCTCTATCCATCCGACGCGACGAGCGCGAGCGAACTTCTGAAGAACGCCGACCTTGCGCTGTATCGCGCAAAGGATCTGGGGCGCGACAGATGTCAGTTCTTCCTGCCGGAGATGCGCGCGTCCTTCGAGAGGTCCTATCAGCTTCAACGCGACATGCAGCGCGCCCTTGCGAATGGAGAACTGGAGCTGTTCTTTCAGCCGATCGTCTCCTTCGAAGCTACCCGCCCGGCCAGCTTCGAAGCCTTGCTCCGCTGGAACCATCCGGAGCGTGGGCTGCTGGCGCCCGGCGATTTCGAGAGCATTTTTGAGGATCCAAAGGCGGCGGCCGACATCGGCAAATGGGTCATCATGCAAGCACTTCGCCAGGCGGCGGCGTGGCAGAGGACTGGGGTCGATTTCGGCCGCATCGCCGTCAACGTGACCTCGGCCGACTTCGCGCTCGGCACGTTCTCTGACTTCGTCTGCGAGACGCTGATTGCAACGGGTATGTCTGCCGACCGGCTCTGCATCGAGGTTACGGAGGGTGTGTTCCTCGGGCGTGGGGCGACGGGCGTCGCGAACGCCCTGCAGTCGTTGCATGATCTCGGCGTCGAGATTGCGCTCGACGATTTCGGTACCGGCTTTGCGTCGCTCTCGCACCTGAAGAAGCTGCCCATCGATCGGCTGAAGGTTGATCGCTCGTTCGTTCGGGACATGGAGACGAACCCGGACAACATGGCCATCGTGCGCACGATCGCGCATCTCGGGCAGAGCCTCGGCATCAAGGTGACCGTCGAAGGTGTGGAGTCCATCTCACAGCTGACACTGCTGCGGGCCATGGGGTGCGAGACGATGCAGGGCTATCTGTTCGCGCGTCCGATGCGCAGTTCGCAAGTTCCGGCGTTCATTGCCAGGGATCGAGCGCTGAGCGCCTAGATTGGGCCCTATTGCCCTCGGCGGCCACGCTTGCCGCCGGACGAGCTTGACGAACCTCACACGTTGTCCATTGTGCCGCCGACAAGACGATCGGAGTGGAATACGGGCATGGATAAAGCGTGGATTGCGGCCGCATGCCCGCAGCCATCCGAGCAGCATCGGCTTGCAGCCGCGGCGCGCCAGGATGCACTGACCAAGCCGCCGGGGTCGCTCGGTATTCTGGAATCTCTCGCCATCCGGCTTGCAGCGCTGCAGCAGCGGGCGCTCCCGGGTGCGAGCACAGTGCCCATCGTATTGTTCGCTGGCGACCACGGGATTACGGCGCAAGGCGTCTCCGCCTACCCGTCGGCCGTCACGGTCGAGATGCTGCGGAACTTCGCGCGTGGTGGTGCGGCGATTGCGGTTCTGGCGCGCGAGCTTGGCGTTCAGCTGCATGTCGTCGATGCCGGCACGCTCGCCGAGGAGCCGGTCGAGGGCGTCGTCGTGGACAAGCCGCGGCGCGGGACGCGCGACTTTTCGCTCGAGCAGGCCATGGGCAATGATGAATTGCACTTCGCGTTCGCGGCCGGTCGGCGCGCCGTCGAGCGGATTACGGCGGGCGGCGCGGATGTGCTCATCCTGGGCGAGATGGGCATCGGCAATACAACATCGGCTGCGGCCATCGCGGCGGCGCTGCTCGGGGCACGAGCGGAGGATGTCGTCGGCGCGGGCACAGGCATGACGTCCGATGGCATCAGTCATAAGGCGCGTGTCATCGAGGCCGCGTTGAGCCGTCACCGACTGGATGGTGATACCGTCGCTGCGCTCGATGTGCTGGCGAACGTCGGCGGATTGGAGATAGCGGCGCTGGTCGGGGCGATGATCGCCGCGGCGCAGGCGCGGGTTCCGGTTCTCGTCGATGGGTTCATCGTGACGGTGGCAGCGCTGGCGGCGGTTCGGATCAATGAATCGTGTGCGCCGTGGCTGATCTATTCGCATCGCTCGATGGAGCGCGGGCATCGGCTGGTGCTCGATGCGCTCGGCGCGGATCCGATCCTCGATCTCAAGCTGCGGCTGGGCGAAGGATCGGGTGCTGCGACGGCGCTGCCGATCCTGCGTCTGGCATGCGCGCTGCACGCCGGGATGGCGACGTTCGAGGAGGCGCAGATCTCAGGGCCGGATCTTTGATGCGCGTCGATCTCATTCGTCACGGCGAGACGAAGATGCCGGGCGTATTGCTCGGGCGTACCGATGCGGAGCTGTCGGACGCCGGATGGTGGCAGTTCGAGCGGCAGACGGAGAATTTGCGCTTCGACGCCATCGTATCATCGCCGCGCATACGTGCGCGCCTGGCGGCTGAAGCGCTCGCCGCAGCGCGGGGCGTGACGTTGAGTCTCGATGAGGACTGGTCGGAGATGGATTTCGGCGCGTGGGACGGGCGATTGCTCGCCGAGCTCAACGCCGATGCAACGACGGCGGCCGCGCTGATGGCGATGTATCACTCTGCCGATTGCGAGGGTCCGCCCGGCGGCGAGACATGGCACGCTCTGCAGACGCGGGTCGGACGCGCGATTGACCGGCTGTTCGCGTTCGGCGCAGACTCGCAGGTGCTCGTCAGCACGCATGCCGGCGCAATACGCGCGGCGCTTGCCGTTGCTTGCGACATACCGTTTGCCAATCTGTGGGCGATCCGCGTCGGCCATGGCGCGCGCATCACCCTGCAGCTGGGCCGCCACGACGATGGCAGCGTCTGGGGGGAGATCATCGAAGTCGTGCAACCATGAGCATAAAGGGGCACATCCGCTCGTTCACGCACGCCGTGCAGTTCCTCACCCGGCTGCCGACGCCGCGCATCGACGTGTTCGACCCCTCCGAGCTGTCGCGCTCGGCTTTCTGGTTTCCGCTGGTGGGGGCGCTGATCGGGGCCATCGTCGGTACCGCCCTCTGGTTCGGTGCCCTGGCCTCACCGTGGATCGGGGCGCTGCTCGGGCTCGTCGCATGGGTATGGGTGACCGGCGGGCTGCATCTCGACGGGCTTGGTGACGTCGCGGATGCCCTAGCCGGGGCGCATCGCACGCCGGAGCGCTTCCTGCAGATCCTGCGCGACCCGCACATGGGGGCGTTCGGGACCATGGCGATCACCTTGCAGCTGATCGCGAAGGTGCTGCTGCTGGGCGTTCTGGCCATGGCGACGCCGGCTTCGGCCCTGGTGGCGCCACTGGTGCTCATCGCCGCTTGGGCGCGTCTGGGCCCGGCGGTCTGGAGTATCGCCGTGCCACCCTTGGCAGCCGGCTCGGGCGAGCGGTTCTCCCAGCACCTCGACCCGCGCGTTGTCGCCGCGGAGGCGGCGGTCCTGGCGCTGCTCAGTGGCTGGATCGCTCCGGTCCTGTTCGCGGCGGTAATCGTTATTCCCGGAATTGCGGTCTATTGGCGCTACAGGCTGGGGGGTGTGACCGGAGATTGCCTGGGGGCCGGGGTGGAAGTGACCGAGACGATCTTGCTGCTTCTCTTGGCGGCACGAATGGCATAGCTTCCGGGCCAGGCCGGCTGAGCGCCGCAAAAGCACTTCTAGGGGACTTGGGACAATGCAATCTTCTTCGACTGGCGCCGAGCGCCGCCTGCTGTGGATCGGCCTTCTGACCGCCGCGACGCTGCTCGCAACGGGCGTATTCGCCTGCGCGGTGCCGCTTGCCGCGCTAGCTGCCATTGCCGCTTTCGATACCGAGCGCAATGACGGCGTGCTGCTGGTCGGCGCGGTCTGGCTCGCCAATCAGGTCTACGGTTTCACCGTTCTTGGCTATCCGCACGAAGCCCAAGCCTACGCCTGGGGCGTCACCATGGGCATCGGTGCGATCGCCGCTTATTACGCCGCTCGCGCGGTGGTTTCCTCGGTGGCTCCCAAGAGCGCACTGGTGGCGGTGCTGGTGGCTCTGCCGGTGGCTTTCGCCGTTTACGAGGCGGCGATTTTCGTCGGCACGCTGGTGCTGACCCGCGGTGAGGGCGCCTTCAACAGCAGCGTGGTGTTCTACGTCGCTATCGTCGAGGTCGTGGCGTTCATCGCGCTGCTGATCGCACATCGTCTCGGGGCCGCTGTCGGCCTCGTTGACCGCAACGCAGTGGAAGGCGCCGTCTGAGCGCCGTTCACTTGAGTTCGAGCGGAAGGCCGGCCGCCATAAAGACCGCGCGGTCGGCCACCGCAGCGACACGCTGATTGAGCCGTCCCTGGGCGTCGCGGAACGCGCGCCCGAGGGAGGTTTCCGGCACCAGCCCGAGCCCAACCTCGTTCGATACTGCGACGAGCGGCCCTGGTGTCTTTTTCAACGCTTCGATGAGCCGGTCGGTCTCGCTTGCAACGTCGTTGCCGGCGAGCATGACGTTGCTCAGCCAGAGCGTCAGGCAATCGAGCAGCACGGGGCCTTGGAGCTTCGGCAGCGCGCCTGCAAGGTCGATAGGGATGTCGCGGGTCTGCCACCTTGCGTCCCGCCGCTCGCGATGGTGGGCGATGCGATCGCGCATTTCCTCGTCGAGCGCCTCGGCGGTCGCGACGTAGGTCCAGGGCGACGGCGCCCGCATCAACAGCTCCTCGGCATAACGGCTCTTGCCGGAGCGCGCGCCGCCGAGAACGAGTGTGAGATGAGGGAGGTCGCTCATGGGCCCGCGGTGTTGAAAGCGGTTGACGGGAGGATCGCACGGCTCTTATCAAACCGGGCGGCCGTTCCCGCAAGGCAATAAATTGTTTCGCTTTATCCGTGGCTTATAGCCACGCTTTGTGCAGCCGAACGGGTGGACGTCGCATGTCGCAAACGCCACGAGGTCTGATCATTGCGGCTCCTGCATCGGGTGCCGGAAAGACGACCGTTGCTCTGGGCCTGCTGCGGGCATTGAAGCGCAGGGGCCGGACGGTGCAGCCGTACAAGCGCGGTCCGGTTCTCGCTGACGAGTGCGGGACGGCGGCCAGCGCCGTCACCGGGACGTTCCACCTGATTGACGGCGCCCCATGACCGGACAGCGAGAGACGGCACCGCCGCAGTTCGACGATGCATTCCGCCACCAACTGGAGACGCTGATCTATTGGCGTCGCGACGTGCGGCGCTTCAGGACCGATCCTGTCGACGACGGTCTGGTCCGCTCGCTGATCGAGCTTGCGGCGCACGCGCCTTCGGTCGGGTTCAGCCAGCCTTGGCGGTTCGTTCTGGTGGACAGCACGGAACGTCGCCAAGCCGTTCGCGCATCATTCGAGCGTGCCAACGCCGAGGCGTTGACGACGTACTCAGCCGAACGGCGCGGGCTCTATGCGAAGCTGAAACTTGAAGGGCTGACAACGGCGCCGGTGCAACTCGCGGTGTTCGCTGATGAGTGCACCGAGATCGGCGCGCGGCTCGGCAGCCGCTCGATGCCGGAGACGCTTTGCTACTCGGTGGTGGGAGCGGTTCAGACGCTATGGCTCGCAGCGCGCGCGCACGGTCTCGGCGTCGGCTGGGTGTCGATTCTGGAGCCGGAAGTTGTTACCGCGGCGCTCGATGTTCCACCGTCATGGAAGCTCGTCGCCTATCTGTGTATCGGTTGGCCCGACGAGGAGCACATTGACCCCGAATTACAGCGCCACGGCTGGGAGCAGAGGGTCGAGGCCGGGTCGCTCATCATTCGGCGCTGAAATTTCCGCATCGGCGTTAAGCGCGAGCGGCGGGGCCGTCGCAGCTCATTCGCCTGGAACGGCCAGTCCGGCCTTCTCGGCGCGGCGCGTCGAGAAGCGACGGATCATGACGTAGAATACGGGCGTGAAGATCAGTCCGAACAGCGTTACGCCGATCATGCCCCAGAAGACGCCCGTGCCGAGCGCTATGCGCATCTCGGCGCCCGCGCCGGTCGCGATATAGAGCGGCACGACACCGAGCGTGAATGCGAGCGAGGTCATGAGGATCGGGCGCAGACGCAGCCGCGATGCTTCGACCGCCGCCGCAACCGTGTCGCGGCCCTGGTCCTCGAGCTGACGCGCGAACTCGACGATGAGGATGGCGTTTTTCGCAGCCAGCCCCAACAGAACGATGAAGCCGATCTGGGTGAGGATGTTGATGTCCTGGCCGTGCAATTTGACGCCGAAGAGAGCGCTCAGAAGGCACATCGGGACGATGAGGATGATGGCGATCGGCATCGACCAGCTTTCGAACTGGGCTGCGAGCGTCAGGAACACGAACAGCACCGACAGCACGAAGATATAATAGCCGGAGCTGCCCGCCTTCACCTCCTGGAACGTCAGGTCTGTCCATTCGTAGGTGATGCCGTCCGGCAGCTGGCGCTTTGCAAGCTCCGTCATCAGGGCGATCCCCTCACCGGTCGAAACGCCGGGCTGCAAGGAGCCGTTGACCTCGACGGTGGGGAATAGATTGTAGCGCGGCACCCGGTCCGGACCGGCCATGTTGCGGAAGGTTACGAGGTTGCCGATGGGGACCATCTCGCCGCGCTCGTTGCGCACGCGGATGCGCGAGACATCCGCCGGGTCGGTGCGGAATTTGGCATCGGCCTGCGCCGTGACGCGGAAGGTGCGGCCGAACATGTTGAAGTCGTTCACGTAGGCAGAACCGAGGTAGACGCGCAGCGCCTCGAAAATGGCGTCGAGCGGAACTTTCAGCATCTGCGCCTTGTCGCGGTCGACGTCGACGTAGAGCTGCGGCGTGCCGGTGGAGAAGGTCGTGAAGACGTTCTTGAGGCCGGGCAGCTTATTGGCGGCGGCGATGAAGTTGTCGGCCACGGCCTGGAACTCGATCGGCGTCATGTTGGCTCGGTTCTGCAGCCGCATCGAGAAGCCGGTCTGGCCGCCCATGCCGCGTACCGGTGGGGGGATGAATACCGAGATCTTGGCTTCTTCGATGCCGTTGAGCCGCGCGGTGATGGAATCGGCGACGACGTCGATAGATAGGCCTTCCGCTGCGCGCTCGCGTGCGCCTTCGACGATGGCGAAGATCGATCCCTGGTTACTGGCGTTCGACCCGGTGGAGCCGGCGCGCCCGGTGTATGCGGAGGTGTGAGCGACGCCTGGCGTTTCGAGGACGATGTCGTTGGCGCGGCGCACGATGTCATCCGTTCGGCCGAGTGAAGCACCCTGGGGGAGCTGCAAGGAGACGATGATGATGCCGCGGTCCATCTTCGGGATGAATCCCGTCGGCGTATGGAACAGCATCCAGGCCGCCGCGGCGATCAGGAGGGCGTACAGCGTGAGCATCAGCGGCGACGCGGCGACCGCGGCTCGCACAAGGCGGCCATACGCCGACGCCAGCTTGTCGAAGGCGGTGTTGAACAGTCGGAAGCCGGCGTGCACCGGCCACATGAGCAGGCTCTGCTTGCGGTGCTCTTCGTGCGGCCTCAACAGGATGGCGCACAGCGCGGGGCTCAAGGTGAGGGAGTTGAATGCGGAGATGATGGTCGCTGTCGCCACCGTAACGGCGAACTGCCGATAGAACTGTCCGGTGATGCCGCCGATGAACGCTGTGGGCACGAACACGGCGGTGAGCACGAGGGCGATGGCGATGAGCGCCGCACCGACCTCGTTCATGGTGACGTGAGCGGCCTCTGTCGGCGACAGGCCGTCGGCGAGCTTTCTCTCGACGTTCTCGACCACGACGATCGCATCGTCGACGACGATACCGACCGCCAGTACGAGGCCGAACAGCGTCAGCATGTTGATCGAGAAGCCGAGCGACTCCATCACCGCGAATGTGCCGATCAGAGATACGGGGATGGCGACGAGCGGAATGATGGTGGCGCGCCAAGTCTGCAGGAAGATCAGCACCACGGCGATGACCAGCAGAACGGCTTCTATGATCGTGACGTAGAGCTCGGAGATGGACTCCTCGATGAACTCCGTCGGGTTATAGACGATGCGATATTCGAGGCCCTTCGGGAACCGCTCCGACAGGCGGTGCATCTCACGCTTGATCGCGTTGGTGGTGTCGATGGCGTTGGAGCCCGGCTGCTGGGTGATGATCATCACCGTTGCCGGGTAGGCATCCTGGTAGCCGAAGGTCGTGTAATTGAGAGCGCCCAATTCGACGCGGCCGACATCCTTCACGCGCACAACGCGTCCGTCGGTGCCGGTCTTCAAGACGATGTTCTCGAACTCGCTCGGTTGCAGCAGACGGCCTTTGAGCTGCAATGAGAGCTGGAAGGCGCCCATATTCGTTTGCGGCGGCTGCCCCAATGCGCCGCCGGCCACCTGCACGTTCTGGGCGCGCAGTGCAGCCATGACTTCGTCGGCCGTCATGCCGCGTAGTGCGATACGCTCGGGATCGAGCCAGATGCGCATGGAGTATTCGCGCGATCCGAAGAGGGTGACGTCGCCGACGCCTTTGATGCGAGCCAGCTCGTCGCGGATGTTGAGCAGGGCGTAGTTGGAGATGTAGACGGCGTCGTAGGTGTTGTCGGGCGAGATGAGGTGCACGACCAGCAACAGGTCGGGCGAGCGCTTGTTGACGGTGACGCCGTTGCGGCGCACCTCCTCGGGAAGGCGGGGCTCGGCAGCGGCGACGCGGTTTTGGACGAGCACCTGCGCCTTGTCGATGTCGGTGCCGATCTCGAACGTGACGCTCAGCGACATGACGCCGTCGTCGGTCGACTGCGAGTACATGTAGATCATGTCCTCGACGCCGTTGATCTCCTGCTCAAGAACGGTTGCCACCGTGTCCGAGACGGTCACGGCGTTGGCGCCGGGATATGTGGCGCTCACCGAGATGGTTGGCGGAACGATCTCGGGGAACTGCGCGACCGGCAGCGTGAAGTACGCAATCGATCCGACGATCAGGATGATGAGCGAGATGACGGAAGCGAAGATCGGGCGGTCGATGAAGAAGTGGGAAAAGCGCATGATGAGCCCGCCGCCTCAGCGCTTTTTTGCAGCGTCGATGTTGCCGGTCGCTTCCGAGACGGTCAACGGTGCGCGCTTGGGGATGATCTTCTGACCGGGGCGCACGCGTTGCTGGCCGCGCAGGATCACCCAGTCATCCGGTGAAATGCCTTTCCGGATGACGCGCATGCCGTCTTCCATCGGGCCGAGATCGACGGTTCGCCGGACGGGGATATTGTCGTCGCCCACAACATAGACGAAGCGGTTGGCCTGATCGGTGCCGATGGCTTCGTCGGGGAGCAGCAGGGCATCGTATTCCGGTGAGCCCTGAAGGCGCACGCGGGCGAACATGCCGGGAGAGAAAAGGCGGTCGCCGTTCGGCAGGATGGCGCGTGCACGCAGGGTGCCGGTTCCCTGATCGAGGCGGTTTTCAAGGAAGTCGAGCTTGGCATCGTGCGGGAAGCCTTCCTCGTCGGGAAGGCCGACGCCGACCGCGGCGCCGATCATGCCGTTGGCGCGTCCGCCATCCTTCTTCGACATGCGCTGATACTTCAGGGCATTGTTCTCGCTGACGTCGAAGTAGATGTAGATAGGGTCCTGGCGCACGATGGTGGTGAGAATGGTGGAGGAGGCTTCAGAGCCGCCGCCGGAGACGAAGTTGCCCGGCGTCACGAGCGTGCGGCTGATGCGACCGGAAATCGGCGCGGTGATGCGGCAGAAGCTGAGATCCAGTTCGGCTGTCTTGACGCGCGCCTCGGCGATTTTCACCAGCGCTTCGGCATCGCGCACGAGGTTCTCGCGATCATCGAACGCTTTGCGGGAGATGTAGTTGTTCTTGAGCAGCGGGCGTCCGCGCTCGACGTCTAGCTTGGCGTTGCTGACGCTGACGTTGGCCTGATTGAGTTGCGCCTTAGCCTGCTCAAGCGCGCGCTCATAAGGGCGGGCATCGATGGTGAAGAGCAGGTCGCCGGCTTTGACGTCCTCGCCGTCGGTGAATTTCACCTCGTTGAGATATCCGGAAACCCGGGCGCGTATCTCGACGGATTCAACGGCGTCGAAACGGCCGGTGTACTCATCCCATTCGATCACGCGGCGGCCGATCGGCTGGCTGACCGTGAGTTCGGGAGGTGCAGCCGTTGGGGAAGTTGGCGCCGCCGGTCCGTTGCTTCCAAAGCGGGAGAGGGCTGCATGCAGCGCGCTGCCCAAGTCCTCGAAGCCGGATTGAACGCTGCGCCCGCGCATCGGGCCAAGAGCCGCAACGGCTGCCGCCGCGCATGCCAAGATGGCCAAAACGATGTAACTCGGACGCATTACGGTACAAACTCGATGCGGGTCGGCTTCGGCCCTGTTAATGGCGCGTTAGGCTCCCCTGCACCTTACCTTGCCATTGGTAAAATCTCACATGCCAAAGGCCGCCCGACGATCACGTCTGCGCTGGGTTATGCGCGGTCTTTGCATAAAATTGGCCGCGTGCGAGGCCGGCTTGGCGGCATCCGCCGCCGAGCCGGGCTCGCCGGTGAGATCAGGCTCCGCGTGCGCGGTCGATGCTAAAGGCGCCAGCGCCGGCAGCGACGAGGTAAAGGAAAATAAAACAGAAAAGGATCGCACCATCGCCACCGTTGAGGGCCGGATAAATGCTCTTGGGCGCATGTGCCATCCAGTAGGCGACGGCCATCTGGCCGCTGAGGATGAACGCGACGGGGCGGGTGAACAGGCCGAGCAGAATGAGGAGGCCTCCGAACACTTCGAGGACAGCCGCGACCCAGAGCAATGTGAACGGTTCAGGCATGCCGTATGTCGGCGTCGGGATGCCGAACAGTTTCTGGGTGCCGTGCTCGATGAAGAGTATCGCGGTGACGATGCGGAGAATTCCCAGCAGGCGTGGCGCCCACACGGTCTCGAGTTCGGTGCGGTTCATTTGCTTCCCCTGAACGGTGCGCTGTTTGCTTTTTTACAGCGGAAGCGTAGCCCGAAGCCGTCGAGGGTCAATCGGAAACCTTACCAGCGCAGCAGCAACGCACCGAGCAAAGCGCCGACGCCGGCGACGACGGCGGTCGCAAGGATGTACCAGGCGGCGAGAAACAGCGGACTGTCGTTCTGGCAATGCGTTGCGTAGAAGGATGCGGCGATCCCAGCCGCGACGAGGCCGGCAACGGCTCCCGCCAACGCGGGCCGTGCGGGCGCTCCTTTGCGCAGCGCAAGGATCATGACGGCGAGCGGCAGGCCCGAGAGCAGCGGCACGTAGAGAATGCAGCTCACGGCGTTGGTGCCGATCATGGTCGGCATCCAGAACGAAGGCGGTAGAGCGATGAGTTCGGCAGCCACGCCAATGGCGAGCACCAGGGGCGCAGCAAGCAGCAACAGAACCTTCGAGGTCGAGGTCCGGTAAGGGCGTGCGAGGCTGACGATCAGCGCCATCGCGGTGCCGAGCAGCGTGAAGCTGAAGGCCCATTTCATAAGGAAGTGCCAGTCGGTCATCGCCGCTTCCAAGTCGGGCCTCGTCGGAAGCAGGTAGAAGAAGAGTGCCGCGGTCGCGACGATGCCGATAAGGGCGCCCGTCCATACGACCCAGCCGATCGGTGCGCGGGGCATCCCGGTGTCGGCGGCAATAGCCTTGATGAGATCGTCGGTCTTCATTCGTCCTGATCTTTCCGGTGCTGGGCGCCGAGAGTCTTGAGGCCGCGGTGCAACGCCACGCGGACTGCGACCTCCTTCATCTTCAAGCGCTCGGCCACTTCACGTATCGATTCACCCTGCAGGCTGACGGCGCGCACCACATCGCGCTGGCGCCCCTGCAGACCATTGACGAGCCTTTCGGCATCCTGGCGATCGACGCCACTGCTGTCCTCCTCGACAGATAGCGTATCAAGCACGCTATCGATCGGAACCTGGATGCGCCGTCCGCGACGGCGCAACGCATCGATGAGCTTGTGGCGGGCGATGGCACGTACCCAGGGGCCCAGCGGTTGCGAGGGATCCCAGGTGTTGCGCTTCAGATGCAGAGCCAGGAGCGTTTCCTGAACGACATCCTCTACATCGCCAAGAGAAGCACCGGCCTGAGTGAAGCCTCGCCGCACCGCCGGACGCAGTACGGTGGATAACGACTGCAGCAACGTCTGATAGGCCGCGCTGTCGCCGGCAATGGCCGCCCGCATGAGAGCTGCCCACTCCTCCTCGTTCTTACCTTGAGCCACAAAGCTCCTCGTAGCGTGTTCGCGGCCGGTCCCTAATTCGTTACATCGGGAGCGAAGGCGGCAGCTCGCTCCTGATGCCAGTGTGCCGGCATCTGCGTACCAGTCCCTTTCGGTACCGGCAATGCGTTCCGAAAAAGGCGGTTAGGGCTTAGGGATGCGAGCCGGGCTGCGCAAGAGCGGCCGCGGGAGGAGCTTCTGAATCGGCAGCTTTGGAGCCGCCGAGGCGCCGGTGCAGCCTGTCGAGCAGCAGGTAGATCACGGGCGTCGTATACAACGTCAGCATCTGCGACACGATGAGCCCGCCGATGATGGTGATGCCAAGCGGCCGGCGGATTTCCGATCCCGGGCCTTCGGCAATGGCGAGGGGAATAGCGCCGAGCAGCGCCGCCAGCGTCGTCATG
The DNA here is from genome assembly GCA_030148725.1 of Hyphomicrobium sp. GTDB lineage: Bacteria > Pseudomonadota > Alphaproteobacteria > Rhizobiales > Hyphomicrobiaceae > Hyphomicrobium_A. The sequence goes on from JASBSU010000004.1 coordinate 123,546, forward strand.
AGGATGGGACGAAAGCGCGCGAGACATGCCTCGTAGATGGCCACGGCTGGCTTCAGGCCGCGCTCGCGTTCGCCGTCGAGGGCGAAATCGACCATCATGATGCCGTTCTTCTTCACGATGCCGATCAACAGGATGACGCCGATGAGCGCCGTCAGCGACAGCTCCATGCCGGCCAGGTAGAGCGCGAGGAGCGCACCGAGCCCCGCCGAAGGTAGCGTCGAGATGATGGTCAGCGGATGGGCGAGGCTCTCGTAAAGAACGCCAAGCACAATGTAGACGGCGATGAGAGCGGCGAGGATCAGGAGCGGCTGCTGCGAGGATTGCTCGGCGAAAGCCCGTGCGTCGCCAGCCATCTCACCGCGCAACCCGGGTGGCATGTGGATGTCGGCCATTGCCTGCTCGATGTCGTGCACGGCCTTATCCAGCGTGTTGCCCGGCGCAAGATTGTAGCTGATGGTGGCTGACGGGAACGGCCCCTGATGATTGACGACGAGCGGCGTCGTCCCCTGCTGAATGCGGATCACGGCGGTGAGGGGCACCTGGCGGCCGTTGGCGCCTGGAACGTAGATGTTCTTGAGGTCCGAGGGATCGCGTTGCAGACGCGGATCGACCTCGAGAATGACGCGGTACTGGTTGCGCTGGGCGTAGATCGTCGACACCTGGCGCTGGGCGAACGCGTTGTTCAGCGCTGAGTCAATATCGGCAATGCGCACGCCGAGGCGGGAAGCTGCATCGCGATCAATCTTGACGTCGAGCTGCAGGCCGCCGGCCTGACGGTCGCTCGATACATCCGTGATGCTTGGGATGGTCTTCATGCGCTCGAGCACCTTCGGCGCCCACTCGTTGAGCTGGTCGATGTCGGGATCCCAGAGCGTGTACTGGAACTGCGATGGACCCTGACGCGCGCCGACGCGAATGTCACGCGAGGCGAACATGCGCACCTCGAGGCCGTCGAGCTTGGCGAGCTTGGTGCGCAGGCGGTTGATGACGCGCGATGTTCCTTCGCCGCCACGCTCGGCGAGCGGCTTCAAATTGATGAACATCCGGCCGCGGTTGTTGCCGCCGCCGCCAGGCCCGGAGCCGCCGATCGACGACCCGATGTGCTCGATCGCCGGATCGTCGAGCAGCATGTCGAGGGCGGTGTTGTGCAGCTTCAGCATGGCTTCGAACGAGATGTCGGCCGGTGCTTCGGTGGAGCCCATGATGAGGCCGGTGTCGTCTTCCGGGAACATGCCTTTCGGGATCTGGAAATAGAGATGTCCGGTTAGCACGATGACACACAGCAACGAGAACAGCGTGACGACCTGATGACGTAGCGCGACGCGCAGGGTGCGGGCGTAGGCGCCGACCATCAAGCCGAGCACGCTTTCGATGACACGGTCGAAACGCGTCGGCGCCTTGTCGCGTTCATCCTTGAGGAAGTGTCCGCAGATCATAGGTGTGACGGACAGCGAGACCACGACGGAAACCGCGATGGCGACGACGAGCGTGATGGAGAACTCGTGCAGCATGCGGCCGGCCACGCCGCCCATGAAGAGCACCGGAATGAAAGCGGCGATAAGGGACACGCTGATCGATATAACGGTGAAGCCGATCTGGCGCGAACCCACGAGGGCCGCCTGCATCGGCGCCATGCCTTTCTCGATGTTGCGATAAACGTTCTCGATCATGACGATGGCGTCGTCGACAACGAAGCCGACGGCGATGGCAAACGCCATGAGCGTCAGGTTGTTGATCGAGAAGCCGAGCGCCCACATGACGGCGCACGTTCCGGCAAGCGACAGCGGCACGGTGATTCCGGCGGCGATCGTGGGCGTCGAGCGGCGCAGGAAGACGAACACCACCATCATGACGAGGGCGATGGCCAGAACGAGCGTGAACTGCATGTCGTGCACGCTGGCGCGGATCGTGGTCGTGCGGTCGGTCAGCACCGTGATGTCGATGCCGGCAGGTATCCAGCGTTCGAGGTTGGGCAGCAGCGTCTTCACGCCGTCGACGGTATCGAGCACGTTGGCGTCCGGCTGCTTGCGGACGATCAGCAGGACGCCGGGCTGTTTGTCGAACAGGGCAACGGAGCGCGTATTGCGCGTCCCGTTTTCGACATTGGCGACGCTCGACAGTCGAACGACGTTTCCTGAAATGGTCTTGAGGACGATGGCGCCGTAATCCTTGGCGTCGCGAAGCTGGGTGTTGGTGTCGATGGTGATCGCTTGCTTCTCGCCATCGATGGCGCCGACCGGAGCGATGGCATTGGCCGCGGTTACGGCGCTGCGCACGTCCTCCATGCTCAGCCCCATGGAGGCGAGCAGCGTCGGGTTGACGCGCACGCGGACGGCCGGCTGCTCGGCGCCGCTGACCTCCACCTGCGCGACGCCGGGCACCTGCGAGATGCGCTGGGCGACGATTGTGTCGGCTGCATCGTAGAGCGCGCTTGGCGTCATGCTCTTTGACGTCATCGCCAAGATGAGCACGGGGGCGGCCGAGGGATTGTATTTGCGGAACGTCGGAACATCCGGCAGGTCGCCGGGCATATCGGCGGTCGCGGCGTTGAGTGCGGCCTGAACGTCGCGTGCCGCGCCGTCGACGCCGCGTGAAAGGTCGAACTGTACGGTGATGCCGGTGGTGCCTTGCGAGCTTACGGAGGTCATTTCCGTTACGCCGGCAATCTCGCCCAGTCGCCGCTCGAGCGGCGCTGCAATGGTGGCGGCCATTGTCTGCGGGTCGGCGCCGGGGCGGCTCGCCTGCACGCGCACTGTCGGGAAATCGACGGCCGGGAGGCTCGCGACGGGAAGCTCATAGTAGGCCACTGCGCCGAGCAGGAAGAGCCCGATGGCGAGCAGCGTGGTGCCGATCGGCCGCAAGATGAAGGGGGCGGAGAAATTCATGGCGACACCTCGGCCCTATTCGGCTGGGACGCTGGCGCCGCCGTCGCGCGACTGCACGGCGGGCTGCGGTCCGGTGAGGCGTATGCGCAGGCGCTCCATCGCGAGATAGATGACGGGCGTGGTGTAGAGCGTGAGGAGCTGACTGAGGATCAGGCCGCCGACGATGGTGATGCCGAGCGGGTTGCGCAGCTCCGAGCCGACGCCATTCTCGATTGCCAGAGGCAGCGCGCCGAACAGGGCAGCGAGCGTTGTCATCATGATGGGGCGAAAACGCAGCATCGCGGCTTCGACGATGGACTCGCGCGGCGAGAGCCCGCGCTCGCGCTCGGCGTCGAGCGCGAAGTCGATCATCATGATGGCGTTCTTCTTCACGATGCCCATGAGCAGCACGATGCCGATCAACGCCACGAGCGACAGATCGAGGCCGGTAAACATCAGTGCGAGCAGTGCGCCGATACCGGCTGAGGGCAGCGTGGTGAGGATCGTGAACGGGTGGACGAAACTCTCATAGAGTACGCCAAGCACGATGTAGATCGTGACGACAGCGGCAAGGATCAGCCATGGCTGGCTCTTGAGCGAGGATGCGAACTCGCTGGCGTCGCCGAAGAAGCTGCCCGTCACGGACGCCGGCATGCCGATCTTGTCCTCGGCGGCTGAGATGATCGAGACGGCATCGCTCAATGCTGCGCCAGGGCGTAGGTTGAAGCTGATCGTTTCCGACGGGAACTGGTCCTGGTGGCTGACGGCGAGCGGGGCGGTCGTGTAGGTGATCTTGGCGATTGCCGTCAGGGGAACCTGGGTGCCGTTGGTGGAGGGTATGTAAAGGCGGTTCAGCTGCGAGGGATCGCTGCGATACCGGGGCAGCGCTTCCAACACGACACGATACTGGTTCGCCTGTGCGTAGATGGTCGAGACCTGGCGCTGCCCGAACGAGTCGTTCAGCGCATCGCTCACGGCTTGAACCGTGACGCCGAGGCGGCCGGCGAGATCGCGGTCGACGTCGATGCGCGTCCTGAGACCGGTGCTCATGGTTTCGAGGTTTACCTCGCTGAGGGCGGGTGCGTTGCGCAGCTCGGCAGCGAGCTTCTGGGTCCATTTGTTCACCTCGGCAGCGTTGGTGCTGACGAGGGTGTACTGATACTGGGCGCGGCTCGACCGCGTGGCGATCTGCACATCCTGTACGGGCTGGAAGTAAACGGTGATGCCCGGGATGGTCGACACGGTCTGGTGCAGACGCTCGACGACGTCGCCAATCAGCGTGCCGCGTTCGGCCCGCGGTTTCAAAGTGATCTTGAGGTGAGCGACGTTCGGTGTCGGGTTGAGCTGTCCGATGCCGACGACGGAGACGACGCCTCTTACGGCGGGGTCCTTGCGCACGGCGGCGGTGACTTCGGCTTGCAGGCGGCTCAGCTCGGTGAACGACACCTGCGGCTCGGCTTCCAGCGTTGCGGTGATGAGGCCGGTGTCCTGGGCGGGCAGGAAGCCCTTCGGGATGACGACGTAGAGCAGGATGGTCACGGCAAGCGAGGCGAGCGTCACCATCAAGGTCGCCGTCTGGTGGCGCAGCACCCATTGCAGGCTGCGCCCGTAGCCGGCAATGACGCGCTCCATGAGCCAGTTGAAGGCGCGTGACAGCCAGTTGCCGCGAGTTTCCGGCTGATGCTTGAGAAGTTTGGCAGCCATCATCGGCGTCAAGGTGAGTGAGACGACGGCGGATACGACGACGGCGATGGTGAGTGTCAGCGCGAACTCACGGAACATGCGGCCGACAAGACCGGACATGAACAGCAGCGGTATGAAGACGGCGATGAGGGAGAGCGTCAGCGAGATGATGGTGAAGCCGATTTCGCGGGCGCCATCGAGGGCGGCACGCAGCGGCTTCTGGCCCTTCTCGATGTGACGGACGATATTCTCGATCATCACGATCGCGTCGTCGACGACGAAACCGGTTCCGATGGTGAGCGCCATCAGCGACAGGTTGTCTAGCGAGAAGCCGCAGAAGTACATCACGGCGAACGTGGCGATGAGCGATACCGGCAGCGCGACGCCGGCGATGATGGTGGCGCGGATGGAGCGCAGGAAGACCAGCACCACCATGACGATCAGTCCGACCGACAGCACCAGCGTGAACTGCACGTCCTGCACGGAGGCGCGGATCGTATCGGTGCGGTCGTGGACGAGGGTCAGCTTGACGCTGGTCGGCAGTGCGCGCTCGATACGCGGCAGCTCGGCCTTCAGGCGGTCCACCGTCTCGATGACGTTGGCGCCGGGCTGGCGCTGCACGTCGATGATAACGGCCGGAGATCCCTGATACCAGCCGCCGACACGTGCGTTCTCCAACCCTTCCGAGACCTCGGCGACATCCTTCAATCGTACGGGTGCGTTGTTGCGAAAGGCGACGACGATCTCGCGGTAGGCTTCGGCGGATGAGATCTGGTCGTTGGCTGCGATGGTGTAGCTCTGGTTTGTGCCGTCGAGCGAGCCTTTCGGGCCGGCGACATTGGCGCTGGTGATGGCGCTGTTGAGATCGGAGATGCTGAGCCCATACGCGGCAAGGCGTGACAGGTCGGCCTGGATGCGCACGGCCGGCCTGATGCCGCCCTCGACGGAAACGTGGCCGACGCCGGTCACGGTGGACAAGCGTTGGGCGATCAGCGTGTCTGCGAGATCGGACAGCTCGCGCATGGACACAATGTCCGAGGTGACGGCGAGCGTGACGACCGGCGCGTCAGCCGGGTTCACCTTCGAATAGGTCGGCGGATAGGGCAGGTTGCGCGGCAGTGTCGAGCCGGCGGCGCTGATGGCGGATTGGACGTCCTGGGCGGCGGCGTCGATGTCGCGACCGAGATTGAACTGCAAGGTGATCTGGCTGAGCCCGTAGGAGCTCGTCGAGGTCATGGTCGACAGCGCCGGGATCTGTCCGAACTCGCGTTCGAGCGAGGCGGTGACCAAGGTCGACATCGTCTGAGGGTTGGCGCCGGGAAGCTGCGTCGTCACCTGGACGGTCGGGAAGTCGACCTGCGGGAGAGACGATACGGGCAGCCAGAAATATCCGAGTACGCCACCGAGTACGGTGGCGAATGCGAGAAGTGAGGTTGCGATCGGCCGCGTGATGAAAGGGGCTGAAACGCTCATTTCGCGGTGCCGGTCGGATTGCCGGCTTCCCTCCGAGGTCCGCGCTTGCCGTCCCCGTGGCGTTCGCGTTTGCCGTCGCGGAATTCGCGGCGCAGGTCACCCTGCATGGCGGCGGGGGTTCCGGCGTTGATCGATGCCGTGGTTCCGGCGTCCGATGCATCTGCCTGAGGCTTCACCGAGGCGGATGGCGAAGGCGCCGCGCTCTCGGGTGCGCTGACTGTCACCTCGGCGCCGTCCTTGAGGCGCGCAAAACCAGTGGTGACGACCTGTTCGTTCGCCTTGAGACCGGATTTGATCACCGCGATCTTCTCGTCCTGCTGGCCGAGTGAAACGGCGCGGACGACGGCCTTGTTGTCGGCGCCGATGGTATAGACGAACGTGCCTTCGGGGCCGCGCTGGACCGCGGACGTCGGTACGACGACCACCTGCTCCAAAGTGTTGAGGAGCAGACGCACGTTGACGAACTGACCCGGCCAGAGCTGCAGGTCCTTGTTGGCGAAGTCCGCCTTGAGGCGAATGGTGCCGGTGGTCTGGTCGACCTGATTGTCGATCACCTGCAGCTCGCCGGTGTCGAGCACGTTCTTGGAATCCGTCTCCAGCGCTTCGACCTTCAGAGCGCGCTGAGCGACAGCTTTGTTGATTTCCGGAAGGTCCTGCTGCGGCAGCGTGAACAGTACGGAGATCGGTCGAACCTCGGTGATCACGACGATCCCGCCGTCGGTGGCGCGGACGATGTTGCCGACGTCAATGAGGCGCATGCCGGTGCGACCGGAGATGGGCGCAACGACGGTCGCGTAGCCGAGGATGGCGCGGGCGTTTTCAATGGCGGCGTCGTCGGATTTGATCTGCGCCTCCAGCTGGGCGACGAGCGCGCGCTGGGTGTCGACCGTCTTGGCGGCAATGACGTTGGAGGACAGTTGATCGTAGCGCTCGAGATCGCGGCGCGCGTTGGCGAGCTGGCTCTCGTCGAGGGCCTTCTTGGCGACGGCCTGGTCGAGCTGAGCCTGGAAGGTGACGGGGTCGATCTGGGCGAGGACGTCGCCGGCTTTGACGTCCTGTCCCTCCTTGAAGTTGATCGTGAGGATCTTGCCGTCGACCTGCGGACGCACCGTGACCGTATTGCGGGCCTTGGCGGTCCCGACGCCTTCCAGCCAGACCGGCACGTCGGCGAGTTTTGCCTCGGTGGCGATAACCGGCACGGGGCCCTCGGCGCGCGCCCAGCGGCGGCCGCGTTGGCTCTGATCGGACCCTGTCATGAAATGGATGGCCGCTGCGGTCAGGCCCCCAATGACAAGGATCGCGAGCACAGATTTGAAAAACTTCAACACCTTGGCGATCCTGTCCCACTTCCCGACCCAGACCAGAGGCCGCAAAGCGGCAACACTGCGGCGTCTGACAGCAAAAACGGGCGACAGGGCTAAAAACCGTCGCTCCCCCTTAACCAGTCCTCGCTGCCGATTATGACAGGCGTTGCCGCTCATGGCTCAGGCGGGTTTCGAGCGGGCAGGTCCGGGGTCGGGGCACTGCAGCTACATCTCGGCAGCGCAGCGATAGCCCATTGGCGAAGCATGGCTTTTGCGCTCCTATGCCGTGGGGCGGGGAGCATCGGGGAAGCATGGCGAGGATGACGGGCTCGGATGTCATTTGGCAGTCCGCGGAAAAGCGGCGGCGCACGCCGATGCTGGCGCTGGTAGTGCTTGCCGTTGCGGCGGCGATCGTTGTGGCCCTTGCTGGCCGGGCCTTCTGGTCGGTGGGAGGTTTTCGCGAGAAGGGGGCGCCGCTCGATACTGAAACCGCGCCTGCGGTGGCTCCCGGCAAGCCTGCGGAGAAGTCGCTGCCGCGGCGCTCTGAGAGCGCTATCGGTTCGTCGGTGGCGCCGCGCGCCAACCCTGCACCGCGTGACAGCGCACCGCCACGTCATGCGCCACTGCCGCGGAGCGACTGAACGGCTGCCGGATTGTTGGTGGTTTAGAGCAGCGCGAAGCGCAGTATGAACAGTGTCGCGAGCAGTCCGACGGCGAGCGATAGGTCGGACCGGCGGCCAGCCAACAGCTTGATACCCGCATAGGCGATGAGGCCGAAGGCAATGCCGTCGGCAATCGAGAACGTCAGCGGCATGGCGATGATGGTGACGGCGGCGGGCACGTACTCGGTCGGATCCTCGAAGTCGATGTCGCGGATACCGGTCATCATCAGGCAGCCTACGAAGATCAACGCGGGCGCGGTCGCGAAGGCAGGTATCGAGCCTGCAAGCGGCGCCAAGACGAGCGTCGCGAGGAACAGGACGGCGACCGTCACGGCGACAAGGCCGGTGCGCCCGCCAGCGTTCACGCCGGCCGCGCTCTCGATGTAGCTGGTCGTCGTTGATGTTCCGAGCGCGGCACCGACCATCGTCGAGGTGGAATCGACGGCGAGCGCGCGTTCAAGACCCGGCAACGAGCCGTCGGGCTTCGTCATGCCGGCAGCGCGTGCGACGCCGATCAATGTGCCGGTGTTGTCGAACAGCACGACGAACAGAAAGGTGAGCACAACGGGGACCATCGCGACGTTGAGCAGTGCTCCAAAGTCGAGCTGCAGGAACACCGGCGCGATCGAAGGCGGGGCCGAGGCGATCGCGGTGATGGGCGCCAAACCGAGCGCGAGCGCGGCGAGGTAGGCGAACACGATGCCGATGAGTATGGCGCCGGGGATACGCCGCGCTTCGAGTGCGGCCATGATGATGAAGGCAGCTGCGGCGATCGCGACGCCCCAGGATTTGACGTCGCCGAGCTTCACCATTGTGACAGGGTCGGCGGCGATGAGACCCGCGCCCTGCAGGCCGATGACGGCGAGAAAAAAGCCGATGCCGACGGAGATCGCAAGCTTCTGCGACGTGGAGATGCTGTCGATGATCCACCGGCGAAGCGGCGTGACGGAGATGATGAGGAACAGAGCGCCCGAGACGAAAACGGCGGCGAGCGCGGCCTCCCACGGGATGCCCATGCCCTTCACGACGGAATACGTGAAGTAGGCGTTGAGGCCCATGCCGGGCGCCAGGGCGATGGGGAAGTTGGCGTAGAGGCCCATCAGCGCGGAGCCGAACGCGGCGGCAAGGCAGGTGGCGACGAAAACCGCGCCTTTGTCCATGCCGGCCTCGGAGAGGATCGCCGGATTGACGAAGGCGATGTAGACCATCGTCATGTAGGTTGTCAGTCCGGCCAGCAGCTCTGTGCGGACGGTCGTGCCATGCTCGCTCAGCTTGAACATCGCCCCGACTCCCCCCCTGTGGCTGCAGCGTTCCTACTGCTGCGGTGCCGTGGTGCCGCTGTAGAAATCTCGCGGCATGCCGATCGGGCCAGGCGTCTGCTGCGCCGCGGCGCCACCCTGCTTCTGCTGCATGGCGCGCTTTTTCGCAGCGATTGCCGCCGCCTGTGCCTGTTTCGCGGCGGCCCGCTCGGAGGAATCGGGCTTGCGCTTCACGCAGTAGAAGATCGCCTGCTTGATAGACGTCTTCTGGCGCAGCTTCTGCGCGGCCTGCTCGCATATGGCGACGGTCGGAAACTTCTCAGTCGTCATTCGCTTCGCGCCGGAAGCTACGGTGATGACGGTGTAAAGCGTTGCGGCGTCCATCTGATTTTCCTTCGCATGCCGCCAGATGGCGGCGCTGGCACGCGTTCGTCGCGCCAAGGAGCGCCCCGCTTCGGGCGCTGGACCGGGAAGCCGCTGTCCTACTTTCCTTCGCTCCGCCTATCAAGTCGATAGGCAACTCAAACGCCGAGATGAGGGACGTCAGGCGGCGTCGACGGACCCGCGGTAGCGTCTCGTCGCACGGGCACGCATGGCAGTGCCGTCGCCGTCGCTCAGCCAGCGTGGCGTGGCGTAAGTGCCGGGCTCAGCGTCATCGAACTGCGAGCGCTGATCGGATTCGATCGGCTGCACGCGGTTCCGACCGGCCTGCTTGGCCGTATAGAGTGCGCCGTCGGCGCGGTGAAACAGCGCACCGATGTCGCAGGCCATGTCGTCGTGCGAGGCGACACCGACGCTGACGGTCCCGGCGACTGGGTAGCCCTCGATGTCCGCTGCGACTTCAGCAAAGGCGATGCGGACCTTCTCGGCCTGCTCGGTCGCCTCTGCAAGCGTGCTGCCGGGGAGTATCGCGGCGAACTCTTCGCCGCCGAGACGACCGACAATGCAGTCGGCGTCGAGGGTGTCCGAAAGTGTTTGCGAAAAGAGCTGCAATACGCGGTCGCCGAGTCGGTGGCCGTAAGTGTCGTTGATCTTCTTGAAATGATCGAGGTCGAAGACGAGCACGGACACGGGACCGCCGCGCATGTATGGGCCTTCCTCAGCCAGCGCCCGGGCGGATTCGAACAGCGCACGGCGGTTCGGCAGGCCTGTCAGCGCGTCGGTGAGTGCGAACATCCGGTGCTGGATCTCCTGGCGCTCCTTGACGATCGCCAGCACGACGAATGCCAGCGCGATGCGGCCGAGCAGCGCCACAAGTATGACGGTCGGCATCCAGGTGCTGCTGTAGACCTCGCCTACGGCCTGGATGGGCATCGTCAACGTCAGTGGCAGCCAGGCGAGATAGCCGAGCCCCGTGACGATGAGCAGGATGGCTGCCGGCCAGCGGGAGACGAGTGGCTCACCCTGCTGGCGCGCGAACTCGCCCGCCGCCAGAAGGAAGATCACGCCCAGGGCTGTGCTCGCCGCCATGAGGCGCTCATCGAAGGTTTGTATGAGCCCGGTTGCGGCCGCGATCACGAACGCACATGGCCAGATCGCAATCCAGAGCGGATTCAGGGTGCGGCCTTCGAACTGGCGCGCGGCCATCCACATGATGGCGGCAGAGAGCAGGATAAGCGCTTGCCCGAAGACGAGCAGGCGAGGGTCCTCAACCAGGGACGCGGCGTTCGCAAAGGCGAGACCGGACGACATCACAAGCTGAGCGACGCCCCACCACCCGATCAGGGGGTTGGAGCGCTCGCGCCACCACATGAAGCAGAGGAGCAGGCCGAGTATCGTCGTCGCTGACAGCGAGACGAGTGAAATGGTCGGCATATCGAGGAACATTGGCGCCCCAGGAACGATCCTCTAAAGGATCCAAGACTGCTGGGACGCATAGTCACGAAGGGGCGTTGACGGGCGGTCGAGAAACTCCGCCAAATTTTATGAATTGCTGGCCTGGGCGATCAACGTCGCTTCAAGAGTCCCAGCACAAACAGCAGGATGACGGCTCCGAGGGTGGCAGCTAGAAAATTCCCGCTGGTCGACACCGGCACCATCCCGAGGTGCGGCAGGATGAGGCCGCCAATGCAGGCGCCGAGGATGCCGATCACCATGTTGCCGACAAAGCCGAAGCCGTAGCCCTCGACGATCTTGCCGGCGAGCCATCCGGCCAGGGCGCCGATGATGATCCAGCCAAGAAACGACATCGGTGCTAGCGCCATGGTGCTCCCCATCACGAATCGCTGATGTCAATTACCTACAACGTTCCTTTCGTAGCGTCATCGGCGGATCAGGAGGCTATCGGTCACGGCGTCCAGGTTGGCGCATCCGGTGAGCGCCATGGCGATGGCGAACTCGTCGCGCAGCAGCCGCAGCACGTGGGCCGCGCCGAGCGGTCCGGCGACGGCAAGGCCGTAGACGACGGGCCGGCCCACAAGCACTGCGGTGGCGCCGCTGGCGAGTGCCTTCAGGACGTCCGTGCCGCGGCGGATGCCTCCGTCCATGAGCACCGGCACGCGTCCTGCGATGCGATCGGCGACGGCAGGCAGGGCCTCGATGGTCGCTGGCAGCGTGTCGAGCGTGCGTCCGCCATGATTGGAAACGATGACGCCGGCCGCCCCGTGGCGCACCGACAGCTCGGCGTCGTCCGGCGAGAGAATGCCTTTGAGTAGGATCGGAAGGCGCGTATTTCCGGCCAGCCAGTCGATGTCGGCCCAGGTCGGCGCAAGCGACATGAAATGGTCGAGTGAGCGCGCCGGGTCGAATGACATGTGCGGCGAGGCGTAGTGCTCGATGTTTGCCGCCCGCACCCCCTCGGGCAGCGCGAAGCCGGCTCGGCGCTCGCGGTCGCGGACGCCGTTGACGGGGGCATCGACGGTGACGACCAGCGCTTCGTATCCCGCAGCCTCCGCGCGGCGCACGAGGTCGAGCGTCTCGGCGCGATCGGGCAGCAGGTAGAGTTGCAGCCAGCGGCGGCCGTCGCCAACCGCGGCAACACTTTCCAGCGTGTCGGTCGAGAGGGAGCTGAGGACGAAACCCGCGTCTTGGGCGGCGGCAGCGGCCGCTGTGCCGCGCTCGCCATCGGGATGCGCTAGGCGCTGGTAGGCGACGGGGGCGACAAGGATCGGATGCGCGAACGAGCGGCCGAGAAGCTGCAGTGTCGTGTCTATACCGGTCGTGCCGCTCAGAATGCGCGGCAGAATTTGCAGACGTTCGAAGGCTTCGCGGTTCCAGCGCAGCGTGATCTCGTCGCCGGCGCCGCCGGAGATGTAGGCCCAGGCGCTGGGCGTCGGCCGCTCGGCGGCAAGCCGCTCGTAGTCGGCAATGTTGACGACGCCGGCGGGGATCTGGCTCTGGTGCTGTGTCACGACTGGTTGGATTTTAGAGTTTCGCGCGGACTTGGCTCACACCAGTAGCCTGTCAAATAGACCAGCGGCAAACTTCACGTCGCTATCGTTGATTGCCGCCGCGCGAGGTCCCGCGAGCGCGCAGCTGCCGCTTTGCTCCGACTGTCATAAATGGCGGTTAAGCACATAGGTATTGTACTGGGGGGGCGGCTGCACTAAGTGGGTCCCCTCAGAGCTGCCGGACCGCAATGCTAAGGCAGGCATAGGTTTCCATCCTTGCCATCGGGAGACTTGAATTGGAAGGTGTCCTCATCATCGGCGCCGGCGCCGCTGGATCTGTCACCGCTCAGAAAGCCGCGATGAACCGTGACGTGTTCAAGCGCGTCCATCTGGCCTCGCGCCGTCTCGCAAGCTGTGAGGCCGTTGCCAAGCGCTGCGTGACGCCCATCGAGATCAGCCAGGTCGATGCCGACAACGTCGCGGAGACGGTGGCGTTGATCAAGAAGGTCAAGCCGGACCTCGTGATCAACATGGCGCTTCCGTATCAGGATCTGCCGATCATGGATGCGTGCCTGGAGACGGGCGTGCACTACATGGACACGGCAAACTATGAGCCGCGCGATGTCGCGAAGTTCGAGTACTCGTGGCAGTGGAAGTACCAGGACCGCTACAAGGACAAGGGCATCATGGCGGTGCTCGGCTGCGGGTTCGATCCTGGCGTCTCGAACATCTTCTGCGCGTATGCGCAGGAGCACCTGTTCGACACCATCGAGACGATCGACATCATCGACTGCAATGATGGCAGCCACGGCAAGTCGTTCGCGACGAACTTCAATCCGGAGATCAATCTCCGCGAGGTGACGCAGCGCGGCAAATATTGGAAGGACGGCAAGTGGATCGACATCGATCCGCTGTCGATCTCGACCATGATCGACTATCCGGAAGTCGGCCCGCGCAAGAGCTACCTCATCTATCACGAGGAGGAGGAGAGCCTCGTTCAGAACATCAAGGGTCTGAAGCAGATCCGTTTCTGGATGACCTTCTCGGACAACTACATCAAGCACCTTGACGTGCTGCAGAGCGTTGGCATGACGCGTATCGATCCCGTCATGTACAAGGGCACGCCGGTGATCCCGATGGAGTTCCTGAAGGAGCTGCTGCCGCCGCCGTCGTCGCTGGGCGAGAACTACACCGGGCGTACGTCGATCGGCTGCATCATCGATGGCACCAAGGACGGCAAGCGCAAGACGGTGCTGATCTATAACGTCTGCGACCATGCCCAGTGCTACGCGGAGACGGGCGCCCAGGCGGTGTCGTATACGACGGGCGTGCCGCCGGTCGTCGGCGCGATCCAGATGTTCCAGGGCGCGTGGGGTGGCAAGGGCGTCTACAACGTCGAGCAGCTGCCCTCGAAGCCGTTTCTCGACGAGCTCGGTAAGCAGGGTCTGCCGTGGCACGTCAAGGACATCACGCCTGCCGATCAGGCAGAGCTGTTCGCGGTCAAGACCTGAGCCGACCCGCGCTTAACCCGGTTGAAGCGAAAGGGTGGCCTATGCCACCCTTTTTCGTGTCAAACTTCGGCCAGTACCATCAAGGAGATGGTGACTGAGAAACGGAGTTCGGGGGAGTGAATGCCAGAGGCTGCGAGATCGGAGGTCACGGAGCCTTCGACCACACGCCATGTCGTGGTGACGGTCCACGGCACCAACAGCCAGCATGCCGATGACGTCGGCGAGCGGTGGTGGCAGAGGGGTTCGCCCTTCGCGGCCGAGCTGGAAGCAGCCTTTGATCGGCGTGGCGTGAAGGATGTGGAGTTCCTGCCGCTGCACTGGTCCGGCCGGAATTCCGATTTCGATCGCCTGCTCGGCTCTACGGAACTCGCGCGCGTGCTGCGCGGCCTGGAGAAATCAGGGACCTCCTACTCGATCATCGCGCACAGCCACGGGGGGAATGTCACTGCGGAGGGTTTGGCGCGGATCGGATCCTCGCCGCTGCGCGGGGGGATCGTCACGTTCGGCACGCCATTCTTTCGTCGCCGCCTCAAGACCGTGCCGTGGCTGATCGCGTTATTCCAGGCGGCGATGGGCATCATCATCGCGCCGATCATGGTCTGGTACCTCGTGACCATCCTCGGCGGCGGCACGACGAAGTGGATCGAAACCATCCTGTTCTTCGGTGGGCTGCTGGCGCTGTCGCTGTGGAGCGCGCGGCGTGGTCTCGGCACGCTTCTGTGGCGGCGATGGGCGAAGCATCGTATCGCGCGCGGCATCAAGCCTGGGCAGTGGCTCGTCATTCACAGTCCGCGCGATGAAGCCATGCGCCTGTTGGAGACGGCGGCGGCGATCTCCCCGCAATATGTCACGGTCGGCGCCGCGATGCGCTCGCTGACCGCGTTTGCGCGGCTGATCGGTGTGGTCGGCACAATCGCGTTCTTCGTTGCGACCGCCGGATACTTCTTCACGCCCATCGTCGAGAAGCTGAAGGCGGGAGAGTTCGGGCTCGGCGCAGCGGCAGATCTCACGTTCATCCTGCTGGTGCCGATCGTCTATGGCGTCATCTTCGGCGCGGTCTGGCTGCTGGCGCGGCTCGGCGGGGCGTGGCTGTGGGCGAAAACCCTCACGGCGGCCATCCACGGCGGCGTGGTGGGTGCGGCTTATGGCGGCGACGCGGCTTACGTACTCAAAGGCGTTGGGCATTTCCCGGCGTACATCAGCGAACTGAGTGAGGTCCGGATCGAGGCGACAAACCTCGGTGGCATCGACGACGAGGCGGTTTTCGTTGCCGCGCACAAGCTCTATTCGTCGTTCGTAGCGTCTGACGCCCCGGATGGGGGCCTCGCCGACCCGGACGCCATGTGGAAGCACTTGAGCGACGCGCTCTACCACAACGCCTACATGCGCGATTCCCGCGTGGTGGATACTGTTTGCGACCATCTCATCGCGATGCGTGGGCGATAGTTGGCCATTCGGGACAGGCGGCACTTTCACCAACCTGTCACCAATGCCATATACCGGGCGCTTTACTTTTCCGGCCACCGCTCAGGACATGCCTTCAATGCTCGACAAGCTGCCAGCCGACATGCGCACGCCCGCGTATGTGCTCGACGTTGCCGCCCTGAAGCGCAACCTTTCAACGGTCGAGCGCATCCGGCGCGAGGCGGGGTGCAAGGTTCTGCTCGCCACCAAGGCGTGGGCGATGCCGGCAGCCTTCCCGCTGATGCGTGATGCCGTCGATGGCACCACAGCGAGCGGCGAATACGAGGCGCGGCTCGGGCATGAGGAGTTTGGCAAGGAGGTGCACGTCTACGCGCCGGCCTACTCGCCCGGCGAGGTGGAGCGCGTCACCGCTTACGCCGACCACATCTATTTCAATTCGCCCGAGCAGATCGCGCGCTATGGCGGCGTCGCCAAGGCTGCCGGCGCCAAGCTCGGCGTGCGTATCAATCCCGGCTATTCGAATGCGACGCTCGGCGGCCCACTGTATGATCCTTGCGCGCCGTGCTCTCGCTTCGGTACGACGCGCGAGCAGATCGACGAACTGCCCTGGGGCGACATCGACGTATTCCATGCACACGCGCTGTGCGAGAGCTTGGCGGACGGGTCGGTCGGGCTGATCGAGCACGTGGCGCGCACGTTCGCGCCGTATATCCGCAAGGTGAAGGCGGTGAATTTCGGCGGCGGCCACTTCATCAACAAGCCCGGGTATGACGTCGACAAGCTGATTGCGGCCATCAAGGCATTCCGTTCGGACTTCGGCGTCGAGGTGATCCTCGAGCCGGGTGGCGGCATCGTCGTCGATACGGGCTATCTGGTTTCGAGCGTGATCGGGCTGCATTGGAACGAGCGCAACCTTGCGATCCTCGATACGTCGGCGAGTTGCCATATGCCGGATGTGCTCGAGGTCCCGTACACGCCAGCCATCGTCGGCGCGGATGCAGCGGGAGTCAAAGCGCACACGTATGTTCTCGGCGGCAAGACCTGCATGACCGGCGACGTTATCGGCGAGTACTCATTCGCCGAGCCGTTGCAGGTCGGGAGCCGGGTCGTGTTCACCGACATGATGCAATACAGCTTCGTGAAGAACACGACGTTCAACGGCACGCCGCGGCCCGACATCGGGATTCTCGATGAGGATGGGAGCTACCGCGTCGTGGCGACGTTCGGCTACGACGACTTCCGCCACACGCTCGGCTGAGCGGTGCTAGCGCGGCGTCGATTCGTCGGCGAGCAGCCGATAGAAGGCTGCCGTGCGCGCCGCGTCGTGAAATTGCTCGACGCTCTCGATCCTGCCGTCCCGAAACGTGGTGACCTGGCGATAGCTTCCCGTCAACACATGGCCGGTGAGCTTGTGGCGGACGTAGAAATCGACCTTCGCGTAGCCGATGCCATCGGTCAGTCGGAAGTGCTCGAGGACCGAGGTGCTCTCCATCGTTGCTGCAATTGCCTCAACGAAGGATCGAAACAGCGGCTTGCCCCGCACTACGAGCGGCCCTTGCTCTGCGCCCCCGATGTTGGACCAGAAGGTCAGGTCTTCGATGTATTGGGCGAGCAGGGTCTCAATGTCGCCGTTGCTCCAGGAACGATAGGCTGTGTCGACAAGCTGACGGGCAGCGTGCTCATTCATCTGTGGTCGCTGTCCCAAAGCGTTCTTTGCCATGCGTCCCGTTCTGAACAGAATATAATAGGGTTCGCGGTCTCGGCTCAACCTGTGACCAAATAGCCGTTTTTGTGGATATATTCGCCGCCAGTTTCCCCGAAATTGGGGCTTGCGGGGCTCAGGGTTCGAACCCGGTGGGCAGGTGCCATCGCATGCTTGACCCGTTCGGGCGAGGCGTTGCATGAGGCGCTGAGCCAAGGAGCGCAGCATGGACAAGATCAATCAACGCATCGCCACGGAGCTTGGGGTCGCAGAGCGGCAGGTCGCCTCTGCGGTCGAGCTGCTCGGGGAAGGTGCGACCGTTCCGTTCATCGCGCGCTATCGTAAGGAGAAGACCGGCGGGCTCGACGATACGCAGCTGCGCAAGCTTGAGGAGCGGCTGTCCTATCTGCGCGAGCTTGAGGATCGGCGGAGCAGCGTCCGCAAGACCATCGAGGGGCTCGGCAAGCTGACGCCGGAGCTGGCGCGCGCCATCGACGGCGCGGCTACCAAAATCGAGCTGGAGGACATCTACGCCCCGTTCAAGCCGAAGCGGCGGACCAAGGCGCAGATTGCGCGCGAGGCTGGGCTCGAGCAGCTCAGCGAGGCATTGCTGAAAAACCCGCAGCTCGATCCGGCGACGGAAGCTGCCAAGTACATCGATGCAGAGAAAGGCGTCGCGGACGCAAAGGCGGCTCTCGATGGCGCGCGTCACATTCTCATCGAGCAGATCGCGGAAACGCCGGCGCTGGTCGGGAATCTTCGCGAATGGTTGTGGGCGGAGGGCGAGCTGAAGTCGGCGGTGCGCAAGGGCAAGAGCGAAGAGGGCGCGAAGTTCGCCGACTATTTCGAGTTCGGCCAACGCATCAAGGATATGCCATCGCATCGTGCGCTCGCGATGTTGCGCGGCCTCAATGAAGGCGTGCTGGAGCTCGATCTCGATGTCGCGCACGAGAAGGGCAAGCCGCATCCCGCCGAGGGACGAATTCGAACCGCGGTCGGAATCCTCGATCGCGGGCGCCCTGCCGATGCGTGGCTCGGCGAAACGGTTCACAAAGCCTGGGCGGACAAGCTTTCCGGGTCGCTGCAGACCGGCCTCCTGGCGCGACTGAAGGAACGCGCCGACGCGGAAGCGACTTCCGTGTTCTCACGTAATCTCAAAGATCTGCTGCTCGCCGCTCCGGCCGGCCCGCGGACGACCATGGGCCTCGATCCCGGCATCCGCACCGGTGTCAAAGTGGCCGTCGTCGACGCCACGGGCAAACTGCTGGCCACGACGACCATCTATCCGCACGAGCCGCGGCGTGACTGGAACGGATCGCTGGCAACGCTCGCTGCGCTGTGCAAGCAGCACAAGGTCGATATCGTCAGTGTGGGCAACGGCACGGGTGGGCGCGAGACCGACAAACTGGTCGCCGAGCTGATGTCGAAAATGCCGGACCTGAATCTGACGAAGGCGATGGTGTCGGAGGCCGGCGCGTCGGTCTATTCGGCTTCCGAACTTGCGGCGAAAGAGTTCCCCGATCTCGATGTCAGTCTGCGCGGTGCGGTCTCGATTGCGCGGCGCCTGCAGGATCCGCTGGCCGAACTCGTCAAGATCGAGCCGAAGGCTATCGGTGTCGGCCAGTACCAGCACGACGTCGACCAGAGCGGACTTGCACGGTCGCTCGACGCGGTGGTGGAGGATTGCGTCAACTCGGTGGGCGTGGACGTCAACATGGCGTCGGCGCCGCTGCTGTCGCGCGTGTCGGGTCTCAACCAGACGCTGGCGTCAAATATCGTGGCGTTTCGCGACGAGAACGGTGCCTTCAAGTCGCGCGCGGCGCTGAAGAAGGTGCCGCGGCTCGGTGCAAAGGCATTCGAACAGGCCGCGGGGTTCCTGCGCATCATGAACGGCAGCAATCCGCTCGATGCCTCGGCGGTGCATCCGGAAGCGTACGTCGTCGTCGAGAAGATCGCGGATGCGACCAAGCGCCCGCTCAAGTCGATCATAGGCGACAAGGCGTTTCTGAAGTCGCTGAAGCCGGCGCAATTCGCCGATGAGGCATTCGGTGTTCCGACCGTCACGGACATTCTGGCGGAGCTCGAGAAGCCGGGCCGCGATCCGCGACCGGAATTCAAGACGGCGACGTTCCAGGAGGGCGTCGACAGCATCACCGACCTCAAACCCGGCATGCAGCTGGAAGGCGTTGTCACCAACGTTGCCGCGTTTGGCGCGTTCGTCGACGTCGGCGTGCATCAGGACGGGCTCGTGCACATCTCCGAGCTGGCCGACCGGTTCGTGAAAGATCCGCACGAGATCGTCAAAGCGGGTGACGTGGTGAAGGTGCGCGTCAAGGAGGTCGATGTGCCGCGTAAGCGTATCGCGCTGACGATGAAGTCGGGCGCGATCGACACGGTGGGTTCTGGGGGTCGGCCGGCAACGGCATCACCGGCGCCGCGAGGCGGTGCACAGGTGCCTCGCCCGGGTTCGCAGGCGCCGGCTGAGAGCGCACTCGCCGCCGCGCTGCGACGTGCTCAGGAAAAGGGGAATTGAGGTCTGAGCCGGCGGCGGTCGATCCGCCCGGCGCCAACTGGGTGGCTCAAGGCGCCCTTGCGTCCGTGGGCCGTGCCCTCAGGCTGGCATCGCGACTTTCGGTGTTGCTCACAGGCAGTGCGCGGCCTCCAGCTTGATAAGCATGCCTGTTGCTGCGTCTCGACATCTGGACCCGCCGATGGCATTGCGGAAGCGGCTACACGGATCGCCCGAAGGCCTCGAAGACATTCTTTGACGCTGTGTGGCGGCCCTGGTACCGCGCTATGCCTTTTTGAACGTTGGGATTGCCCGCCGAAGCGATCTCGAAACAGTTCGGCGTTAGGGATCACGAGCCAAACCGGCTATCGTTACGTCTCCCCTTCGGCATCCTATTATTTTTTGATGTCTAACCGGCTCTCCGAACGAAAGACAAGGGTGAAGAAATATTTAAGATTTTTGGACGGCGCAGCCGCGACCTCCGGAAATGGCTTAGGAAACGGAGCCGCACTGCCGACAATCTTCAACGCAATTTCGTCGAGTTGCGGGTTTCCAGAACTGGTCTCTATGGCGCGTCGCGCCACGTTGCCTTGATCATCGAGCAGAAGTAGCACTCGCGCTCGGCCAGCGGCAGGGGCAATAGTCGACTGCATGTTGCGATTGACCAGCTGCGTGATGGCTCGGGCGTAAACATCTCCCGCGTCCCGCGTCTCCGACAGATCTATCCGTTCGGACACCACGACCGGGTCAATGCCTTCATTCGCTGAAAATGTAGGAAACGGCTTCGATCTCTCCACGGCGTCAAGCACTACACGATCCGTGCCAGTAGGCCCATCAATTTGGCGCACGCTGATGTCTACCAATTCACCGTTTGGTGCAATTGTCAGGTTTAGATAAACTATCCCGCTCTTTACGACCACGTTTGAGAGTATCCTCGCCACGGCACTACCTGCGTACGTACGGCGGTGCTCAAGACTCCCTCGCGGCCGATTCTTTATTCCAGCGATTGCCGCCCAGTCGAAGGTCCACACTACCGACTTCCATAACTCGTAATGGGACGGTGGCAGCTTAAACGGTGCACATTCTCTGACAGCGCGTACTGATGCTTCAGCAGCAAGCAAATAGACGCCATTGTCTTGTTCGTTCACCAAACTGACATCGCCATTCAGTTCGCCATCGGGATTGAGTCTGAATTTTACGTGCACTGATGGAAGATCACTTCCGCCGGTTTCCGGAACACGTGCGCACAGTTTCAACTGCCTGCTAATGGCATTCAACACATCGTCGATTCCCTGAACCGTCTGTGTCTCGCGCTTGGCCGCGAGCAGAGCTGCGACCTGGTCCGGGTCGAACTTTTTTGCCGCCTTAGGTTGATCCCTTGCGTCCTCGCGGACGAGCTTAACGGTCTTGTAGCCCACCCGCGACAAACCCAAGACCAGTGATTTTACCGTCGCATCCGGCGTTTTGGAATCGCGAACCTTGACGTAGATCGTTTGATCCAAATCTGAACCTAGCCCGAGTATGAACTTGGGGACATCGGCGACTGCCAGTACTTGCGTCGCGACCAACGCCTCCTTGTCTGACACGATGATAATGCTGAGGCCATCACCGGCAGCCTCAGCGCCGACAATACAAATTGCAAACCACCCGCACCAGGCTGCAGCAAAGTCTCTCATATAATTCATGCGGCGAAAATCTCACGGCTTCCTGGGCGACAAAGTTGGATCACTAAGGCGGGCACCTAATTCCTGCTTAGCACTCACCCAGCGAGGCATTGGGCTTCTCAACACGTCTGTGAACATTGTCGAAAAGCGTTTCCACTATCCGCGTGTAACTCGCGGTCCCACAAATTGGATAATCTCATCGGCCGAGATGGCGTCGGGCGGCGCTGTCTGGCCCGGCGCCAGTGTCAAGACGCGGATATATGTGTCCTCACCCGGCTTGATGATCGGCGTGACCGTGGCCGGCGAGTAAGTCGTTGAGGCGGTGTTTCCGTAGAATGTCGTATTAGCGTGTCCTGGGTTTACGAATGCCCCTTCCCTGGTCGCATCTTGCGCGCTGACGATCCTGAAGTGTGTCCCACCGTTGGCCTTGGTGGTCTCTGCCGCCTTCAGCATCGTGTAGTCTTGGACTTGGGTTCGTCCGGTGTAGCCGTTGCCGCGAGAGACGATGCGATAGGTGTCAGCCGTCATTTGCTGAGCCGCAACGCCACCCGAGAAGCCCATTTCCTGATAGGGGGTGGAGCACGCTGCAAGGGCGAGAACAGCTAGGCAATAGATTGTTGGGCGCATGGAAAATTCCCGAATTGAATATTGCCATCGTAGCTCCCTGGCCGCTGTGCTGAAATAGCGGTGAAGGCACAGTCCAGAAAACACTTAGGATAAAGCTGGCCGAGATTCAGGTTCGTCCACCTTGAAGGATCTCACGAAGCATCTTTTCAAACTGCACCTTGGATTCCGTCAGGTCGGTGTGCGTCATGCGATGGTGCTCCAGGCTCTGTCGAATCGTCGGCGCTGAATTTAACGCCCGCACCTTGAGCCCCTTGCGTCAATGGTGCAGAGCATCCCGTCCTGCTTTTCAACGGCGAAGCGCGTTCACCGAACCGCTCTAAGCGATGCTCTTCCGCTCGGCTTTCGTCATAGGCGTTTGCAGCGCCCACTCGACACCGTTACCGAACGCGTGGCTTGCGACTTCAGCGATGGCTTGCTGGATCAGCTTCGGCAACTCCCGCCGCAAGGCTGCGTTGAAGATATCCATTGCGGTATCTTCACAGGCGCCCTGGGCATTGAAAAACGCGTCTCCGATGTCAGGACGCCGCGCAACAGTCTTAGACTTTCTCGTCATCAGACCCCCCGTTTCCCGTCGCGTTCCGGTTTATGCGCTCATTCACCCGGCACTCGCCCTAGCTTTTTCGCGAGGAATTGCGCCCCCAATTCCAGTATATCGGTTTCGTCGTAATCCCCTGACCCTTGGGGAAAAACGTATTGCGTCAGCAGGCTCGGCGGAGCCTCAAAGAACCACATCCTTGCAGACGTCGGGTAGTGCTCAGCCATATGCCGGTCGACGATAATGAATTCTTCGAGCGCCGGGCGGCGCGTAGCGATTTTGTTCATGGTGATCGGCCTCCGGTGTCAGTCACCGAGAGTTGTCTGAATCGGAAAGACCAGCCGAGAGACTTCCACGTACGTGAGCGAACGGTCAGAGCCGGCCGAGCCCCGCACGCAACCGGCGCATCACCACGTCAACGGGTGAGAAGCCATCACCGAGCGGCAACCGCGACGTCTCCAATCCCATTGATGGCCCCGCTGGGGGAGCTTTCTCCCTGCATTGTGTACTCGGCTTCATTGGCACCGGCAGAAAGCACGGCAGCGCGAGCGCGTAGACGTTGGCCGCCCGCACCGTGCCAAGGTAGCGCTCGACGCCGCCATGCCACGGGCTCATACGTTCGATCAGACGGCGGCAGATGCGGCGCGTGATGGCAGCTTGGCCGCCTCGAGCCGGCGCAGGGAAAACGGTGAGGTGCTTCGCGCTTCAGAACAACTGACCGGCGTGTGCTAGCAACGTGTACTAGCAGCGCCTTTTATGGCGCCGTAAGCCACTGATTATGGCGCCGTAAGCCACTGATTTTATTGATGATTGTTGACTTGGCTGGGGGACTAGGATTCGAACCTAGACAGGCAGAGTCAGAGTCTGCAGTCCTACCATTAGACGATCCCCCAATGCCGGGATCAACGATGGGCTCGCCCACCGGAGGGGCGCCATATAACAGGTGCCCCGAGCCGCCGCAACCCGTCACACTGCTGGTGCATGCGGCGTAGACGCCGATTTCGTTGCCAGCGGCCTGCGCGGTCCTGGCCGATGGCGCGTCGGGCCAAGCGAGCATGCACAACCCTGCCGGCCGCTTCACGGGGCCGAGGTGGGTGCCGCCGGTGGTGCCACCCCGAGCAACTCGGGGCGGTACTCGAAATGCATGGTGTCGTAATGATACCAGCGGCCGCCCCAGATGAAGCCGTGGCGCTCGAAGATGCGCACGATGTCCATCGGGATTTCATTCTTGAACGTCACCGGCGCGTCTTTGCCCGACATCGCGTCCCGCCAGTAGTGGGCGTGCTTCAGAGCAATGTCGATGGCGATGCCGTGTCCGTGCGCCGAGACGCGATCGGTTCCCGCTATGACGCGGCAGTTATAGGTGCCGGCGGAGGGCACGAGAAACACATCGAACGACGATGGCAGCGCGTCGAGGTCGCGGCTGACGGCGGCGAGCGCGGCAGCTGCGCCGTTGCGACGGTTGAACGGCAGTCGCTGCTTGCCGCGTCTGGGCAGCCAGTCGACGCGGACGAGGTTTTTCTCCACCTCGCCCTTGCGACAGTTGCCGTAGAGTTTGTCGAAGAAGGGTGCGTTGCGCGCACGTCCGGGGTCGATGTCGACCGCTGGTGGCGTGGCGTCGGCACCGGCCGGATAGGGGATGGCGAAGGTGTCGGCAATGTCGGGAGTGGCGAGCCACTGCTCGAAGCTCTTGTCGCCCTTTCCGTCATCGAGCGGCATTCGTGCTCCGTCGCGCCAGACGAGATCGTTGCCGTCTATGCGGTCGAGCGCCTCCGGATATGCCTTGAGGAGGCGGTTGCGGGCGGCTTCGTCGAGGGCCTTTGACAGGGCAGGAAGCGCCCCGAGTGCGCAAACAACCAAAGCCGCGGAAATCGCAGGGAGATGCATCGATTAAGTCTATTTCAGCTACGGTCTCAGGAGGATAGCAGGTTGTGGCGCGTAGCGCTTTACGCATCGCCGATTGCTGCTAGACTGGTTGCAAGTGTCGTCCAGAAAGACGCCTGTTGATTGGGCCGACCCGCAAATGATTGCGGAGGCCATATGCCAGGCGCTGGAGAATTTGAACTGTGCAGGGCTATCCCGACGAGGGCGGCGCCAGAGATGCGCCCGCGGCCACGAACGGTAGCGGCGGTTTTCCCGTCGCGGTCACCGCGCATCCATCCGCCGAGGGGCAGGACAGCGCGGGCGCAGCTTTCAACGCAAAGCGTACCGACCGCGAGACGCGCTCCGATGCCGTCTATGGCGCGCTCGATCTCGGCACGAACAACTGCCGCCTGTTGCTCGCACGGCCATCGCGTCGTGGTTTTCGCGTGGTCGACGCGTTCTCGCGGATCATCCGTCTCGGGGAAGGCGTCAGTCAGAGTGGGCGGTTATCCGAGCCGGCGATGGTCAGGACGCTCGAAGCGCTGAAGGTTTGCGCCGGCAAGCTCGGGCGCGCGAAGGTGCGCCGCGCGCGACTGGTGGCAACGGAAGCCTGCCGGGTCGCGGAAAACGGGCCTGAATTTCTGGCGCGCGTGCATGACAAGCTGGGCCTCGATATCGAAATCCTGACGCCCGAGGTCGAGGCGCGGCTGGCGGTCTCCGGATCGGCGGCGCTGATCGATCCGAGCTGCGACTACGTGCTGGTGTTCGATATCGGCGGGGGATCGTCGGAGCTCATCCTTCTCGATCTCACGCGCCGGGCGCGTCAGCGGGATCGGCGCTTTGCCGGAAGGGTCGACGCGCAGCAGTGCATGGTCGCCTGGACCTCGCTGCCGATCGGTGTCGTCACGCTCGCCGAACGGTTCGGTGGCCGCAATGTCAGCGAAGTCGGCTTCGAGGACATGGTCGCCGAGACGCAGAGGCTGCTGGCGGACTTCGAGAAGCGGCACGGCGTTGCCGAGCGGCTGAAGGGGCGCCGCATGCATATGCTGGGCACTTCGGGCACGGTGACGACCGTGGCCGGCATCCAGCTCGGTCTCAAAAGATATGACCGAAATCGCGTCGATGGCTGCTGGCTCAACGTCAACGAAGTTCGCGACGTGACGGCGGACCTGCTGGGGCGCAGCTATGAGCAGCGGATCGCCGAGCCGTGCATCGGGCGCGACCGCGCGGATCTCGTCCTCGCCGGTTGCGCGATCTTAGAGGCGATCTTGCGCATGTGGCCGTGCGAACGGCTGCGGGTCGCCGATCGTGGATTGCGGGAAGGCATCCTCACGACGCTGATGCTGGAAGACGGCGTATTTGCGCCGGCCCGACGTCGTCGCCGCCCCGCTTGAGAGCATCGTCATGACCCAGAAGAAAAGTAGCGGATCGCAGAAGGGTCCGGGCGGCGGGCAGCGCCAGATGCGCGTGCGGCTCAAGACGGCGCGCAAGCATCGGGCCTCGTCGCAGCGCTGGCTGGAGCGGCAGCTCAACGACCCTTACGTCGCGGCTTCGAAGCGCGAGGGCATGCGCTCGCGCGCCGCCTATAAGCTGAAAGAGATCGACGACAAGCACAAATTCCTGAAAGCCGGCGGCGTGGTGGTCGATCTCGGCGCGGCGCCGGGCGGGTGGAGCCAGATCGCCGCCGAGCGCGTGCATGCCGTGGGAGGGAAAGGGCAAGTCATCGCCATCGACTACCTCGACATGGAGACGCTGCCGGGAGTCGAGGTGCTGAAGCTCGATTTCACCGCTGACGATGCCGAGGCGATCTTGAAATCGAAGCTGCGCGATGGGTACGCCGATGTCGTGCTGTCGGATATGGCGGCGCCGACGACGGGCCACACGCGAACCGACCATCTGCGAATCATGGGACTCGCCGAGGGCGCGGCTGCTTTCGCTTGCGACGTGTTGCGTCCCGGCGGGGCGTTCCTGTCCAAGGTTTTCCAGGGCGGTTCGGAGCGCGATCTGCTCGATACGCTGAAGAAGCGTTTCGCGACGGTGCGGCATGTGAAGCCGCCGGCGAGCCGCTCCGATTCCGCGGAGCTGTACGTTCTCGCAACCGGATTCCGGCCGGAGTAGCCGCTCACTTCTGAGGTGCTGCGGGCGATGGGGCCGTTTGCGGCTTCGCAATCTCCGCAAGCGACTTCAGGAGCGCGGCGTTGAAGCGCGTAGGGTCCTCGATTTGCGGGGAGTGGCCCAATTCGGGGAATGCGAGGAGCTTGGCCCCGGGGATGCGGCCAGCCACTTCAGGCGCCAGCGTGGCGTAGTTGCCGAGCGCCCTGGCGGCTTCCGGCGAGGCGCGGTTGCGGCCGATGGCTGTCGTGTCCTTCAGGCCAATGAGCAGAACGGTCGGCACTTTGAGCTGATCGACCTCGTAAATTACCGGCTGCGATAAGATCATGTCGGACGTCAGAGCCTGGCTCCAGGCGACGATGTCGCCGCCGTCGCCGCTGTACATCGATGCGAGCATATCGACCCAGCGGTCGTACTCAGGCTTCCAGTTGCCGCTGTAGTAGACGGCTCGTTGGTAGCTCTTGATGGTCTCGGCCGTCGTCTTCTTCTCCCCGGCGTAGAGCTGGTCAATGGTGACGAGCGGCACGCCCTTGGCCTTCCAGTCCTCGAGGCCGATGGGGTTCACCAATACCAGTGCGCCCGTGCTCTCGGGGTACATCAGCGCGTAGCGGATCCCGAGCATGCCGCCCATGGAATGCCCAATGACGATGGGCTTCTCGACACCAAGCTTGGCGAGCATAGCGTGGGTGTTCGCGGCGAGCTGATGGAGGCCGTACTGGTAGGCGCGCGGCTTCGCGGAGCGGCAAAAGCCCACCTGATCGGGGACGATGACGCGGTAGCCGGCGCCCGATAGGGCTGCGATGACGCTCTCCCAGGTGGCTCCGCAGAAGTTCTTGCCGTGCAAAAGAACTACCGTTCGGCCGTTCGCATTCATGGGTGCAATAGGTCCTGGCCCTGGGATTGGAAGTCGTACCGATGCGTTGAATAGGGGTATTTGAAGTCGGCGAGATAAGGATCGGCGGCGACAGACGGAGAGAGGGCGAGCAATGCGAGCACGGTTGCGAGCAGGCCTGTTGCTCTGACGTTTCGGCGTTTCGATCCGGGCATCAGGTTCCTGTCATAGCGGGTGCCGGGGCCGGCGCTGAGTGCAGCGCCGCAGCCGAAAACATCGTGCAGCAAATCAGGAGACCTCCGGTCGGCGTGTCTCCAAGGGAACAGCCAAACGCGCCGAAGCTGCTTAACCAACCGTGTGTGTGGCCGATCGGATTGTTCGCTGAATTTCATCGGTGCACAAGGCGCGCGCTTAAGGACTCTGTCATGCGAACACGCTACACTTGCAGAAGCATGGGAGGGGTTCACGGTATGAAACGTCCGTGTCTCGTTCGGTTCGTCATGACAGCGCTCGCGCTGTCCGCCTTTTCCCTTGCGCCCGCGTATTCCGCGATGGCCGAAGACGACGCAACGGAAGCGTTCTCCATCGCGCCGCTGCAGTCGGTGTCGCTCGGCGGCGGCGACGGCGATACGTTCTCGGTCGAGCAGATCTCGCCCAGTGATGGTACCGTCACCGTGCTCTTCCAGCCGATGGGCGAGACGTGCGTGTTCCGATTTCCTGTAGCTGTCGGGCGCAGCGTGCAGCTTCGGGCCGATACGCCTTCGGGTCAGACTCTCATGTGCAAAGCGACGCTGCAGCCGATCACGGGCGATGGCACGGCCAAGTTTGGCGCCGAGTGCAATGAGGCGCCGATCTCGCAGGAGCGGAAGTGCCCGCCGGAAGGCGATACGGCTTCCGTCGACCAGCCCCAGCACTGATCACTGCTTTTTGAGGCACGAATCTTTCAGCCCGAGGTTACTCGCGGCTTAGTGCTCGGCCTTTGCCTTGCGGAACGGTGCCTTGCCGATCGTCACCACAGCGGCGGTGATAGCCCCGGCGACGAGGCCGACCACTGCAGAGCCGGCTGCCGTTGCGATCCACGCGAGTATGTCGTCGAGCGGCGCCGCGGGCACGGCTGCCCGCACAGCCTCTGAGACCGCATGGATCACGTGCTCGGGGGCAGCGAAGCCGAACTCGGCGAGGCCGTGCACGAGGATGCCGCCGCCGACCCACAGCATGGCGATCATGCCGACGAGGCTCAGCAGTTCCAGGAATGGTGGCATGCCCCGTACGAGGGCCCGTCCGACCGGTCCGGAGATGACGCCACCCCGCTGGACGAGACGGACACCGATATCGTCCGCTTTCACAATCAGAGCGACGGCGCCGTACACAGCGACCGTAATGAAAATCGCAACTGCGGCCAGCACGAGGGCGCGCGTCACCATGTCAGGCGCTTCGATGGCCGCCAGAGCGATGGCCATGATCTCGGCGGAGAGGATGAAGTCGGTCCGGATGGCGCCGGAGACGCGCTCGTCCTCCAGAGCCTTGTCGGCCGCGGCAAGCCGGGTGGCGACTTTGACGCCTTTCACCGCTGCCGGCTCGCCCACGAACATGTGGTGGACTTTCTCGTAGCCTTCATAGGCGAGGTAGAGGCCGCCAATCATGAGCAGTGGCGTGATGGCCTGGGGCAGGAAGTAGCTGAGCAGCAGGGCCGCCGGCAGCAGGAAGAGCAGCTTGTTGCGGAGCGAGCCGACGGCGATCCGGCCGACGATGGGCAGTTCGCGCTGGGCGGCGAGCCCGGTCACGTAGCGGGGTGTCACGGCGGCGTCGTCGACGACGACACCAGCCGCCTTGGCGCTGGCCTTGACGGCCTGTGAGGCGGCGTCATCGAGGGAGGCGGCAGCCAACTTGGTCAATGCGACGACGTCGTCCAGTAGAGCCAGCAATCCGCTCATTTCTTAGAACCCCCAGAAAATTGCTCCCGTTCCGCGCTGCGGGAACTTCAGTAGCGGCGGTTCCGTTCCCAACGAGCACCCATCCGAGAGGCGGAACCATGACGCAGAAAAGCCTAGAAGAAATCGCGCAGAAGATGCGCAAGATCGACATCGCCATGCTCTCAACTAAGACGGGGGATGGCGAGATTGCAAGCCGGCCGATGAGCAACAACGGGGACGTCAGCGAGGACGCGACATGCACCTTCTTTGCCTGCGGCGCCTCCCGAACGGTCGATGAGATCGCGGCCGACAACCGGGTTTCCCTGGCGTTTTCCATCGAGCCTGGGCTGCTTACGGGCGGCGGACTGTTCATAGCGGTCGAGGGCCGAGCCAGCGTCGTTCGCGACAAAGCCCAGTTTGCGCAGCATTGGACGCCGGATCTCGACGCCTGGTTCGAGCAGGGGATCGATACACCGGATCTCGTGATGCTCAGGGTGCGGGCCGCGCGCATCAAATACTGGGAGGGCGAGGAGGAAGGCGAGGTCAGGCTCGCCGCGTAGTTTCCATTGACGGCGGCGCCAAATGCGCCGCCATCACACCCCATAAAAGCGTGTTTGGTGCTCGGGTCTGATGGCGCACTGCCTCGCCGGCCGCTAAGCTGGCGTCCCCGGAGATGGAGACTACCCATGAAGGAGCATGTGAAAGCGGTACGCCACGACACGCTTCGCGCCATCGAGAACGCCGAAAGGCTGATCGACGCGCTGGGCGAGGGCGACGGTCAGGGTACGGACAAGCTGCGGAAGGCGACCAAGCGCTTCGCCAAGCACCTCAAGGAGGAGCTGACCGCCTGGGATGAGAAATATAAGAAAGCACGAGCCAAAAGCGCCCCGAAGGCATCGGCCCCCGCAAAAAGCGGCGCGGACAAGGGCAACGGGAAGTCGTCACGAGCCGTCGACAAGGCTGCGTC
Organism: Hyphomicrobium sp.; assembly: GCA_030148725.1. GTDB lineage: Bacteria > Pseudomonadota > Alphaproteobacteria > Rhizobiales > Hyphomicrobiaceae > Hyphomicrobium_A. Next base: position 153,780 of record JASBSU010000004.1, read on the forward strand.
CCAAGATGAGAAACCGCTTTAACGTTTGAGGGAACCGCGAGAGGTCACAAGGAGTTTCCGGCGCAGATCTCAACTCAGAGAGCCAGTGCCATGCGACTCCTCATGATCTCCCTCGCTACGATGTCGGCCTCGGCGGCCTGTGTGGGCCTAATGTTCCTCTACGCCCTCGTCGCCCCGACGCGGCCAGCGCCGAGCATCGCTATTTCGATCGTCGAGCCAGCTGCCGATTGGCGCGGCGGACCGGTGGAGGACTGGAATGTCGCGCCGAGCGGTAACGGCTTGGTGACCTTGGCGTCCGACGCTTACTGATGGGCGTTGCCGGCTTCAGGCGCCGGTGCCCTCGCGGACGCATTTGTCCGTAAAGGTCTTTGCCGCTGCGCCGTGCAGGTTCTTGGCTGAGGCATCGGAAGCGCATTTGGCCTTCACGTCTCCGCTGCACTTCTTCATGAAGCTCGTCTGAGCTGCACCGTGAATGTTTTTGGCGCCGGCCTGGGCCGTGCAGCTATCTGCGAGCGCAGGCGCGGAAAGCGCTGCCGCGGCCGCCAGAATAATCAACATCCGCATTTGGGGGCTCCTTGAGGGGTTGGTGGCGGAGCTTCGCCCCAGCTCGGTTCCCCGACAATCGTTGAAATACATACAAATGGGTAAGGTCTGCCGCGTTTCTGGCCGGTTTCGCGGGAGCTCAGCCGCCAGATGACGCCCAACCCGTCGCATGCTGGTTCGCTTCCATCCCCCCGACTCCGGTGGTATAGGGCTGCCGACATCGTTTCCGCTGGGCCCGGAACCATGTCGCCCAGCCCTCAGGAGAGACCCTCACGATGGCCGCACGTAATGGCCCGCTCAAGATCGATTCCAACGTCGCGCTGACGTTCGACGACGTCCTACTGGTGCCCGCCGCATCGGAAATCATGCCGAGTCAGGCTGATGTCGGCACCCAGCTCACGCGCGAGATACGCCTCAACATTCCTGTCATCTCTTCGGCGATGGATACCGTCACCGAGGCGCGCCTCGCGATTGCGATGGCGCAGGAAGGCGGTATCGGCGTCATTCACCGAAACCTCACGCCTGAAGAGCAGGCGCGGCAGGTGGCGATGGTGAAGAAGTTCGAGTCCGGCATCGTGCTGAACCCGGTGACGATCAATCCGGAGGCATCGCTGCGCGAGGCCCTGGCGCTGATGGCCGAGCACAGCATCTCCGGCGTTCCCGTGGTCGAGAAGCCGAAGGGAAGCTCGAACAAGGGGCGTCTCGTCGGCATCCTCACGAACCGCGACGTACGCTTCGCGACGAACCTCGAGCAGCCGGTCTCCGAGCTGATGACGAAGGAAAAGCTCGTCACCGTGAAGCGTTCAGTTTCGCGCGAGGAAGCGCGGCGCCTTTTGCACGAGAACCGGATCGAGAAGCTGCTGGTCGTCGACGATGACAAGCACTGCATCGGCCTCATTACCGTCAAAGACATCGAGAAGGCGCAGAAGCACCCGCACGCCTCGAAGGATTCCGAGGGGCGGCTGCGGGTCGCGGCTGCGACCACGGTTGGCGAAGATGGATTCATTCGCACCGAGCTGCTGATGGCGGCAGGCTGCGATCTCATTGTCGTCGACACGGCGCACGGGCACTCCAAGCGGGTTCTGGATGCCGTGACGCGCATCAAGAAGCTGTCGAACCGCGTTCAGGTCGTGGCGGGCAATGTGGCCACGGCGGACGCGACCAAGGCGCTTATCGACTGCGGCGCGGATGCCATCAAGGTCGGCATCGGCCCAGGATCCATCTGCACCACGCGCATCGTCGCCGGTGTCGGCGTTCCGCAGCTGACGGCGGTCATCGATTGCGCCGAGGAAGCTTTCAAGCACGGCGTCCCGATCATCGCCGACGGCGGTATCAAGTTTTCAGGCGATGCCGTGAAGGCGCTGGCCGCTGGCGCTTCGTGCGTCATGATCGGCTCGCTGCTTGCCGGCACCGACGAAGCGCCGGGCGAGACCTACTTCTACCAGGGCCGCACCTACAAGGCTTACCGTGGCATGGGTTCGATCGGCGCGATGGCGCGTGGATCGGCCGACCGCTACTTCCAGCAGGAAGTGAAGGATACGCTGAAGCTGGTTCCCGAGGGCATCGAGGGACAGGTGCCGTACAAGGGACCAGTCGAAGGCGTGCTGCATCAGCTCGTCGGCGGCTTGCGTGCCGGCATGGGCTATCTCGGTGCGAAGACGCTTCCCGATCTGCGGGCAACGGCCAAGTTCATCCGCGTGTCGCCGGCCTCGATCCACGAGAGCCACGCGCACGGGGTGCGGATCACGCGCGAAAGCCCGAACTATCCCGGCAACGTCTAAAACGCGAGGAGATCGGCAATGACCGTTTCGAGCCTGTTGTTGCCGGTTTTCGTTCAGGTCGCCCTGACGTTCTTCATCATGTTCTGGATGGGGTCGCTGCGACAGAGGGCGCTCAGCTCCGGCGCCGTGAAGCCTAGCGACATCGCACTGCGTCAGCCTAACTGGCCGACGCGCGCACAGCAGGTGGCGAACAATTTCCAGAACCAGTTCGAGCTGCCGATGCTGTTCTACGCGGTGGTGGCTTTCATCCTCATCACGTCGACGAACAGCATCGTGTTCGTGATCCTGGCCTGGGTGTTCGTCGTGTCGCGTATCGTGCACGCCTACATCCACACCGGTTCGAACGACGTCAGGCCGCGCGCCATGGCGCTCGGTGTCGGCGCCGTTGCGTTGATTGCCATGTGGGTGATATTCGCCATCCGCATCCTGGCATCCGGGGCTTAAGGGCAATGCGCGCAGGAGCGCGGATCGCGGCGGCTGCCGAAGTGCTCGACGACATACTGAACCGTCACCGACCGGCGGCAACGGCGCTTGCTGATTGGGGCAAGGCACATCGTTTCGCGGGCTCCGGCGACCGGGCGGCCATCGGTACGATCGTGTTCGATGCGCTGCGGCGGCGGTCCTCGATTGCGGCGCGCATGGGGTCGGACACTCCGCGCGCCCTGGCATTGGGCGCTGCGTCGCGGGCTCTCGGGCTGACGGCGGAGGACGTTGCGCGATCGGCGGATGGCTCCGAGCACGCGCTGACACCGCTCAGCGATGCGGAGACGGCGGCTCTGGGTGCTACGCTCGCGGCAGATGTGCCGGCGCACGTTGCCGGTGATATTCCAGAATGGCTGCTGCCGTCGTTCGAACGCGCCTTCGGAGAGCGCGCCGCAGGGGAGGGCGTGGCGCTTGCCGCGCGTGCACCCGTCGATCTGCGCGTCAACGCGCTCAAGGCAACGCCGGAAAAGGTCATCAAGGCGCTGTCGCACTTCGGTGCCGTGGCTACACCGCATTCGCCGGCAGGTGTCAGGGTGCCCCCGCCGGAAGGGGCCGCGAAGGCGCCTCACCTCGAAGCAGAGACCGCGCACGGCAAGGGCTGGTACGAAGTCCAGGATGAAGGCTCGCAGCTCGCGGCACTTCTGGCAGGCGCGGGACCGCGGATGCAGGTGCTGGATCTATGCGCCGGCGCCGGCGGCAAGACGCTGGCGATTGCCGCCGGGATGCAGAATACCGGGCAGATCTATGCGTACGATATCGACAAGAAGCAGCTGCGCCCGATCTTTGAGCGGCTGAAGCGGGCCGGCGTGCGCAACGTGCAGGTTCTGGATGCGGGCGATGAGGCGGCACTCATGGCATTGGGGCCGCGCTTCGATCTGGTGCTGGTCGACGCACCTTGCACGGGTTCAGGCACTTGGCGACGCAAGCCGGACGCCAAGTGGCGGCTGAAGCCGGCAAATATTCCGGAGCGCCAGAGCGAGCAGCGGCGGGTTCTGGACCTCGGAGCAAACCTTACGAAACCCGGCGGAATGCTGGTTTACGTCACCTGCTCCGTGCTGCCGGAAGAGAATCGCGACCAGGTCGACGCCTTCCTCGCCGATCACAGCGACTTCGCCATCGCGCCGTTCGCGGATTCCTGGCAGAAGCACGTTGGTGGCGACCCTGTCCGTTCGGCGGATGGTCGTTCCGACACCCTGCAGTTGACACCTGCGCAGCATGGAACGGACGGGTTCTTCATCGCATTAATGCGCCGACACAAACCGTGATCATGGGGCCGTTGCTACGGTCACGGAAAATTCTGAGCTACCTCTTGCAAAGTCGCAATTGGCCAATAAGTTCGCGGTCGTTGAGTGAGGCCAATGGGGCCTGTAATTGTTCGGCCGATCGCCGGCTGACAGGGGCAAGTGGCCCTAGCCAGAGCGCGGCCCTTTGAGGACATACGTCCATCATGGCAACTATTGCCAAGGCGAAGCGCCCCAGGCGCCCCTCGCCGCGCTCATGCCTCGGTCCGGTTGCGGACCTCGAAGCGCATCTCCCAGCAGAGTGGTGGCGTAAGCTATTCAACGCGCTCTACGTGAAGACCGACGGTGACGTCGTCGAAAACGCTGAGAACACGCGCCGCGATGTCGATTTCATCCTCGCCGCCGCACCCGTGCAGGCTCAAAGCCAGATTCTCGATCTGTGCTGCGGGCAGGGCCGGCACTGCCTGGAGCTGGCGCGACGCGGGTATCGCAATGTCACGGGCGTCGATCGCTCGCGCTATCTCGTGCGGCTCGCCAAGAAGCGCGCGCAGAACGAGCGTCTGCAGGTCGTGTTCAAGGAAGGCGATGCGCGAAACCCTCGCCTGCCGGAGTCGAGCTTCGACTGCGTCGCAATCATGGGCAACTCGTTCGGCTACTTCTCCAACAAGCAGGACGACGAGAAAGTCCTGACGACGGTGGGCAAGCTCTTGCGCCCGTCGGGCCAGCTGGTGCTCGACATCACCGACGGCGCGTACATGGCCGACCACTTCGACCGCCGCTCTTGGGAGTGGATCGACGAGCACCACTTCGTGTGCCGCGAGCGATCGTTGTCGGGCGATCGGGAGCGCCTGATCTCGCGCGAGGTCATCGTGCACGATGAGCTGGGTGTGATCGCCGATCAGTTCTATGCCGAGCGCCTCTATACCCGCGAGGGAATCGCCAAGCTGCTCGAGAAGTGCGGCTTCCGTAACGTGCGCCATCACGGCAACGCGGAGGCCTTGTCGGATCGCGACCAGGATCTCGGAATGATGGCGCGGCGGCTGCTGCTGTCGGCGGACGCGCCCGCGCTGCCGGCGCGCAAGCCGCGCGGCAAGGTACATTTGATCGACGTCACGGTGGTGATGGGCGATCCGCGTCTGCCGGATGCTGTGAAGCGCGGCGGCACGTTCAATCCGGAGGATCACGATACGATCCGGCGCTTGAAGGATGCGCTGTCGGAGCTGAAGAACTACCGGTTCCGCTATCTCGACAATCACGCGACGCTCGATCGCGATCTGTCGGAGCTGCGCACCGATCTCGTCTTCAATCTGTGCGACGAGGGATACAACAACGATCCGTTCAAGGAGCTGCACGTTCCGGCGATGCTGGAAGCGCTCGACCTGCCTTACACGGGAGCCGGGCCGCCCGCGCTCGCCGCCTGCTACGACAAAGGGCTCGTGCGCGCTGTGGCGATGACGCTCGACGTCCCCGTGCCGCTGGAGACGCATGTGCGTCCGGGCGATCAGGGCGCGACGCTGCCTTCGGTGTTCCCGGCGCTGCTGAAGCCGAACTTCGGCGACAGTTCGCAGGGCATCACCAAGGAGGCAGTCGTCAGCAATGAGAAGGCGCTGCTCGATTATCTCGAGCGGCTGCGTATTGCCTTCCCGCGACGTCCGGTGCTTGTGCAGGAGTATCTGACGGGCTCGGAATATTCGGTGACGCTGGTCGGCAATCCCGATCAGGGGCTGCGCGCGCTGCCCATTCTGGAAGTCGATTTCACGAAGCTCGATCCGACGCTGCCGAAGATCCTCGGCTATGAGTCCAAGTGGGAGCCGGACAGCCCCTACTGGACGCAGGTCTCCTATCATGAGGCGGAGCTGTCGGAGCTTCAGCAGCAGCAGCTCGTCGAGCACTCGGCGCGGCTGTTCGAGCGGCTCGGATGCAGGGACTATGCGCGCTTCGATTTCCGCGCGGACGCCAAGGGCGAGATCAAGCTGCTCGAGGTGAACCCCAATCCGGGATGGTGTTGGGACGGCAAGGTCAACCTGATGGCTGGTTTCGCTGGCATGCGCTATTCGGACCTGCTCGGGCAGATCCTCGGCGCGGCTGTCGAGCGGCTCAACATCGTAGGTAAGAGTTCAGCGCCGCAGGTAGAAGCGGCTCAATAAGCGCTCTGAAGGGGGTTCAGTGACGAGATACGCAAGTCTTCTCGTGTTCGTGGCGCTCGTCGCTATCGCCGCTTATTCAGGTACGACGCACCTACCGGGGCCGTTCTACGCGGCCCTGCAGAAGCCGGCTTGGACACCGCCCAACGAGGTGTTCTCGCCGGTCTGGATGGTGCTCTACGTGATGATCGCGCTCGCCGGCTGGATCGCGTGGCGCGCGCAGGGTTTCGGGCCGCTGTTGTGGCTGTGGCTCTTGCAGCTCGGACTGAACGGCGCCTGGGCTTACCTGATGTTCGGTGAGAAGCAGGTCTTCTCGGCGCTCGTCGACATCGGCGTGCTGTGGCTCGTGATCCTCGCCTTCATCGTCCTCGCGTGGCCGGTCCGCCGCTCCGCCGCGCTATTGTTCGTGCCGTATTTCCTGTGGGTTACGTTCGCGGCAGCGCTCAACTTCGAGATCTGGCGCCTCAACTCCTGACGGCGGTGCTTAGCCCCCCACCCGTTGCCTGCTAGGATGGAGGTCGGCGGCAATTCGCCGGCGATCTTTATCAGCTACTTCGTCAGCTATCTTGGGGGGCACCATGATACTGCAAGCGGGAGGTTCGGCTGCGGCTGGAACCTGCGGTGATTGCGGGGCGCCGGTTGGTGGCAACTTCTGCTCCAGTTGCGGTGCCGACCTCAGAGCCAGCTCGCTGGGGTTTCTCGGGCAGGCGGTGGCGCCGGTTCGACGTAGCTTCCCCATCGTCTATGCGAAGATATTGACGTCGCCCATTCGGCAGACGGTGGCGCTCGCGCAGGACCCGAGCTACCGGAACTATCTGTCGTTCGCGCTGTCGGGCGTGGCGCTCTACTGCCTGATGTTCGTGCCGGTCGTGATGCGCATGGTGGTGCCGACCGGTGGTGCGCAGGTGAGCGAGAGCATGCTCACGCTCATGAAAGCGCTGTCGCAAATCGGCATCTACTTCGGCGTCGTGCTCACGTTTCTGCTCGGCTATGGCCTCTTCCGGATGTTCGCCAAGGAGCGCAAGTCGCTTGCGGCGTACTTCAAGCTCTACGCCATCGCCATGGGCTTCGTGGCGCCCATCTATGGGGCTTACGAATTCGTCGTGCGGTTCGTTCTGGGTGGCGTCAGCATGACGACGCTCGGCACGATGACCGAGGCTGATCTCCTCAAGCCGACGACGATCATGTCGGTCGTCCTGGCTTTGCTGCTGTGGGTCTATTTCGTCGCGATCCACCGGCGGTTCTGGGTCATGCCGATCTGGAAGGCGACTCTCCTCTATTTCGTCGCCTCGATCGTCTCCGGCCAACTCGGATACTGGATCATGTGGTGGGTCGGATTCTACTCGGCGCGCATTCTCACGGCAGCGGGCATCGTGACGTAGGGCAGGTATGCCGCCGCCCGGAGGGCAGCGGCTGTCTCAGGCGGCCTGCTTCGCTTGTTCGTCGCGCGCGGCGACCGCGGCCAGGTCGTCTTCCACCTCCCACAGTCCTTCGTGACCGCGCGCGCTCGTGTGCTCCGCCAGGATGGCATCGAACTCAGCGCGCGGGATGGCGCGAAAGCCCATGGCATCGATGGTGCTCGTGAAGTCCTTGCCGTCGTTGAGGACGAAGCCCCACTTGGCGAGGTGATGGTTCAAGGAGGCGAAGCCCATCTTGGATGTGTTCGACTCTCGGCTGAACTGGGATTCGGTATAGAAGACGCGCCCGATGGCGACGCCATAGCCGCCACCGACGAGACGGCCGTCGGCGCTCCACACCTCGAACGAGTGAGCGGCGCCCATGTCGTGCAGGGCTGCGTAGAGGTGCATGATCTTCGGCGTGATCCAGGTGAGGAGCGGGCGGCCCTTGCGCGGCTCGGCACAGGCGGCGATTACCTCATCAAATGCCTGATCGAATGTGACGCGATAGTCCGTCTTGCGCATTTCGCGACGCAGGCGCTTTCCGATGTGCTGCTCGTTCAGGAACAGCACCATGCGCTCGTTGCGCGTCCACCATTTGAGCGGGCCGATGTGGCACCAGGGGAAGAAGCCGCGGCGCGTCGCATCGAGCACGCTTTCCGGTGTGAGGTCGCGGCAAACGCCGGCGAACGTGTCAAGGCGCGGGCTGATGGACGCCTCGCTCGGTGAGCGCGTACCGCCGCGGGCGATGTCAGCGGTCATGCTCACCAGCAACGCAGGGACATCGGCGATGCGCTTGGGGTGCAGAGCGTAAGCGGTGCCCATCACCCAGCGGAGCAGTTTGGCTTTGGGCGTCTCCCGGAAGAGCTGCTTGCGTCCGCGCTTTTCCTCTTCGGCGACGATATCCAAAAACACTCCAGCGACGTTGGCCACGATCTTCCTCCGGCGATGCGACTCGGGCGGGGCGCCCGCATGTTGCCGGTGTCCTCACAAGACGCGTGCCAGGACAAACGAGGTAAAGATCTGGTGGATTAACGATCCGAAGCTGAACGCTATTCGTTAAACCGCGCATTCTGCGGCGCGTTTGAGGAGGAAAGCCTGTTCCCGGGCGTTCCGGGTCATGGCGGCGGCGCGTTCGAATTCGGCACGCGCCTCGGCGTTGCGTCCCAACTTGGCGAGCAGGTCGCCGCGCACGCTGGGTAGGAGGTGATAGTCCCTGAGCAGTGGCTCCGACGTCAGCGCGTCGACGATGCGCAGTCCAGCGTCGGGGCCCATGTGCATCGACAGCGCCACCGCGCGGTTCAGCTCGACGATGGGCGAAGGCATGATGTCGCCGAGTCGGCCGTAGAGGCCGACGATGCGCGCCCAATCGGTTTCGTCCGCAGTGCGCGCGCGGGTATGGCAGGCGGCGATGGCAGCCTGCAGGGCATAGGGGCCGAGCGCGGGCGTTAGAGCAGCGGCGCGTTCGAGTGCTGCGAGGCCGCGACGGATAAGGAGCTGATTCCATCGCGCGCGGTTCTGATCCAGCAGAAGGATCGGCTCTCCATCGGGGCCGCGTCGCGCGCCGAAACGAGAAGCTTGCAACTCCATGAGGCTGACGAGGCCATGCACCTCCGGTTCGCCCGGCACGAGACCGGCGAGGATACGCCCGAGGCGTTGCGCTTCCTCGCACAGCTGTGGACGCATCCAGTCATCGCCGGATGTTGCCGCATATCCCTCGTTGAAGACGAGATAGATGACCGCGAGTACCGATGCGAGGCGCTCATTGCGAGCGTCGGTGTGCGGAATCTCGAATGGGATGCGCTGCTCGGCGAGAGTGCGTTTGGCACGCACGATGCGCTGGGCGATCGTCGGTTCCGTGACGAGAAAGGCGCGGGCGATTTCCTCGGTTTTGAGGCCGCCGATGAGACGAAGGGTCAGTGCGACCTGCGCATCCCTTCCGAGCGCAGGGTGGCACGAAATGAACATGAGGCGCAGGAGATCGTCGCCGATGTCGTCGTCGAGGGCAGAGTCGAGATCGGGCAGCGCGCTTTCGCCTGCCGCATCCTGATCGGCTTGCAACTCGGCGTGTTTGCGGTCGATGAGTTTGGCGCGCCGGAAGCGGTCGAGAGCGCGGTTCTTCGCGGCGGCCATCAGCCAGGCGCCAGGCTTCTCGGGAATGCCGATGCGCGGCCACTGTTCCAGCGCCGCAACGAGCGCATCCTGAGCCAGTTCCTCGGCGAGGCCGACGTCGCGCACCATGCGGGTCAAGCCAGCGATGAGCCTTGCCTGCTCGATACGGAAGACTGCCTCGATGGCGCGATGTGGATCGGTAGCCGTCACGGCTACCGATCAGAGCATCGTTGCCTCAATGGATCAAGGTGATGGCGCAGTCGCGGATGGCGCGTGGGCGGTCGCGAGCGCCTCCGGGTCGGGGCAACCTTCACCCTCGAACATTTGCCGAACCTCGGTTTCGCCTTCCCACTCCGGCCAATGCTCGAGGTGGAGCTCCATGAAGCGGATGGCCAGCTCCATCGCGTCGTCGCGGTTCGGCACCTCGAAGATGGCGAAGCCGCCGATGACCTCCTTGGCCTCCGCAAACGGCCCGTCGACCACATTCAGTTTGCGGTTCGACTGGCGCACGCGAAAGCCGCTGACGGATGAAGGCAGGAGCCCGCCCATCCCGACCATGACACCGGATTTGGTCAACTCGTCGCCCAGTTTGCCGACCGCCTCCATCAAGGACTGCGGTGGCATCCCGAGGTCGCGGCTCTCCTTGGACTTCACAATCGACATGAAGCGCATGTTCGTTCTCCCATCTTTGTCCTGGAGCCGGCTCGTCCGGCTCCATGCTGACGTCGAATGGCGCGGTGCCAAATCGACAGGCGCACGCGTTTTTGTTCAGCCCTTGAGTTCGCGCTCGAGCCGGCGATGGTGCTCGATGGCGTCGCCCTCGCCGAAATCCTCCAGCTCGAACAGCTGGCGGATCTCGATCTCGCTCTCCTCGTTGTGCGGGTTCGGGCAGCGCTTGATCCACTCGACCGCTTCGGCGAGCGACTTGCATTGCAGGATCCAGTAGCCAGCGACCAGCTCCTTGGTTTCGGCGAAGGGGCCGTCGATGACGGTGCGCTTGTTGGTGCTGTCGCCCAGCTTGCCGGCGGCGAAGCGCACGCGTGCACCCTTGGAACTCGCCTGCAGGCCATTGCCGTCCAGCATGACACCGGCCTTTAGCATCTCCTCATTGAACTTCGCCATGGCAGCCAGGCCCTCTTCGGAGGGCATTACGCCGGCCTCGGAATCCTTCGTGGCTTTGACCAGAACCATGAATCGCATCGTCTTCTCCTTGCTCGACAGCTATTTTCGGCCGGGATTGCCCAGGCTCCGACAGAACGACGAACGGCACGACCTGAAATCGACATGGGTGCGCAACTTTTTTGGGGCGAGCCCGAATCGGCCCAGATTTGGGGCCCGAACGCGTCCATGGCGCGCCTTGACGCCCTAGGGGGCGGGTGGTCTATGAGCCGCTTCATCTCATGGCCTCCCTAGGGCCGTTTTTGGCCGCGTCCGGCGCCACAACCCACGGGGCATTTGTGACCGACACCGTTCTCATCATCGATTTCGGCAGCCAGGTAACGCAGCTCATCGCGCGGCGCGTGCGCGAAGCGGGTGTCTACTCGGAAATCGTGCCGTTCAATCAAGCCGAAGCGGCTTTGTCCCGGCTGAAGCCTAAGGCGCTCATCCTTTCCGGCGGTCCCGCTTCCGTGACGACCGACGGCTCGCCACGCGCGCCGCAGCAGGTATTCGATAGCGGCCTGCCGATCCTCTCCATCTGTTATGGGCAGCAGACCACGGCGGTGCAGCTCGGCGGCGTCGTCGAGGGTGGACATCCGGCGGAGTTCGGGCGCGCGGAAGTTCTCATCAAAGAGCCTTCGGCGCTGTTCGAAGGCATCTGGGAGGTCGGCAAGCGCTATCCGGTCTGGATGAGCCACGGCGATCGCGTCACGCGCATGCCGGATGGCATCACCGTAAAGGCAACAAGCGAGAACGCGCCGTTCGCGGTGGCGACGGACGAAGCGCGGCGCATCTATACGACGATGTTCCATCCGGAGGTGGTGCACACGCCGGACGGGGCGAAGCTCCTGTCGAACTTCGTGCACAAGATCGCTGGGATCAAGAACGACTGGACGATGGCGCACTTCCGCACGTCGGAGGTCGAGAAGATCCGCAAGCAGGTCGGCGGTGCGCGCGTGATCTCGGGGTTGTCGGGCGGGGTCGACAGCGCGGTTGCGTCGGTGCTGATCCACGAGGCGATCGGCGATCAGCTCACGTGCATTTTCGTCGATCACGGGCTGATGCGGCAGAACGAGGCCGAAGAGGTCGTGAACCTGTTCCGCGGGCACTACAACATCCCGTTGGTGCATGTCGATGCGAAGGAACGCTTCCTGTCGGCGCTCGCCGGCAAGTCCGACCCGGAGCAGAAGCGCAAGATCATCGGCGGGCTGTTCATCGACGTGTTCGAGGAGGAGGCGCGCAAGCTCGGCGGCGCGGACTTTCTGGCGCAGGGGACTCTCTATCCGGATGTGATCGAGAGCGTGTCGTTCACGGGCGGTCCTTCAGTGACGATCAAATCGCACCACAATGTCGGCGGTCTGCCGGAGCGCATGAACCTGAAGCTCGTCGAGCCGCTGCGCGAATTGTTCAAGGACGAGGTGCGGGCCCTGGGGCGCGAGCTGGGGCTGCCGGAGACATTTGTCGGGCGGCATCCGTTCCCCGGCCCGGGCCTTGCCATTCGCATTCCCGGCGACATCACCGAGGAGAAGCTCAACATCCTCCGGCAGGCCGATGCGATCTACCTCGATGAGATCCGCAAGGCCGGGCTTTACGACAAGATCTGGCAGGCATTCGCCGTGCTGCTGCCGGTGCGCACGGTCGGTGTGATGGGCGATGCGCGGACCTACGATTACGTCTGCGCGCTCAGGGCCGTGACCTCGACAGACGGCATGACGGCCGACTACTACGATTTCTCGCATGCGTTTTTAGGACCGACAGCAACGCGCATCATCAACGAGGTGCGCGGCATCAATCGCGTCGTCTACGACATCACCTCCAAGCCCCCCGGCACGATCGAGTGGGAGTGATAACTAGCCGCGCGCCTGGACGGATTGTAAGCCGTTGATTTTGACGACGTATGCGGCTTAAGCTGAGAGGTGTTCAGTTCCTGGGGGGGGGAAGATGAGTGTTGTTTCCAAGCTGCGCCTGCTGAAGTTCAAGTCCCACGCTCATGAGAAGGTCTTCGACTGGAAGTGGGGTGAGAAAAGCTTCAACCGCATCGCTATGGTCAACCTGCTCGTCGCGAATACCCGAGGATGGAACACCAGCTATCTTGAAATCGGCTGCGCCGGTAATCTGCTGTTCCATTCCGTTGCCGCAAAACGCAAGGTGGGTGTCGATCCGGCGGAGGGTGGCACGCACCGGATGACATCCGATGCGTTTTTTGCAGCCAACACTGAAAAGTACGACGTGATCTTTGTCGATGGCCTGCATGAGTACCAGCAGGTCCGCAGGGATGCTCTCAATGCCTTGGCGTGCGTGGAAGAGGGCGGCTGGATCGCCTTCCACGACCTGTTGCCAAGCACATGGAAAGAGCATCACGTCCCGCGTCTTCAGGAAACCTGGACCGGCGACTGCTGGAAGGTGGCTGTCGAATTGAGCCAAGCGAAGGGTGTCGACTTCAGAATCGTGGAAGTCGATCACGGTGTCGGTCTGATGCGAAAGACATCCAGCAACTATAGCGTTCCGGATTTGTCGGAGCGCTTGCTCGATGCCGAGTTCGATGTGTTCGTCGACGAAGTTGGATCGTTGCCGTTGATCAGCTTTGACGAAGCCGTCGCGCTCATTTTGTCCGGGCGCGCATAGAAGTTCACGGCCAAGGCCCAGTCGAAAGGGGTTGTGGGATATGAAGCCGGTGACGATCTACGGCATCCCGAACTGCGACACGATGAAGAAGGCGCGTGCGTGGCTCGATGATCAGGGCATTGCCTACGACTTCCACGACTACAAGAAAGCCGGCATCGACCGGACGACGCTCGAGGCGTGGAGCAAGAAGGTCGGTTGGGAGACGCTGCTCAATCGTGCCGGCACAACGTTCCGCAAGCTGCCGGACGCGGAAAAGCAGGGGCTGGACGAACGCAAAGCGATCGCTCTCATGATCGCGCAGCCGTCACTGATCAAGCGTCCGGTGCTGGAGCTTGCGCGAGGCAAGCTGCTCGTCGGGTTCAAGCCCGAGGTTTATGAGGCCGCGCTGGCCGCCGGGAAGTGAAACGAGAGCCGCTCAGTTTCAAGGGAGCAGAGCAGCCCCAGCCGTCAGGCCAGCAGGTCACGAAACATCGGCGCAACCCTGCTGCCGTAAAGCTCGATGCAACGCATCAGCTTGCCGTGCGACAGCGCGCCCGCGCTGTATTTCAGGTCGAAGCGCGAGGCGCCGATCACCTTGACCGTCGCCGCGATCTTGCGGGCAACCGTTTCGGGTGAGCCGACGTAGAGCGAGCCGTTTGCGATCTCGTGCTCGTACTCGGACCGCTGCATGGGCACCCAGCCGCGCTCGGCGCCGATCTGGTCGCGCATGCGCTTATAGTCCGCCCAGAACTCCTCGCGTGCCTGCTCGTCTGTGTCGGCGACGTAGCCGGGTGAGTGCACGCCGATGGGCAACGCGGGCTTACCAAGCTCGCCGAGCGCGTTGAGATACAGTTCCGCATAGGGTTTGAAACGCGTCGGGTCGCCGCCGATGATGGCGAGCATCATCGGCAAGCCGTAGTGCGCGGCACGCAAGACCGATTCCGGGCTGCCGCCGACGCCGATCCAGGTCGCAAGCGTTCCACGCTCGATTGGCGGGAACACGTTCTGGTTGGTCAGCGCCGCGCGCGTCTCGCCGCGCCATGTGACGGCGTCGTCGCGCAACAGCTTGACGAACAGGTCGAGCTTCTCGGTGAACAGCTTCTCGTAGTCGGTGAGCTTGTAGCCGAACAGTGGAAAGGACTCGGTGAAGGAGCCGCGGCCGAGGATCACCTCCGCGCGGCCTTTGGAGGCCGCGTCGAGGGTCGAGAAGCGTTGAAACACGCGCACGGGATCATCGGAGCTGAGGACGGTGACGGCAGAGCCGAGGCGAATGCGGCTGGTGCGTCCTGCGATGGCAGGGAGCACGACATCGGGTGCCGATATGGCGAAGTCGGCGCGGTGATGCTCGCCGACGCCGAAGAATTCGAGGCCGACCTCGTCTGCCAGCACCGCTTCGTCGATCACGTCGCGGATGACTTGAGCGTGCGACAAGAGCTTTCCGTCGGCGCCTTTGGTGACGTCGCCGAACGTATCCAGTCCAAGCTCCAACGCATTTGCCATGTGCTCACCGGGGTTTTCTCAGAAGGCCCCAAGGTGGGGTGCAGGAGCTGGGGCGTCCAGGGGTGCGACATCGGCCGCCGGACGTCGGCGCGTCCGTTGGTCAACACATCGCCAATGGCATCGCTGCGAATGCCATCGCGCCGGAATGCTAGAGGCTGAGACGCAGTAAGCGTGCGAGGCGGCTGCCGCTCTACTTCGGGGGCGTCAGCAGCTCGGGCAGCTCCGAAAGGCTGCGGATTTCGAAGTCCGGCGCGCCGGGGAGACGCTCGGCACGATGTCCGTAGCGATTGCACCACGTCACGCGAAGTCCGAAGTTGGAGGCGCCATATGCGTCCCACGCATTTGCCGACTGGAATGAGACCTCGTGCGGCTGCAGGCCGAGGGTTTCGAGACCGTAAGCATAGACGCGCGGATGCGGCTTGAAGACTTTCACCGCATCGACCGACAGAACGGCATCGAACAGGTTGGTGAGACCTGCAGCATTCACCGCGGAATCGAGCATCCGCTGAGAACCGTTGGAGAGTACCGCGGTCTTGAAGCCGGCCTTGCGCAGTTCGGCGAGGACGCTCGGCACTTCAGGGAACGGTGCGGGCGTCAGATAGAGCTCCATGAGCTTGTCGTGCAGCTCGGGCGAGGAAATGTTGAGGCTGTCGAGCGCGTAGTCGAGCGCGTCGCCGGTGACTTCCCAGAAGTCGGCGAACGTGCCCTGAAGCGAGCGCAGCCACGTGTACTGGAGCTGTTTCTCGCGCCACAGAAGCGTCAGCGCGGAGAGCTTCTGGTCAGGCACGTCCTGACAGCGGGCGGCGGCCGAGGCGAAGTCGAAGAGCGTGCCATAGGCGTCGAATACACAGGCTTTGATTCCGTCTAGCCGCTTCACGTCAGCGTTCTCCCGATTAGGCAACCAGCGCCGCCGCGCTGGCACCAAGGACCCTCAATGCGTCGTGCGGGTCGAGCTTCACCTGCAGGCCGCGTTGGCCAGCATTGATGTAGACGTAGACGTGCGCCAATGACAATTCTTCCAACGCGGTCGGCACCTTGCGCGTCTGCCCAAACGGGCTGATTCCGCCGACCTTGTAGCCGGTGATGCGCTCGGCGTCTGCCGGGTTCATCATCTGAGCACTTTTTCCGCTAAATGCGGCTGCGAGCTTCTTCATCGAGACTTCGCGGTCGGATGGGACGATGGCGCAGACAGGCTTGCCATCGACGAGCGCCATGAGGGTTTTGAGGACACGGTCCGGCGGCTCCCCGAGAGCATCGGCCGCCTGAAGCCCGGTGCGCTGAGCATTCGGGTCATAGTCGTAGGCGTGCACCGTGAAGCCAACGCCCTGCTTTGCGAGCATCTGCGTGGCGCGTGTGGTTCTGGCCACCCCTCGTCTCCCCCCGGCAGTTCTCAGTGAGCTTTAACGGGGTCGATCAGCCGAGCATAGGGGTGCGCGCGCCGCCTCGGCGAGGGCTCGGCAGGTGGATGAGCAACCTTGATCTTAGGGGCTCGCCAAAAAGAGTGCCCTCCAGCCGGGGGAGGCTGGAGGGCTGGAAGCCGGCCGGAAGGACGGGGGGAGATCCCGGCCGGTGTATGGGCGCAGTGACCCGATACGGGGGGTATTCGGAATTGTGCCGCGAGTTGTTACTCCTGGGCATCCTCGACGGCGCTCACCAGGGCTTCGAGAGCGGCGTTGGCAGCGGCTTCGTCCACGGCGTCGGAAATAAGGTTACTGCCTCCGGTCATTTCGTCGAGGTACGTCGCGGCCTGCTGCGCAGCTGCCAGGTCTGCGGCGTCGTCGGCCTGAGCGTTGACGGCGCCGAGCGCCAGGGCGAAGGCAGCGGTTGCTGCAAGCAGCACGGATTTCATCGAATAATCTCCTGTCCCACATGGGTGCCGTTGCACCCTCATTTGGCCGCACGCGTCAGCGCCGGTCTTGCAGAGATTGATAGGACAGCCGCGCAAGGTCGGCTGTTCCCCTGGGAACAGGGCAGTGAGCGATCGGATCAGCGTTTGACGTGCGCTCTTTCCAGAACTTCGAGGACGGTGTCCGGGCTCGCGTTATCGGCGAGGGCGTGGAAGTCGGCTTCGACGTCGAGCGCCTTTTCCAGCAGGCGATGGAATTCCTCGCGGCCGAGTTCGACGGTCCCGAATTGGCGGAGGTGGTCGGTCACGAACTGGGTATCGAGCAGCTTGAAGCCGCCGTGGGCGAGGCGTGCCGCGAGATAGACGAGCGCGATCTTGGAAGCATCGCGCTCGTAGGAGAACATGCTCTCGCCGAAGAAAGCGCCGTTGAGGGCGACGCCGTAGAGGCCGCCGACGAGCTTGTCACCGTTCCAGACCTCGACGGTGTGGCAGTGGCCAAGGTTGAACAGATCGCGATAGAGGGAGCGGATACGGTCGTTGATCCATGTCGACCGGCGGCCGGGACGCGAAGCGGCGCAGCCTTCGATAACGCCGACGATGTCGGTATCAATGCGTACGTCGAGGTGCGTCGTTCGGAGGGTGCGGGCAAGGCGCCGGGGAACGTGGACGCCATCGAGTGGAAGGATGCCGCGGTGCTGAGGTTCGATCCAATAGAGCGCGGGATCGTCAGCGCTTTCGGCCATAGGAAAGATGCCGCAGGTATAGGCCTTGAGCAGCACCTGCGGCGTTATCTCTATGACGATGTCGTCGCGCGAAGCCATGTCCGTCGTTGAGCTCAGGTCCGCATTTTCCCGCAGCGAGCCTAGCGTTAAAACCTTAGCGGCTATCGTCAATCGCCTGCGTCGGCGACCAAACTATGACTTCGCGAGGTACTTTTCTAGCCAATGGATGTCATAGAGCCCGTTGGCGATGTCCGGCTGCTGGATCAGCTCGTTGAATAGCGGGATTGTCGTCTCGATGCCGTCGATGACGAACTCCGACAGTGCACGCTTGAGGCGCATGAGACACTCGTTGCGCGTCTTGCCGTGGACAATGAGCTTGCCGATGAGGCTGTCGTAGTACGGGGGGATGCGGTAGCCCTGATAAACGCCGCTGTCGACGCGCACGCCGAGACCGCCTGGCGGGTGCCAATAGGTGATCTGTCCCGGCGAGGGGCGGAAGGTGCGCGGGTTCTCGGCGTTGATGCGGCACTCGATGGCGTGGCCGGAGAACGTGACGTCCTCCTGCTTGATCGACAGGCTGCCACCGGCGGCAACGCGGATCTGCTCGAGCACGAGGTCGATGTCGGTGACGGCTTCGGTGACGGGATGCTCGACCTGCAGCCGCGTGTTCATCTCGATGAAGTAGAATTCCCCGTCCTCGTAGAGGAACTCGACCGTGCCGGCGCCGCGATACTTGAGCTTGCGCATGGCGGCAGCCACCGTCTCGCCGATCTTGGCGCGGGCCGCGGCGTTGAGTGCGGGCGACGGCGACTCTTCAAGGATCTTCTGGTGTCGGCGCTGCAGCGAGCAGTCGCGCTCGCCGAGGTGGATGGCGTTGCCCTGACCGTCGCCGAAAACCTGAATTTCGATGTGCCGCGGCTTCTGCAGATACTTCTCGATGTAGACCGCGTCATTGCCGAACGCGGCCTTCGCCTCGGCGCGCGCAGTCGACAAAGCGAGGCCGAGATCGGCCGCGGTGTGCGCGACCTTCATGCCGCGGCCACCGCCGCCGGCCGTCGCCTTGATGAGCACGGGAAAGCCCATGCCCTTGGCGATTTTCATCGCCTCGGTTTCGCTGTTGACGGCGCCGTCGGAGCCGGGGACGACGGGAATGCCGAGCTTCTTGGCGGTTTCCTTGGCTTCGATCTTGTCGCCCATGATCCGGATATGCTCGGACGTCGGGCCGATGAAGGTGATCTGATGCTCTTCGAGGATCTCGGCAAAGCGGGCATTCTCGGAGAGGAAGCCGTAGCCGGGATGTACGGCGTCGGCGCCGGTGATCTCACAGGCGGCGAGCAGGCGCGGTATGTTGAGGTAGCTCTCGGCGGCGGGCGGGGGACCGATGCAGACGCTCTCGTCGGCGAGGCGAACGTGCATGGCATCGGCATCGGCGGTGGAGTGCACCGCGACGGTTGCGATGCCGAGTTCCTTGCACGCGCGCTGGATGCGCAGTGCGATTTCCCCTCGGTTGGCGATCAGAACCTTGTCGAACATCTTTTTCCGGGCATCTGGCAGTAGGCTTTAGGCTGTGGGGCTCGTCCCTACGGCCTGCTCCTTACCGCCCGCTGCCATCTCCCTTATTCAATGATGACAAGCGGCTCGCCGAACTCGACCGGCTGACCATTCTCGATCAGGATCGCCGTCACCTTGCCGGAGCGCGGTGAGGGGATCTGGTTCATGGTCTTCATGGCTTCGATGATGAAGAGCGTGTCGCCTTGCGAAACCTGCGAGCCAACCTCGACAAAGGTCGGGGCGCCCGGCTCAGGCGAGCGATAGGCTGTTCCGACCATCGGGGACTTCACGACGCCGGGATGCTTGGCGGGATCGGATGACTTCGCGGCGGCCGGAGCGGCGGCAGGGCCGGCGACACCGACCGCAGGGGCGGCCGCAATGGTCGACTGCACATTGAGAGTGCGCGCGACGCGGACCTTGAGCCCGCTCTTTTCGATCTCGATCTCGCTCAGGCCGGTCTCGTTCAGGAGTTCGGCGAGCTGTCGGATCAAACGCTGCTCGTCACCCGAGGTCTCGCCCTGATCCTTGGCCGTCATGCTGCGCTTTTCCTTCTTATGCGGCTTGTCTTTCCGCCCACCAGTCTTACTCACGACGCGATGCCGCGAGCAGATCTGCCAGAGCTTCTAGCGCCAGCTCGTAGCCCTTGGCGCCGAGGCCGCAGATCACGCCCTTGGCACCGAGTGAGATGTACGAGTGCTGCCGGTATGGCTCGCGGCGGAAAATGTTCGAAAGGTGTACCTCGATCACCGGCAGCTCGGCCGCCTGGAGGGCGTCCAGCAGGGCAATCGACGTGTGTGAATAGGCTCCGGCATTCAATATGATAGCGGCTGCCTTGTCGCGCGCCTCCTGGACCCAGGTCACAAGCTCGCCTTCGACGTTCGACTGCCGGAAATCAATGGTGAGGGACAGCGCTTTCGCGCGCGCCTCGGCCTTCCGGCGCACGTCGTCGAGCGTATCCGACCCGTATATGGCGGGCTCACGCAGTCCCAGCATGTTCAGGTTGGGTCCGTTGAGGACGTAGATCGGTTTGGCCATGAGGTCCTTGCTGCGACCGGGAAGGAAGCCGGTTCTCTACCGGCCCGGGGGCGGCGGCTTTCCCATCTATCAGCTTTCCCGCGAGCGCGGAAGGGCGGCCGCGGTCTCTCCCGGTGAAAGCGCTAAGGCGTTCACCGAACTGGGTAAAAGAGACCGCCGCGCTGTCGAACGGACGGTTAGCAGTAGGAGCAACCGGATTTGCGCAGCTCGGTCACGTGTTTTTCGAGCTGCTCGTAGAGGTCCTCGGGCGCGCCGGGGATGGCGCGGTCGCCAACAAGGAAGTGCGGCGTGCCGTTGACGCCCATCTTCTTGGCCAGCGCTTCCGACTTCTTGATCTCGGCGTCCACCTCGGGAGAGGCCATGTCCTTCTTGAGCTTGTCGAGGTCGAGGCCGAGCTTGCCGGCAAGGGCGAGCGCGGACGCCTCGTTCATAACGCCCTTGGCTTCGAGCATGGCGCGATGGACTTCCCAATACTTGCCCTGCTTGCCGGACGCGATCGCGACGCGAGAGGCTTCCTCCGAACCCTTCGACAGGATCGGCAGCTCCTTGAAGACGACGCGGACATTCTTGTCGGTGTCGACCAGCTTGACGATGTCGTGCAGGCCGCGCTTGCAGTAGCCGCAGTTGTAATCGAAGAACTCGACGACGGTGATGTCGCCGTTGGGGTTGCCGGCGACGTCAGCGGTCGGGTCGCGATAGATTTCCTTGGCGTTCTCGGCGATCGCCTTCTTGAGCTTCTCCGCCTGCTCTTTCTCCATCTTCGTTTCGAGCGCCGTCTGCGCCTCGAGGAAGATTTCGGGATTGTTGACCAGGTAGTTCTTGATGATCAGCTCGATGTCTTTCTTCTGCGCGGCCGAGAACTCGGACGTCGCGGGTGCGCTCGGCGCGGCAGGGGCTGCCGGCGCAGCCGTCACTGCCGGATTGGCGGGCGCGTCGTCAGACTGCGCGAGCACGATCGGTGCATCTGCCGGGGCATTCGGAGCGACTTGAGAAGTGCCGAGCATCACGAGACCGGCGAGCAGTGCGACGGCGGGAACGGCAAGCCAGACGGCACGGCTCTCGGTCAGCACGCGCAGCAGCGGGGGACGGGGATTTACGGACATTCTTGGGGCCTCTTGGAAACTGTCGCAGCGTTCAGCGCTCGGTGCGGGCAGCGATCAGGTATGGGTTTTGATCAGGTCTGGTTGTGATCAGGATCTGTATGATCAGGTCTGGGGTTTGTAGTTGATGATGTCGTCGTTCTTCAGCCACTCAGGGGTCCCAGACCGTAGTCGCGTCTGTGCGCGCTTAGCGAACAGTTGCGCCTGTTTGAGGTCGCCCTCCAGAAAATAGGCCTGGGCGATCATCGCGTCGGCCTCGGGCTGCTTGCCCTGCTTATAGTAGCTGTTTGCCAAAAGGCGATAGGCACGCGAATTTTCATCGTCAATCATGGACTTACGGAGGAGCGCCACGGATTCGTTAATGGCTTCCGGGCTCGGGTCGTCCTGCAGCGCGCCGGCAAGCTGGACGCGAATGAGGGAGGCGTTGGGGTCCAGCTTGAGTGCCTGGCGTAGGGCCGGAATAGCTTCGCGGTTTTTTCCAGCGCGGGTCAGCAGGTCGCCCCTCACCTCCCAGAAATAGGGGTTGTTCGGGCGCGCGGCGATGAGGCCGTCGACCTGCGCCAATGCCGACTCGAGGGCACCTGGGCCGCCCTTGAAGAAGCTTGCCAAGGCTCTCGCGTACCGGGCCGGCAGGCTCTGATCGGTCTCGGGGTAGCGGTTGAAGACCGTTTGCGGCCTCTCGAGGTAGCCCGACAGCTTGGCGCGCATCAGATCGTGCCGTAGCTGCAACTCGGCGGGATCCTTGTTTTTGTAATACGGGCTCGTCTCGACCAGCTTGCGCAAGCGCGCGAGACGATCGGTGGAGAGCGGATGGCTCCGCGCGAACGCTTCCTTCTGGGCGTCGGAGATGTACTCCTGGGCGGCGAAGCGCTCGAAGGTGGTGAGCATGCCGAGGCCGGACTGTTGCGTGGCGTTGAGCAGCGTGAGGCCGGCCTGGTCGGCGGCGGATTCCTGCTGGCGACGCTCGGCGAGCAGTGAGCGCATGATCACTTCATTGCCGCCGAAAAGGACGCCCTGGCCGGCCCCGCCGAGGCCTTCACCGCCGGTGACGCCACCGGCGACGATGAGGCCGATGCCAAGGATCTGCGCCAGCAGTGAGCGTGTCTGGTCCTTGGCGATGCGGGCGCGCAGGGCCGCCATGTGGCCGCCGGTGATGTGGCCTGTTTCGTGGGCGATGACGCCGATCACCTCGTTCGGTGTGTTGGCCTGCATCAGCGTGCCCGTGTGAACGAACACGTTGCGGCCGTCGAGAACGAAGGCGTTGAAGGCATCGTTCTGCACGATGCGCATCTTGATGCGACCGGAGCCGAAGCCGGCGGCCTTGAACAACGGGCGCGCGTAATCGTTGAGGACGTTCTCGATCTCGGTGTCGCGGATCAGCGGCAGGTTCTGCGCCGATGCAGAGGGAGCAAGGCTCGTCGATGTCGCGGCAATCAACCCGCAGAGCAGCACCATCTTCGGCCAAGTCGCCTTGGTTTTCCTGGGCGATACTGGCGGCATCGACATCGGCTGTGGCACCTTGCTCGACAAAGGTTTTTGCATCCCGGCTGGACCCTAGTAAGGGCTCGAACGGGCGTCAACGCAAGCCTTCCGCGGCCGGTCAGTCTGGCTTATACGCGCTGAGAAAGCGGAGCGATTTCGGCGACGGCGGCGTATGTTAGCAGGCGACGCGGCAGGAATTTGGCGGCAGGCCCAAACTGCACGTTACGCATACGTAATGGACACTTCATGGCAGACCCGAAACCTAACCGACTCCGGACCGCTGCAGCCCTCCTGACGGGCGGGTCCCATATCGTCGCCTCGGCGCGCAGCGACATCTCGAGTTTCATCGTCATGGACGTGATGCGGGCGGCGCAGGCGGCGGAAAAGGCAGGCCGGACGATCGTACACATGGAGGTTGGCCAGCCTGGCACTGCAGCGCCGCGGGCAGCGCGCGAAGCCGCCAAGCGTGCGCTCGACAGCGAGACGCTCGGCTACACTATGGCGCTCGGCAACGATGCCCTGCGGGAGCGGATCGCCAAACACTATGCCGACTGGTACGGCGTGCGCGTCCCTGCGGAGCGCATCGCGGTGACGTGCGGCTCCTCGGGCGCGTTCGTGCTGGCGTTCCTGGCGCTGTTCGACGTCGGTGACGCGGTGGCGCTGCCGTCGCCGGGGTATCCATGCTACCGGCACATCCTGACCGCGCTCGGTCAACGGCCGGTGATGATCGAGACGGGCGCTCAGAACGAATGGATGCCGACGCCTGCGGACATCGCGCGCGTCGCGCACCAGGACGGCGTCAAGGGACTGCTGATCGCGAGCCCGGCCAATCCGACCGGCACGATGATCTCCAGGGCACGGCTCGCAGAACTTTCGGCCGCATGCCGACAGCATGGCGTGGTCCTGATCTCCGACGAGATCTACCACGGGCTCACCTACACGGGTGCCGCCGCGACAGTGCTCGTGGAGACGGACGATGCGGTGGTGATCAACAGCTTCTCGAAGTATTTCTCGATGACCGGCTGGCGTATCGGCTGGATGGTGGTGCCGGAGGTGCTCGTCCGCCGTGTCGAG
The DNA here is from genome assembly GCA_030148725.1 of Hyphomicrobium sp. Classification (GTDB taxonomy): domain Bacteria; phylum Pseudomonadota; class Alphaproteobacteria; order Rhizobiales; family Hyphomicrobiaceae; genus Hyphomicrobium_A. The sequence continues at coordinate 177,553 of JASBSU010000004.1, forward strand.
CGGCTGGCGCAGAACCTCTACATATCGCCGCCGTCGATCTCGCAGGTGGCGGCGCTCGGGGCTTTTGAGGCAGGCGACGAGCTTGAAGCCAACCGCGCGGTTTATGCGGCCAACCGGGAGCAGCTGCTGAACGAGTTGCCGAAGGCAGGGTTCAAGACGTTCGCGCCGCCCGATGGTGCCTTCTACCTTTATTGCGACGTCAGCCATCTCACGGACGACGCCGGGGCGTTGGCATCGCGTATCCTGGCCGAGGCGGGCGTTGCCGTAACCCCGGGGATCGATTTCGACGAGGAGCGCGGCAACAAATTCCTGCGCTTTTCCTATGCGGGTACAACCGCAGATATCGCGGAGGCGGGGAGGCGTCTGCGCGTATGGGCGGCGAGCCGGTAACGCTTCCCTAACCGCCCGAAAAATCCTCCGACGGATTGGAACGGGGGCTCCCGTTACTCGATCAACAGCGGCGCAGAGTGAACGCGGCTGGCAATCGATCAGGAGATTCCCATGAATAACATTTCACGTGCGCTCGCCGTCGCCCTGATGGCCGCGACCCTTCCGGCCACCATCGTGCTGGCGCAGCAGGCGCCCACCGCCGACAAGACCGGCGACAAGCCGGCCGTCGAGAAGAGCGAAGGCCGTCGCGGCCCGTCGCCCGAAACGCTGGCTCGCCTCGAAGACGGACGCATCGCGTTCGCCAAGGCGGCCCTGAAGCTTACGCCGGACCAGGAGAAGCTGTGGGCGCCTGTAGAGGAGAAGATCCGCGCTAACTTCGAAGAGCGCCAGAAGAACCGTGCTGATCGCCAGGCGAAGCGCGAGGAGCGCAAGGCGAAGGGCGAGGAAGGCAAGCGTGAGAAGCTGGCACTGCCGGAGCGCATCGAAAAGCGCAGCGAGCGGATGACGAAAATGGCAGAGCACCTCAACGAGCGTGCTGCCAAGACGAAGGCCTTCGCAGAGACGCTCAAGCCGCTCTATGCGACCTTCAGCGAGGAGCAGCAGGCGGTTGCCGGCAAGGTGCTCGGGCAGTTCTTCGGTCATGAAGGACATGGCCCGCGCGGTCCGCGCTGGGCGATGCATCGCGGCTACGGCAAGGGTCCGGGGCATGGTCCGCACGGCGGTCATGACCGCGGCGGTCCCGACGTCGAGTAATCGAGGGTTCACCACCGAATAAAAGAAGGGCCGGAGCATTGCTCCGGCCCTTTTGTTTTTGGAGGTGCGGCTCGTTCAGCCGCCGAGCTTGCGCTGCCACCAGCCCTTGCGTACGGGCGCAGAGGATGACGGCTCTTCTTCGGTTACGGTGACATCTTCGGTCGTTTGCCCGACGACGATGCGCTCGAGGCGCGGTTCGCTCGATGTGGCCGTTCGGCGGCGGAGTGCCGGTGCCTGTGCGGGCTCGGGCGTCTCGACAGCCGGGGCGCGCGCGGAGGCTTCTGCATGCGCTTCGGGTTCGGTGTGCGCGGGCTGCTTGGCGGCTGGCGCCTCCGGCGCGCGCTGTTCGTGGCTGCGGCGAACTTCCTTGGCGGGAAGATCGTCGTTTGCGTCAGCGGGCAGTTCGGGGAAATCGGCTACGGCCTCGGCATGGCCAGAGCGCTCGTCGCCGGCCTCGCCGTGCACCTCGTAGGATGGCGGCTCGTCGATATAGGGCTGCTCGCCCGAACCGTTTCCGGCATTCAATTCGCCACTGCGCTCACCACGGTCGCGACCGCGACGTCCACCGCGGCGTCCACGCCGACGGCTGCGGCCGCCGGTGCGCTCGCGTGCCGGCTCGCCATCCTGTGAGCGGGCGCCCTGCTCCCCTGCACGCTGCTCGCGATCGGGGTCGGCGTCGTGTTCATGGTCATGATCGTGGTCATGATCGTGATCGTGATCGTGATCGTGGAACTCGCCGTTCGATGCCGCGCCTTCGCCGGACTCGTGCTCGTGGCTTTCGGCGTCGTCGTCGTACGAGATTTCCTCGACGTTGCCACGCTGCTCGCCGGAGAAGCGCTGGCCGTTCTCGTCGCGCTCACCGCGGCGTCCACCACGGCGACGGCGGCGGCGACGACGCGAACCGTTGCCCTGTTCGCTGCTGCCGTTGCGCTCTTCGCGATCCTCAGCGATCTCCTCGCGCGGTTCGCTCTGCTCGAACACGCCGCCTTCGTCGTCTCCCTCGAAGCCGGATTCCATGTTCACGACGTTACGCTCGATGCGCCGCTGCGGCTGGGCCGGAGCTGCGCCCTTCTCGATGGTGAAGTTGGCGCCTGCGAGCTTCTCGGATCCGGTGACGACGATCGGCAGCCCGAGGCGCGCCTCCATGTCGTTGATGAAGGGGCGCTTGTTGTTGAGGATATAGAGCGCCACGGTCGGGGTCGTGGTAGCGATAAGAGGCGCTCGGGTGCCAGCCATGATCGCATCCTCGAGGCCGCGCAGCACAGCCAGTGCGACGCTTTCCGTCGAACGGATGATGCCGGTGCCCTGGCAGTGCGGGCACTGCGAGGTGGAGCCTTCAAGAACGCCGGTGCGCAGACGCTGGCGCGACATTTCCATGAGGCCGAAATGCGAGATGCGGCCAACCTGGATGCGTGCGCGGTCGAAGCGAAGCGCTTCTTTCAACCGGCGCTCGACGGCGCGGTTGTTGCGCTTCTCCTCCATGTCGATGAAGTCGATGACGATGAGCCCGGCGAGGTCGCGCAACTTGAGCTGGCGGGCGATCTCGTCTGCGGCTTCGAGGTTCGTATGATAGGCGGTCTCTTCGATCGAGAACTCGCGCGTTGCCTTGCCGGAGTTGACGTCGATGGCGACGAGCGCCTCGGTCTGGTTTATGACGAGGTAGCCACCCGAACGAAGCGTGACGTAGGGGCTGAACATGGCGTTCAGCTGCCGCTCGATCTGGTAGCGCGTGAAGAGGGGCTCGGGCTCCTGATACTGAATGACGTTCTTGGCATGGCTCGGCATGAGCATGCGCATGAAGTCTTTGGCTTCACGGTGCGCCTCGCCGCCGGCGACGACGACTTCCTCGACATCCTTATTGTAGAGGTCGCGGATCGAGCGCTTGATGAGGTTGCCTTCCTCGTAGACGAGGTTCGGGGCCTGGCTCTGCAGCGTCAGGTCGCGCACGCTCTCCCAGAGGCGCAGCAGGTATTCGAAGTCCCGCTTGATTTCCTGCTTGGTGCGCGAAGCACCAGCGGTGCGGATGATGAGCCCCATGCCCTCCGGCACCTCCAGCTCGGCGGCAATCGCCTTGAGGCGCTTGCGGTCCTGCGGGTTGGTGATCTTGCGGGAGATGCCACCGCCGCGAGCGGTGTTCGGCATCAGCACAGTGTAGCGGCCGGCGAGCGACAGATAAGTGGTGAGAGCGGCGCCCTTGTTGCCGCGCTCTTCCTTGACGACCTGGACCAGGATGACCTGGCGACGCTTGATGACTTCCTGGATCTTGTAGCTGCGCGGACGCCGGCGTGGGCGTGAGGGCAGCTCCTCAAGGGCGTCCTCGCCCGTCGATACTTCGACCGGCGGGGGCGCGGAGGCATCGACCTCGCGAACCTCGCCCTGGGAACCATCGGCGGTGTTGGTGCTGGTGCCCGAAGCTTCGGCGGACGGTGCGGTCTCGACGGTGTTCTCGTTGGCAGCGACCTCGGACGATTCTTCGCGCGGCTCCGAGTGGAGGCGATCGTCGGCCGGTGCCGACTCGGCGAGCGTCTTGTGCGCCGGGGCGTCGTGGTCGTCTTCGTGTTCATCGTCGTGGTCGTGGTCATCGTCGTGATCGTCGCCCGCCGACTGAGGGCCATGCGGTTCGATCTCGTCGATGCCGTCTTCGTCCTCGGCTGCCGGGGCCTTCGCAGCCTGGCGGCGCGCGAGCGCCTCGGCATGGGCGTCGACAGCAGCTTCCTCGGCAGCTTCGGCAGCGGCTTCCTCGTCGAGGAGTGCCTGCCGGTCTGCGACCGGGATCTGATAGTAGTCAGGATGGATTTCGTTGAAGGCGAGGAAGCCGTGACGGTTGCCGCCGTACTCGACGAAAGCTGCCTGCAGGGACGGCTCAACGCGCGTCACCTTGGCGAGGTAAATATTGCCCCGGAGCAGCTTCCGGGCGGCAGATTCGAAGTCGAATTCCTCTACGCGGCCGTTGCGGAGCACCACGACCCGAGTCTCCTCGGGGTGGGTGGCATCGATAAGCATCTTGTTGTTGTTGGACATTTATTCCGTTCCTTGGCGCGGCGGCTGGGCAGCCTGTCGCTCCGCTCCTCGGTCCGGTGTCGAGCCGGGACGGGCACGGGCAGGGGCAGCTCTCTGGCGCGCAACTTTGGTTGGGTGGGTTGAATGGAAGTGGGCGAAGATGGTGAGCGGCACAGCCTTTCGCCGCCGGTGGAAACCGGGCGTGCGCAGCGGCGCGGACGATGGCGCGCTGAAGCTTGCGAATAGCTGATGCCGAAGTCTGGCATTCCAAGGTCTTTCAATGGTTTGAAGGCAGATGCGAGGGGTCGCGCTACCTTCGGTGTTGCCCCATCTCGGCGGGGCGCCGGGCGGTACTTCGCCTGCTCCCAACGCCTGCCTTTCACTGGCGATGCCGGAGCGTGAACTGCTGATTGCCAAAGTTTCGAGCCGCTAGCATCGCGCCGGGCGCAGGCTTGACCCTCAGGCTGATGGCTCCGATGCGATAGCGAACGGAGCAAAATGCTTGCGGGCGCAGGGCGAACTGCTCGATCGTCGGTCTGCAGCAGGGCCTTCCCTCACGGGTGGGCGAACCGGCGCGAACGAACGAACGGTTGCCCGTCCAACTCGTCCTTGCGGCGCACAAATGCCCAGCAAGAGAGCCGCTGCATCAACGAATAGAAAGTACGGGTTCGCCGGTGTGCTTGCAAGCGTGTTATAAGGCAACGCTCGCGAACCAACCGGCCAACATCCTGCAATTTGAGGGAAAATCGGAAAAGGTTTGGTTAAAATACGATCGGGAACGCGGGAGAGGGTTCGCGGCGGGGATGTGGCAGCATCTGCAACAAAAAAGCGTGCCTGGGTTCAAGGCCGCATTGGCAAGACTGCTCGTTGCGGTATTGACGCTGGCGGGCCTCGCGGTGGTTTCCGGTGCAGCCTACGCCGAACAGACCAGTGTTCACCGTAAGACAGCCTCGGTCGAGGCACGCCGCGCTGACGTAAAGACCGCGGCTGATGCCACGACGTTCGTCCTCGGCTTGTCGGGCGGTGTCCGGGCGGAAATATTCACACTGTCAGACCCTTACCGGGTTGTGGTCGATCTGCCGGATGTCGCATTCCAGCTTGAGGATGGCAGTGGCAGCAAGGCGCAGGGGCTGATTGCCGGCTTCCGCTATGGGCTCCTGGCAGAGGGGAAGGCGCGTGTCGTCATCGATACGAAGGGACCGGTATCGATCAAGCGTGCCGACATGCAGCCGAGCGGCGGCAAGAGCGTCGATCTCGCCATCGTTCTTGTGCCGACCTCGGCACAGGCGTTCGGTGGGGGCACGGGGGTTGGACAGAAGAATGCTGCTCCGCTCAAGCCTGCAACCGCCGATACAACGCCGGCGCCCCCAAAACGCAATCGCGTCAAGCCTTTGGTGCTGATCGATCCTGGGCATGGCGGGATCGATCCGGGCGCGGCGAGTGCCAGCAGTCTCAAGGAAAAGGCGGTCGTGCTGGCGGTCGGTCTGGCGTTGAAGGAACGGCTTGCCGCGGGTGGCCGGTATGACGTCCGGATGACGCGCGCAACCGACGTGTTCATTTCGCTCGACCAACGCCTCGCGATGTCGCGTGAGCTGGATGCGGACCTCTTTATCTCGCTGCACGCCGACTCCATCGCGAAGCGCACCGCCCGCAACGTGCGTGGGGCGACCGTCTACACGCTTTCCGAGAAGGCGTCAGACGAGGAGGCGCGGCATATGGCCGAGAAGGAGAACAACTCCGACGCCATCGCAGGCCTGCAAACGGCGAAGTTCGAAGAGGTCGGTGAAGTCCGCAATATCCTGATCGACCTCCTGAAACGAGAGACCTCGAATTTTTCCGCGGACTTTTCCAATACGCTGGTCAAGCAACTCGGGACGAGTATATCGCTGTCGCAGCGCCCGCAGCGGTCGGCCGCATTCAAAGTGCTGCGGCAGGCTGATACGCCCTCGGTGCTCGTGGAACTCGGCTACATGAGCCACCCTGAAGACGAGAAACTGCTCAATTCCGTGGCCTGGCAGCGGCGTGTCGCCGCGTCCATCGGTGTGGCCATCGATTCGTACTTCTCGAAGCGTACGGCGAAGGCCCGCTGAGAAATCGGGATAAGACGTTCGCGTGTTTATCTAAACGGCGGCAATCGACGACTTGATGCCACAATCCATGCTAATGTCCTGCTTCGCGACGTCGCCTCCTCAGGGACCGAAGGCTCGCGCGACATACCAGTGCAGCCGAATATTTACGCACAACGGACCTAGAGGTTGATGCGCGAGCCCCCGCTATACCCTCCGGACCCTATCTATCCGCGCGATTCCTATTCGTACCCGCGTGATCCGGTGCCACCGCCAGAACCGCCTCGCCGCAAGAAGCGCCGCAAGAGCCTGCTTCTGAGCCTGCTTGGCTGGGGCTTCGCGGCCGGTGTCGTGGTGTTCGTGGCGCTGTCGGGTGGCGCAGCTTACGTTTTGTGGAAAGCGTCTCAGGACCTTCCGGACTACGAAAGCCTCGCGAAATATGAGCCGCCGGTCATGACGCGCATTCATGCGCACAACGGTGCCCTCATTGCCGAATATGCGCGCGAGAGGCGAATATTCGTTCCGATAAACACCATTCCGAAGCGGGTGATCGCGGCATTCCTGTCGGCCGAAGACCGGCGCTTCTATGAGCATGGCGGCATCGACTTCCAGGGTGTGGTGCGCGCCGTATACAAGATGGTCGAGGCAAAGGTGCGCGGTAACGACCGTCGCGCCGAGGGTGCCTCGACAATCACGCAGCAGGTCGCGAAGAACTTCCTCCTGTCGAGCGAGCGCTCGATGGATCGCAAGATCAAGGAAGCAATCCTCGCCGTCCGCATCGAGCGTGCCTACTCGAAGGACAAGATCCTCGAGCTTTATCTCAACGAGATCTACTTTGGCATCGGCGCCTACGGCATCGCCGCGGCATCGCTCAGCTACTTCAACAAGGAGTTGCAGGATCTCACCGTCGAGGAAGCGGCCTATCTGGCGGCGCTTCCGAAGGGCCCCAACAACTATCATCCGTTCCGCCGCGAGAAGCAGGCGGTGATCCGGCGCAACTGGATCATCGGCCAGATGGAAGAGAACGGATACATCACGCATCCGGAAGCGCAGGAGGCGCAGGCCAAACCGCTGACGGTGAACCTGCGTGGGACCGGCGCGCACATCTTCGCGGCCGACTATTTCGCCGAGGAGGTGCGCCGCACGCTGATGACGCAGTTCGGCGAGGACAAGCTTTACAACGGCGGCCTGTCGGTGCGCACGACGCTCGATCCGCGGCTGCAGCAGATCGCGCGCAAGTCGCTGATCAACGGCCTCGTTCAGCTCGACCGCTCCAAAGGGTGGCGCGGCCCTGTGACCAAGATCGACATCTCCGGCGACTGGGGCAAAGCGCTCGATGCCGTGCAGACGCCGAACGATCTTTATCCGTGGCGCCTCGGTCTGGTGCTCAAGGTCGAGACCGGCAAGGCACTCATCGGCCTTCGGCCCGAGAAGCAGCAGGATGGCTCGCTGGTCGGCAAGCGCGAAGCCATCGAGCTGACGTTCGAAGAAATGAAGTGGGCCAAGACGAAAAAGGGAGCGCCGAAGGGTGTCGCCGACGTCGTCTCGCCGGGAGATGTGATTTTCGTTGCTCCGAAGGATCCCGAGAACGTCGCGGGAGCCTGGATGCTGATGCAGATCCCTGAGGTCGGCGGCGGCATCGTGGCGCTCGATCCGAACACCGGGCGCGTGCTTGCAGTGGTGGGCGGCTTCTCGTTTGCGATGAGCCAGTTCGATCGCGCAATCCAGGCCCGCAGGCAGCCGGGTTCGTCGTTCAAGCCGTTCGTTTATGCTGCGGCGCTCGACAACGGCTACAAGCCGACGTCGATCATTCTCGACGCACCGATCGAGATCGAGCAGGGACCAGGGCAGGATATCTGGAAGCCCGAGAACTACGAGAAGGAGCATTCGGCGGGACCGTCGACGCTCCGCTTCGGCATCGAGCAGTCGCGCAACCAGATGACAGTGCGGCTGGCGCAGGATCTCGGCATGCCGATCATCACCGATTACGCGAAGCGCTTTGGCATCTATGACGACCTGCTGCCGGTGCTCTCGATGTCGCTCGGTGCCGGCGAGACGACGCTGCTGCGGATCGCCACGGGATACTGCACGATCGCCAATGGGGGCCATCAGGTGCGTCCGACGCTGATCGATCGTATTCAGGATCGCTGGGGGCGCACGGTGTGGCGGCATGACCAGCGCGTGTGCGAAACCTGCGCGGCGGATGGCTGGCACAACCAGGAAGAACCCGAAGTTCCTGATGACCGCGTCCAGATCATGGATCCGCACACGGCGTATCAGATGACCTCGATCCTCGAGGGCGTCATTCAGCGCGGCACGGCGACTTCGCTCAAAGCGCTCGAGCGTCCGCTGGCCGGCAAGACCGGTACGACCAACCAGGAGAAAGACGCCTGGTTCGTCGGTTATTCGCCCGATCTCGTCGTCGGTGTCTTCATGGGCTACGACTCGCCGGTGGCGATGGGCAAAGGCAACACGGGCGGCAAGCTCGCGGCGCCCGTGTTCGGCAGTTTCATGAAGGAAGCGCTGGCCGATCAGCCCGCTTCGCCGTTCCGTATTCCCCCCGGCATCAAGCTGGCGCGCGTGAACTTGCGGACGGGGCTGCGCACGGGTGAAGAAGACCCGCAGAGCATCGTCGAAGCGTTCAAGCCCAACGAGGAACCCGACGACGCCTACTCCGTCATCGGCTTCACCGAGCCGGGTGCGGGTACGGGCACGGTTCCCGGACGCGGCGATAGCTACTCCGAGGATCCCTATTATCGCCCTGAGCCACGCCAGGGTTATAGCTCGGGACGCGGCGGCCTTTGGTGAGCAGAAAGCTCAGGAATTACCGCAGGCAATAGCGTGCGGCGCGCCTTCGCGTTTACATCCGGGCGTGCCGCCATTATATCAGCCAGCCTTATCCGGAAATTCTACTGCCTCGGAGGCAACTATGCGTGCCGAATCGCAAAAGCTCGTCGATTCCATCAAGGAGGCTCTCGGTCTCCTGCGGAGGCATCTTTGACTGGGATACTGCCCAGCAACGTCTGGCTGAGCTGAACAAGCGCGCGGAGGATCCGAGCCTCTGGAATGATACGCGTGCCGCGCAGAAGGTGATGCGTCAACGCCAGCAGCTCGAGCGCGCCATCGGCATCTACCAGGATCTCGAGCGCGGCCTCGATGACGGCGTGACGCTCATCGAGCTCGGCGAGGAGGCAGACGACGATGCCTCCGTCGCGGAAGGCGAAGCGCTTTTAAAGAAGCTCGACGACGAAGCGCAGCGGCGCAGCGTCGAAGCGCTGCTGTCCGGCGAGGCTGACGGCAACGACGCTTATCTGGAAGTGCATGCCGGCGCGGGCGGTACGGAGAGCCAGGATTGGGCTTCCATGCTGGCGCGCATGTACATGCGCTGGGCGGAGCAGCGCGGTTACAAGGTTTCGACGCTGGAAGAGAGCGCGGGGGAAGAGGCGGGCATCAAGTCCGTCACGATGGAGATCAAGGGCGAAGGCGCATACGGGTGGCTCAAGACGGAGTCCGGCGTGCATCGTCTGGTGCGCATCTCTCCTTATGACTCCAACGCGCGCCGTCACACGAGCTTCGCGTCGGTCTGGGTGTATCCGGTGATCGACGACGACATCGACATCCAGATCAACGAGAGCGAGTGCCGCATCGACACCTATCGCTCGTCGGGAGCCGGCGGACAGCACGTCAACACGACGGACTCCGCGGTGCGTATCACGCACATCCCGACGGGTATTGCGGTCGCGAGCCAGCAGGAGCGCTCGCAGATCAAGAACCGCGCCATTGCTTGGGCGATGCTGAAGTCGCGGTTGTACGAACTGGAGCTGAAAAAGCGCGAAGAGAAGGCCAACGCCGAGGCGGCGAGCAAGACTGAGATCGGCTGGGGACACCAGATCCGTTCGTACGTGCTGCAGCCGTATCAGCTGGTCAAGGATCTGCGCACCGGTACGCAGAGCACCAACCCGGCGGCAGTGCTCGACGGCGACATCGACCCGTTCATCGAGAGTGCGCTGGCGCAGCGCATCAAGGGTGGCGGACCCGTCGAGGTCGCCGACATCGATTAAAGCTGGGTGGGATTGGTCAGAGGCAGAGGGTTCAGTGCTGCGGCGTTACCACGAATACACTGAACCCTGATGCCGAGGCGTTTCGGTGCCGGAGCGCCGAGCCACAGTTACGATAGCACCGGAGCGCAAACAAACCGTCTCCACAGCCGGCGTCAATCGCTTAAGCGAGGTGAATAAGCGACCGAAGATGACCCGAAGATGAACGGGCGCTTGTGCTTTATTCGGCTGCGGTCATGAAGCGCTCGACGGTGACGGCAAAGTGGCCGCACCAGTCTCTGGATTGCACCATCGGCCAGACCGCTGGCTCGCTCGCTCCGGCTTGAGCGAGGGGCGGATTATAGCGGCAGAGACCGGCTTCATGCTTGGAATGCTTGGCGGTCTTGTTTTGGGTGTCGAAGAACTGGCAATTCCCGCAGGCACATGTCGTCATGGACGCCTCCGAAAGTTGGGTGTGGGGATCTGCAAGGGAACGCGAGCATGCGGCGATCTCCAGGGGATCGGAAACGCCATGTTCGATTAACGGGGGTTTAGGCTAACGCATCGACAAGGAAGCCGGGCGCATCTTAAGTGCGGCTTCTGCCTCCACTGCCAACACGGATTTCCCCTGCTGATGAAAGACAGGAGCGCACCTTTGGCGAGCCTCGCGCTCATCGAGACTGCCGGCTTTCCAGACTATGCGCTGCTCGACAGCGGCAACGGACGGAAGCTCGAACGGTTCGGCACGGTGATCGTCGATCGGCCCGAGCCGCAGGCGCTGTGGACGCCGCGCGATCAGCGCGAGTGGAAACGGGCGAATGCGGTGTTCGCCGGCGATGACGACGAGGACAAAGGCCGCTGGCGCATCGACAAGCCGGTGCCGGAGAGCTGGCCGGTGAAGGTCGGCGCGGCGACCATGCTGTGCCGCCTGGCGAGCTTCAGGCACATGGGTCTGTTCCCCGAGCAGTTCCCGCACTGGGAGTGGATGCTGCAGCGTATCGCCGAGAAGAAAGGCGAGCCGGCGCGCGTGCTGAACCTCTTTGCGTATACCGGGGCAGCATCGCTCATGGCTGCAGCGGCCGGGGCGGAGGTGACACATGTCGATGCGTCGAAGAAGGCCATCACCTGGGCGAAGGAGAACCAGTCGGCGTCGCGTCTCACGTCGGCGCCCGTTCGCTGGATCCTCGATGATGCGACGAAGTTCGTTGCGCGCGAGGTGCGGCGCGGAAAGACCTACGACATCGTGCTCGTCGATCCGCCGAAGTTCGGGCGCGGGCCGGACGGTGAGGTCTGGGATCTGTTCACGAGCCTGCCGCCGCTGATGAAGGATTGCGCGCAGCTGCTCGCGCCGAACGCCTCGCTGGTGCTCACGGTCTATGCGATCCGCGCTTCGGCGCTGGCGTTCGATCAGCTGTGCCGCGAGGTGCTGCAGGGGAAGGGTGGCACGTTCCAGTCCGGTGAGCTTGCGATCCGCGAGGAGAAGGGCACACGCGCGGTGCCCACGTCTCTGTTCACGCGCTGGAGCTCGACATGACGACGGCGCCGAAGCTGATCACCAGCCTGCAGAACGATCGTGTGAAGGCGATCCGCGCGCTCGACATGCGCAAGGAGCGCAAAGAAACGGGGCTGTTCGTTGCTGAGGGCACATCGCTTCTGATCACGGCGCGGGACAACGGCTTCGTGCCCGAAACGCTTGTCTATCGCGCTGAGAGTGCCATGAGCGGCGTTGCGCAGGGGCTCGTTGCGTGGGCGCTGAAGGAAGGCGTCGAGTGCCTTGAAGTGTCGGAAGCGGTGCTCGGCAAACTGTCATCCAAAGACAATCCGCAGAGCATGCTCGGTGTCTTCAAGCAGCGCCGGGCGACGCCGCCTGCGGCAGCGCGGGTGGGGCGGCATGAAGTCTGGCTGGCGCTCGAAGAAGTGCGCGATCCGGGCAACCTCGGCACGATCATTCGTACCGTGGATGCCGTGGGCGCGGCCGGTATCGTGCTCATCGGCGCAAGCTGCGATCCCTATTCGCACGAGTGCGTTCGCGCGACGATGGGCTCGGTGTTCTCCGTGCCGCTCATGCGCATGCAGCGCGAGGCGTTCCTCGAGTGGATAGAGACGTGGTCCGGCGACATAGTCGGGACGCACCTCTCGGCTGCGGAAGATTTTCGCAAGGTGGACTATCGCGTGCCGACGCTGCTGGTCATGGGAAGCGAAGGGCCGGGGCTTTCGGATGCGCTCACCGCAGCCTGCACGCGGCTCGTCAAGATCCCGATGGCTGGCAAGCTCGACTCGCTCAATCTCTCCGTCGCCACTGCGCTCGTTCTCTATCAGATCCGCGGCCCTCAATTGAGCCTTTAAGCCCATGCGCATCGAATATCATCGCACGCTGATCGCGGACCGGGTTCGCAACCAGGCATTCGAGAAGGCGCTCCGCGCCGTCATCAAGAAGGGCGAGACGACGGTTGCCGATATCGGAGCCGGTACAGGGCTGCTCGGGCTCATGGCGGCGAAGCTCGGTGCACGCGAGGTGTTCCTTTACGAAGCGGCGGAAGTCGCCGGAGTTGCAGCGAAAATCATCAAGGCGAACGGGGCGCGCAACTGCCATCTGATCCCGTGTCATTCGACAGAGATGGTCGATCCTCCGCGCGTCGATGTCGTCGTCTCGGAGACGCTCGGCAACTACGCATTCGAAGAGCACATGATCGAGTCGCTCGCGGACGCCAAGAAGCGTTTCTTAAAGCCCGGCGGCGTCATCATTCCGCGCGCGCTCGAGCAGTTCGTGGCGCCGGTGGTGAGCGATCGCATCCAGGTTGAATTCGACGCCTGGGAGGGCACGGGCCTCGATCTGTCTGTGGCGCGCCAGATGAGCCTCAACAACATCTACGTGCGCACGCTGAAGCCGAACGAGCTGCTCGGTGCGCAGGTGTGGGACAAGATCGCGTTCGGCACCGACGCGCGGTCGGCCCGCAAGGGTGAGGTGAGCTGGAAGCTGGCCGAGGCCGCAACGGTCTACGGCTTTGCAGTCTGGTGGGAAGCTGAGCTGGTTCCCGGAGTGACGCTGTCAACGGCACCGGGCGCTCCGCGCACGCATTGGGAGCAGCTCTACTTTCCGCTGCTGGCGCCGATCGCCGTCAAGAAAGGTGAGACCGTTGGCGTCACCCTGCGCTCGCGCACGTCGGCAGATGCAGGAACGCATGTGGCCTGGATTGCGACGCATCGCGACGCAAATGGTCGCGAGACGGCACGGCAATCCCTGAATCTCGACAAGGGCTATTTGCCTTGATTGGTTGAGTGACGCGAGGGGAGAGAGGCATTTTCTGCGGCGCTGTCGTACGAGCTGAGAGCCGCGCCTCGGCGCGGCGAGAGGCTTTGTGTGCGGCGCCTGATGCGCGAGTTGATAGCCGGCGCTCGCGCCGGGCGCCCTTGGCGCCTTGCCGCCTGCGGCGGCGCTTTTCTTTAGTGACACGAGTTGAGCGACGCTTTGTGTGCGGCGGCTGATGCGCGAGTTGATAGCCGGCGCTTGCGCCGGGCGCCCTTGGCGCCTTGCCGGCCTGCGGCGGCTTCATAGGCGCGAACCGTGAAAGGCAGTGTCTGTCAGGCGCGGAGGAAAAGCAGTGCGGCGCCGATGATCGAAATGGCGATGCCCAGGGTCGTGACCCAGGCGAGAGCATGGCGCAGGCGCGCTTGGGCGTGAGCGCGGCGCGCATTCTCGAGCCAGGCGGCGCTCGGCGGCGGCGCAGGAATGTGGCTGAGGTCGTCGATGACCTCGTCGAGCGAGCGTGGGTCCAGAACCGGCGGTGGTGACGCGGCCTCGGCCGACACGGCAGGCGGCATTGCGTGGGGCGCTGCAGGCGCGGCGTGCGTTGCCGTCTTGGCGACGAAGTCCGCGGCGGCGGTGTGTGAGGATTCTACGCGCGCGAGGCGTCGCATGAGCGGCCGGTGGTGCATGGCGCGCGCGATGTCGTCGGCCAGCTGGCGGTCCTCGGGGCCGTCGAAATCGGGCTTCACTTGTGCCGTGGCGCTCATATTTGCGGCTCCCGTGGCAGAAGGCGGCACGCAGCAGCCTTGATTGGTTTCCCCCGCGACCATTGGGGCGGCGAATACACTAGCGGCAGCCGCGCCCCGTCACTAAAAATGCGCGGACGACATGGCCGCAGCGTGGCAGTGATTCGCGCGCGGAGGCAAATCCCCGGGGAGGGCTGCATGCTGGTGATGGTGATCGGTCTCATGGTGTTCTTTGCAATCCACACCATTCCGACGAACGCCGAGCTGAAGAATGGGCTCGTCGCCCGCTTCGGTAATGGCGGCTACCAGGCTTTCTTCGGGGTGCTTTCGCTCGTGGGGCTGGCGCTCATCGTGCTGGGCTTCCACAAGCTTCAGCTGCACCCCGGCAAGAACCCCATCCTGTGGGATCCGCCGACCTTCATGCGCCACATCGCTTTGCCGTTGATGCTGGTGGCCTCGGTGGCTCTGGTTGCCGGCTTCATTCCCTCGCACATCCAGGCGGCGCTCAAGTTCCCGTTCCTGGTTGCGGTCAAGGCGTGGGCGCTCGGACACTTGCTCGCCAACGGCGATCTCGCTTCGCTGGTGCTGTTCGGCAGCTTCCTTGCCTACGGCGTCTATGCGCGCATCGCCTACAAGCGCAACGGCCGGCGAGCGCCGTTCTATAAGGGCAGCGGACCGTGGAGGAACGACGCCATCGTCGTGGTGCTCGGCGTGGCGCTCTATCTTGCGATCCTATTTCACCTACATGCGATGATCATCGGCGTGTCGCCATTGGCATGAGCGGACGGCTGATCGGTATCGCGTGGCGTCCGGCGCGGCGAGCGCCCATGGAGCTCTGCGACAGCGTCGACATCAGCCTAGAGGCTGGCGTTGCGGGCGATCATAAAGGCCGGAAGTTCAAGCGGCGCGCGGTGACGATCCTGGCGCGAGAGGACTGGGAAGCGGCTCTGGGCGATCTTGCGGCCACGGGCGCCGACGTTGGTGGTCTCGATTGGACGGTGCGGCGAGCCAATCTGCTGGTGGAGGGACTGCGCCTGCCTCGCGCCGTCGGTGCCACGCTGCGCATCGGGCCGGCGGTGCTCGAAGTCACCTATCCGACCACTCCTTGCGCGCGCATGGACGAGGCGTGCGAAGGTTTGCGCAAGGCGCTGCATCCAAACTGGCGTGGCGGCGTCACGTGCCTGGTGGTGGAAGGCGGTCACGTGGAAATCGGTGATGTGATCGACATCATCCAGTCGCCGCCGGAGCGAACGCGCAAGCTGCCGTGACGAAAAAAGGAGGCCGCCGTGGCCTCCCTTTGTTTTTCACCGTGAGGTTCGCGCTCAGTAGTAGCGGTACTCGGAGCTATCGCGGCCGCTGCGCCAGGGTTCGACGACGAACTCGGTGCGATTGCTCGTCTCGCGGCTGAGGCCAAAGTCGGAGATGATGAAGGACGAGCCTGGCTTCAGAAGCTCGGCGAGCTGTTGTTCGGCCTCCTTCGGCATCTGGATGCGTTCCAGCGCGCTGGCGGCGTCGGCGTCATGGCCGGCGCGCATCACCGGCGCTTCGTCGTCGTGGCGACGCTTGCGGCGGGGCTGATAGGAAGCGGTCTCATTCGGCCTGAGCGTTACTGAGTTCCAGCGCAAGGCCGCCTCGCCGTTCGTGAAGTGCGTGGCGGTCAGCACGTGCGTGCCGAGCGGCTGGCTCGGATCCGCAATCGTAACCGGTACATCCATCACCTGGACGAAGCCGAGCTTGGCGATCAGGCGTCCGGTCTTGCCGCTAATGAAAACGGAAACCGGATAGTTCTTGCGCGACTCCAGGGCGTCGGCCGCAGTCAGGGCATCCTTGGCGCTGGCGAGAACGGACTCGGCCTGCTTGGTATCTTCGACGGTGACCTTGCGTGCTTTCTCGAGAGCCGCCGCATCGGCGATGGCTTGCTTGGTCTTGGCCGCCTGTGCGTCGAGGGCGCGCTTGGCGAGCGCTGCAGCATCGGCGGCGTCGAGCATCTTCGTTTCCTCGGCGACCTCCTCGGCAGACTGTTTCTCAAGCGTCGCAGCGTCCATCTTCGAAGGGTCGAGCTTTGCCATCTTGGCGGTCAGATTGGTGAACCGCGACGCCGCCGCGGCGGCAGTCTTGGCGGCCTTGCGCGCTGTTTCGGAGAGGGCATCCTCATCCTTGCGCGCCTGGCGGATCGCCACCTGGGCCTGCTGAACGGCGAGCGTCGCCGCCTTCATCTGGTCGTCGGCGGCGAGCTTGGCGTTCTCGGCAGCGGCGATCGCCGCGACGAGACGATCGCGCTCGGCGGCGCGCTGGGCAGCCGCCATGCTGCGGGTGCGCCGCTGACCGGCTGCCGTTTCAGAGTTGAACACATCGGTTTGCGCGGACGCGGCGGCAGGGACCGGTTGTGCGGCGGTGGCCTCAGCGGTGTTGTCGGGTGCGAGCGGCTGCAGCAGGTGCGGGCTGTTGAACTCCGCCGGCGTCAGGTCATCGTCGCTGATGATGACGCGAGCACCGACGTCGGTGATGCCGAAGAGGTTGCGCGCGAAGCTATACGGCAAGCGGACGCAACCGTGGGAGGCCGGGTAGCCTGGGATTTCGCCGGCGTGAAAGGCGATGCCGGAATTGGTGATGCGTTGCATGAACGGCATCGGGGCGCCGCCATAAAGGTTCGAGAAGTGCGAGCGGTTCTTCTCGAGAATGCTGAAGACGCCGGTCGGTGTCGGGTTGGAGCGCATGCCGCTGGAGATCGGCGACTTGGCGATGACCTTGCCGTCGTCATACACGGTGACGGTCTGCTTGCTCAGCGACACGACAAGGACGAGCGGGCCGGTGGGCTTTGGCAGGGTCGTCGTCTGCTTTTCGTCGGTCGGCTCAACGTAGCGCGGGGCGGCGCGGCGGGCGCGGCGCGGCTTCTGCTGCTGGTTGCCCCACATGCCCCACGGATAGAACTGTGCCTCAGCGCGTTCGGGCGTGACCGCCATGACGAGGGCGCCAGCGATCAGAGCAAGCATGGAAACGCGGAGGCGGCCGGACACAGCGCCAACGCAATATTTTACGAGCTTGAACAAAGGAACCCCCGGCAATCTCGATGTGTCTCTGAAGAGTTCGGTCTATATGATAATTTTTACCCTAAATCTTCGTTAGCAAGGCATTGGAATCGGTTTCCTTTCGGTTGTTGTCTTAAAGGGTGTGGCGCTCTGGCTTATGGCCGTCCCAATCACTACTTTCCCGCAACTCCGGCCTCAGAATGACGCTGCCTCCAGAATAGAGTACCTTCAGCCCCATGTCCGTTCACAATGCCCACAAGCGCCTGATGGCGCCCGACATCGCCGCTATGAAGAAGCGGGGCGAACCGATCGTGTCGCTGACCGCCTACCATGCGCATACGGCTGCGATAGCCGACCGTTATTGCGACTTCTTGCTGGTGGGCGACAGCCTCGGCATGGTTATGCACGGTTTCGAGACCACGGTACCCGTGCCGCTCGACCTGATGATCATGCATGGACGGGCCGTGGTTCGCGGGGCGCGACGGGCGCTGGTTGTGGTCGACATGCCCTTCGGCTCTTACGAGGAAAGCCCGGCCGTGGCCTTCCGAAACTGTGCCCGGGTCATGAAAGAGACCGACTGTGGGGCGGTGAAGATCGAGGGTGGCCGGCGCATGGCGGAGACCATCCGCTACCTCGTTGAACGCGGCATCCCGGTCATGTCCCACATCGGGCTTACGCCCCAATCCGTGAACGTTATCGGGGGGTTCAAGGCGCAGGGAAGAACCCGCGACGAGTGGGCGGCGATCGAGGAAGACGCGCGCCAGGTGGCGGAAGCCGGGGCCTTTGCGATCGTGCTGGAAGCCATCACCGAGCCCCTCGCCGCACGCATTACGGCTTCGGTTCCGATCCCAACCATCGGAATCGGCGCCTCCGCGGCCTGCGACGGGCAGATCCTCGTCATGGAGGACATGCTGGGGCTCAGCCCCAAGGTGCCGCGCTTCGTCAAGAAGTTCGGGAAGGTCGGCGAGGTGATCGAGAGCGCGATCCGGGCGTACTCGCAAGATGTGCGTTCGCGGGCGTTTCCAACCCCGGACCACACCTACGAGATGCTGGACGGTGTACCGGCCAAATCGCAACGGTCGACCTCACGTGTCGGTGCAACCGGCGGCAGGGCCACGAAAAAGTCGAAAACCACAAGCAGCAAAGTGTAGGGAGCCGATAACGGCTCCTTGGTCGGCCTTTGGCCGATCAATCGCTTGCGCAAGGGATGCTGTCGGCTATGTATGCGGCATCCGGGAGCCCTTTTGAGGGCTCCGACAAAAACAACGCCAGGGTCTAGGGCTGAAAAGAGCAAGCGATGTCACAGACGGACGACGATCTTCTCCGCCAGGTCGAGGAAGAGCTGAGGCGGGAACGCCTCGAGAAGATCTGGAAGAATTACGGCACCTACATCCTCGCGGTCGCGGCGCTGATCGTGGTCGGCGTTGCAGGCTATAAGATTTGGGAGGGGCGCCGTCTGGCAGCCGCCCAGGCATCGGGCGAGTCCTATGAAAGCGCTCTCCTGCTGCTGCAAGAAAAGAAAGACGGCAGCGCCGAGAAGGAATTCGAGAAGCTCGCGAATGATGGTGTCGGTGGATACCGGGCATTGGCGCAGCTGCAACTTGCCGGCCTGCTCGCCAAGCAAGGCAAGAAGGCAGAGGCCATCGCCACTTATGATGCGCTCTCGGGGAGCAGCAACGGCGACGTCGTGCTGCGCGAGTTCGCCCGTCTACAGGCAACTGGCCTGCGCGTCGGCGAGGTCGACTTTACCGAGATCGAGAATCGGCTCACCCCTCTGATGTCGGATACCAGCCCCTGGCGCTACAGTGCGCGCGAGTTGCTCGGATTGGCCGCATTCAAGGCCGGCAAGACGCAGGAGGCGCGATCGATCCTGACGCCGCTGTTCGTCGACCAGCAGGCGCCTCAGAGCATCACCGAACGCGCACAGATGATCATGGCTGAGATCGCCTCAGGTGAGATCGCCAAGAAGGCCACAGGAGCGCCCGCTGCGGGCGCTACTCCGGTGGACGCAAAGCCGGCGGATGCAACCGCGCCACCGGCCAAAAAAGACTAGTTTGGGGGATCGATGAGGGGTCGGGGGCAACGGTACGGTCTGATCGGCGCGGGGCTCTCGTCCCTCGTGCTGCTCGCCGGTTGTGCTGGCGATGGGCCGTCGCTTCCGAAAATTTCCAACCTCAATCCATTCGCCGAGAAGGCTGTGCCGCTGCCGGGCAAACGCATTCCGGTGATGCAGGCGCAGGGCATGGAGACGGGCGAACTGGCCGACGGCTTTTCGCCCATCACGCTGCCGGCACCACGCGTCAACGACAACTGGGCGCAGCCGGGCGGTGACGCCAACAACGCTCCAGGCAATCTCGCGTTCAACGGCGGGACCAACGTCGCGTGGACAGCCGATGCCGGCACCGGCTCGGGCAGCACCGGACGCCTCACTGCGCGGCCGGTGGTCTACGGCGGCAATGTTTTCACCCTCGACGCTGAGGGCTCGGTCAGTGCGTTCTCGACGTCTGGTGGCTCGGCCATATGGCGCGCTTCGCTGAAACCGAAGCGCGAAGCCAGCGGCCCCTGGTATTCCATCTCATTCACGGGCAGCAACAGCGGCGGCGGGTTCGGCGGCGGCATCGCGGTCGATTCGGGACGTCTCTATGCCGCGACCGGCTACGGCAACGTCGTGGCGCTCGATCCGGCAAACGGCAAGGTCATCTGGGAGAAGCAGCTCGAGGCGCCGGTTCGGTCGTCGCCGACGGCCGTTGGCGACAAGGTTTTCGTCATCACACTCGACGGACGCTTCTTCTGTCTCGCTGGTGCGGATGGTGGCGAGCTGTGGTCGGTGCGCGGTGCGCCGCAGCAGGCCAGCCTGATCAACAATGCCAGCCCGGCCGTCGATGGCGATGTGGTCGTTGTGCCGTATCCTTCCGGCGATCTTCTGGCTCTGCGCATTTCTGATGGCTCGACCGTGTGGTCGGAGAACCTCGCGAGGACGCGTACGACCTCGCAGCTCGCGTCTATGAGCGATGCGGCGCGCCCCGCCATCGACAATGGAATCGTGTTCGCCATCGGACATGCGGGTCGCATGGTCGCGACGCATGCTGAGACGGGCGAGCGACTGTGGTCGATCAACGTTCCCGGCACGCAGACGCCGTGGGTTGCCGGCGGCAGCGTCTATGTCGTCGACACGTCGGGGCAGCTCATCGCGCTGGCACGACAGGACGGCAAGACGCAGTGGACGGTGAAGCTGCCGGGTGATGGCGCCTGGGCCGGGCCGACGTTGGCTGGCGGGAACCTGTGGCTCACTTCGTCCAAAGGGATGCTGGTGGGTGTCGAGGCGACGACGGGCAAGCTGCTGACGCAGAAGGAGCTCGGGGGATCGTTCTATATCGCTCCCATCGTCGCCCAAGGCCGGATGTACGTGCTGAACGACAGCGCGAAGCTGGTGGCTCTTAATTAGATACTGACACGAGTGGATAGCGCCCGGATGTGCGGCTGATGTCGCGCGAGCTGATAGCCGGCGCACGCGCCGGGCGCCCTTGGCGCCTTGCCGCTACGCGGCGCTCTTTTGTGCTGACACGTGTGGATAGAGGCTTTGCGTGCGGCTGATGTCGCGCGAGCTGATAGCCGGCGCTGCTTTTTGCGCTGCCGATTCACGCCCTCGCTGGAAGGTGCTCGGGCGATCGGAGCGCTGGCGCGGCCGCCCTTGGCGCGTTGCCGCTACCCGGCGCTTGGGAAGGCTTGGGCGATCGGAACGGCGCGGGGGCACTTGGCCCTCTGCGGCGATGCGGCCTGGGGGGCGGATACGTCAGGTTGGGCGCCGGTTGCGGCAGGTCGGTTTCTTGCTCTTAACGGATCGGTCGGCGGGGCCGACTATCATCCGGCGGGCGAATGCGCGATAAGCGCCACTCAACACAGCCCCCCGACCGGCCTTATCCACGCATGTCCCCAGTTCCTACGATCGCCATCATCGGCCGACCCAATGTCGGCAAATCGACCCTCTTCAACCGGCTCACGGGCAAGCGCACGGCGCTCGTGTCCGATATCCCGGGCCTGACGCGTGACCGGCGCGAGGGCGAGGCGGAAATTGGCGGCCATGCGGTCACCATCGTCGATACGGCGGGGCTCGAGCAGGCCAAGCGCGGTTCGATCGCCGAACGCATGCGCCAGCAGAGCGAAGCGGCGATTGCAGCCGCCGACCTCATCTTATTCGTGGTCGATGCCCGTGAGGGCATCACGTCGGACGACAAATCCTTCGGCAAGCTGGTCCGTGCGTCCGGCCGGCCGGTGATCCTCGTTGCCAATAAGAGCGAAGGGCGGGCGGCCGAAGAAGGCTTCTATGCCGCGTTCGAACTCGGGTTCGGTGAGCCCACGGCGATTTCTGCCGAGCATGGCGAAGGTCTCGGCGATCTCATCGTGGAGATGCTCGCGGCGCTGGGTCTCAAGGAAGTGCATTCGCCGGAGGGCGAAGGCGAGGAGATACCCGCCACGGCGCGTCCGATCCGCGTCGCCATCGTTGGTCGGCCGAATGCCGGCAAGTCGACGCTGGTCAACGCGTTCCTCGGCGAGGAGCGGATGATCACGGGGCCAGAGCCGGGGCTGACGCGCGATTCCATTCCAAGCGATCTAGAATGGAAGGGGCGCAAGATACGCCTCTTCGATACGGCGGGGCTGCGGCGCAAGGCGAAGATCACCGAGGCCGCCGAAAAGCTCAGTGCATCGGATTCGGTGCGCGCCATCCGCTTTGCGGAGGTCGTGGTGCTGCTGATCGATGCGGAGCGCCCGTTCGAGCATCAGGATCTGACGATCGGCGACCTTGTGACAGAGGAAGGCCGGGCGCTGGTGGTGGCGGTCAACAAGTGGGATCTCGTCGAGGACAAGCAGAAGACGCTCAAAGATCTGCGGGAAACCCTCGGCGAGCGTCTGGCGCAGGTGCCGGGCGTTGCGCTGGTGCCGATCTCGGCGATGAGCGGGCGCGGCATCGACAAGCTCTCGCAAGCGGTGCTCGACGCCTACGAGACGTGGAACAGGCGCGTGTCGACGCCCGATCTCAATCGCTGGCTCGCGGAAGCGCTGCAGAAGCATGCGCCGCCAGCGGTCAGCGGCCGACGCATCAAGATCCGCTACATCACGCAGCCGTCGACGCGGCCGCCAACATTCGTCGCGTTCTGCTCGCGGCCAGGAGATCTGCCGCAATCCTACCTGCGGTATCTGACGAACAGCCTGCGCGATGCCTTCAAACTGCCGGGCGTGCCGGTGCGGCTCAATCTGCGCAAGGGTGAAAATCCCTTCGCTAAGCATAAGAGGTAGTGCGCTTTTCTGGCTCCAGAGGCGAGACAGTCACTGGTCTGGAATCGTTGCGTGCGCTACCTTGGATTCGCAGGGCTTGCAGGGGACGCAAGGCCTGTGGGCTCAGGCCCGGGGGAAGCTCTAAAGAGAAAATGGGACCAATGCACATTTGCTCTGACAGCCGGGCGCGCCCGGTGTTTCGTGCGGTTTTCGGTGGGGCGGCGCTACTTCTCGTCATGGCATGCAGTGCGTCGGCGAACGCCTATTCGGCGCGCGTCAACTCGGCTTGCGAGCGTGACTACTATCGCTTCTGTGCGAAGTACTCGATCGGCACGCCGGAGCTGCGCAGCTGCATGATCGCCTCGCGCCGTTCGCTGTCGCGTCGTTGCGTCGATGCGCTCGTGGCCGCCGGTGAGGTGCCGAAGCGCTATCTGGCGAGCATGAAGAAGTAACGGATCGGTCGCTGACGATCGGTTGTGACGCTTCAGGAGATGCAGCGGGCGGGAGCGGCGGCGAACCCTAAGATGCCGCCCACTCCACCGCCCGCACGGACGACAGCCGCACGTCTGGCGCCGTTCCGGACCACGATAAGTAGGTAAGCCCACCTAGCAGCGCAAGGGCCATTCGGCCTTGCGCTGCAGCATGTTGGTGCGCCGCTGATGCACTGCGTGCATCGCGCTCGCCAGCGGGTATAATTCCCGCATGACACAGCCAAATTCTGCATCACCCACTGAGGTGCTTTTCTATCACCTCGAGCAACAGACGCTCGAGAAGGTGCTGCCAAGCCTCGTCGAGAAAACGTTGGAGCGTGGCTGGCGGGCGGTCATCCAGTCGGGCTCGCAGGACCGCCTTCAAGCCATCGACCAGACCCTGTGGACGTACAAGGAGGACAGCTTCCTCGCGCATGGGACGGCAAAGGATGGATTTGCGTCCGAGCAGCCCGTCTATCTCACGACGACTGGCGAGACGCCGAACGGAGCGGGTGTGCGGTTCCTGGTCGAGGGTGCCGAGGCTGAGGCCTTCAGCGGGTTCGTGCGCATCGTCTACCTGTTCGATGGAAACGATGCGGAGGCCGTGAAGACGGCGCGATCACAATGGACAGCCGCAAAGAGTGCCGGTTGTCCGGTGACGTACTGGCAGCAGAACCCCGCCGGCCGATGGGAGCGCAAGGCTTAAGGTTTTTGGGAGAGCCGAGAGAGCGAGTGATCTTTCCTGGGCTCAGTGCGAAGCGCCAGAAAAAAAGCCCCGCGGGGGAGGCGGGGCTTTTGAGTCAGGAGGAGAACGGAGCTAAACCCGGGAGCGCGCAAGGAGCGTTGGCCTCGTGGGCTCTCGATGGACTGATCCTGGCGCGGCTTGGTGCCGCCCGCGGTTCCCTCCGTAACAAGCGTCCAAATTTTCTACGCGGCCGTAGCCGCTCCCTTGACAGCTGGGCACCAACCGCGCTGATGCCGGGCCATGAATTATCGCCATGCCTATCACGCCGGAAACTTTGCGGACGTCGTCAAGCACGCGGTGCTGGCGCTCGTCATCGAGCACCTGAAGCTGAAGCCGGCACCATTCCGGATCGTCGACACGCACGCCGGGATCGGCGTCTATGACCTCAACTCCGAGGAAGCGCAGAAGACCGGCGAATGGCGTGAAGGCATCGGTCGCGTGATGGCTGCGCAATTCTCCGATGCGGCCGCGACGGCACTGACGCCGTACCTCGGCGTCGTGAGACGGCTCAATCCGCACGGTGACATTACGCGCTACCCGGGGAGCCCGCTCCTCGCGCGCGAGTTGATGCGTACGGAGGATCGTCTGGTCGTCAACGAGCTGCATCCGGAAGACCAGCAGATGCTGAAGCGATTGTTCGCACACGATGCTCAGGTGACGGTGACGGCGCTCAATGCATGGACGGCGGTCAAAGCATTGCTGCCGCCCCCGGAGCGGCGCGGTGTGGTGCTCATCGATCCCGCGTTCGAGCAGCCCGGCGAACTCGACCGCATCGTTGAAGCACTCAAAGACAGCGTCCGCCGTTTCGCGGGTGGGACGTATCTTCTCTGGTATCCGATCAAGGAGTTGCGACCCGTTGCGAATTTTCGCCGGGCGATCGCATCGCTGGCGCTGCCGAAAGCGACGGCGTTCGAGTTGACGATCCGCGAAACGAAAGAAGAGCAGCTATTGAACGGTTGCGGACTGATCGTGGTGAACGCGCCATTCACGCTGGCGGCAAACCTCGATGCCTTGCTTCCGGAATTGGCGGGTGTGCTGGCGCTAGGAAAGGGCGGCGGATTTCGCACCGAAGAACTCGGGTCCGAGTCGATGAAAGGCACAAATCGTGTTCGGTGAGGCGCTTGCCTCTCTGTTTTTTTTCCTTGATACTTTCTGTGCTCGGGCGGCCGATCGCCCCGGCGGAGACTTGCCGTAGCTTTTTGAGAATATGGCGCGCATGTCGTGCTCCAGCGCTTTTTTCCCCGCGAACAGTTTCCCCGAGCTTCCCCCCGGTGCGGTCTCGCTTGAGCCGCGCCGTTTTTGTTGACTGCGCACGTTAGGAGATTTGCGATGCGCCAGAGCGGTACAATAAAATTCTACAACGCCCAAAAGGGCTACGGTTTCATCAAGCCGGACGACGGCGGCAAAGACGTATTCGTCCACGTGACCGCGGTTGAGCGGGCCGGCATTGCGAACCTCGATGAAGGCGCGCGCATCTCCTTTGAGACAGAGCCGGACAAGCGCGGAAAAGGTCCGAAGGCAATCAATTTGCAGGCGTCCTGATTTTTAACGCGGTTCAAGGCCAGGCGGCGGACGCGGTTTGCGTCACCGCTCGGCAACGTTCCCACGCCTTTTTTGAGCTGACCGTTTGTCAGGCATGTGCAACGGCATGTGTCTGCGGCAATCTCCGGGCATCGTATCAGCGATGTCCGGGGAGCTTAGGATGTTGAAGTCGATCTGCGCGGCCGGTGTGGCCGTTACCCTCGCGTTTGCAGGCTTTGCGGGCCAGGCCGAAGCCAAGTGCTTCAAGAAGACCGCCTCGGGCACCGCCCCGAGCATGGACGGCGCCAAGTTCCAGGTGAAGGAAGCCATCCTGCAGTCGTTCGATTGGGGCGTGTGGGCCGCATTCATGGCTTCCGGCTCGACGCCGGGCTACAAGGTCAGCACGCCAGTCTATCGCTGCAAGCCGGGTGGCCTCGGCTATGACTGCGTCGGGACATCGACCATCTGCAAGACGGGCTGATCGACGGTCGCAGGTCGGAACGATCCAAATCAGTACAAGTTGTCTTATCCCGTTAACCATTCGCTGTTACCTCGGCGGGATAATGGGCATTCGGCAGCCGAATTCCGGCTGCCGGGTTTGCCTGGTTGCCCGCGGTGGCGTGGTTAGCGGGTGACACGGTCCTGCAAAATGCTGGGTGACCAGTGGTTTTGCACGCCCGAACGGCGTTTTCCGTTATCCTCCGACCCGATCAGGGGTGGTTGGAATTCACAGGGACTGAACAATGAGCCTCACTCGCGTTTGCACAGGGATCGTCGCAGCGGCCGGCTTTCTCATGCTCGCCACCCTTTCTGGCGCTGGCGACTACGTCGCTCCAGGCGCCTATGCGGGCGAAGTCCATAAAAAGAAGACCGCGCGCCGCTCCAAGAACCGCGCTTACGCCGTCGAGCAGGGCGCCAGCCCGGCTGAGATCGCGCGCTATTTCCAGCTGTACGGGGGGTATATCGATCCGGCGATCAATAAGCAGTCGCAGGGCGGTCCGTTCGACAGCGGCTTCTTCTTCGATTCGGGTATCGGCCGGAACGGTGGCGATTCACCCTACATGAACTGAGGTTTTTGCGCCGCCACCGTTGCGCTATTTTCGTCCTGCACATGTTTGCGGGCTCAAAGCCTAGGCAAGGGGCGTGGTGCCCCGCTATAAGGCTTTGGAATCGGACGTTATGTCCGCGCTGACGGGGGACACTGCAATGCGCGCCAAGACATCCATCGCCTTTGCGTCCGTGCTGGTTGCGGCGGTCGCGGCACTATCGCCTGCGGACGCTGCCTGCAAAAAATTCGGCTTCACGGTCAACGACTACGGCAAAGAAGGTCCGACCAACGACGCCAAGAACCTGCTCGACAAGCACGTTGCCGAGTGGGCCTCGAAGAACGGCGTCTCGGAATACTCTACCGGCAAGAAGAGCGTGAGCTGCGAGCTTTTCCTCGACGTTATCCTCTTCGACGAGCACACCTGCACGGCCTCCGCGACCGTGTGCTGGGGGCCGGATGCGAAGAAATTCGGTACCCAGTCGGCCGCTGGCAGCGCTCCCGCGGAGCAGCAGAGCAGCGGCGATGCTCCGCCGGCTCCGATTCGCAAGGCGCACGCACTCGGTGAGGCCACGCCGCAGGCTGCCGCCGCCGCTGCCCCCGCGCCGGCCGCTGAAGCGCCTGCCGCCGACACGGCACAGATCGAAGCCGCACCAACCCAACCTGTCGAGCAGATCGCTGCCCCGGCCGAGATGCCGGCAGCCGCTCCGGCTGTCCACACGAACGCAGCGCCTGCCGCCGCGGCTGACGCCACGCCCGGCGCAGTGGTGGAGACTGGCGCTCTGCAGGCAGGCCAGGGTCTGCCGCAGGCCGCCGGCCAGCAGCCGACCCAGGCGCCTGCCGCTCCGACCGCTTCGCAGCAGGAGCGCGCTGCCGCGGCTGCCGCTGCCGCTTCCGCCGCCGCTGCAGCCGAGCGCGCGGCGATTGCCGCAGAGACGGCTGCGAATGCTGCCAAGGAAGCTGCCGCCGCTGCAGTCGCCGCAAGCGCTGCCAGCAAGGGCGGCGCGAAGGTTGCGCCTCTCGATCACGCATCAGGCGCCAAGCCGGTGCACGCCGAGTAAGCGCGGCTGCGCCATGGCTGCACGCAAGACATCAACGCCCGCGGTCATCGCGGGCGTTTTCTTTTTCAGGGGTGCTCAGACGCTTTTGTCAGGGGTGCTCAGACGCTTTTGCGGTGCGACGCACTCGGCGAGGCACGCAGGCGGTGACGGTCATCGGTGACCAGCATCACGCCGCCGGCGGCTGCGATCAGAGAGCCTAGTGCCGTCGCCCCGGCAATCAGGAACATGATCACGACCTGATACATCGCCGCTCCAACCGGGTCGGCGCCGGCGATGATCTGTCCCGTCATCATGCCCGGCAGCGCCACGATGCCGGTCGTCGCCATTGAATTGAGCATCGGCATGAGGCCGGTGCGGAGCGCCGAACGCAACGGACCGGATAGAGCTTCGAAGCGTGGCGCACCAAGCGCGAGGCGTCCCTCGATGGCGTTGCGCTCGCGATTTGCGTTCTCGCTCAGCGTCTCCAGGACGAGCGCGACGGCGGTCATGGTGTTGCCGAGCACCATGCCGAGGATCGGCAGGATGTAGCGCGGCGCGTACCAGGGCTCGGGTGTGATGACGAAGCCGACCCCGAAGACGGTCACGAAGGTGCCGACGAACAGGAGCGTCGAGGAACTAAGACCCATCAGCGGCCAGGCGGCGATACGCGCGTGCAGGCGCGCGACCACTTCCGTTGCTGCGGCGACGACCATCATCAGCGCGAAGGTCAGCGTCCAGAACGGCGAGCTTTGCGCGAAGATGAATTTGAGGACGACTCCGATGAGGGCGAGCTGGACGACCATGCGCGACGCCGAGATGGCGATGCTGCGTTCCAGGCCGAGGCGAAAACGCCATGAAATGGCAGCGTTCGCGAAGAGCAGGGTCGCCGCGAGCAACAGGTCCCAGTAGCTGAGCGGCACTATGGTCATGGCGCCGACACTGCTCCAGCTCCGGGTGTCGGCTTCTCCTTCGACAGCACCAGGCGCGCATCCGCGAGCCGTCCGATCTGGGCCTCGTCATGGCTGACGAGCACGACGCAATGTCCGGAGAGCAACTGGAAGCGGATCAGTTCCTCGACCAACGCCTTGCTCTGCGGATCGAGGGCTCCGGTCGGCTCGTCCAGCAGGATGACCGGGGGCTCGTCAAGGAGCGCGCGCACGAACGCGAGCCGCTGGCGCTCTCCTGTCGACAGCACCGCGATGGGGCGATCGAGCAGGCGCGGATCGAGATCCAGCGATTGCAGGAGCCGTTCGAGTTTTGCGGTTGGGGCATTGACCGGAAAGCTGCCGCGCGGCGTGTCGGACCACCACGCGGGCTCCGGCGAGCAATAGCGCACCCGGCGCCGCCACTCGTGGGCGGGAAGCTCATTTCGCTCCTGTCCATCGACGACGACGCGTCCGGCGGCCGGATCAAGGTCGGCGAGCGCACGCAGCAGCAGCGTTTTGCCGGCGCCCGAAGGTCCTTCGACGGCGAGGCATTCGCCGTCCGAAAGCTCGAACGACAGCGGCTTCAAATGTCCGACTTGCAAACGTTCAACGCGCAGCACGGCGTCTTCCTTCGGCCGCGGAGGCGAGGAGGCTTAGCAGGTTCGGCGCCGCTTCCGCCAGAAGCGTGTTTTGCGCCTGATCAGCCCGGTTTGGCAGAGAGAAGGATGTCGGCGCCGTCCTGCAGCACGGCGAGGCGCATGCCGGCATTGGTCGCGAGGCGACAGGTGTAATAGGCCTGGATCGTCATCGCATCGAGCGGCGGGGCGTGCTCGCCGGATATAAACTCCGCGAGGTGGAGCGGGGCACGGGCGTTGGTGCCTTTGCAGCGCACGAGGAAACTGGGATTCTCCATCGTGCCGGCCATCTGCACCTCGAGGTCACCGCCGCGCGGCAGAGCGGTTATCGCGCTTGCGACGAGGTTCAAAAGCAGCTTGGCCTTGTCCTTCGGCATGTAGCCGGGCTGGCATTTCCAGTTGAGGGTGTGTTTGCCCTTGCCGACGAAGCCACGCGAAATCTGCTCGGCGGTGCCGAGGTCGATCATTGCGCCAGCCGAACCAGCGGCGCCGAACGCGAAGCGGCAGAACTGGAGACGGGCAGAAGCCTGCTCCGTCACATTGCGGATGACGTCGAGCGCGTAGTTCTTGGCTTCCTGGTCGTCGTCCTCGTCGAGTATCTCGAGGCCGTTGTAGATGGCGCCGACTGGGCCGATGACGTCGTGACAGATCTTGCTCGAGATGAGCGCCGCGAGTTCAAGGTCGGTCGGATTGGCGCGCTCGCCCATCGATACTGCCCCTTCGATTGTTGATTTCGCAGATACGAATGCAGGAAGCCTATGGCCCTCGGCATGCGGACACTGTTAACGCGCGCCAACAGGGCCGCTTGCGAAGTGCTGACGCCATCTGATACACGCGCCACAACTTCCGCGCAAAGCACGGCCTTGTCTTCTCGCCGCTCCGATCCGTGCGGGAAATAGAACCGCAGCCGGTCGGCACAGGACCGGAGCATCGAATCAGAGCACGAACGGCACATGACGCTAGAGGAATACCGAGCACTGGTCGAGGCATTGCTACCCGCCGTACTGGCGGCCGGCCGGGTCGAGAAGCGTCATTTTGCGGCCGGTGTGGCCGTCGAGACGAAGGCTGATACGACGCCGGTGACGGTGGCCGACCGCGAGGCAGAGGAGATCCTCACCGAGGCACTGCATCGGGCGGCGCCGGGCATCCCCGTGATCGCCGAGGAGGCCGTGGCGGCCGGCAAAGTGCCGGCGGTGAAGGACACGTTTTTCCTCGTCGATCCGCTCGACGGGACGCGCGCCTTCATCAAAGGTAGCCCGGAGTTCACCGTCAATATCGGGCTCGTCGTGGATCAGAAGCCGATCTTCGGGATCATCTATGCGCCGGCTCTCGACCGCTTCTACGCGACGCTCGGCCCGGATGAGGCGGTCGAAGCCGCTGTCGCGGCCGAAGATGAAAACGCCCGTCTTGAAGGGCTTGCGCTGACGCGTCTCAAAACGCGCGAGCCCGACCCTCAGGCGCTCATTGCGTTCACCAGCCGATCGCACGCGACGCAAAGCACGGACGAGTTCCTGAAGCACCTTCCGATCACCGAGAAGCGGAAGGCGAGCTCGTCACTGAAGTTCTGCCTCATCGCGCGCGGGGAAGCGGACCTTTACGCGCGCCTTGGGCAGACGAGCGAGTGGGATACCGCTGCCGGGCAGGCGATCCTATCGGCCGCCGGCGGATGTGTGACGACGCTCGATGGCGCGCCGCTGCAGTACGGCAAAGCCGCGAACGGGTACGCCAATCCGCATTTCATCGCCTGGGCGCGTGGGGCCATTCTCGCCGACTGATCGCGCCGGTTGGGGCAAGGCGGCAGGTGCCGCAATGCAGCCACAACGCATCGCCGATCGGCCACACTTTCGCACTACTCTCAAACGAAGGCTTCTACGCAGTCTGGCGGCCGAAGGGCTGCCGTTTCGGCACCAACATGGATCATCAGATGGCGCTGCAGATGCGCGGACGTCACATCCGTTTCACTCTCTCGGCGGCGCTTTTTGCGCTGGCAGCGCTGGCTTTCGTTCCAGGGGCTGAGGCGCAGCAATCTGGAACCGGCTATGGCCCGTATTCAGGCGGTCGCACCGGCTCCGATGATGCCTACCGTCCACCGGCCAACGACGCCGACGGCGCATCGCAGAGCGGGGGCTCGGCCTATCAGCCGCCCTACCGCCCGGGCGGGTCCTATCGCGAGGACGGCAACCGTTACGACGACGGCAACACAGCCGCGGCCGCGCCGCAGAATGAACCCGCGCCGGGTTATGGCGAGCCCTACCACGCCCCGGGTGACCAGCCTTACGATGACCGAGGCGGTCCGCCGCCCGGCGGTGACGGCTATTCTCAGAACGAGATCATCCAGGCGGGCGGGCGCTTTTTTGGATCGGTGAGCAAGGGACTTGCCAGCGTCATCGAGCACGCATTCGCCCAATCCGGGCGCCCGAACGGCTATATTCTCGGAACCGATGCCGGCGGCGCGTTCGTCGCAGGCCTCAGGTATGGCGAGGGCACGCTCTATACCAAGGACGCCGGCACCCATAAGGTCTACTGGCAGGGCCCGTCGATCGGATACGATTTTGGCGGCGAGGGCTCGAAAACCATGGTTCTGGTCTACAATCTGCAGGATCCATCGCAGATTTATGAGCGCTTTGCGGGTGTGCAGGGCTCCGCGTACATTGTCGGAGGCGTCGGCATACAGTTCCAGACGCACGGCAATGTCACCTTGGCGCCGATACGTTCGGGAATTGGTTTACGGCTAGGTGCGAACATCGGATATTTGAAGTATACCCGCACGCCTACGTGGAACCCATTTTGAGTCGCGGCGCGGCTTCACGAGGTATGCTCCGGGTGGAGACGCGCTGGAATGAAAGCATTGCGCAGCCAACTCGCTAGTTCGACGACCAGATCCCAAGGGTTGCGGCTCGCGGGTGCAGGGTCGTGCGCCCCGTTTCGCTGGCCGCAGACGGGGACGTTCGCGTGATCACGATCGAGATGGTGATGCTGGCGACGTTGGGCTTCCTTACGGCAGCTCTGCTGGCGCTGTTCATTTCTCCGCTCTATCGGCGCCGCGTCGCCCGTCTGACGACGGACGCGATCAAGCGCTCGATGCCGCTCACCGAGGCGGAGATCCGGGCCGACAAGGATCGGCTGCGGGCCGAGTTCGCAATCCGCATCCACAAGCTCGAGACGCGCGTCGAGGAAGCCGCCGAAGCTTCAGCGCGCCAGATGGTGGAGCTCAATCGCCGCGACGCCACGATCAGTGAACTTGAAGGCGAAGTTGCGCGGCAGCATACCTCTCTCGAAGAGCACGAGAATGCGCGGCGCGTCCTGGAGCAGACGATCATGGATCGGCTGCCGAAGGTCGAGCACCGGCTCGCGGAAGCCCGCAAGCTGCTGTTCCAGCGCGATCGCGAGATCGTGGCGCTGACCCAGTCGAGCGAGAAGCAGGCGCGGGCCCTCGAGGACGCGACGCAGATCAACGCGCAGCAGACCGACGAGGTGCATCGTCTCAAGGCGGCGCTCAATACGCGCGCAGCGCGCAACCGCGATGGGTTCGGGGACGCACGCTACGAAGGCGAAGTTGCGCTCCGTACGGAGATAGAATCGCTGCGTGCCAAGACGCGCGAGCAGACGGCGCTCATTGCACGGCTGCAATCGCTGGTCGCACGTGCCGGCCCAACCGCTGAAGCTGCCGACGCGACGAGCGGCAAGGGCTCTGACGCTATGCGCCCGGCAAAGGTTCGCGCGGGAAGTCAGGCAGCTGCTGGCGATTCATTGACACCGCCGCCGCTGGCCGTTGCAGACAAGGGCTCCGAAGCGCCCGACCCTCAGGCACAGAACGAGATCCGGCGCCTCAAGGCCGTCAACCAAGATCAGGCCGCCGAGCTGTCGCGGATCAAGGCCGCGCTCGCAACGTACGAGGCGGCGGATCAGGACGATCGCGGCGTCAAGGAAAGCAAGATCGCGCTCAAGGCGCGGCTGTCGGCGCTGCAGGCGCTTTCGGAAGAGCAGAACGGCACTATTCAGGCCCTGCGCACCGAACTGGCTGCCGGCAACGAGAAGCTGGCGCGTCAGGCTGCTTATTTCATGGAAGAGATGCGCCGGCTTGGGTCCGTGCCCGCGCCCGGGCCTTCGCGTCGCGGTGCTGAAGCCGATCCCAAGCGTCCGCTTGCCGAGCGTATCAACGATCCGCGCGTGGCACGGTTTCCGAAAGCTGGCGCCGATATCCCAGCGTCTCAGCCCGCTGCACCGGTCGCTCCTGCGGCCGAGGCAAACGGTGAGGCGGCCGAGCCGCGTCGTGGCGGGTTCCTGAAGGCTCTCGAAGCTGCGTCGTTGCCCGTCGAGACGAGGGTCGAGCACGCGGCGCCTGAGCTTGCGAACGGCGAGGGTGCGCCGCCTGAGGTCAAGCGTACGCGCAAGGCGCGGCTTTTGGACCGCATCACCGGGCTCGACAAGAACTCAGCCTAGTTTCACCGCAGCGAAAATGAAAACAGACGGCGGTTGCTCACTGCCGCCTGGCTTCTTGTTCTTGCGACGGTGATGTCGTGCAGCGACCGTAGGTCAGCTGACGGCGTCGCGATGCGTGTCGACGTCCAGCACGGGCTGCCAGTCACCGGCGTCCTTGGCGCTGCGAACGCGGCCATCGAACTGCGCGCCCTCGGCGATGATCAGGTTTTTCTGAACGATGTCGCCATTGATGCGGGCCGTGTTGTGGAGCGCGACGGTTTCGCCGCGAAGCTCTCCATTGATGGCGCCGTGGACGGTGAGATTGCGAGCGATGACCGAGCCCGTGACCTTGCCGGTTTCGCCGACCGTCACGTCATCGCCGTGGATGTCTCCCGTCACTTCGCCAGCGATGAGGAGCGCGGTCTTGCAGACCAGGGTGATCTTCTGGCCGACGATTGCGAGGTCGGGTCCGATCACCGAAGCCTGTTTGGCGGGCGACATCATCGGTGCCGAAGAAGGCGTGAAGTCGCGAGAAGCGGGCGTCGGCGGGGGTGTCAGCGAAGGGCCGGTCGAGAAAGGCGCCCCCTGCGCTTTCTGATCCGGATTAGATCCACGGCCGAACAAAACACACCTCCTGCACCTGTCCCTGAGATCGTCACGGACCGGAGCATGATGGGGTGAGCGAATTATGTCGAGAAATTCCCGAGCCTGCTGTCTCTTCGCCTCTCAGCATTCCGATTGCGGAATAACGTTAATCCGCCTGCGCTGATAACAGACGTCGGGCGGCGGTCGCTGGCGTGCGCCGGCGACCGCTCATGCTCCAATGCGCGCGTTGTCAGGTTTTGCAGACGTCGATCCACGACAGGCACGTGTAGCCGCTGCCGTCCTTCTTGCATTTGTAGCGTTCGTTGCGGAAGGCGTCGGTCTGGATCGGCCAGTTCCCGGACAGCTGGGCGATGATCTCCCACGCCTGGAACTTGGCCATGTCCTCGGTCCAAGCCCAGCCCTTACCGCGCTTGGTCACGCATTTGCCGGCTTCTGCGGACGAGACGAACCCCGTTGCGGGGGTGAGCAGCATGACGCCGGCGGCGATGCCGAGCGCGAGGCATGCGACTTTCGCTTTCATGATGATACTCCTACGCAAAATGCCCCGCTCTTTATGGCCTAGGGCGGGCGCGCTCTGTCGGCAATGCCGCGGATGCAACACTCAGGCTGCATTCATCCGCCCTGTGATGTTTTCGCCAGTTGCAGCGCATGCGCGCCCGCGCTGCAACACGCGGTAACCTGGAGGACGGCCCGTTCTGGACTCCTCCCGGTGGCCAACCTAGAGTCCCTCCCAATCTACGGTTGGGCCGGGGGGCTCGCCAAAAGAAAGTTGGGCGTTCGGGGGAATTCGGCATGGCCGATGGTTCGGGGGAGATCGATCTCAAAGCGCTCCCCAAGATGGTGCGCTGGTACAGTCCGGCGCATCTCGTCAGCACGGGCTGGCGCTCGGTCGTCTCGGAGATTTTCGGCCAGTACGCCGATCAGCGGATCATGCAGGCGACCATCGACGGCTTCGCGCCGGAGATCATGAAGACGGTCGTCGGCCGCTACAATTATTCCGACCTCAGACAGCTCGGCGATGGAAACACCGTGTGGGTCGACTACATCGCCGATCTCGGCGACGGGTTCGATTCCACTTATGCGATGGCCTCGCTCATCAGCCAGCCGCAGATCGACATTCCGGGCACCGGGGTCCTGCCGGCGGCCAAGCTGCTGATCATGGGCGGCGACCAAGTGTACCCCTTCCCGACGCGGCAGGCGTATCGCGAGCGCTTTGCGATGCCGTATGCGACCGCGCTGCCGCCGGCGCCGGACGGCGATTGGCGGCGCCTGCTGTTCGTGCTGCCGGGCAATCACGACTGGTACGACGGGCTTTCGTCTTTCGATCACATGTTCTGCAAGGCGCGCTTCGGGCACGCGGCTGAGAACCGCATCGGCGGCTGGATGTGCCCGCAGCACCGCAGCTATTTCGCGATCCGGCTGCCGCACAATTGGTGGATTTGGGGCGCCGATATTCAGCTCGCGCAATACCTCGACGCTGGTCAGATCCTCTACTTCGAGGGTGTCGCGGAAGCGATGAAGGCGCATCCAACGGAAGCGCCCAAGGTCATCCTCTGCACGCCGGAGCCGAGCTGGAACTACGACAAGGACGAAAACCTGCAGGGCGAGGACAATCTCTCGACCATCACTAAGATTGCGACGGACGCGGGCGCGCGGATCGCAGCGGTTGTGGCGGGCGACCTGCACCATTACAGCCGGTACCAATCCAAGGACACCGGCACGCAGTTCTATACGGCCGGCGGTGGCGGCGCCTATTTCTCGCCGACGCATTATCTCAAGGATACGCGTCGGATCTCATGGGGCGGACACAGGACCGACCTCGATCTCAAATGTCAGATCAAGGATGGCAAGAGCACCGGTAAGCCATCGTGCTGGCCGTCGCGCAGCGAGAGCCGGCGCCTCAGCCTTTGGACGCTCGCGTTCCCGTTCCGCAACTACGGATACGCGGTGGCGCTGGGCGTCATCTACTGGGTGATGATCTGGATGTTCTCGACGACGCCGTACAACGGCACCACCGTCGGTGAGACGCTCATCAAGGATCCGAACTTCCACTGGTGGCCGGGCCTGTTCATGCTGGCCCCGCTGGCGGCAGCTACCAACGTGATCCTGGGCATATGGTGCCTGGCGCTCTGGGTCGTGCTCTACGGCTACGCGGATGGGGCACGCGGCACCAAAGTCAAAGTGCTGCTGGGCACTCTGCATTGGGCGGCGCACATCGCGATGATGATCGCGCTCTATTATGCGGTTTCGTATTTCTCGATCTATCTCGTCGATACGGCGTGGCCGCAGGCGCGCGAGATCCTTCAGGATCTGCAGCTCAAGTCGTCGGCTGATGTGCGCGAACTGCTGCGCACCATCGTCATCTTCCCGCCCGTGATGATCTTCATCGGCGGCATAGCGGCTGGCTTCGTGTGGGGGGCCTATCTCACCATCACGTGTCTGTTCGGTATGCACTGCGACCAGGCTTTCGCGTCGATGGCCATCGCGGACTACAAGAACTTCCTGCGGATGAAGGTCGAGCCGAACAAGCTGACGATCTATTCGATCGGCCTCAGGCGTACGCCGCGGCGCTGGGCATGGCGGAAGGCCAAGAATGAAGGGCTCGGTGCGGTGGGAGGACCGGCAATCGTGCCGTCGCGGCCGTTGCGGCCGAGCCTCATCGACGGGCCGGTGGAGATCCGCGTCGGTGACATCAAGCGGCCGGATACGAAGAAGCCGACTTTCGGGGTTTGAGAGAACAGAAACTGGCGCGCCGCCTGGCGCTGCCGCGTTCACGAGGGAAGTGAAGCGTATGAAGGCGCGGCTTTCTCAGCCCGCAACAAACCTCAAGTCGCACTACGACGTGGTCGTCGTGGGCTCGGGTTATGGTGCCGGCGTCGCCGCCTCGCGTCTGGCACGCTGCGGGCGCAAAGTTGCTGTGCTGGAGCGCGGCCGCGAATTCCTGCCCGGGGATTTTCCCGAAAATGCGATGCAAGCCGGCGCCGAGACGCAGGTGAGCGGGCCGCACGGCCGCGTCGGTTCATCGACCGCTCTGTTCGATGTGCGCACCGGCAAGGACATTCACGTCATGATGGCGTGCGGGCTCGGGGGCACGTCGCTGATCAACGCGAATGTGTGTCTCGCTCCCGATGGGCGGGTCTTTCAGGATACGGCGTGGCCGGCACCCGTTCGCGAGGATCGCTTGCTTGCCGAAGGCTTCGTGCGGGCGCGCCACATGTTGCGCCCGGAAGTGTCGCGCAATGCGCAGTCATACGAGAAGGTGCGGGCCCTGAAGCTCGCAGCCTCGGCGTTCGAGCGCCCGATCAGTCCCATTCCGCTGCACGTCGCGTTTGAAAGCGGCCCCAATGCCGCGGGCGTGCATCAGGAAGCCTGCAAGGAATGCGGCGACTGCTGCGGCGGTTGCAACGTCGGCGCAAAGACGACCGTGGCATCGACGTACATCGCGGATGCTGCATCCTTCGGCGCTGAAGTGTTCACCAACGTTCGCGTGCTTTCGGTTTCCAAGGACGAGCGTGGCGGCTGGCGCGTATCAGCGGCGCCAACGGACGCGGATGATCCGCGTGGGCACAAATACTTCGTGGCCGCCGAGATCGTGGTTCTTGGTGCGGGCACGCTGGGATCGACGGAGATTCTTTTACGCTCGAAGGCGGAAGGTCTTGCCGTCTCGCATTGGGTCGGGAGCCGTTTCACCTCGAACGGCGATGCGATCGCGCTTGCGTACAACAACGATGTCGAGGTGAACGGCATCGGGGTGGGCGATCCGCCGAAGGCGCGCGTGCAGCCGGTTGGGCAGGCAGTCAACGCGCTGATCGACATGCGTGGCACGAAAGACGTGCGCGATGGGTTGGCGATGTGCGAGTGCGCGCTGCCGAGCGCTTTCGCATCAGTGCTTCCGGCGATGCTGGCGCCAGGCGCTGCCGTTTTCGGCGAGCACGAGCCACGTTCGCTGGCCGACAATCTGGAAGCCATCGAGCGGGCGACCGACAGCCTCGTCAAAGGCGCCTATCAGGGTGCCGTCCATAATACGCAAACGTTTCTCGCGGTCGGCCACGATGCCGGCAACGGCGTGATGCGGCTCGAAAATGACCGTCTCGCCATCGCATGGACGAACGGCCCGCAGCAGGCCGTGTTCCAGCGTATCGAGGACATGATCAAAACGGCGGCGCATGCGACGGGCGGCACCTACATGCGCAATCCCGTTTCGGAGAAGGTTTTGGGCGGCAACCTCATGACGGTGCATCCGCTCGGCGGCTGCACGATGGGCGAGACGAGCGCCACGGGTGTCGTCAATCACAAGGGGCAGGTGTTCGACGCGGGCGCTGGCGGAAGTGCCGTGCACGAGGGGCTGTACGTCTGCGATGGTGCGGTGATCCCCTGCCCGCTCGGTATCCATCCGTTGCTGACGATCACGGCCGTTGCCGAGCGCGCGATGCTGCTGCTGGCGCGCGACTATGGCTGGGAAATCCGCGAAGGCGTCGCTTCAGCCCGGACTGCGGAGACGACGCCGGCCGCAGCTGCGGCGAACGTCGCGCCTTCACCTGCGTTCGTGCCTGTCCCGGCTCAGGAACCGGAAAAAAAGAGCTTGCCCTGGTTTGCGCGCTGGTTGCGTCGCAGCCCTCAGACGGTCGAGGGAGCGTGATATGCGGCGTCTGTCCAAATCGGTTGCGGACCTGAAGCTTCGCTACGATGTGGTCGTGGTCGGCTCGGGGTATGGCGGCGGTGTTGCCGCTTCGCGGCTTGCGCGCGCGGGCAAACGCGTGGCGGTGCTGGAACGCGGGCAGGAGTTCGCCATCGGCGATTTCCCCGACCGCATGATCGAAGCGCAGGAGCATTTTCAGGTCAGCCGTGAAGGAAAGCGCGTCTCCGGCCCGGCGACCGGTCTTTACGATTTGCGGCTCGGCAAGGACATCCATGTGTTCGTGGGATGCGGCCTCGGCGGCGGATCGCTTGTCAACGCCAACGTCTCGCTGCCGCCAGATCCGCGCGTGTGGGATGATCCCGTGTGGCCGCCGGAGCTTGGCAACGATCAGACGCGGCAGGAGGGTTTTCAGCGCGCCACGGAGGTGCTGCGGCCCGTGCCCTACGAGGGCCCCGATCTCGACAAGCTGAAGGCGCTTGGCGTCAGCGGAAATGCGCTGCGGCGCGACGTGGTGCGGCCGCCGATCAACGTCACGCTGCACAAGCAGGTCAACTATGCGGGTGTCGAGCAGCCGGCCTGCACGCTGTGTGGCGATTGCTGCTCGGGCTGCAACGTCGGCGCCAAGAACACCGTCCAGGTGACATATCTCGCCGATGCGTTTCATCATGGCGCCGAGATCTTCACCGAGATGCGCGTGACGCACGTGCGCCAGGAGCGCGGGCGCTGGCGCGTGTTCTTCGAGCCGCTCGGGCGCGCGCGAGAGAAGTTCGCTGCCGCCGATCAGTCGATCACTGCCGAGGTGGTGGTGCTGGCCGCGGGTACGCTCGGTTCGACCGAAATACTTCTGCGGTCGCGTGCCGAGGGCCTCGCCGTTTCGGATCAGCTCGGCGAGCGGTTCACGGGCAATGGCGATGTTCTCGCATTCGCCTTCAACAACGACGTGCCGGTGAACGGTATCGGTGTCGGCTCGCCTGCGAGCATCGAGACGGGCCCGGTTGGGCCGTGCATCAGCGGCGTCATAGACCTGCGCGATACCGAGAAACTGGAAGACGGCATGGTCATCGAGGAGGGCTCGATCCCCTCGGCGCTGGCGCCGATCCTGCCGGCAATGTTCACGTTCGGCGCCGACAAGTTCGGTGAGGATACCGATCGCGGCGTTCTCGATTTCATCGCCGAGCGCGCGCGGCGCCGGCAGAGCCTCCTGTTCGGCGCCTACCAGGGTGCGCTCAATCGCACGCAGACGTACCTTGTCATGAGCCATGACGACGGCAAGGGCCGGATCACGCTGGAGGATGGCCGCGTCAAGCTCGCTTGGCCGAAGGTTTCCTCGCAGGCGGTGTTCGAGAAGGTCGAAAAGAATCTGCGCAAGGCCACGCAAGCAACCGGGGGAAACTACACACGCAATCCGCTGACGGAGACGATCCTCGGCAACAACCTCATCACGGTGCATCCGCTGGGTGGCTGTGTGATGGGACGCGACCGGAACGCCGGCGTCGTCAATCACAAGTGCCAGGTTTTCGACGGGCGTCCGGAGGCGCCGACCGATGCGGTGCTCGCGGGGCTTTACGTCTGCGATGGTTCCGTCATTCCGCGGCCGCTGGGCGTCAATCCGCTGCTGACCATCACGGCGCTCTCGGAACGAGCGA
Organism: Hyphomicrobium sp.; assembly: GCA_030148725.1. Lineage (GTDB taxonomy): Bacteria > Pseudomonadota > Alphaproteobacteria > Rhizobiales > Hyphomicrobiaceae > Hyphomicrobium_A. The sequence continues at coordinate 217,790 of JASBSU010000004.1, forward strand.
TGATCCATCTCGCGCAGGATCGTGGCTGGGCATTCTCGGACGAGCAGAAGTTCGACGCGCCGCTTTTGATCGCTGCTCCCGACGGGCGCGACAAGATCCGTCCGGCGGGCGTCGAATTCACGGAGCGCATGGCGGGCTTCATCGCGCCCGCAACCACGCTGCCCTATGAGACTGCGGCGCGGCGCGGCAAGGAGGGCGGTTACGCGTGCAGCTTCACGCTGACCGTCATCGTCGATGACGTCGATTCTTTTATCGCCAATCCGGAACGGCCGGGGCGCATCATCGGCACAGTTGACTGTGCGGCGCTGTCTCCCGAGCCGCTGGAGATCTTCGACGGCAAATTCAATCTGATGCGTGTCGATGAGCACACCGTCGAGACGAAGAACTTCAAGTATGAGTTCTCGCTCGCGGCGCGCGATGGGGCGGAATACCGTTTCCTCGGTCATAAGGTCGTGCGCTCGGATGCGACGCTGGATCTGTGGCGCGACACGACGCGGCTCAACGTCGACATCGCGAAAGGTGCGCAAGGTCAGCTCGGGCCCGTCGCGCGTGGTCTGTTGGAGATCGCGCCGTCAGATTTCTATGTGCAGATGCAGACGCTGCGCGGTACGGGTGGCGCGAGCACGGCCGATCGCATGCGGGCGGTGGCCAAGTTCGGCACGTTCTTCAGTCGCGAGCTGTTCGACACCTACGGTGGTGTTCTCGCCCGCTCGGGACGCTACGACGTCCTCAATCCGCGCAAGAAGCGATCGCTACGCGTTCCGGAGCCCGAGATGCATCTGGTGCGCACGGGCGACGGGAAGGTTCTGAAGCTGACCCGCTACCGTGGCGGAGAGAAGGGCCCGCTGGTTTTCGCGCATGGGCTCGGGGTTTCGAGCCTCATCTTCTCGATCGACACCATCGACACGAACCTGCTCGAGTATCTGGTGGCAGAAGGATACGACTGCTGGCTGCTCGATTTTCGCGCCAGCGTCGACCTGCCGTATGCACGCGAGCTGTGGAACGCGGACGACGTTGCTTTGCAGGATTATCCGGCAGCGCTCGCCAAGGTGCGTGCGGTGACGCGGAGCTCGACCGTACAGGTCTTCGCGCACTGTTTCGGTGCGACCACATTCACGATGTCGCTGCTGGCGGGGCTCGAGGGTGTCCGCTCGGCGGTGATCTCGCAGATATCGACCGACTACGTCGTGCCGTGGTTTCCGCAGCGGACGCTGGCGTATCTCAGGGCGCCACAGCTGTTCGAGGCGATGGGGATTGACGTCGTGAATGCGCGCGCCACGAACGCCGACCCATGGCGCGAGTGGGTGCTCGACAAGGTGCTGCAGGCGATCGTGCCGGTGCCGCGCAAGGAGCGCACGAAGGACGCCACCAGCAACCGCATCACGGCACTATACGGCCGCCTCTACAACCTCGATCAACTCAATAACGCCACCGTGGACTCGGGGCTCGCCGAGATGTTCGGAGAAGCGAACATAGAGGCGTTCCAGCAGCTGGCGCTGTTCGCGCGCAAAGGTCATCTCGTCGATTCAGACGGGCAGGATGTCTACCTGCCGCACGCCGACCGCATGGCGCTGCCGATGCTGTTCATCCATGGCGCGGACAATGCGTGCTTCAAGCCGGAGAGCACGGCCCGGACGGTGGAGCGTCTCGCCGCCGTGAACGGACGGCAGCTCTATGAGCGGCATGTCATTCCGGGATACGGCCACATCGATTGCATCTTCGGGAAGAACGCTGCTCGCGATGTCTATCCGCTGATAGCGGCGCATCTCGAGAAGACAGCGATCATCTAGCGGCGCGCGGGCGGTTCTAACGCCGCGCGCTGTTCGTGAAAGTGGACGCGACGGTTACGCCGCAATGCGAGCGCGCCGCGCGTCCTTCATGATCGAGCGGAAGGCTTCGCCCGTCATGTGGATGAGGCTGCGATGGTCGCCGCCCTCGATATAGATCTCCGGCTGCATGTCGAAGCTCTCATCTATGAAGGCGTCGACAGCATAGGCCTCGGCAACCGGCGGAACGGCGCCGAGATCACAATCGGGGAACAGCTCGCTGATCTCGTCTTCCGTGGCGAGATCGACGTGGCAGCGCAGCGCACGCTCGATGACTTCCAGCCGGACCCGTGCGGTTGCCGGGACGATGGCGACGACAAAGCCGCCCTCGCGCGTCAGCACCACGGCTTTCGCGAGCCGGTCGGCCGGAACGTGCGAGGCGCGCATTGTATCAACGGCGCAGTGGGTGCGCTTGTGCAGCCTGACATCGTAGGGGACGTGATGGTCGTCGAGATATTCCTGCAGCGTCAACGCGATAGCCATGGCTATCCTCCTGCAATACTCGCGGGCCCCGCGGCCTTGCTTCTCCAAAATCTCGGCGGCGGCAGGAAAAGACTATGCCTCAACCGTGCACGTCGCAAGCGACTGCGCCCGGACGGAGCTGGCCGTTAGCTAACCAACGCTTTCCGTGTCCGTCGATATTGCGGATTTCGCCCGCTCGAGCGTCAGGACTTGGCCTTCGCCTTCGGGGCGATCGCGGCCGTGACCAGCGGAGACAGACCCTCGGCGCCGCCGTCGATGTACTCGACGAGCTGCTTGCGCATGCGGGGGTTCCAGAAGTTCTTGATGTGATTGGCGATGCCGTCCAGCGCCTCAGTGCGCGAGTAGGCTTCGAAGTAGGCCGCGATCTGGTTGGCCATGCGGATCATGTCGCGGTTTTCCATGCAGGTCGTGCTTTCCAGATTTTTCGTTTCACGAGTTGAGGATGACGACGCTGTCGCCGGCGAGCGAAGCGATGAAGAGGCGGGCCTTACGTGCGATGTCGAGCGCCAGGGCAGTCGGGGCCGATACCGTCACCAGTGCGCCGATGCCGTAGGTGGCGCACTTCTGAACCAGCTCGAAGCTGCAACGGCTGGTCATCAACACGAAACCGGTGGTGACGTCCAGCTTCGCATCGGCGATGCAGCCGATGAGCTTGTCGAGGGCGTTGTGACGGCCGACGTCCTCACGCACGTGCAGTATCTCGCCGTCGAGCGAAACCCAGGCTGCGCCGTGAACGGTGCGATTGAAGCGGTTCATGGTCTGGCGCTTGGGCAGCTCCCGCGCCGCCTTGAGGATCGCGTCAGGGGAGGGGCGGACCGTGTGCCGGACGGGCTCGGTCACGCGGACCACGTCGGCGATGTTCTCGACGCCGCAGAGCCCGCAGCCGGAGCGGCCCTCAAGTGAGCGCCGCGGCATGCGTGCCTCGGCGAGCGCCTCCTCGTCGATCGCGACATCGACGGCCCAGCCGTTTTCGACCGGCATGGCGATCACGCCCAGAATGTCGGAGCGGTTCTGGATGATGCCCTCGGCGAGAACGAAGCCGCGGCCGAAGTCTGTCAGGTTGGCCGGTGTCGCCATCATCACGGTGTAGGGCTCGGTATTCAGCTGCACCGCCACGGCAACCTCCTCCGGAAGCTGCCAGGTGACCGGCGTCTCTTTTCCGGCAGCGTCAACGCCAATGCCCTCAACCGGCACCGAGCACAAGGCTGCGGCGCCGGTTTCGGCGATGTCGGCGCTATTGGCGATCGCGTTCATCGGGAGATGAACTTCGAAATTGCCGCCGCATGACGCATGACGCGCGAGTCCTCATTTCCCATGACGCTCGCGCGCCTCAGCTTACTCCGCAGCGACGAGCGGCTTCTCGATGCGCTTGTTCTCGCGCTCGCGCTCCTCCCACTCGTCCTGCCATTCGGACGGACGATTGGACGGGTTCACCTGCACGGCAGTGACCTTGTACTCGGGGCAGTTCGTGGCCCAGTCCGAGTTCTCGGTGGTGATCACGTTGGCGCCCGATATCGGGAAGTGGAAGGTGGTGTGCACCACGCCCGGAGGCACGCGGTCGCTGATCTTGACGCGCAGCGTCGTTCCACCCGCACGGCTCGTGACCGAGGCCAGCGAGCCGTCCTTGATGCCACGCACCTCGGCGTCGGACGCGTGCATCTCGAGGATGTCCTCTTCGTGCCAAACGACGTTGTCCGTGCGACGGGTCTGAGCGCCGACGTTGTACTGGCTGAGGATGCGGCCGGTGGTGAGGATGAGCGGGAAGCGCGAGTTGGAGCGCTCCGGCGTCGGTACGAACTCGGTCAACATGAAGCGGCCCTTGCCGCGCGTGAACTCCTCGATGTGCATGATCGGGGTACCTTCCGGCGCCTCGTCGTTGCACGGCCACTGGACGCTGCCAACTTCGTCGAGCTTCTTGAACGAGATGTTCTTGAAGGTCGGCGTCAGTGCGGCGATTTCGTCCATGATGGCGGAGGCCGATGTGTACATCATCGGGTAGCCCATCGCGGTCGCGAGGCGGCAGACGATCTCCCACTCGGCCATGCCCTGCTTTTCACGCATCACCGGTCGGACGCGGTTCACGCGGCGCTCGGCGTTGGTGAACGTGCCATCCTTCTCAAGGAAGGACGTGCCGGGGAAGAAGATGTGCGCGAAGGCGGCGGTCTCGTTCAGGAAGAGATCCTGGACGATGACGACGTCCATCGATTCCATCGCGTGCGTGACGTGGTTCGTGTTGGGGTCGGACTGGACAATGTCCTCGCCCTGCACGAAGAGGCCCTTGAAGGTGCCGCTCGAGGCTTCGTCGAACATGTTGGGAATGCGCAGGCCGGGCTCGCCGTCGAGCTTCACGCCCCAGTGCTTTTCGAACAGGCGACGGGTCGCTTCGTCGGAGACGTGGCGATAGCCGGGGAACTCGTGCGGGAACGAGCCCATGTCGCAAGAGCCCTGCACGTTGTTCTGGCCGCGCAGCGGGTTCACGCCGACGCCTTCGTGGCCGATATTGCCCGTCGCCATCGCGAGGTTTGCGATGGCCATAACGGTGGTCGAACCCTGGCTGTGCTCGGTGACGCCGAGGCCGTAGTAGATGGCCGCATTGCCGCCGGTTGCGAACAGGCGGGCAGCGCCGCGGATCTGATCCGCAGGCACGCCGGTGATCGCCTCGACCGTTTCCGGCGAGTGCTTGGGGTCGGCGATGAACTTCTCCCAGCGGGCGAAGGCTTCCTTGTCGCAACGGGCAGCGATGAAGCTGCGGTCGACGAGGCCTTCGGTGACGACGACGTGGCTCATCGCATTGAGCACGGCGACGTTCGTCGAAGGCTGCAGCTGCAGGTGATAGTCGGCTTCGACGTGCGGGCTCTTGACCAGATCGATGCGGCGCGGGTCGACGACGATCAGCTTGGCGCCTTAGCGCAGGCGCTTCTTCATGCGCGAGCCGAAGACCGGATGGGCGTCAGTCGGGTTTGCGCCGACCACCATGATGACGTCGGACTTGTCGACGCTCTTGAAGTCCTGCGTGCCGGCGGATTCACCGAAGGTCTGCTTCAGACCGTAGCCGGTGGGCGAGTGGCAGACGCGGGCGCAGGTGTCGACGTTGTTGTTGCCGAACGCGGCGCGGATCATGCGCTGTACGACGTACACTTCCTCGTTGGTGGTGCGCGAGGAGGTGATGCCGCCGATGGAGCCCTTGCCGTACTTTGCCTGCACCGCCTTCAAGCGGTCGGCGGCGTAGGCGATGGCTTCGTCCCAGGTGACTTCGCGCCAAGGATCGGTGATCTTTTCGCGGATCATCGGATTCAGGACGCGGTCCTTGTGGGTCGCGTATCCGAAGGCGAAGCGGCCCTTGACGCAGCTGTGGCCTTCGTTGGCGCCGCCGTCCTTGTAGGGGACCATGCGCACGACGCGCTCGCCCTGCATCTCGGTCTTGAAGGAGCAGCCGACGCCGCAATAGGCGCACGTGGTGACGACGCTGTGCTCAGGCTGGCCGTGCTCGACGACCGACTTCTCGATGAGCGTCGCCGTGGGGCAGGCCTGCACGCAGGCGCCGCACGATACGCATTCCGATTTCAGGAAGTCCTCGTCCATGCCAGCAGAGACATGTGAGGCGAAGCCGCGGCCGTCGATCGTCAGTGCGAAGGTGCCCTGCACTTCCTCGCAGGCGCGCACGCAGCGCGAGCAGACGATGCACTTGGAAGGCTCGAACTGGAAGTAGGGGTTCGACAGATCCTTCGGCTGCCACATGTCGTTCTTCTCGCCGTTCTGGCGGGCGAAGACGTGGTTGGAGCCCTCATAGCCGTAACGGACTTCGCGCAGGCCAACGGCGCCGGCCATGTCCTGCAGCTCGCAGTCACCGTTGGCGGCGCAGGTGAGGCAGTCGAGCGGATGGTCGGAGATGTAGAGCTCCATCACGCCCTTGCGGATCTTGGCGAGACGGTCGTTCTGGGTCGTCACCTTGATACCAGGTGCAACCGGCGTGGTGCACGAAGCCGGCGTGCCGCGGCGTCCCTCGATCTCGACGAGACAGAGACGGCAAGAGCCGAACGGGTCGAGATGATCGGTGGCGCAGAGCTTCGGCACCATGATGCCGAGGTCTGCGGCGGCGCGCATGATCGACGTGCCTTCCGGCACGGTGACCTCGCGACCGTCGATCTCGAGCGTCACGGTCTTGTTGTTCAGCGCGTGAACGGCAGGTGTGCCGTAGTCCTTTTCCTTGATGAGCGTCAGTGCTTCGGTCTCGCTCGTCATGGCGTTGCCTCGCATCTTGTTCATTCTGCTGCCTCGGCGTGTACCGGGCGATTGAAGTCTTCAGGGAAGTGGCGGAGCGCGCTCATTACAGGCAGCGGCGTCAGGCCGCCCATCGCGCAAAGCGATCCGTCGGTCATCGTCTCACAGAGGTCCTTCAGGACCACCAGGTTCTTCTCGCGCTCGATGCCGGCGATGATGCGGTCCATCGTTTCGACGCCGCGCACCGATCCGATACGGCATGGCGTGCACTTGCCGCAGGATTCGATGGTGCAGAACTCCATGGCGAAACGAGCCATGTGGGCCATGTCGACGGTGTCGTCGAAGACGACGATGCCGCCGTGGCCGACCATCGCGTCCACCTTCATGAACGCCTCGTAGTCCATCGGCGTATCGAGCTTGTCGTTGGGCAGGTAGGCGCCGAGCGGGCCGCCAAACTGGACAGCGCGCAGCGGACGGCCGGAAAGCGTGCCGCCGCCGTAGCCTTCGATCAGTTCGCGTGCGGTGACACCGAACGCCTTCTCGACGAGGCCGCCCTGCTTGATGTTGCCAGCGAGCTGGAAGGCCAGCGTGCCGCGCGATTTGCCGACGCCGAAGTCGCGATAGAACTCTGCGCCCTTGGCCATGATGATCGGCACCGAGGCGAGGCTCAGCACGTTGTTGATGACGGTCGGCTTGCCGAACAGGCCTTCAATTGCGGGTAGCGGCGGCTTGTAGCGTACGAGACCGCGACGGCCCTCGAGGCTCTCCAGCATCGAGGTTTCCTCGCCGCAGACATAAGCGCCGGCGCCCATGCGGACGTGCAGCTCGAAGGTGTGCGGAGAGCCCTGGATGGTGCGGCCGAGCCAGTTCGCTTCGTTGGCGATGCGGATCGCCTCGCGCAGGGTGGCGACGGCGTGCGGGTACTCGGAGCGAACGTAGATATAGCCCTTGGTGGCGCCAACGGCGATGCCGGCGATCGTCATGCCTTCGATGAGGCAGTAGGGATCGCCTTCCATCAGCATACGGTCAGCGAAGGTGCCGCTGTCGCCTTCGTCGGCGTTGCAGCAGACGTACTTCTGATCGGCCTTGGCGTCGTGGACCGTCTTCCACTTGATGCCGGTCGGGAATGCAGCGCCGCCGCGGCCACGCAGGCCGGAGTCCGTCACTGCGGTGACGATGTCGAGCGGCGGCATCGTGAGCGCGTTCGTCAGACCTTCGAAGCCGCCGTGGGCGCGATAGTCAGCGATCGACAATGGATCGGTGATGCCGCAGCGCGCGAACGTAAGGCGCTCCTGGTTCTTGAAATAGGGGATTTCCTCAGTGAGCCCGTGCGTCAGCTTGTGCTTCTCACCCTTGAGGAAGCCTGCCTTGAACAGGCTCGGAACGTCAGCGGGTTTGACGGGGCCGTATGCGACGCGGCCGTTCTCCGTCTCGACCTCGACCAGAGGCTCGAGCCAGAGCATGCCGCGGGAGCCGTTGCGGACGATCTCGACCTTGGCATTCTTCTTCTTGGCTTCAGCGGCGATTGCCTTGGCAACGGCGTCAGCGCCCATCGAAAGGGCGGCGGCATCGCGCGGGACGTAGATTTTCGTCATGAGCGTGCTCCGCGGTCGAGGTCGGCAACGATGCCGTCGAAGCGCTCCTTGTCGACGCAGCCATAGAGATCGCCGTCGACCATCATTGCCGGGGAAAGCGCGCAGTTGCCGAGGCAGTAGACCGCTTCAAGATTGAACTGGCCGTCAGCGGTGGTCTCGCCGAACTTCACGCGCAGCTTCTCCTCGGCGTGCTTACAGAGGTCCTGGGTGTGCATCGCCTGGCACGCCTCGGCGCGACAGATCTTGATGGTGTGGCGACCGCCCGGCGTGCGGCGGAACTCGTGATAGAACGTCAGCACGCCGTAGATCTCGGCGCGCGAGCGGTTAAGCGCGTTGGAAATGACCGGCAGCACCTGCTCAGGCACGTAGCCAAGCTCGTGCTGAAGATCGTGGAAGATCTCCAGAAGCTCGTCGGGACGGTTGTCATGAGCGGCGCAAATAGTCAGCGCCAGCTCTTCGGCGCCAGGGGGCGCATCAATCACTACTTCTGGAGTATACTTAGTCATTCCCGGCTGCCTTTACGGCTCTTGATGATGAGGTGACTTGTCTCAACTTGGCTGCGCCCAATCAAATTGGGCCTCTCGATGTGATGATCGAGCGCGCCAATGCTGCGATGCACAATGCCTATGCTGCTCAAGCTTCGACGCGATGATCGAAATCGACCGGCGCCAGCAGCGCTGCGGTTTCGCGCATTGCCTCCGTGAGCGGCGACAGGGGATCCCGAGCCGCCACGACGAGACCGACACTGTGCTCGACCGTAGGCGCATCGAGCGGAATGGCCTTTACGCCCGACATGTTGCCCAGCACATCTAATATATACTGGGGCATGATGCTCGCTAGACCCATGAGCCGCACGTTCGAACACAAATTAATGACCGAGTTCGTCTCAAGTCGAGGACTTGGGTGGCAATTCGCTTTCTCGAACGCGCGATCGATGATGCGCCGGTTCTGCATGTTCGTCGTCAGGAGACATAGGGGTTCGTCAGCCGCTTCCCGCCACGTCACCGACTTACGGCTCGCCAGAGCATGGGTTTCGGGGACGAACAGGCAGTAGCGCTCGACGTAGAGCGGTGTCGTCAACATGCCCACGATGGGCTCGTTGTCGAGATAAGTAATCCCCACGTCGACCGAGAAGTCCGCGATGCCGCGAAGGATCTCCTCGGAGCTTTGCGATAGGATCGTGAAGTCTATCCCCGGGTGGACTTTGCGGATCTTCTTGGTGAGGAGCGGGATCATCGGCAGGGCCGACGGGATGCCGCCGAGCACGAGCCGGCCGGTCAATCCGACGTCATGGTCCTTGAGGTGGCCCAGCTCCTCCTGCATCGACTGCCAGTTCTTGAGGATCACGTGAGCCCATTTCAGCACCTTCTCGCCTTCAGGCGTGAGACCCTGGTAGCGCTGACCGCGCTCCACGATCGGCACGCCAAGCTCCAATTCGAGCTGGCGGATGCGCCCCGACAGCGTCGGCTGGGTGACGTTGCAGGCGGTTGCTGCCCGGGTGAAGTGGCGTTCGCGGGCCAAGGCAGCCAGGTACTGAAGTTGCCGGATGTCCATGTCGCCCCTCCCGAGGCAGGCGATCGTCCGCCCTTAGCGGGTGGTTGGTCTTTTGGTCTCGCCGTCGAAGGGGCGAGTTCACCGGATCATCAAGCCTACGCTGGTGAAAGGCAATTCCAGAGCTTGAGTTGTCAGCTCCTTCAATAGTCGCCAACGCCATGTTCTCGCCTTGGAGGACTCCAATAGTTTCCAACAGATGAAGCGGACACCGTCGCGGCATGGCCGCGCGGAGCGGGGCAGAGCTCCATAGCGGATGGTTCGGCTTCAGGGCCCTGGCACCGGCAGCGATGGCCGGAAAAAAGCTGAGGGCAACTTCGGGTGGGTGGGACGGTCACAGTCCTGCAGTGCTAGTCAGTAGGCGCATCGTTTTTAGGCGCCTCGCAGTCGGCCTTTCGGCCGGGGGGTATGCGTATGAGTGCACGTTCAAGCGCGCGCTTTGTTGGAATTGTGCTGGCGATTGGATCTGCCCCTCTCGCCAACGCGGCGGAACTCACCCCGCAAGCCGTGGGTGCTGGCACCGCTGCAATCAGCTTGCCGGTTTTTCTCGATGCCTCCCGCCTGCCTGACATGCAGGCCGCCTGGCGTACGCGGTTCGGTGGCCCCGGCGTCGTCGTGGCGGCGCCGGTCGTCGCGACCGATCCAGAAGCCGGCACCATCAATGACGCGCGACAGACGCTGTCGCGCGCCGAACAGATCACCATAGAGGCCGTCGCGGTGCGCGAGCGCGCCGAGGAATTGAGCCGCCGGTTCGCGATCAGCGCAGGCGATGAGGGCATCGTTTCGACTGCCGTTGTCGAGACCGTGTCCGAGGCATCCACCGAGGGCGCCGCCACCGAGACGGCGTCCATCGACACCGGTGACCCCGCCGCAGATGCCGAGCCGACACAGGCACAAGAAGAGGCGCCGGCTCCCATCCAGCAAGTGGCTGTGCGCGCCATGCCGCTGGGCACTGCTCCGGCGAGCATGCTCGGAGGCCCGCGGGTGGAAGAGGCCGCAGCCGAGGCTGAGGAGCCCGCGCCCGTCATAGAGGATATGGCGACCAACACTCCAACGGCGCGGTCGCGCCAGCCGGTGAAGCGTGCGGCCGTCAATCCACCGCCGCGCCGGGTGGTCGCGCAGACTGCCCCTCCGTCGACGGGTTTGTTCGGGATCTTCTCAAGCTGGGGCTCATCGGAGCCTGAGGAGACGAAGGCAAAGCCGGATGCGGCGGACAAGGAGCCGATGATGCCGACCGAAATCCGCTCCTTCGGCTGGAACGCGCAGCCTTGATTGATAACTGACACCTGTGGTTAGCGGCTTGGTATGCGACGTTCGTCGGCCGAGTTGATGGCTGGCGGCACTTTTTGCGCTGCCGATTCACGCCCTCGCTGATGGGCGCTCGGGCAATCGGAGCGCTCGCGCCCGAGGGCATCGGCCCCTTGCCGCCTGCGGTGGCGAAGAGAGGCGTCTGCAAATGAAAAAGCCGCCCGCAGATAACTGCGGGCGGCTTCGTTTCGTAGGGTCTTGAGACCCAATTACATGTCCATGCCGCCGTGGCCGTGGCTATGGCCGGCGTCCTTCTTCGGCAGTTCGCCGATGGCGGCCTCGGTGGTGATCAGCAGGCCGGCGATGGAGGCTGCATCCTGCAGCGCCACGCGGACCACCTTCGCCGGGTCGATGATGCCCTTTTCGAGAAGGTCGCCGTACTCGTCCTTCTGGGCGTCGTAGCCGAAGGCGGCGCCCTTGGTCTCGAGGATCTTGCCTACGACGAGCGAGCCCTCGACGCCGGCGTTCTCGGCGATCTGGCGGATCGGAGCCTGCAGCGCGCGCTTGACGATGGCGATGCCTGCGTCCTGGTCGTGATTGTCGCCCTTGACGGTGACTGCATTGCCGGCCTTCAGCAGCATGACGCCGCCGCCCGGAACAACGCCTTCCTCGACGGCGGCGCGCGTTGCGTTGAGCGCGTCATCGACGCGATCCTTGCGCTCCTTCACCTCGACCTCGGTGATGCCGCCAACGCGGATCACAGCAACGCCGCCAGCCAGCTTCGCCAGACGCTCCTGCAACGTCTCACGGTCGTAGTCCGAGGTGGTCTCCTCGATCTGCGCCTTAATCTGGGCGACGCGGGCTTCGATGTCTTTCTTCTTGCCGGCGCCGTCGACGATGGTGGTGTCTTCCTTGGTGATCGAGACGCGCTTGGCGCGGCCGAGCATGTCGAGCGTGACGTTCTCGAGCTTGATGCCGAGGTCCTCGGAGATCGTCTGACCGCCGGTGAGGACGGCGATGTCCTCGAGCATGGCCTTGCGGCGGTCGCCGAAGCCCGGAGCCTTTACGGCCGCCACCTTGAGGCCGCCGCGGAGCTTGTTGACGACGAGCGTGGCGAGGGCCTCGCCTTCGACTTCCTCGGCGATGATCAGCAGCGGACGGCCGGTCTGCACGACGGCTTCGAGAACGGGCAGAAGCTGCTGCAGGTTCGACAGCTTCTTCTCGTGGATGAGGATGTAGGGGTCATCCAGCTCGGCGATCATCTTCTCGGCGTTGGTCACGAAGTAGGGCGAGAGATAGCCGCGGTCGAACTGCATGCCTTCGACGACCTCAAGCTCCGTCTCGAGGCCCTTGGCTTCCTCGACGGTGATGACGCCCTCGTTGCCGACCTTCTGCATCGCCTCGGCGATCATGTCGCCGATTTCCTTCTCGCCGTTGGCCGAGATGGTGCCGACCTGAGCGATCTCGCTCGAGTTCTTCACCTTCTTGGCCTTCTTGGCGATCTCCTCGACCACCTGGGCGACGGCCTTGTCGATGCCGCGGCGGAGGTCCATCGGGTTCATGCCGGCTGCGACGGCCTTGAGCCCCTCGCGCACGATGGCCTGGGTGAGAACCGTTGCGGTGGTGGTGCCGTCGCCGGCGAGATCGTTGGTCTTCTGGGCAACCTCGCGCACCATCTGAGCGCCCATGTTCTCGAACTTGTCCTCAAGCTCGATTTCCTTGGCGACGGTGACGCCGTCCTTCGTGGTGCGGGGCGCACCGAAGGACTTCTCGATCACGACGTTGCGGCCCTTGGGACCGAGCGTGACCTTGACGGCATTGGCGAGCGTGTCGACGCCCTTGAGCAGGCGCTCACGGGCATCGACGGAAAAGCGGACGTCTTTAGCGGCCATTGAGGCGAGTTCCTTTGCTGGTCGCTCGATATGAGCGCGTAGCGAACAGGGAAGTTGCGGTAGCGAGCTCTCGAATGTGGCGTGCCGAGCCGCGGACGCGATCTGTGTCGCTATCCGCCGCTCAAGACCTCGCTTACTTCTCGAGAACGCCCATGACGTCGCTTTCCTTCATGATGAGCAGCTCCTGCCCATCGATCTTGACCTCGGTGCCGCTCCATTTGCCGAACAGCACCTTGTCGCCCTTTTTGAGGTCGATCGGGACGAGCTTGCCGGCTTCGTCGCGCGTGCCGGGACCGACCGCAACGACCTCACCCTGCTGGGGCTTCTCGGTGGCGGTGTCGGGGATGATGATGCCACCCGATGTTTTGGTCTCGCTGTCGACGCGCTTGACGACGACGCGGTCATGCAAGGGACGGAACTTCATGGGGATTTTGCTCCAGATGACGGGCTTGGCCGGTGCCGGCCGTAAAGCCTCGAAGTGATGCGTTAGCACTATGTGTTCGAGAGTGCCAAACGAGCCGAGGTGATACGCGGGGCAGGGGAGAGCTGTCAAGAAAAGCAAACCCGGGCCGCGGCACCTCGATTAGCCGTGATAAGGAGAACGTCCGGTTAATCCGGTACGGCAAGGACAGGGACCGACAACATGAACGTGCCGGCGTGGCTGGGGCCGCCCGACGAGACCTGGGCGAGGCTGCGGCAGGCCATTCAGACGACCATCGCGGCCAGCGTCTCTTATTTCCTCGTCGATGCCATCGGCCTTGCGCACGGCTTCTGGGCGGTGATGACCGCCATCCTGGTGACGCAGGCGAACGTCGGCGCTTCGCTCGGCCTCGCCGCCGACAGGCTGCTCGGCAGCCTCATCGGAGCGGTGTTTGGCGTCATCGTCGCCGTTCTGTTGGCCGATGTGCACGAGTTCAAATTCGCGGGGCTCGCTGTCACTGTCCTGGTGCTGGCGTTCTTTGCCGCCAAACGGCCATCGCTGCGCATCGCGTGTGTGACGGCAGCGATCGTCGTTCTGGGCGATCCAAGTCTCGGACCTCCGATCGCCTCGGCGGAATACCGTATGATCGAGGTGCTGGTCGGCACCGTCGTCGCCATCGCCACCACGCTGATCGTCTTTCCGTCGCGGGCGGGGCTGGCGTTTGCAGAGCATGCGACGCGCTCTTTCGGGCCGCTGTTCGAGTTGCTCGACGACGTGCTGCTGGCAGCAGGCGGCAAGCCGCGCACGCCAGAGGAAATCTCGGAGCTTGCAGCTCGTATCCGCGCTGGGTTTGCGAAGGGCGACAGCCTCGGCAAGGAGGCGCGGATGGAGGTCGCGGGTTTTCTGGCCGATTCCCCAGACCCCGATGCGATCCTGCGCACGCTGCGCCGGATGTGGCACACGGAGATCATGCTGATGCGCGCGGTTGCCCAGCCGCTGCCGGATGCGGCGCTGCAGCGGCTCGGGCCGGATATCGGAGCGTTGCGCACGGCGCTTGCTGGCGTCGGCAAGCAGCTGACGGCGCCGGCGACCTGCTACCAGTCGCCCGATCTGTCGGGGGTCGAGACGTCACTTGCTTCGATCGAACGGCAGATCGAGGAGTTTCGTGCGCGGGGTGAGATGCGCGCGCTGTCGATGGACGAGGTGATCCGGTTGATGGCGTTCGATTTCGCGCTGGGCCAATTGCGGCTCAATCTGCGCGATCTCAGCGAACGCGTGCCAGAGCTGGCCGCGTTCGCCGGGTCGACCTATCCAATCCTGAGGCGGCTGCAGAGCCTGCCGCGCTTCAACGCTTAGCAGCCACGCTTGGCCGCGCCTGCCGCGTCGAAGACCTGCCCGGTCAGGGTACGGCCAGGGCGCGAGGCGAGGTAGAGTGCCAGCGCGGCGATGTCGGGCTCGCTGGCGAGGCAGGCGCCGGCATCGGCAAGGACGGCCGGTGGGGCGACAGCGTTGACGCGAATGCCCTGGGGCGCCCACTGCTGGGCTTCGCCGCGCGTGACGGCAGCAAGAGCCGAGCGGGCGACGCCGGCGAGGGCGGCTTCAGCGGCTGAGCGCGGTGCCGGCATGGTCATCACGTTGAGGACCATGCCTTCGTTCAGCATGGTGCGCATGCGGTTGGCGACGATGCGCGTGACGTGGACCGGCAGCATCAGCTTCTCGGCGACCATATCCTCGATCTCGCCGAAGCTTTCGCGCGCTTGAAAATCGCTGCTGCGCAAGGGGATGAGATTGATCACCACATCGAGGCCGCCGAACGCCTGCGCTGCCGTCTTGGCGAAGCGCACCGAAGCCTCGGTATCGCGGCAGGCGTCGGTGAAGAGCTTCACCTCGCTGGCGGTCTCGTTGAGCATCGTCGTGACGGCGTCGAGCTCCGGGGACGTCTCGGTCGTGTGAAGGACGAGGCGACCGCGGTGGTCGGCGAATTTACGGGCGATATCAACGCCGCAAGTGGGCGACAATCCCGTGATGAGCACGCGGACGCCGGCAAGCTCTCCATAGTAGGACGCACCAGAATTACGACCCATCACCGTCATCAGCATGAGCATTCCCCTGAATTGAACGCCGGGACAGGTAAGGGAACGCCCCGACACAACTGATACCACGTCGATTCGACTAACGAGTTCTAAACAGCACCGCGATTCCGTTCGGCCGGAGGCCGGTCTGAGGCGCCTCTGAGGCGCCCGATGGCAATCCCCGGGCATCAACGAAGTTCCTCCTGCAGGGCGATGTTGCTGTGGATGAACGTCGCGACGACACGCGGCGGGAAACGTTTGGCCTTGATTGTGTCGAGGTGCCCCAAAACGCGAATCAAAACCCTTTGAGAAAGCTGGTGAAAGTGGCCGCGCCGGCATTGCGCCAGGCGGGTCTCACGCGAAAAGCTCTCAAGGATCAACGAATCGGCAAGGGGGCGTCGTCACTCTTCCATGACGAGCATCGAAAACAGAGAGGACGGTATGCCGAAGCAAAGCGGCATGGCCGATCTCATCGTGAAGGGCGCCATCACGCTGATGACGGCGGCTTTCTTCGTCGCTGCATACCTGCAGTTCCAGATGTCGTTCTGGGGCGCGCTCGGAGCTGCATTGGCAGCCTATGTGCTGCTGTTCACCGTGCACGCGCTCATGCGGCGCAAAGAGCGGGAACAGGAGCTCGAGAGCGAACTCATGCGCCTCGAAGACGAGGTTGCGCGGCTGAAAGTGGCGCCGGAGCCGGCGCCGCCCGCCATGGGTGCGGCCCGAATCCCGAAAATGGCGCGTCCGATGGGCGCGCCGCCAGCACCGCCAGTGCCTGCTGCAGCGCTTGCAGCGCCAGACGCGGGTCCGGCGATGGCTGCGCCGCCGCTTTTGGCGACATCGCTCGCACCGTCTGGATTGGCTCCGGAACTCCCGGCTGCTCCAGGCAAGTCGCCGCGCATATTCCGCAAGGCATCAGAGGCCAGCGTAAGTCCGCGGGAGCCTCGCCTCACGGCGCAGCGCCCTGAAAGCGCATTCGACGTTCCGTCGGCGGGCCCAAACCTGTCGGTTTCGCTGCCCGGAATGCCCGCGGCGCCAGCTGCACCGTCCATGCCGGTCATGTCATTGCGGGCGGAGCCGCCACAAGGCGATCTTCCGCATGTTCCCTCGCTGCCGGACTGGTCGGCTGCACCGGCCGCCCCGCAGGCGCCCGAGGGCAGAAAGATGCACGACTACTGGCCGAGCGCCTCCAAGCCCTCGCTGCCGGAAGGACCGCGCGCGGAGCTGCCGACATTGCAGCCCGAGCGTGAGACCGATCTCGACGCCGTCCACGGCATGATCAAGCGGCTCGCCGACGAAGTGAACGTCGGGGCGGAGCCAACGCTGGAAGGCATGCCGCCGCAGCGTCAGGAGAGCGTGCTTCGCGCGTCTCTCAATGCGCTGCAGACGACGGCGAACGTGATGCGCTCGTCGAACAAAAAGGACGGGCTGCCGCCGGTATCGACATCGCGCGGGACAGGTCCGATGCCACCGCCGATCATGCCTTCGCATGCGCGTTTGGCGGCACTGGCCGATGCCGTGGCGGGGGGCCGTATCGACGTGTCGCTGTCGCCTATCGTCGGTCTGGCCGATCATCAGGTGCATTACTACGAGGTCGTTGCGTGTCCACGCGATGAGCGTGGGGCGCTTCTCACAACCACGACGCGCGATCCGCAACTCGCGATTGCCGGCCTGCTGCCGCTGCTCGACAGCGCAAGGCTGCGGCAGGCAGCGCAGGTTGCGGGGACGCTCGCGGCAGAGGGGCGCGAGACGTGCCTCTTCACGCCGGCGACTGCCGTGTCGCTTGCCAACGACGGGTTCCTCGATGAGCTCGCCGATGCCTATCGCGGCCGTGAGGCGCTGGCGAACGAGCTGGTGATGACGTTCGCCCAGGCGGACGTGCGCACCTTCGGCGGTTCGGAATGGAGCGCGCTCACCGACATGCGTGATCTCGGGTTCCGCTTTGGGGTCGAGGACGTCACAGACTTCGACTACGAGTTCACGGCGCTGTGCGCGGCAGGCTTCGCATTCGTGAAGCTCGACGCGGCAATCTTGCTCAACGGGCTTTCCGGTGCCAATGGCACGATGTCGGCCGCAGACGTTTGCCGCAGCCTGAGCGAACTCGGACTGACGCTCGTCGTCACCAATATCAACGACGAGGCGACCCGCGAGCGCGTTCTGGCCGCCGGTGTGCCGCTCGGCCAGGGGGCGCTGTTCGGGGCCCCAGTGGCCGTGGGGACGAACGCTTTTGCCGCAGCGGGACACGCCGCCGCCTAAAGGCATTCGCTTGAGATTTATGCGGGCGGCGAGTAGGCAAGCGCCTATGCCGCCCGCATCCATTTCCAGCTCCGATCTTCCGATCGTCTCTTCAGTCGCTCCGCTTGCCGACGGGACCGCCGCCTGGCTCGTCGACATCTGGGGGGTGATCCACAACGGCGTCAGGCCCTATGGCGACGCGTGTGCCGCTTGCGCCCGCTATCGCGAAGGTGGCGGCTTCGTGGTGCTGGTTTCGAACTCGCCGCGTCCGCGCGACAGCGTGCTCGCCCAGCTCGACGGCATCGGTGTCCCGCGCTCCACGTTCGATGCCATCGTGACGTCGGGCGATGTCGCGCGCACGCTGCTCGGCGCATACGAAGGACAGGCGGTGCTGCACATCGGGCCGGAGCGTGACTTAGGCGTCTTCGCGGGTGTCGACATCGCGCGCGTTGCTCCGGAAGAGGCCGACGCCATCGTCTGCACGGGACTGTACAACGACGAGCATGAGACGCCGGACGACTACACCGACATTCTGTCCTCCTGCCTGAAGCGTCGTCTGCCGATGATCTGCGCCAACCCGGACATCGAGGTGGAGCGCGGCGGCCGCATGATCTACTGCGCCGGCGCCATCGCACGCGTCTATGAGGCGGCTGGCGGGGAGGTCGCGTATGCGGGCAAGCCGTATCTGCCGATCTACGATCTGACCTTGCGCACGCTCGAAGGCTTGCGGCCCGGCAGCTCCGACAAGGATAGGCTGCTTGCGATCGGTGACGGCGTTGCAACCGATATCGCCGGGGCTGCTGCTGCTGGGTTGCGCTCGGTGTTCGTCGCCAGCGGCGTGCACGTCAAGGGCGGACTGGACGCGGAGGCCATCGACGCGCTGTTTCCGGCAGGATCACCGCGTCCGATCGCGGCCATGGCGAAGCTCGCCTGGTAGAGCGTCTGCCACGCGCTTGACGGCGGGCGGCGGTTAAGCCGATCTATCGCCGATGCCCAGCGACGAAAAGCACGAACAGTCACCGGATCTGCCGGAGCGCGATGCAGATGGAGCGGCTGCGCCTATGGCCGTAGCTAGCGGGCCGGAGGTCATTGCGCGCTACCTGAAGCTGCTGCCGGCGTCGCCGGGCGTCTACCGCATGCTCGATGCGGAAGGAACGGTGATCTACGTCGGCAAGGCGCGGAACCTCAAGGCGCGCGTCTCCAACTATACGCGGCTCGGCGGGCACACAAATCGCATCGCGCGGATGATCGCGTGCACGTCCAGCATGGAGTTCGTCTCGGTGCGGACGGAGGCCGAGGCTTTGCTGTTGGAAGCGAACCTCATCAAGCGCTTCCGCCCGCGTTTCAATGTGCTGATGCGGGATGACAAATCATTTCCGTACATCCTCATCGCGCGCGACAGCCCGGCGCCGCAGATCATGAAGCATCGCGGCGCGCGCACGCGCAAAGGCGACTACTTCGGGCCGTTCGCATCGGCGGGTGCGGTCAGCCGTACCATAAACATGCTGGAACGCGCGTTCCTGCTTCGCTCCTGCTCGGACAGCGTCTACGAGAGCCGCACGCGTCCTTGTCTGCTGCATCAGATCAAACGTTGCTCGGCGCCGTGTACGGGCGAGATCCCGCTCGAGGATTATCGCCGCCTGGTCGACGAGGCCGTGCGCTTCCTGCGCGGCGAAAGCCAGAACGTCCGGATCATGTACCGGCAGCTGATGGAAGAGGCCTCGGCGCAGCTCGAGTTCGAGAGGGCGGCGCGGTTCCGGGATCGGCTTTCGGCGTTGGCGCACGTGACGGCGGATCAGGCGATCAATCCGGAAGGCATCGAGGAAGCCGATGTGTTCGCTGCCGCTCAGGACGGCGGGCAGACATGCATCGAGGTGTTCTTCTTCCGCACCGGGCAAAACTGGGGCAACCGCGCGTATTTTCCGAAGGCCGATCGCGCGCTGCCCGTGGAGGAAGTGCTCGATAGCTTCGTTGCGCAGTTCTATGACGACAAGCCGGTGCCGCGGCTGATTTTGCTTTCGCACGACGTGCCGAACAGAGAGCTGCTCGCTGAGGCGCTGTGCATCAAGGCAGAGCGCAAAGTCGAAATCCGCGTGCCGCAGCGCGGCGTCAAATCCGGAATCGTCGAGCACGCACTTTCCAATGCGCGCGAGGCGCTGGGACGCAAACTGTCGGAAGGTTCATCGCAGAGGCGTCTCTTGGAAGCGCTGGCCGAACGCTTCGGCCTTGCCAGCGTGCCGAGGCGCATCGAGGTGTTCGACAACAGCCATATCCAGGGCAGCAACGCCGTCGGTGGAATGATCGTCGCGGGGCGGGAAGGCTTCGTCAAAGGGCAGTATCGCAAGTTCAACATCAAGTCGCAGAACCTCACGCCGGGCGATGACTACGGCATGATGCGCGAAGTGCTGACGCGGCGCTTCAAGCGGCTCGTCGTCGAGACGAACGATAAGGAGAAGCAGCGGGGCCTCGCTGCGACGGTGGCTGAGGAAGAAGCCAGCAACCTCGTTGCGTTGACGGCGCTCGCGGCCGGTATCGAGCCGAAGGTGGTCGAGGACGAGGAAGACGACACCTTTCCGAACCGTCCCGATCTCGTGCTCATCGACGGCGGTGCGGGGCAACTCGCCGTGGCGCGCGAGGTGATGGCCGATCTCGGCATCCATGACATCTGCCTCATCGGTGTCGCGAAGGGGCCAGATCGCGACGCGGGGCGCGAGCATTTCCATATTCCAGGGCAGGAGCGCTCGATCATGCTCGAGCCGCGCGATCCCGTGCTCTACTTCGTGCAGCGGCTGCGCGATGAGGCACATCGGTTCGCCATCGGATCGCATCGGACGCGGCGTGCGATGGCGCTGGGCGCCAGTCCGCTCGACGACATCGAAGGCATCGGACCGCGTCGTCGCCGGGCGCTGATGAATCACTTCGGCTCGGCGAAAGCGGTGTCGCGCGCTGGCGTCGAAGATCTCAAAGCCGTCGAGGGGATTTCGGCGGAGATGGCGCAGCGTATCTACGATCACTTCCACGAGCGTCCGCACTGAGCGCGTGACAGCTCAATCGCCAACGCTTCAGTGCTGAAAACAGCATCGCGGCCGGGATCAGATCCCGGCCGCGATGTGTGCGTCGATAGCAAGTGTTGTCAGACCGGCGGTGCTGCTGCTGGCGGCAGGACAATGCCATGCAGCCAGTAAGTCCAACCGACGAAGAGCACAGCGAACAGAACCGTTGTCAGGATCGCGCCGAGAAGGCGATTTCCCGCAATGGCGTTGCCGATGAGCGCAGCGATGAATGCTATTCCCGAGTAGATGGCGACCGTGAACCAGTCCACAGTTGCCAAGTCGAACGGCAGTTGAGGCATGCGTACGACTCCCCCTAAAAGCCCGGTTTTTATGGGCTGGATATTTGCGCTTTTGCGCGCGCGCAGTTTCCGTCAATGGCCGGACACATGCAAGGCCACAAAGGCATAGTGCGCAGTGCACTCAGTAGTCGGTCGTTATGACGGATTGATAGCGGCCCAGCGGGGACTGAAACGGCGGAAGTGCAAGATTTGTCTCGGCTATTTATCGCGGTGCCGTTTGATCTATCGATGCGCCGAATGGGTGCGACGAAGTCATCAAGCTGTCATTCGCAATCGCTCGTGCGACCGGAACCGCGCTGGCGACGTACTAGCCGACCCCGTTAGTACGGAACCAAGCCAGCATGCGCGCCCAGCCGTCCCGCGCGGCTTCGGGCCGATAGCTCGGCCGGTAGTCGGCGTTGAAGGCATGCGGCGTGTCCGGATAAACGACGATCTCGCACGTCTTGCCGGCAGCTTTGCAAGCGGCGCGCATACGATCGACGGTTTCGACGGGGATTCCCTGATCGGCGGCGCCGTACAATCCGAGCACCGGCGCTTTCAACTCGGCTGCAATATCGACCGGATGGCGGGGCGTGTTCGGCGAGGCATCCCCCACCAGCTTGCCGTACCATGCGACGCCGGCCTTGAGATTTGATGCGTGTGCGGCGTAGAGCCAGACAATGCGGCCACCCCAGCAGAAGCCGGTGATGCCGAGTTTTTCCGTGTCTCCGCGGCCCGTCGATTTCACATAGGCGACGGTTGCGTCGAGGTCGCTCATGACCTGCGCGTCCGGCACTTTCGAAACGACATTCGCGATGATCTCGCGCACGTCGCTCACGCCGGCGACGCTGCCCTGGCGGAAATACAGCTCCGGCGCGATGGCGAAATAGCCTTCCTTTGCGAGGCGGCGGCAGAGATCGCGGATGTGCTCATGCACGCCGAAAATCTCCTGAACGACGATGATCACCGGAAACGTTCCGGCGGAGGCTGGCATTGCGCGATAAGCGGGGAGTTCGCCGGCCTTTGTCGGGATCACCACCGCGCCGGCTTCAAGGCCATCACTGTTCGTATGGATCACCGTTTCCGCGGTGACGGGTTGGACCGCCGCGGCGAAGCCGACCGCGAGGCTCGCTCTGAGCATTTCCCGGCGATCGACCTCGGTCTTCGGAGAGAGGCTGCGGCGATCGTCATCGAAATTGCCCATAGAGTCTCCTGCGGGTTCTCAGCGATGGGTCTTCAATCGCACCTTCACAACCTTGGCCCATAATGCAAATCCCATTTTTGCCGCGCTCCTGACCGATGGTCGGTGCGGGGAACACGCAAAGCGCTACAGGGGTTATCGGCCAGCAGGTGAGCATGGCGAGCATTCCGTCTGTCGACAAATCGCTCGGTCGCGCGTCTTCGTGGATGTCCTATGCGGCATTCGCGGGGATTATCGTGCTGGCGTTTCTGCCGGCTCGTGACGCGCCGGGTGGCCCGCCGGCCGCCGAGAAGCCGCGTTCAGCGGCGGTCGCACCGCAAGCGCAGAAGCCGGCGCCGTCGGTTGCTACCGCTCCGGCGGCTGTTCCGCCGGCGGCTCCCACGAACAGCAACGTTTCTGCCGCAACTCCTAGCTCTCCCGCGACGGGTGCTCCCGTTGTGCCGAACCCTGACGTCTGGACGCCGGATCAGCTGACGGAGGGTCTTCGCAGCTGCCTGCAATTGCTCGCACCGGCCGGCGCTGACATCGCGCTCGAGGAGCCCATGAAGCGCGGGCAGTGTGGAACGCCGGTGCCGGTGGTGCTGCGGAGCATAGGACGGGCCGAGAAGGTCGAATTCAGCCCGCCGCCGACCATGAACTGCAAGCTCGCTGCGTCGCTGTCGGAGTGGATCGACAAGGTGCTGCAGCCGGCGGCGCAGCAGGCGCTCGGCTCGCGCATCAAGAAGATCGTCGGCACGTCGTCCTACTCGTGCCGGAACATCTACAACAACCCGAAGCTGACGCTCAGCGAGCACGCGACGGGTAACGCCATCGACATCGCCGGTTTCATCACAGCGGATGGCCGGGCCATCTCGGTCGCGAAGGCCTGGGGGCCGACCGAGCGGGACATCGTGGCGGCCAAGAAGAAGGCTGTCGAAAAGGCGGCCGGCAAGCCTGGTGAAAAGGACAAGGCTGCCGGTCCGGCGCCTGCGTCCGAGGCATCTCCCTCCATCGAGGCGGCCGGCAAGAAGGCCGAGGCCAAGGACAAGGGCCGCGTCGTCAAAACGACCTTCAAGCGCGAGGATGGGAAAAGCCCCGCCGTGAAGCCTGATGCGAAGATCCAACCGGGCCCAGTCGTTGCCGCCAACACCAAGGAGGCGGACTTCCTGAAGCGGCTGCATGGCGGTTCTTGCACGGTGTTCGCGACCGTCCTCGGCCCGGAGGCCAACGAGGCGCACCGCGACCATTTTCACCTCGACATGAAAGTGCGCTCCAGCGGCGCCACGGTGTGCCACTGAAATCGCATTTTCTCCTCCGAATGCGCTTCCGAGCCGCGCGCCATTGACGGATCGTCGGCTGGATGGTGTACCAAGGTCCGATGGACCAAGTTGCTCCTTCCCGATCCATGCCGATGAGCCTGCCGAATGTGCTGACGTACGTTCGTATTGCGGCAGTGCCGGCGCTCGTCGCGTGCCTGTTCTTCCTCAAAGGGGACGCGGCGCGCTGGTCGGCGTTTGCCCTCTTCGTGTTCGCCAGCGTGACCGACTGGCTGGACGGCTACTTGGCCCGCATCTGGGAGCAGCAGTCGACGCTCGGGCGGATGCTGGATCCGATCGCCGACAAGCTGCTCGTCGGCGCGGTGCTGATGATGCTCGTGCATGACAATACGATCGGCGGGTGGTCGATCTGGGCGGCTGTCATCATCCTGTGCCGCGAGATTCTGGTGTCTGGCCTGCGGGAGTTCCTGGCGGAGCTGAACGTGAAAATTCACGTGACGCAGCTCGCCAAGTGGAAGACCACGATGCAGATGATCGCGCTGGCGGTGCTGCTCGCCGGGCCCGCCGCAGAGAAAATCGTGCCCGGCATCATGACCGGCGGCATCGTCATTCTGTGGATCGCGGCCCTCCTGACACTGTGGACCGGCTACGACTATCTGAAGGCTGGCATCGTGCATGCCATGGAGCGGTGAACGCCGCTCAACGAGGATCATATGGCCACAGACGCGAAGCGCCGCGTGCGGCTCGTCTATTTCGCTTGGGTGCGTGAGAAGGTCGGCCTGCCGTCGGAAGACGTCGAGCTGCCGGAGGACGTTACCACCGTCGAAACGCTGATCGGCTGGTTGAAGCAGCGCGGGCCCGGATACAGCGATGCGTTCGCTCGCCCTCAGGTCGTTCGGGCGGCGCTCGACAAGGTGCACGTGAAGCCGGCGACGCCGCTCGGGGCCGTCCGCGAGATCGCCTTTTTCCCGCCCGTGACGGGGGGCTGACCGGTGCCGGTGCGCGTGCAGGTGGATGATTTCGATGTCACCGCCGAGACCGAGCGGCTGGTCGGCGGGCGCAAGGACATCGGCGCCATCGTCACTTTCACCGGGCGGGTCCGGGGCGAGGACGATGGCCGGCAGGTCGCGGCGCTGACGCTGGAACACTACCCCGGCATGACCGAAACTGAGATGGCATCGATCGAGGCCGAGGCGATGGCCCGTTGGCCATTGCAGGCGGCTTTGATGGTGCATCGGGTCGGCGAGATGAAAGCCGGCGACAACATCGTGCTCGTCATCACGGCGTCGGCGCACCGTAGCGCCGCGTTCGAGGCCGCCGAGTTCTTAATGGACTACCTTAAGACGCGGGCGCCGTTCTGGAAAAAGGAAACGACGCCGGATGGCGGGAGCGCCTGGGTCGAGGCCCGGGCGGGCGATGAGGATGCCGCCGATCGTTGGCGCTGATCTCCCTGGCGGGTTTGCATAATCAACTTCGTTAGCGAAGTCTTAAGGCTTGTTGGGCGATAACCCTAACAATGCCTGAACGTGGACTGCAAAAGGCCATCATCTCAGGCAACCTTGACTGTCCTTGCCACTTGATTTGTACCGCGTGTTGACGGGGGTCAGACGTCATGGTTCACGGCAATCCGTGGCACATCAGCCGCGGGGTCATCTTTGCGTTTACCTTGCTCTGCGCGACACAACCGCTGCAGGCGCAAAGTCTGCTCGATGCTGCGGAAAGCCTGTTCGGGGGATCGAGCGAGCCTTCCGCACAGTCGACGGTGGCATCCTCCGCAACGAGCACGCAACGCACGCGCTTCGTGATCGGCCTGCCGAAGCAGGCGCAGTTCGAAGTCTTCTCGCTGTCCAATCCCAATCGCGTCGTCGTCCAAGTCGACGAGACAAAACTGCGCCTCCCCGAGCAGCCGAAGACGGCTCCCATCGGGCTCATCAAGTCGTTCCAGGCGGGCCTTGCGGGTAGCGATCGCTCGCGCGTCATCATCTACGTCACCGAGCCGGTGATCGTGCAGGGTGCGCGCATCGAAAAGGCGAAGGACGGACGCAGCCAGCATCTGGTGGTCGAGATTTCGCCGTTCGTCGCCATGACGGCCAGCATCGCGCCGGCGAAGAAGCAGAAGGCCTCCATCGCGCCGCCGACCTATTCGCTGGGCGCTGGGACCTTGCAGCCGCCTTCGCCGCGTCCTGCAACGCCGCCGGAAGTGCTGGCGCAGCGCGCGTTCAGGCCCGTTATCGTCATCGATCCTGGGCACGGCGGACACGATTCCGGCGCCATGAAAAATGGCGCCGTTGAAAAAGAGATCACGCTGGCGTTCAGCAAGCTTCTGCAGAAGAAGCTCAACGAGACGGGCCGCTATCGGGTGCTGCTGACGCGCGAAGAGGACGTGTTCATTCCGCTCGGCGACCGCGTCGAGTTCGGCGAAAAGAATAAAGCGAACTTGTTCATTGCGGTGCATTGCGACTACGCGGACACCGGCAGTGCGGCAAGCGGGGCGACGATCTATTCGCTGCGCGATTCAACGGCCGATGCGCTGCGGCGGTCGACGCGCGGGAACGTGCTGTCGAAGTCTGAAGTGGAGAAGGCCAAAGCTGCCGGCGGCGGCGACGACGCAAGCTTCGTGAAGGACATCCTCAACGATCTCGCGGCGCGCGAGGTCGATGCAACGCATGACCGCACGGGTGTGTTCGCGAAGACCGTTATCGAGACGATGGGCGCCAGCACCGCGATGCGTACCAAGCCAGATCAGCAGGCTGGCTTCCGGGTGCTGAAGACGGCGCAGTTTCCGTCAGTGCTGATTGAGCTCGCGTACGTCACCAACAAGCAGGACGCGGCCAACTTGCAGTCGGATGCCTGGCGCAACAAGGTCGCGAATTCGATCCTCGATGCCATCGAGAACTACTTCACCAACCAAGTTGCGCAGTTGCCTTTGTAACGAACGTCTGAAGTCGATCTGGGAAGCTAAAAAACAAAGGGCCGGTCCATTGGACCGGCCCTATTTTCGTGGCCGGGTTGGGTTCGCACCCCCTCCCCAGCTAAGCCCCCGTCACGTCCTACTTGGAGGACGCATCTGTTTGTGGCGCCACAGAAGTATCCGATACCATTCGAGTTCAAGCCGAAGCGAGCGAGCGACGCGCGAAGAAGATACGGCGTGTGGGACCTTCGTAGGATGAAGGCGCTTCAGCATTTTCCACTCCATCTTCCAGTCTGTGCCGCAGCCTTGCCCCGAAATCCGAGAGAGAACGGCCGACAGGCGCCACGCGCCAGTGCACCGGCCAGGAAGGGCTACGGCGCTGGACAGCGGCAGTCGGGGATTGCAGGAGATTGCGGCGGTCGCGGATAGGGTTCGGCAGAGGCCGACAATCGGAACCGGAAGATGCTCCCTGGGGCGGCCCTATCCATGCCCGCCACGCATCCGTCCGGCCAATAGTGCCAGTCGTTCGACATTCCTGGCTCAGAGATAACAAGGGCTTCAGCCCTCCTTCTCTGACGCGCACTCGACCAGCTCCTGATGAGGAGTGGTGAGAGGGTCGGCCCCCTCAATTCCAAGAGTAAGCGATTCGCCTCATTATCCGATGGGTGCGCCGCAGCAAATTAATGTTGCATCGGCGGTGAGGTTGCGGCGAACCATGAAAAATGGGCTTTGAGGCCAGGGATCGCCGCTTTCTGCGCCATACTGCTTTTTTGAACGAATCGTTTGCGAGGGACCACGATGCGCTTTGCTCCGTTCACCTTGATCGCTTTGCTTCTTACCTCGCCAGCGTGGGCGTGCGGGGAGCCGGCTACGATCAGCGGGGACTTTCAGACCGGAGCGAGCGGCTGGGGCGAGCCAGATGGGCAGTTCCAGGTGCGTGGAAGCGAGGCGGTGATCGCGCCTGCAGCCGGAACACAGACCGCGCGGTGGTATGCTGGCAAGACGTTCGGCAGCCTCGATGCGTGCGTCACCATACAGATGCCGGCCGGTGGAGAGGACGCAGCACGCGGTTATGCGGGCTTGGTGTTCTGGGGTGTCGACAAGGACAACTTCTATCAAGCCGTGATCTCGCGCAACGGCATGGTTTCGGTGGCGCGCAAAGTGAGGGGCAAGATTCTCGCGGCATCGCCGATCGCGTGGATGCCGACGAATGCGCTGAACGTCAGCCCGGATGCACGCAACGCGCTCCGGGTGACACTCGATGGACAGACCGTCGTCGTGCTCATCAACGACAAGGAAGTGGCGCGCTTCCGCGGTCAGGCGCCCGATGGGTCAAGCCACGTCGGGCTTGTCGCGTCGTCGTCACCTGCGGCAGTCGATGCCTGGCGCATGACGGATTTCAAGGTCTCGGAATCAGGCGCACAGGTTGCTTCCTCGGCCGCCAGCGGTGCGGTTGCGGCGGCTGATGCGGCAGGTGAAACGACGGGTGCGATCAACGCAGCACCGAGGCCCGAGTGCGGCGCAGGCAAGGTGCTTCTCGAAGACAAGTTCGCCGCGCACGATCCAATGTGGGGGGCGAAGAATTCTCAGGTCAGCATGGGGGAGGGCGCGGCCATATTCGAGCCAGCTCCGGGAACGCCGACGCTGCGCTGGAACCGCGCCTTCGTCTTCGGTGATATCGATGCGTGCGTCGACGTCGAACTCGCGAAGAACACGACGAACCCCACGGCGAGCTATGCCGGCCTCGTGTTCTGGGTCGAGGACAGCCGCAACTACCATCAGGCGGTGATCGCGCCGAACGGATACTTTACGGTTGCGCGCATCTCGGACGGCAAGGTCGTCGCCAAACGCCCCGTCGCCTGGACGAAGGTCGCTGCCGTGAAGACAGGTGCCAAGCAGCGCAATACGTTGCGCCTGATCCTCAAGGGGCCGGAGGGCCGCGTGCTCATCAATGGGCAGCAGGTTGCGAGTTTCCGCGGCGAGCCTCCACACGTGCCGACTTATGTGGGGCTGCTGGCGTCGTCGGCGGATTCCAAGAACGGGGACAGCTGGTCGATCAGCGATCTAAAGGTAACGGCGCCGCAATAGCGACGCCGTTCCAAAAAGTCACCGCTCGGCGATTTCGATCAGTGAGCGTGCTCGGGCTCGTCGGCCGTGGCAGCCAGCTGCACCGCCTTCTGAACCTTCTCGAACGCGCGCACCTCGATCTGGCGGATGCGCTCACGCGATACGCCGAACTCGGTCGACAGATCCTCGAGCGTTGCGGGCTGCTCACTCAGGCGACGCGCTTCGAAGATGCGACGCTCGCGATCGTTGAGCGTTGCCAGCGCGCTCGTCAGATAGCTCTTGCGCTGATCGAGCTCCTGCTCCTCGCCAAGCGTCTCCTCCTGCGTCGGCGCATCGTCCGCGAGCCAATCCTGCCATTCGCCGGCTTCCGTATCGTTGCGCACCGGAGCGTTCAGCGAGGCGTCACCGCCAAGCCGCCGGTTCATCGATACGACGTCGGCTTCGCTGACGCCGAACTTGGTCGCGATGGTCTTCACCTGGTCGGGACGCAGGTCGCCGTCGTCCAGCGCCTGCAGCTGGCTCTTTGCGCGCCGCAGATTGAAGAACAGCTTCTTCTGCGCCGCGGTGGTGCCCATCTTCACGAGGCTCCACGAACGCAGGATGTATTCCTGGATCGAAGCGCGGATCCACCACATGGCATAGGTCGCGAGACGGAATCCCTTATCAGGGTCGAACCGCTTCACAGCCTGCATCAGGCCGACGTTGCCCTCGGAGATGACTTCGCCGATCGGCAGGCCGTAGCCGCGATAGCCCATGGCGATGCGCGCGACGAGACGCAGATGCGAAGTGACGAGCTTCTCCGCTGCGTCCTGGTCGCTGTGCTCCTGCCAACGCTTCGCCAGCATGAACTCTTCGCCGGGCTCGAGCATCGGGAATTTGCGGATCTCTTCGAGATACCGCGACAGTCCCAGCGAGCCTTGCGCAATTGCCGGAAGCTTTGAAGTCGTCGTCGCCATTCCATTAC
Organism: Hyphomicrobium sp.; assembly: GCA_030148725.1. Taxonomy (GTDB): domain Bacteria; phylum Pseudomonadota; class Alphaproteobacteria; order Rhizobiales; family Hyphomicrobiaceae; genus Hyphomicrobium_A. The sequence goes on from JASBSU010000004.1 coordinate 247,061, forward strand.
CAGCCGCCCAGTGCCTGCGGGCGGTCCCTCGCCATATCCTACGCGGCTTTGCCGCGCCGGGCTTTCATTACTTCGAGCCCCTTGAAACACGAACGTTCAGCACCCCAGATTCCGTCGTTGGGCTGTTGGCCGCTCACCTGACTATACGTAGGTGGGGGCTATATTGTTGCATTTCACCTATGTCGCACCCGCAACGCAGCGTTGTGTTTCCATTCCATCACAAGGTTGTGACCTGCATGTAGGCAGGAGGCGCCTAACGGCAGCTTTGCCGGTTCGCGGGTATTTGGCGCTAATCGCTCTTGAGCGCGTCCAGCAGCGCTTGCATGTCGGACGGCAAATCGCGGGCGAAGCGCAGCGGCTTTCCTGACCTCGGGTGCTCGAAACCCAGCTCCGCTGCGTGCAGCGCTTGGCGGTCGAGTGCTGCAAGCGCGGCTTGCGCGGCCTCGCCGAGCTTTCCCGACTTCGCCTTGAAGCCGCTGGCATACGTCGCGTCGCCGAGGACCGGAAGGCCGGCATGCGCGAGGTGGACGCGGATCTGATGCGTGCGCCCCGTTTCAAGCTCGAGCCGCATCAGAGAAACGGGGCCTGCCTGCGTATTGATCGTCTCGATCAACTCGTAGTGAGTGACCGCGTGGCGGCCGCCTTCGCCCTTGGTGACCGTGATCTTGGTGCGGTTCGATTTGCTGCGTGCCAACCGTGCCGAGATGGTGCCGCGCGGGCGGATTGGTTTGCCCCAGACGAGCGCGAGGTACGCGCGATGCATCCGTCCGTCCTCGCCGTGCGCTGCGAACTGCTCGCTGAGCGACTGGTGTGCCGGATCGTTCTTCGCAACGACGAGCAGACCTGACGTGCCTTTATCGAGCCGGTGCACGATGCCGGGCCGCTTCACGCCGCCGATGCCGGAGAGGCTGTCCCCGCAGTGTGCGATGAGCGCGTTGACGAGTGTCCCTGTCGCGTGGCCAGCGCCCGGGTGCACGACAAGGTGCGCTGGCTTGTCGATGACGATCACGTCGCGATCTTCATGCACGACGTCGAGCGCCATGGTCTCCGGGGCGGGCTCTGCCGGCTCGGCCTCTGGCACATCAATGATAAACGTTTCGCCCGGTTTGACCCTGTGGGAGCCGTCTCCTATGGTCGCGCCGCCAGGTCCGGAAACGTTGCCGGCGCGGATCAGGGCCTGAATTCGGGCACGGCTCAGCGGCGCGATGCGCTGGGCCAGCAGCTTGTCCAGACGCAGCCCCGCCTCGGCGTCGTCGACCCGCAGCTCGATGATGCCTGCTGGCTGTTCGGCAAGAGTGTCGCTCATCACAGCGCGTGGCTCCAGTTGGCCTCCGCGAAGAGGAGGAAGTGAATGCAGGACTCGGAAGCAGCGGGAGTTCCGTCGGCGGCGGAGCTGCGCCTGCAGCGCAACCTCAAGATCATCGTTGCGGTGCTCGCGCTGCTGCTTGCTGCCGGGCTCGCGACGATCATAGCGCGTATTCTCTATGTCGCGTCGGGACCGTCGATGCAACAGGCCGCGCCCGTTGCTGCCTTGCGGCCGGAGCTGAGTATGCAACTACCAGCCGGCGCCGAGGTGCGATCGATATCGCTGTCGGGGGATCGGCTGGCGGTTCACTACACGGCCGGCGATGAGGAGGGGATCTCGGTGATCGACCTGCGGACAGGCGCGCTGGCGGCTTCGGTCGGGCTGAAGCGCTGAATGCTCGCCAAATCGCGCCGTCTCGCCGCAATCGACCGGCGGGACGAAGAAACGACTTGATCCGGAGGGGGCACTACCCATATACGGACGCTTCCAGCGCTGTCCCGTTCGTCTAGTGGCCTAGGACACCAGCCTCTCACGTTGGGAACAGGGGTTCGAGTCCCCTACGGGGCGCCA
>JASBSU010000052.1 GCA_030148725.1 Hyphomicrobium sp.
GGCGCGGGTGCGTGCTCACAATACGCCGGAGTTTGCGGCACGATGGGTCCTCGGGACATGCCCGAGGATGACACTTTCACGCGAGCGCTAAGCGCTAACTCCAGGCACAAAGGAAACGCAGGTCGCGCTTCCTCGATGCGATCGGCCGGATTTTGCCTGCCCGCTCGCCAAGACGAGAAGCAAAGGCCAGCGCCACGGGACCGCTCATCGCGTGGGAGCCGCTGGGACAGCCGGTGTGGAGCCCGCGCGATTATTCCGCTTTCGCGCGCGAAGGCTTCATGCAGAACGCGATCGTCTATCGCTCGGTGCGCATGATCGCGGAAGCCGCGGCCTCGGTGCCGCTGCTGGCGTACGATGGCGATGACGAGCTCGAACAGCATCCGCTGCTGAACCTTCTAGCGCGGCCTTCGCCCGATCACACGGCAACGGATTTCCTCGAAGCCTGGTACGGCTTCCTGCTCGTCTCAGGCAACGCCTACGTGGAAGCTGTTGGCGTCAGCGGGCGCCTGCGCGAGCTTTATGTCTTGCGCCCCGATCGCATGAAGGTGATCCCGGGGCCGAACGGATGGCCGGAGGCTTTCGAGTATTCGGCCAATGGGACCTCGGTGCGCTTCGCCGACGAACCGGTAACAGGTGTGCGGCCGATCCTGCACACGCGGCTGTTCCATCCCGACAACGATCACTACGGCATGAGCCCGATCGAGGCAGCGGCCGTGGCCATCGACATCCACAACGAGACGTCTGCGTGGAACAAGGCGCTGCTCGACAATTCGGCCCGGCCGTCGGGGGCACTGGTGTACGGCGGGGGCAACGGCAACCTGACGGGCGAGCAATTCAAGCGGTTGCGCGGCGAATTGGAAGAGGCATTCCAGGGTGCGCGCAATGCCGGGCGGCCGATGCTGCTGGAAGGTGGGCTCGACTGGAAGCCCTTGTCGCTGTCGCCGAAGGACATGGACTTCATCGCGGCTAAGCACGCGGCGGCGCGCGACATCGCGCTGGCGCTGGGCGTGCCGCCGATGCTGCTCGGGATACCGGGCGACAACACTTACACGTGGGATGCGCGGCCCTATCCGGCATTTCCGACGGATACCGATGTTTGGGGTGACGGCGAGAACTGGCGCCTCGGTCATTGGCTCACAGGCCGCTTCTCCAGCGCACCGCTGGCGGAAACCGTGGCGCAGGTTCTGCAGGATTTCGGATTCGGACATCACAACACGGGTGCGCTGACGGGCACTGTGCCAGGTTTCGTCATCGATCGCGTGATGGCGGCGCGCGATGCGCTCGAGCCGTTGGAACTCGCATTCTTCTTCGATTGCGTGGAGAGCGGGGGCGAGATCGTCTTCCGACATCGCGGTGCGGAGCCGCCGGTCATCGCGCTGAGCGAAGGCGATCTGGTCGAGACGAGCGAAAGCGCGGCGCTCGCATCTTTTACGCGCGGGCAGGAAACGGAGCTGCCAGCATCGGCGAAGGTGCGGTTCATCTCATCGGCCGGCGACTACGGACAAGCCGTTGCCGAGGCGCGGCGGATTGCGGGCGCCAGCGGGCGCGTCAGCCAGGCGGATCTTCCGCTGGTGCTCGATGGCGCGCAGGCGGAAGGTATCGTCGAGACGTGGCTGTTCGAAGCCTGGGCGGCGCGCGAGCGTGCCAGCTTCTCGCTGCCGCCGAGCCGGCTCGCGGTCGAGCCGGGGGACAACCTGCAGGTCCATCGTGCGAGCGGCAGCCGGCTGCTGCGGATCACGGAGATCGGCGAGCATGGCGCGCGCGAGATCGAGGCACGCAGTGTCGATCCGGAAATCTACGCGACTGGCGCGGGGAGAGAGCGTCAAGGGCGGGGCGGTGCTCCGGTCATCACCGGACAACCGCTGGCGTTGTTCGTCGATTTGCCGCTGCTGCGCGGCGATGAGCCGGTCGAGGCCGGATATGTGGCGGCGACGCAGTCACCCTGGCCGGGTGGTGTCGCGATCTATGGATCGCCGGAAACCACCGGCTATGTCCTCAAAGGATTGGCGACGGCGCCGGCGACTGTCGGCATCACGCTGGAGGATTTGCCGCCCGGGCCGGAAGGGCGGCTCGATCATGGAACCCGGTTGCGTGTGAAGGTCGAAGGCGAGGCGTTGACGTCGTGCACGCTGCTGCAACTCTACTCGGGACGCAACGTGGCAGCGCTGCGCAACGCCGATGGCGCATGGGAGGTGCTGCAGTTCGCCAATGCCGCGCTCATCGCGCCGGGGACCTACGAGCTTACCGGCCTGTTGCGCGGTCAGGGTGGCACCGAGGGCGCGATGCGGTTGCCGCTCAGCGCTGGTGCTCGGTTCGTGCTGGTCAACACGGCGTTGGCGCGGCTTGACCTGACGGCGTCCGAGGTGCGGCTGCCGTACTCGTGGCGCATCGGGCCGGCGACGCGCGACATCGGCGATGCCACCTATGCGACCAGGTCACATGCATTCGCGGGGCTGGGGCTCAGGCCGCTGTCGCCTGTGCATGTCCGCGCCGTTCGCAGCGATGGCGATGTGCTGCTGTCGTGGGTACGACGGACACGTGTCGGCGGGGATGCCTGGGAGTCGCCCGAGGTTCCGCTCGGCGAGGACGCAGAGGCTTACGAGGTCGAGGTGCTCGACGGGGACGACGTGAAGCGCACCCTGACGGCGAGCAGCACAAGCGTCGTCTACTCGGCGGCGGAACAGACATCGGATTTCGGCGGACCGCAGTCGCTGCTGGACGTGAGAGTCTATCAGGTGTCGGCAAGCTATGGCCGCGGGGCACCGCGCGTCGCGACAGTCTAAAAATCAGGAACGCGGTGTATGCAGCAGCCCGAGTGGATGGCGGCGGCGTGGGCGCAGCTTGGCCAGCGCGAGATCGCTGGGTCGGCCGACAACGCGCGCATCCGCGCGATGTTTCGCGACGTGGGACAGCCGCCGAGCCTACACGATGAGGTGGCGTGGTGCGCGGCGTTCGTCGGCGCATGCCTTGAACGTTCCGGGCATGCTTCGACGCGATCGCTGATGGCGCGCTCGTATCTCAGGTGGGGCGAGCCTGCCGAAGATGCGCTCGCCGGGGCGATTGCCGTGCTGTCGCGCGGGAGCGATCCGGCGGCCGGCCACGTCGGCTTTCTCGTCGGCGAGACGGAGAGCCAGGTGGTGCTGCTCGGCGGCAATCAAGGAGATGCGGTGAGCGTCTCCGCCTATCCAAAAGCGCGTCTGCTCGGGATCCGATGGCCGCGCGTTTCGGAACCTGCGGCGGAGCATGCAGCCGTCGAGACGGCGGACGTATCGACGACGTTTGCCGGTGCCCTCGCGCATGTTCTCGAGGTGGAGGGCGGGTTCAGTAATGATCCTTATGATCCTGGCGGGCCGACCAACAAAGGCATCACGCTGCGCGTGCTTGCAGCCTGGAAGGGCGTACCGCTCGATGCGGGTTCTCGTGCCGCGCTGACGGCGGAGTTGCGGCGCATCGCCGACGATACTGTCCGCGACATTTATCTGCAGCGCTACTGGCGGCCGGCGCATTGCCAGGAAATGGCGCCGGCACTCGCGTTCTTTCATTTCGATGCGGCGGTCAATCACGGGGTGACGGGTGCGATGCGCCTGTTGCAGCGCGCGGTCGGCACAGATGCCGATGGCGAGATCGGTCCGAACACGCGGGCGGCGATAGCTCGGCTGCCCATCGACGAGATCCTGCAGCGCTACGCCGAGGTTCGACGCGCGCGCTATCGGTCGCTGCAACATTTCTGGCGGTTCGGACGCGGGTGGCTGGCGCGTGTGGACAAGACGCTGTCGCGCGCGCGGCTGCTGATCGGGTAGGATGCGCGCGGAGATTTCACTCTTGCACGCAAAGAAGGAGAGACCGCTATGACCGAGACGAAGAATGAGGCGCCGACGAGCGGCAAGTGGTGGGGACAGTCGATCACCATCTGGGGCGCGATCATCACCGGATTGTCGACGGTGCTTCCGGCGCTCGGTCCGGCGCTGGGCGTCGACATCACGTCAGACCTGGTGCGTGAGCTCGGTGACGGCATCGTGCAGACGGTGCAGGCGGTTGGCGGCCTCATCGGCACATTGATGACGGTTTATGGGCGGATGCGTGCAAGCCAGCCGCTGTCGCAGCGAAATGTGCAACTCAAACTGTGAGGCGCGCGCTGCGCACATTCATGAGCGGTTCAGCGCTCGGCGTTTAACCATGCGCTCGAGCCTCTCATGCATTCATCATATTATTCATCACATACATGCTTCGAATATTTGCTGCGACCTTGCTCGCGTGCGTTCTTCCATCAATGTCCTCCGCGTCGCCAGTCTGCATCACAGACTGGTCGATAGCGGCGCCGATCGTCTATCGCGAGAAGCTGACGACCGTCGAAGCGCTGTCGCGCATTGCCGCCGACAAGATGGCGGGGAGTGTCATCGTGCGAACGGCCCTGTGCGAGGAGGATGGCGTCTTCTCCTACAGGATCATCGCGCGTGACAGTCAGGGCCGGCTGTCGACGCTGACGGTGGATGCGCGTGCGCCATTCGGGCGGTGAGCGGAGCAACGGTTTCGCAGCCGTGCCGTTTTCCTCTAAGGTCGCCGCGATGGCCTTTCAGAGCCCCAGTAGAGGAGGAATGTGATGGCGTATGTCGATGGATTCGTGGTGCCGGTGCCGAAGAAGAAACTCGATGCCTATCGAAAGCTGGCGCTCAAGGCGGGCAAGATCTGGCTCGAGCACGGGGCGCTGGAGTTCAGGGAATGCGTCGCCGACGATGTGAAGCCGGGAAAATGGACATCCTTCCCGCAGAGCGTAAAGCTGAAGCCGGACGAGGTCGTCGTGTTCTCCTACATCGTTTACCGGAACCGCGCGTCGCGGGATAAAATCAACAAGAAGATCATGGAAGATCCGAGGCTGGAGAGCATGATGGCCGGCAAGGAAATGCCATTCGACGGCAAGCGCATGATTTTCGGTGGTTTTGAATCCCTTGTCGCCCTGAAATAGGGCCACTGCCGCGCACTAGGATGAATCGAGGCACCCCGCTATAGTCCCGCCGGTTTCAGGCAGTGGAAGCGGGGGAGCCGTGCGCGTTCTGGTCGTCGAGGATGACAAAGATCTCAACCGGCAGCTCGTCTCGGCTCTCGGTGATGCGGGCTACGCCGTCGACAGCGCTTTCGATGGCGAAGAGGGCTACTTCCTGGGCGATACCGAGCCCTACGACATCGTCATATTGGATATCGGCCTGCCGAAGATGGACGGCATCTCGATTCTCGAGCAGTGGCGCCGCTCCGACCGCAAGATGCCGGTGATCATCCTCACAGCGCGCGACCGTTGGAGCGACAAGGTGGCCGGCATGGATGCCGGCGCGGACGATTACGTCGCCAAGCCTTTCCACATGGAAGAGTTGCTCGCCCGGGTGAGGGCTCAGGTGCGCCGGGCTTCCGGTCACGCGAAGAGCGAGATCGAGTGCGGGCCGCTGCGGCTCGACACCAAGACGGCGCGCGTCACCTGCAACGGGCAGCAGGTCAAGCTGACGTCGCACGAATACCGGCTGCTCGCCTATCTCATGCACCACAATGGGCGGGTGGTGTCGCGCACGGAATTGGTCGAACACCTCTACGAGCAGGACTTCGACCGCGATTCGAACACGATTGAGGTGTTCATCGGCCGTTTGCGCAAGAAAATCCCCGTTGATGTCATTGAGACCGTGCGCGGACTCGGATACCGCCTAAGCGAGACGCCCAGCCAGCCGTCGTAAAGGTCGTACGCGGCGCGCTTGGCGGACCAGGGATCGGGACCACCAGAGAGCGCATGCGCTTCAACTCGCTCGCCTTCCGCCTTTTCGCAACGGCCGCCGCCTGGACGCTGGTGGTTCTGCCGATTGCCGGCTTCATCATCTATCGGCTCTATCGCGACGACGTGCAGACGAGTTTCGACGGCCAGCTTCTAAAGCTCGTCAATGCCATTACCGTCGATTCGATGGGCTCGTCGGGCGATGCGCAGCCACTGCCGCCGAGCAATCTCTATGAACCGCTGTTCGAGGTCACGCACTCGGGCTGGTACTGGCAGATCACGCCGCTGTCGCCGGCCAACGGGCGCAAGCTGGTTTCGCCTTCTCTCGCCACATGGTCGTTGCCGTCGCCGGCAGCGAAGTCGGTCGCGCCCGACGAGACCGGCGCGCGCTGGATGAACGTCAAGGGTCCGAAGGGTGAGCCTCTGCGCATGGTGGAGGTGATCGATTCGCTGGGCCATGAGCCCGGGCGGCCGACGTACTCCATCGTGGTTGCGGGGCCGCAGGACTGGCTCGATCATCTGGTGGCGAACTTCGGCTATCGCCTTTCGACGGCGCTTGCACTGGCCGGTCTCGGGCTTGTGGCGGTCACGCTGTTTCAAGTGAGGTTCGGCCTCTTGCCGTTGCGGAGGATCGAGGGCGGCCTCTCCAACATTCGCAACGGCACCGCGACGACGCTCGAAGGCGACCTGCCGGCCGAGATCGAGCCGTTGCAGTCGGAGCTCAATGCTCTCATCCGGTCGAACCAGGCCATCGTCGATCGGGCGCGCACGCAGGTGGGCAACCTCGCGCACGCATTGAAAACGCCGCTGGCGGTGATCGCGAACGAGGCACGAGCCGACAAGACGGGGCTCGGTGAAAAAGTCATCGAGCAGGCCGAGATCATGAAGCAGTCGGTGACGCGCTATCTCGACCGGGCTCGCATGGCGGCCCGGGTGGGCGTTATCGGACGCGTCACGCCGGTTGGTCCGGTGGTCGAGCCGTTGGTGCGGGCGCTACAGCGCATCCACCAGGAAAAGGGTGTGGTGATCCACGTCGAATGCCCGCCAGACGCGCGATTCTCCGGCGAAAAGCAGGATCTGGAGGAGATGCTCGGCAATCTGCTCGACAATGCCTGCAAGTGGGCACGGCGCGAGGTGGATCTGACGGTCGAGGTTCCGCCATCGACGTCGCGGGCGCGCAATCGCAGGCTGGCGATTACCGTTGCCGATGACGGTCCCGGCCTCACCGACGAGCAGCGTTCGCGGATCGGCAAGCGCGGGTTGCGGCTCGATGAAACCAAGCCGGGATCGGGACTAGGTCTGTCCATCGTTATGGAGCTGGTGCACTCCTACGGCGGCACATGGGACCTATCGAAGGCCAAGCAGGGTGGACTTGCGGTGCACCTCAATCTGCCGGCTGGCTGACGGCGATCGGTTGGGGATTTTTGCCCCAATCGGGCCGGGTTTCCGTCACGGCGGCTGCACATTCCTTGGCTAGTCCGCTACACTGTGTTGCAAAAGCACAAGAGGCGCAGAGGGTTATGGCTGGCGCCTTCGGGGAGATACTCGTCATGCGCACTATGCGCTTTGCTGCCGTCCTGGCGATTCCGTTCCTGCTGCCCGCGTGCAGCGGCGATGGTCCGACCAAGCAGGATGCTGGCCTCCTGACCGGCGCTGTCGCGGGCGGCATCATCGGCAACCAGGTTGGTAAGGGCTCCGGCAACGTGCTGGCGACCGTTGCGGGTGCCATGATCGGCGGCATCGTCGGCAGCGAGATTGGCCGCTCGATGGACGAGCAGGACCGCCGGCTGGCCGAACAGGCGGAATATGCGGCGCTGGAGGAAGGGCCGTCGGATCGTCCGCGTCGGTGGCGGAACCCGGACAACGGTCGTTATGGCGACGTCGTCCCCGGTCGCCCATACAAGCGGGCGAGCCTCGATTGCCGCGATTACACGCACACGATCTATATCGACGGTCGCCCGAAGACGATGCGCGGGACAGCGTGCCGCAATCCTGACGGGACGTGGCGGAACGTTGGCTGAGGTCGCGCGCGTAGGGCCAGACCAGCGGCCGCCAGCGCTCCTCGGTGGAAAGCGCGCGATCGGGCGCGCGGGGTAAATTTCTCACCTCATCTTGCGCTGCAGCAGAAACCTTGCCGCGGGCGTTGGGCTTGTAAGTTGGCCTCATGAGCCCTATTCCAGCCCCGCAACGGGGTTTGGATAACGGCATGGTGCTGTGGATTCTTTTTGCGGTGTTGGCGGCTGCCGTCGTGTGGGCGGTGACGCGGCCGCTGCTTGCTCCGGCACCGCCGAGCGCGCCCGCCGACGATAAGGAAATCGCTGTTTATCGCGATCAGCTTGCCGAGATCGAGGCGGAGCGCGCGCAGGGCCTGCTTGGTGGCTCCGAAGCCGAGGGCGCCCGCATCGAACTGGCGCGGCGGCTCATCCGGCGCGCCGATGACCAGAAGGGCTCGGCGGCTACCGGAAATGCAGGCGCTGGCGGCGGACTTCGCGGCGCGCTCTATGCGGCGGCGGCTCTCCCGGTTCTCGGCATAGCGCTCTATCTGGCGGTGGGGTCTCCACAGCTCCCCAGTCGTCCCTATGCGGCAAGGCTGGATACGCCCATCGATCAGGCGACGGCCGCTGACCTCGTGGCGCGGGTCGAGGCGCATCTGCGCGCACATCCGGAGGATGGCAAGGGCTGGGACGTTCTCGCGCCGGTCTATATGCGCCTTGGCGACCTGCAACAGTCGGCGGATGCTTTTGCGCGCTCGATTCGCCTGCTGGGTGAATCGCCGAAGCGTCTAGCCGGCTTCGCGCGTGCGAACATTCTGCTGCAGAACGGCGTCGTCACGGAGCCGGCGCGCGTCGCCTATGAAAAGCTGCTGCGGCTCGAGCCGAACTCCATCGAGCCTCAGGTGTGGCTGGCTATTGCGCGCGAGCAGGACGGCGACCTGAAGGGTGCGCAGTCCGAGTATCAGCGGTTGCTGCCAGGGGCGGAGGAGCCGTGGAAGGGCCTGCTGTCGGCGCGGTCCCAAGCCGTTGGCGATCGGATCAGCGGCAAGACGCCTGATGATGCCCATCAGCCGAACACGGGGCCGGCGGCGAACATGAGCCCGGCGGATCGCGATAAGCTCATCGGCCAGATGGTTGACGGGCTGGCGAACCGACTGAAGCAGAACGGAAGCGATCTCGACGGTTGGATGCGGCTCGTTCGCTCATATGTTGTACTGGGCAGGCGCGATGATGCAGCGAGTGCGCTGGCCAGTGCGCGCGGGCAGTTCGCCGGCGATGAGAAGTCGCTCGCGCAGTTGAATGAGCTGGCGCAAAGCCTGGGTTTAGGCTCTTGAGCGCAATGAAGGAGACGGCATGACGCGGAAGCAGCGGCGCGGCGTTCTGATCGGGGTCGGCGTTGGCGTACTCATGGTCGCCGTGGCGCTGGTCTTGTTCGCGATGCGCGACTCGATCGTCTTCTTCCATACGCCGAGCGACCTCGCCGAGAAGCCGATCGCTGTCGGCCAGCGGTTCAGGCTCGGCGGTCTTGTTGCGGCCGACTCGGTCAAGCGTGGACAGGGGACCAAGGTCGAGTTCGTCGTCACAGACACGCTGAAGACGGTTCCGGTGGTTTACGAAGGCGTGCTGCCTGACCTGTTCAAGGAAGGGCAAGGCGTCGTCACGGAAGGTCGACTTACGGATGGCGGTACCTTCGTTGCTGACAGCGTGCTGGCCAAGCACGATGAAAATTACATGCCACCCGAGGTCGCGAAGGCGCTCGAAGCCAAGGGCGTGAAGCTCGGTAAAGGCGCGCCGCATCCCGCGGAGGCAACGCAATGACAATCGAGCTTGGGCACTTTGCGCTGGTGCTGGCGCTACTGATGGCGATCTTCCAGATGGTGGTGCCGGCGTACGGAGCGCGCATTCGCGATCCGCGGCTCATGGCTGTGGCAGAGCCAGCAGCGCTCTGTCAGTTCGGCTTGCTGCTCGTTTCGTTTCTGGCGCTCACGATCGCGTATGTGACGTCGGACTTCTCGGTCGCCAACGTCGCGAACAACTCGCATTCGACGAAGCCGCTGCTCTACCGGATATCGGGCGTGTGGGGGAACCACGAAGGCTCGATGGTGCTATGGGTGCTGATCCTGGCGCTGTTCGGTGCTGCGGTTGCAGCGTTCGGGCGCAACCTGCCGGCGACGCTCAAGGCCAACGTGCTGGCGGTGCAGGCCTCGATCGCTGTCGCATTCATTCTCTTCATCGTTCTGACGTCGAACCCGTTCCTGCGGGTCGACCCGCCGCCTGCCGACGGCAACGGGCTCAATCCGATCCTGCAGGACCCGGCGCTCGCGTTTCATCCGCCATTCCTCTACGCGGGTTACGTCGGGTTCTCGATCGCCTACTCGTTCGCCGTCGCCGCTTTGATCGATGGGCGGATCGATGCTGCGTGGGCGCGCTGGGTGCGGCCGTGGACGCTTGCCGCTTGGATGTGTCTGACGATCGGCATCGCTATGGGGTCCTGGTGGGCCTATTACGAGCTCGGCTGGGGCGGCTGGTGGTTCTGGGACCCAGTCGAGAACGCCTCGTTCATGCCGTGGCTCGCCGGAACCGCGCTGCTGCACTCGGCGCTGGTGATGGAGAAGCGCGACGCCTTGAAGGTGTGGACGGTGCTCTTGGCGATCCTCACGTTCTCGCTTTCGCTGATGGGAACGTTCCTCGTGCGGTCGGGCATCCTGACGTCGGTGCATGCCTTCGCGGTCGATCCCAAGCGCGGCGTTTTCGTGCTGGCGATCATGACGCTGTTCACGGGCGGAGCGCTCGCCCTGTTCGCGTTGCGGGCGCGCGACCTTCGGCAGGGTGGTATATTTGCGCCCATCAGCCGTGAAGGCAGCCTCGTACTCAACAACATCCTGCTGACGACGGCATGCGCGACAGTGTTCGTCGGCACGCTTTATCCGCTGCTGCTGGAGTCGCTGACGGGCGACAAGATCTCGGTCGGCCCGCCGTATTTCGATTGGACCTTTGGCCCGCTGATGGTTCCGCTGCTTCTTGCCTTGCCGTTCGGGCCGTTCCTCGCCTGGAAGCGCGGAGACGCCTATGCAGCGGCGCAGCGGCTTGCCTTCGCGGCTTTCGCTGCGGTGGTCGTGATGGCGCTCGGCTGGGCCTTCATTCATCGCGGGCCGGTTCTGGCGCCGTTCGGACTGGCATTGGGCGTGTTCGTCATGCTGGGCTCGGTCTCCGATCTTGCGTGGCGTGCGCGGTTCGGCAGCGTGCCGCTCGGCGAAGCCTGGCGCCGCTTGCGCGGGCTTCCGCGCTCCGCGATCGGCACGACGCTGGCGCATTTCGGCGTCGGGATGATGGTTGTCGGCGTTGTCGCGACGAGCGCGTACCGCGAGGAGAAAATCCTGGTGATGAAGCCCGGCGAGCAGGTCTCGATCCACGGGTACGACATCACCTTCCGCGGTGTTGCGCCGTCGACTGGGCCGAACTACCGCGAGGAGACGGGTGTGTTTGACGTGGCGCGCGGGAGCGTTCCCGTGACGCGTCTCGAACCGGGCAGGCGCATTTACGACATGCCGCCTGAGCCCACGACCGAAGCCGGAATCAATGCCGGGTGGCGCGGCGATCTCTATGTGGTTCTCGGTGATGCGCAGGCGCAGGGCGGCTATGCCGTACGCGTCTATTTCAATCCGCTGGTGCGCTTCATCTGGCTCGGTGCCGTTGTGATGTTCATCGCGGGCGGCGTATCGCTGTCAGACCGGCGACTGCGCGTTGGCGCGCCGGGGCGTGCGAAGCGCATAGCGGCGGCGCCCGCGGAATGAAACTCGCCGCGCCAGCGCTGGTCATTCTTGGGCTGCTCGTCGCGTGCGGCAGCGCGCAGGCAGTCGAGCCGGATGAGATCCTGCCGGATGCTGCAATGGAGCAGCGTGCGCGCTCCATCTCGTCTGGCCTGCGCTGCCTCGTCTGCCAAAACCAGTCCATCGACGATAGCAATGCGCCGCTGGCGCGCGACCTGCGGGTGCTGGTGCGCGAGCGCCTCAAAGCGGGTGACAGCGATGCGCAGGTCATGCAGTTCGTAGAAGACCGTTACGGCGAGTTCGTGCTGCTGCGGCCGCCTTTGTCGTGGCGCACGATTTTGCTCTGGGCGGCGCCGCCGTTCGCCTTGCTGCTTGCAGTCTGGATGAGCGCGCGCGCCTGGCGTCGGCGTCAAACTCGCGCGGCGGGCTCCGGTGCGAAACCCGAGAACCTCACTCCCGAGGAGGAGGCGCGGCTGCAGCAGATCCTATCCAACGACGAAGGCGGGTCGACCGCCTCGCGCAGCTAACGGCCTGTTGCCGCCGTCGTACGCGCACCGCTGATCTTTCCGGTCACCAGCTGGCTTTCGCTGGTGAGGGACTGCAGCACGGTGTTGGTCGCAAGGCCAGTGATCGGCATGTTCGCCGCGCGCTCGTAGCGCTCGATCGCGGCTTGCAGCGCCGGGCCGTAGCGGCCGTCGCGGGGGCCGTTGTAGAGCGCGTTGACCGCGAGTGCGTCCTGCAGCTTACGGATTTCCTGGCGGCTCGCGAGTGTGTCGGCGGCAAGGAACGCTGCGACGCGCGGTTGAAAAGCCTGGGCGTTGACGCCGGTGTTGGCGACATCATCCGATTTGAACCGGTGCAGCACTTCGCCGTTCAGCATGATGACCTTCGATTGCACATAAGTGCCGACGTTGATGCCGACGACCTCGGGGCCGTCAGCGCCTTCGACGAGAAGCGGCGATCCCGATGAGGCTGCACCTGTATCGCACGTGTGCAAAAGAAGCTGATCTGGCTCGTGGAAATCGCGTTTGATCGTCGGCCAGTCGGCGTCGGTGAAGTTGCGCCGGATGGTGCAGCCGGTGCCGAGCATCGGCTGCCACTTCGGCAGATCGCGATGATAGGCGATGTTGAAGACGTGGCCCTTTTCGGCGAGCTTCATCACTTCGTCGACGGGTTTGGCTGTGATCTTCAGAGCGCCTGCATTGCAGGCGGCCTGCGAGAGTCGGACGATCGCCCAATCGCGTGTCGCGTCGATCGGAGGGCGCACGCTGAGACTGGAAGAGCCCGATGTGACATTGGCTTCCGGCGCGCCATCGGCGGTACCGGCGATCTTCACGCTCTGCGTGGTGCCGTGGAGCTTGAACGAAAGATCGTTGAGCTTCAGCGGCTGTTCGCCACTCGTGCGGTAGAGGCAGTGGGCGGCGGTCATCACGGCGTCGGGCGCCACACAGAACGCCGTACAGACGGATTGAGATTTGGAATCGAAGAACACCCCGAGCTTTGTGCCGGTCTGGCGCAATGCCTCCGGGAGTGGGACCCTTTGATCGGGTCCGAAAACGGACGCTCCGGCCGGAATAGCGGCGAGAATGAGGAGAGCCGTTCCCCCGAGCCCGACTGCCGTCCGAATAACGCGAAACACCTCAAAAGAGGGGCATTTAACGCACGTCATACACCCTGCCTCGATCGCCCAACCCGTGGTGAACGATCCCTTTATTACCAACTGTTAAGGCAATCGAAAGGCTGCCGTAATCCCCGTTTCGCTAGGGCTCAATGCGAAGGTTCCCCTGCTTCGCATAAGGAGGTTCAAGCGAATGCCAACCCAACCCAGCTCGACTGAGGTCGTAGCAAAGAGCGGGCCAACGAGAACGACAGGTCGCGATTTGCGTCGCCTCGCCGCTGTGGCGGTGGTCGGCGCCGGTCTGGTGGGTCTCGGGATGGCCGAGTATTCGGCCCCGGCCGTCGCTCAGTTCAAACCCGGCACCCCCGCAGAGACGCTGTCGTTCGCCGAGATCGTCGAGCGCGTCAAACCCGCGGTCGTCTCGATCTCGACGACCAATGAGGTGAAGGTCGCCGACCGCCGTGGCGGTGGTGGCGGTAAGCCGTTCGAAGGCATTCCCGGTCTGCCCGAGGATCACCCTCTGAACGAGTTCTTCAAGAACATGCCGCAAGGCCAGGGCAACCCGATGCAGCAGCGTCCGCGTCAGGCCGCGGGCTCGGGCTTCGTCGTGTCTCAGGATGGCTACATCGTCACCAACAACCACGTCGTCGACGGCGCCACCAAGGTGAAGGTGAGCTTCGACGATCAGGAAGAGATCGACGCCAAGATCGTCGGTACCGATCCTCGCACCGATCTGGCGCTCCTGAAGATCGAGCCGAAGAAGCCTCTGACGGTCGTCAAGCTGGCGGATAAGAACCCGCGCGTTGGTGACTGGGTGCTGGCGGTCGGCAATCCGTTCGGCCTTGGTGGCACGGTGACTGCCGGCATCGTTTCGGCGCTCGCCCGTAACATCGGCGGCCCGTACGACTACATGCAGATCGACGCTGCCGTGAACCACGGCAACTCGGGCGGACCGACCTTCAACCTCGAGGGTGATGTCGTCGGCGTGAACACCGCGATCTACAGCCCGACCGGCGGCAACGTCGGTATCGCCTTCGCCGTGCCGGCCGACACCGTGAAGCGGGTCGTCGAGCAGCTCGAAAAGGGTGGCAAGGTCAGCCGCGGCTGGCTGGGTGTGAAGATCCAGAACATCGACAAGGATCTCGCCGGTAGCCTTGGTCTGAAGGAGCCGAAGGGCGCCATCATCAGCGAGGTCATGGCCAGCGGTCCTGCGGCTGACGCAGGTCTCAAGGTCGAGGATGCCATCCTGCAGGTGGACGACAAGAAGATCGACGATAGCCGTGATCTTGCTCGTACCATTGCCGATCTGCCGGCCAAGTCGACGGTCGACGTGAAGGTGTGGCGCGACAAGGGCGAGAAGACCGTCAAGGTGAAGCTCGGGACGTACCCGGCGAACGCCGAGGCGGCTGACAGCACCGACGAGCAGCCCGAGGAGCAGAAGGATCTTGGCGGTAACGTCGACCTCAAGCAGCTCGGTCTCAGCGTGAAGGCTGGTCCTGGCAAGGACGGCGGGGTCGTCATCTCCGACGTCGATCCGAACTCCGACGCTGCGCTCAAGGGCATCAAGGAGGGCGACATCGTCCTCAAGGCCGGCAACGAGAAGGTCAGCTCGCCTCAGGATGTGGCGAAGGCCGTCAAGAAGGCCCAGGACGACGGGCTGCCAGCTGTGATGTTCCACATCAAGAAGAGCGGCGATCAGACGGTGCTCGTTGCCATCCCGCTCAACAAGAGCTGAGCCTAGGCAGTCGTGACAGAATGGCGGCCCGCATTCTCCCAGGAGCGTGCGGGCCGTCTCGACGTTCGGAGGCCGGCGAGTCAGAATGCCGAATCGGTAGAGCTGAGCGGTGAAAAAATGCACGTGCTTGTGGTCGAGGATGACCGGGAAACCGCGCAGTTCCTTCAGAAGGCCCTGAAGGAGAGCGGGCATGCCGCCGATCTCGCCGAGGATGGCGAAACGGGGCAGTCGATGGCGGAGCAGGGCGTCTACGACGTTCTCATCGTCGATCGCATGCTGCCGCGTCTCGACGGTCTCAGCATGATCCGGGAGCTGCGCTCCAGGGGCGTGCGCACACCGGTGCTCATCCTGTCGGCGCTGGGCGAGGTCGATGACCGCGTCAAGGGGCTGAGAGCCGGCGGCGATGACTATCTCACCAAGCCCTACGCCTATTCCGAGCTGCTGGCGCGCGTCGAAGCCCTGACGCGCCGGGCCGTGCCCGAAGAGCAGGAAACGCGATACGTCGTCGACGGTCTGGTGCTCGATCGGCTGTCGCATCGGGTGACGCGAGACGGCGAGGCCATCCAGCTGCAGCCGCGCGAGTATCGCCTGCTGGAATACCTGATGAAGCATGCCGGGCAGGTCGTGACGCGCACCATGCTGCTCGAGCACGTCTGGGACTACCACTTCGATCCGCAGACCAATGTCATCGACGTGCATGTCTCTCGGCTACGCGCCAAGATCGACAAGAACTTCGACAAGCCTCTTCTGCATACGGTGCGCGGAGCTGGGTACACGATCCGTGATGGCTCTGCCTGAACGCCTCCAACGAACCATCTCGACGACGTCGTTTCGCGTCGCAGCCATAACGGTTGCGGCGTACCTGGCGTTTGCCGGGCTCGTCGTCGGGTTCCTGCTGTGGCAGACCAATCGCGTGATGACGAGCCAGGTGCTCGCGACGCTCGATGGCGAGGCGCAGCAGCTTCGGGCGGAGGAACAGGCGGGCGGAACGCAGGCGCTGGTGCGTGCGGTCGAGACACGCAGCAGTTCCGGCGGGCCCGGGCTGTACTTCCTGGGAGATGCCCGCGGAACGAAGCTGGCGGGTAATTTGAGCCGGTTGCCTCCAGAGGTCGCAGGCAGTCCGACCGGCGGCGTCTTTCGTTATTCCCCCGACATAGCGAGCGCGCGTGAGCATCTCGCGGTTGCCATCCCCGTCAAGGTTGGTGGTGGACTGATGCTCATCGTCGGTCGTGACGTCGAGGATCAACGCCGCTTCGCCAGCGAGATGGGGACAGTGTATTTTCTAGCGCTGGGGTTCCTGACGCTGGGTGGGCTCGTTGCTGGCATTGCGATCGGCCGCGTCGCTCTGCGCCGCATCGAGACGATCAACGTGGCGGCTCGCTCGATCATGGATGGCGACCTGTCGCGACGTATCGCGGTGACCGGATCTGGAGACGAATACGATGCGCTGGCGCTGAACCTCAACGCGATGCTCGACCGCATCGAGGCGCTGATGAATGGCTTGCGCGAGGTTTCGGACAACATCGCGCACGATCTCAAGACGCCGTTGACGCGGTTGCGTAATGCGGCGGAGGCGGCACTTCGCGAAACGGGTGAAGACGCCTATCGGGTGGGCCTGGAGCACACCATCGAGAAGGCCGACGAGCTCATCAAGACGTTCAACAGCCTGCTGCTGGTGGCGCGACTGGAAGCCGGTGCGCTGGAGGGCAATGCCGAACGCTTCGACATCGGGCGCGCGGTGCGCGACGTGGCCGAGCTTTATGAGCCGGTAGCTGAGGAACGAAACATGCAACTGCATGTGAACGTCGGCTCCGTGCCCGAGTTCACAGGCAATCGGCAGCTCATCGTGCAGGCGGTGGTCAATCTCATCGAGAACGCGATCAAGTATTCCGGCAAGCGCCAGCAGACGGACGATGCCCTCATTTCGATTGATCTCAAGGATCGCGCCGACGCCGTCGACATCATTGTGGGCGACAACGGGCCTGGCATCGCGGAGGAAGATCGCGAGCGTGTGCTCAAACGGTTCGTGAGGCTCGAGAAGAGCCGAACCGAGCCCGGTACGGGTCTGGGGCTGAGCCTCGTACAGGCGGTGGCGCGACTGCATGGGGGATCGGTACGCCTCGAAGACAATGCTCCGGGGCTGCGCGTGGTGCTGACGCTTCCGAGACGCCCGTCCGAGGGCTAATAGGGGAAGGCCACAACAAAAATAAATCGGTTCGGGAGCAGGGATGGCCAGCGACGACAACGGGAACATGCGGCCGTTCATGGAGCGCATCAGCGAAGGGCCGATTGCCGGCGGCGATGCGCGGTCCCTCGAAACGCTGAGGTCGCTGAAGGAGCGGTCGGCTTCCGATCCGGCCTTGCAGCGGTTGCGCGAATTGCTAGAGCAGCCGCGTGCCGATGCCTTGCTGGCGGGCGTGTTCAGCGGCTCGCCCTATCTCACCAGTCTCATCGAACGTGACCCTCAACGCCTGCAGCGGGTACTTCTGCGCGCTCCAGAAGTGCGCGCGGCGGAGCTGAAGCGTGAGCTTGGCGAGGCGATCGCTGCTGCCACCTCACGCGCTGATGCCATGCGGGCGCTGCGCGTCTACAAGGCAGAAGTTGCGCTGTTGACGGCGCTCGCCGATCTCGGCGGCGTCTGGCCGGTGATGACCGTGACGCAAGCGTTGAGCGATTGTGCCGACGCGGCGCTCGCCGCTGCTGTCGAATTTCTTTTTCGCGAGGCTGCGCAGCGTGGGCGGTGGCTGCCTGACGCGCACGGGCAGATCGTCCCCGACGGCTATATCGTGCTGGCGATGGGAAAGCACGGCGCGGGCGAGCTCAATTATTCGAGCGATATAGACCTCATCGTTTTCTACGACCACGACCGGGTGCGCACCGCGCCGGATGTCGAGCCGCAGGGCTTCTTCGTACGCCTGACGCGCGATCTCGTGCAGCTCATGGAGGAGCGCACGGGCGAGGGCTATGTGTTCCGTACCGATTTGCGGCTGCGACCGGATGCGGGTGCGACGCAGCTCGCGCTCTCGACCACCGCGGCGCTGATCTATTACGAGAGCTTCGGTCAGAACTGGGAGCGGGCGGCTCTGATCAAGGCGCGCGCCTGCGCTGGCGACATTGCCGCGGGCGAGGCGCTTCTTGATGAGTTGGCGCCGTTCGTGTGGCGCAAGTACCTCGACTATGCCGCGATTGCCGACGTGCATGCGATGAAGCGGCAGATTTTCGCGCATCGGGGGTTCGGAAAAATCGCGGTCGCCGGTCACAACATCAAGCTCGGCCGCGGTGGTATCCGCGAGATCGAATTCTTCGTGCAGACGCAGCAGCTCATTGCGGGGGGGCGGCAGCCGGAGCTGCGGTCTCGGCGTACGCTCGATGCGATGGAAAAACTCGTCGAGCGCGGGTGGATCAAGCGGCGTGTCGCGAAGGAGCTGAGCGAAGCTTACCTATTTCTGCGGCGGGTGGAGCATCGCCTGCAGATGGTTGCCGACGAACAGACGCACGAGATTCCCCAAGATCCTGCACGCCTGGAGAGCTTCGCGCAATTCTGCGGCTATCGCGATGTGGCGAGTTTCTCGCGGGAACTCATCGCCCGGTTAGAGACCGTGCAGAAGCATTATGCGGCGCTGTTCGAGGATGCGCCGGTGCTGACCAGCGACGGCGTCAATATGGTTTTCGCCGGCGAGAAGGACGATCCGGCGACGATCGATGCATTGAAGGAGCTCGGATACTCGCGGCCGTCGGAAGTACTCGCGATGATCCGCGGCTGGCATCACGGTAGATATCCGTGCGTGCGAAGTGCGCGGGCGCGCGAGCGCCTCACGGAAGTGCAGCCGCTGCTGGTGCAGGCGCTCGCCGATACGTCTGATCCGGATCGGGCGCTGGCCGGGTTCGATCGCTTCATGGCTGCTCTGCCGGCTGGTGTTCAGCTCTTTTCTTTGCTGCGGGCCAACCCCGGCCTGCTGCGGCTTCTCGCGGATATCCTGGGGACGGCGCCGCGCCTTGCGAGCATCCTGTCGCGCCGGGCACGACTGCTCGACGCGGTGCTCGATCCGGGAACACTCGGCACGCTGCCGACGGGAGACGAACTCGATCGGATCATCGCGGCGGAGATCGGAGGCGGTGAGCACGACATGCAGCACGTGCTCGACCGGGCGAGGGTCGTGGGCAACGAGCAGCAGTTCCTGATCGGCGTGCGGCTGCTGTCTGGAGCGATCAAAGCGAACGAGGCGGGGACCGCCTACGCGTTGCTCGCCGAGCGTCTCATCGATGCCTTGTTGGTTGCCGTCGAACGCGAGCTGGAGCGCGTACATGGGACGATCCCGGGTGCCGGCGCTGCGGTGCTCGCAATGGGCAAGCTCGGCGGCTGCGAGATGACCGCCTCGTCGGATCTCGATCTCATCCTGATTTACGACTTCGAAGAAAGCGCGGTGCAATCGGATGGCGAGCGGCCGCTATCTCCGATGCAGTTTTTTGCGCGACTGACGCAGCGCCTGATCAGTGCTTTGTCAGCGGCGACGGCCGAGGGCGCGCTCTATGAGGTCGACATGCGGCTGCGTCCGTCGGGGCTGCAGGGACCGGTTGCCACGCAGCTCAAGACCTTCGTCGACTACCAGAGAAGCGAGGCCTGGACCTGGGAACATATGGCGCTGACGCGCGCCAGGGCTATCACCGGTCCGGATGACCTCAAGGCGCGGGTGTCGGAGGCGGTGCGTGCCGCGCTCGTCTGGCCGCGGGACCGCGAGAAGATCGCCGCGGACGTCGTCGAGATGCGCGAGCGCATCTTCAAGGAGAAGGGCACGGACAACATCTGGAACCTGAAACAGGTGCGGGGGGGGCTGGTCGACGTCGAGTTCATCGCTCAGTACCTGCAACTCGTCCACGCGGCCGAGCATCCGGAGGTCCTCGATCAGAACACGGTCGAAGCGTATCGAAAGCTCAGGGATGCCGGGCTGCTAGCGCCCGAGCACGCCGAAGTGCTCATTCCGGCCACGCGCCTGTTGCATGATCTGACCCAGATCCTGCGGCTGTGCCTTGAGGGCCCGTTCGATCCCGGTTCGGCGCCGTCCGGTCTCAAGGAGTTGCTGGCGCGGGCTGGAAGTGTGGGCAGTTTTGGTGAACTCGAGGAGCGCCTTAAGGCGAATTTATCTGGTGTTTCCAATCTGTTCCGCCAAATCGTCGGCTGACGCGCAGGGCCTTCGCGGCTTTTGCGCCGCCCGCGACGGATTCATGCTCTCGGGCCCGTTTTCCCTCATAGACAGGGCATCGAAGCGGTGCCAGCGCGGTATCTGCCGGTTCGGCAGGTCCGTCGCCAGAGTGGGAGAAGGGTCGTTCCGTGGCCATGTCGAGGCAGGCAGTGGCGGCAAGACATTCGGGGCGCTACCCGCGGGGGAGCGGCAGCATGGGGGCTGACGCGGAAGAGGATGCGGCGCTGGTGGCCGCTGCCGGGGCAGGAGATGCCGGTGCATTCCGGAGTCTCGTCGACCGGCACCTTGCGGGTGTCGTCGCTGTGGCGCGGCGGATGCTGCGCGATGAAGCGGAGGCCGAGGACGTGGCGCAGGAGGCGATGCTTCGTCTCTGGCGCTCGGCGGATGGATTAGAGATCGGCGCGCCGGGTTTGAGGCCATGGCTGCGACGGGTCGTGTCGAACCTGTGCGTTGACAGGATGCGGACTGGAAAGCGCCTGGTCGTGGTCGACGAGGTGCCGGAGCAAGCGGAGCCGGCAACGCAACATTCGGAGATTGAAGCGCAGGATGCCAGTCAGCGGGTGGATGCGGCGCTCAAAGCGCTTCCCGATCGCCAGCGGACCGCGCTTACGCTCTTTCACTACGAGGGCCTGAGCCAGATCGAGATCGCGCAGGCCATGGGCATCTCGGATGAGGCGGTGGAATCCCTTTTGGCCCGTGCGCGGCGTGCTCTGAAGGCGGCATTGCGCGACGAACTGCAAGACCTTCTGGCCGACAGCCAGTACGAGTAAAAACGGCAAGCGACCATCAGAAACGAGACGACAGCGATGACGAGCAATGACAGATGGGCAGAGGATCGGAAGGCGCTCGAGCGCCTTTTGGAGATCCATGGTGCAGACCGTACCCGGTGGCCGGCTCGGGAGCGGCTGAGGTTCGCCGCTGTCATCAGCGAGGACCCGGCTGCTCAGCGCATGGT
The DNA here is from genome assembly GCA_030148725.1 of Hyphomicrobium sp. Classification (GTDB taxonomy): domain Bacteria; phylum Pseudomonadota; class Alphaproteobacteria; order Rhizobiales; family Hyphomicrobiaceae; genus Hyphomicrobium_A. Next base: position 21,026 of record JASBSU010000052.1, read on the forward strand.
GGCGGAGGCCGAGGCGCTGGATCAGCTTCTCGATCGTGCGCCCCAGGTCAGTGAGGCTCGCATCGATGCTCTGAAGGAGCGGATCGTTGCCGCCGCACTGCGTTCGGATCGGCCGCAGTTCAAAGCGATTGTGGGCGGCAAGACGGCTGAAAACCCGTCGGGGCCGGGGCAGGTGCGTCGCCCCGCACGCGCGAGGCGGTTCGCTGAGCTGCCGGCTGCCGCCGTGCTTGCTGCCTCGCTGGTTCTCGGCGTCATGCTTGGATCCGTAGGCACGTTCGACACGACGATGCAGCAGATGGCGAGGGCGGCAGGTTTCACCTCGTCGAGCGATGGCACGAGCGTGGCGCTCAGTGAGGAGATCCTGGGTTCTAGCGACGAGGATCTACTATGAGCGAGACGACTTGGTTCTCTCGGTTTTCCCCGCGAACGCTGCGCTGGGTGCTCATCGGATCGTTGGCGCTCAACGTGCTGGTTATCGCGGCCGTGATCAGCACGCTCTGTATGGCCCACTTCGGCAAGCCACCGCGGCATGCGGGCGCCGGATTCAAGGGACCGCCGCTTCTAGGGTTTGCGCGGACGCTGCCACGCGAGCGGTCGGATGTCGTGAAGCAGGCGATTGCTGATGCGCAGCCTCAGCTCGAAGCGCAGCGTCGCGGCATGCGGGATGCGCGGGCCGCCGTCCGCGCGGCTCTCAGTGCCGAACCCTTCGATCAGGCAAAGTTCGATCAGGCGCTCGAAAGCATCGTGCAGGCTGAGACAGAACAGGCGCGAGGACGGACGACCTTGTTCGGCAATACCGTTCGCCAGCTCACACCGGAGGAGCGGATCGAGCTGCACAAGTGGCTCGATAGCCGCCGTCCGATACGCTGAATTCCTGTCTCACACGGCCATTGCGGGCCGATTGTGACGCGAGGTCATGGCGGCGCTCTCGGCGAAGAAGTCTTGCTGCGCGGCGCGGTCGAGGACGGTCACAGCGCTCCACGTGCCGTCAGCGCTCTCGATTTCCAGAAGCGAAGTCCCCTGCATTTCGAGCAACGTCCGTGCGAGCGAGATTGCCAGCGTTCCCGAGCGCGGCGCATCGGCGCGATGCGTGCCGTTCACAGTGAGGACGATTTCGAGGAGCTCTCCGTCGGCGACCGCCAGCAGCGACATCTGCGCGCCAGGCGCCGTGCGGGCGATGCCTTCCGACAGCATGTTGACCAGGATCTGACGCAGTGCGCGAGGGTCGCTCATCACCTCCACATCCTCAGGGATGGTGAGGTCCAGCTGAATGTCGCGGGCAGCGGCTTTGCGCTCGAGGCATGACCAGGCGTCCGCGACGGCGGTATCGAAGGCGGTTGCGTTCGAAGGCTCGGATGCGTGCGGCGACGTCAGCAGGGCGGTGAGGGCAAGCGTATCCTCTGCCGATTTCAGGAGGTCGCCAGCACTCTCACGGATGTGGCGGACGTAGTCCTGATAGCGCTCAGAGCCGATCGGGCCGAACATCTCGAGCGCCATGACCTCGGAGAAGCCGATCACGGCATTGAGGGGCGTGCGCAACTCGTGATTGATGCGGGCCATCAGCTCGGCCCAGTCATGATTGGTCGGTACGATGATGGGGTTTTGAGCGCGCACGAGCTGTGGGGGGAGCATGTGGCGGCGGCCGCTAACCGCGGCAGAGATCGGCGAAGGATTGGCTGTCCGGCGGCGCGGCGCTGGCGTTTTGTGGGCCGGCCGATTGGCCGATATGGCTCCGGCCAAATTGGCGCCGGCGCCGACGACAGCGAACGCTATGCCCACGACCAGGAGGGCCGCGGTCAGCAAGCTCGTCGGAAGCAGCGGAGCGGCTATTCCAAGGCTGATTGCGGATAGCGAGAGGAACAGCACAGGGCGGGTGCGCGTTGCCGCGCGCCGCATGGCGGTGGACACATACCGTGCCTGTTTCAGAGCCACGGCGGCAAGATCCGTCGAAGACGGCCGCACGCGCAGGCAGGCGGACGTAGTCCACGCCATTCTTATCCCCTCGAATTTTGCCTGAATGACTTGCGGATCCGTGCGAATCCGCGACCCCGAATCACTTGATTCAGTTCACACTATTGCGAATCGCCTGTCGAGGCTGATTAAGCCCCTCGGAGCCAATATTTTTCGTTGATTATGCCTCGAGAATGCGGGACGCGATTTCCTGCACGTCGGGCGACAAATTCTTGCTGCGCACAATACGCTGCAGTGCCTTTCGCGCCTTGGCGCGCCGGCCGCTTTCCAGGGAACGCCATGAGCGTATGGCGCCCAGCATCCGGGCCGCGATCTGAGGATTGATTCGGTCCAAGGCCAGCACCTGATCGGCCAGGAATGCGTAGCCTGCGCCGTCTGGCCGATTGAACTGCACCGGGTTCGCGGAGGCAAAGGTGCCGATGAGTGCGCGCACCTTGTTGGGTGCGCTCAGCGAGAACAGCGGGTGCTTGGTGAGTGCCTTGACGCGCGTCAGCGTGCCGGCCAGCGGGGACTGCGCCTGGGCTGCAAACCACAGGTCGATGACGACGTTTTCCTTGTGCCAGGTCGCGTAGAAGTCGGCGAGAGCTGCCTTTGCCTCCGCGCCTCCACGGGCTGCCAGAAGCAGCAACGCGTGCGACCTGTCGGTCATGTTGGTCGCCTTGGCGTAATGCTTAGCGAGGCGCTGGATGTCGGCTGGTGTGCCGCGGGCCGTGAGCAGGGTCAGGGCAGCATTGCGCAGCGCGCGCCGGCCGGCACTGGCTGCGTCCGGAGAGAACGGCCCTTTGTCGTCCATCTCGCGGTATAGCGCCTCGAGCTGGGCGCCCAGCGTTTTGCCGATGAGTTTTGCGAGCTGGCGGTGCGCCCGCTGCACGAGTGCCGGGTCGACGTTCTTGCCGATGATGCGCGCCACGTCCGACTGGGTCGGCAGCTTCAGCAACTCGGCGCGGTATGCGGGTTCGAGAGTGTCCCCGGAGATCGCGGCGCCGAGTGCGCGGGCATAGCGGAGCGGCCGATTGGTACGCTTGCCGCTTGCGAGGCTTTTTACGATCTCGACCAGCGTGCGCGCGGCATAGTCGTTCGATGCCTGCCAGCGATTGAAAAGGTCACTGTCGCTCGACATCAGCAACTCGACATCGTCGTCGGGGAGGTCGAGCGTCAGGTTCACCGGGGCCGAGAAACCGCGCAGCAGCGAAGGCACCGGACGGGAGGGCACATTCACGAAGCGGAAGCTCTGGCGGCGCTTGGTAAGAGAGACGACGCCGTCGTCAATCGACTCGCCGCTGGCGAGCTTCAGGTCGAGGTCGTTGCCGTTGGCGCCGAGCAGGCCGAGGCGTATCGGGATGTGCATCGGCTTCTTGTTCGGCTGCCCAGGCGTCGGCGGTACGATCTGCTCCAGCTCAAGGTCGGCGGTTTTCTTTTCCCGGTCGTAACGGAGGTTGGCGATGATCTCGGGCGTGCCGGCCTGCGCGTACCAGAGCTTGAACTGCGCGAGATCGACGCCGCTCGCGTCCTCGAAGCAGGTGAGGAACTCATCCACCGTCGCTGCCTCGCCGTCGTGACGGTCGAAGTAGAGGTCCATGCCTTTGCGGAAGCGGTCGGGGCCGAGAAGCGTTGCAATCATGCGCACCACCTCGGCGCCCTTCTCGTAGACCGTCGCCGTGTAGAAGTTGTTGATCTCGATATAGCTCTCAGGGCGAACCGGGTGCGCGAGAGGGCCGGCGTCCTCGGCGAACTGGTGCGTCTTCAACTGGCGCACGTCGACGACGCGCTGCACCGTCCGGGACCGTTCGTCTGCGGAGAATTCCTGGTCGCGGAAAACGGTGAGACCTTCTTTCAGGCAGAGCTGGAACCAGTCGCGGCAGGTGATGCGGTTGCCGGTCCAGTTGTGGAAATACTCGTGCGCAACGACGCTCTCGATAGCCTCGAATGCCGTGTCGGTCGCCGTATCGGGCGAGGCGAGGATCAGCCGGTCGTTGAAGATGTTGAGGCCCTTGTTCTCCATCGCGCCCATGTTGAAGTCGGACACGGCGACGATGTTGAACACGTCGAGGTCGTACTCGCGTCCGAAGCGCTTCTCATCCCAACGCATCGAGCGCTTCAGGGAATCCATGGCCCACGCCGCGCGGGCTTCCTTGCCGTGCTCGACGTAGATCGCGAGGTCGACCTTGCGGCCCGACTTGGTGCGGAACGTGGAGCTTATCGGCGCCAGATCGCCGCCGACGAGTGCAAACAGGTACGACGGCTTCGGGTGCGGGTCGTGCCAGATCGCATAGTGGCGCTTTCCACCGTCGAGCGTGCCGCGCTCTTTCAGGTTGCCGTTGGACAGCAGGATCGGTGCTGCGCTGGGGTCGGCATCGATGCGCACCGTGTAGGTCGCGAGCACGTCCGGGCGGTCCAGAAAATAGGTGATGCGGCGGAAGCCCTGCGCCTCGCACTGGCTGCAGTAGACGCTTCGCGAGCGGTAGATGCCCTGTAGCGCCTTGTTGCTCTCGGGATTGACGAAGGTGGTGATGTCGAGTGTGAACGGCGCCGATGGCGTCTTCGACAACGTCAACGACGTGCCGGTGAGCTTGTAGTCCTTCTTACCAAGCGGGCGCCCGTCGAGAGAGATTTCAGCCAGTTCCACATGCTCGCCGTCCAAGCGCAGTTGCTCGCGTTTGGACGCTGCCTGCGGGTTCGGTCTCACAGACAACTTGGAGCGCACGCGCGTGCGCGTCGGCTCGAGGGAGATATCGAGGCTGACCCGGTCGATCAGATAGGCGGGGGGCCGATAGTCCTTGAGGTGGACGGGCCGGGCAGCTTCGAGCTTCATAACATCACCTGTGGCGCAGCCCCGTTAGGCCGACTGCGAGAAAAGACAGGCAATGACTATAGGGGCCTCAGCTTAGCACGTCATGACCACGGGGCATTTTCCGTGGCGGAAGCGGAATTTATCACGCTTATCAATGCCTTACTTTTCAGCGCGGGGCGGTCGAAGCGGCTGCCTTGACCGTCATACGGAGAAGATCGGCGGAAACGGGCTTGGAGAGAACGAGTTGCTGCTCGGTGCGGCGCACGAGAACGCGTGGGTAGCCGGTCAACACCACAAACGGGATGTCGCGCGCTTCAAGGGCGATCTGCAACTCCTGGCTGTTTCTATCAGCCAAGGCGTAATCGAGCAGCGCCACGTCGATGCGCTCACTATTTATGGCCTCCAACGCATCGGTCGCGCAGGCGTATGGTCCTACAACTCCCGCTCCCGCCTCAATGAGGCGATCGCAGTAGTCGAGCGCCTCTAGCGGCTCATCCTCGACGACGAGTACATTGCAGCCCTGCAGATCTGGAAGGCCGTCTACCGGTCTCATGATCGCTACTCCCAGCATTTTCGTCATGGGCCAACGGCGCGGGCGCTGTATCGTTCCCATTTGAGGGAGTGTGCGACCGCGCTCCCAGGTGTGAAATGGCGGAACCGGAGTTTGCTGTCGGCATTTGAGTTCGGTGGCAATTTGCCTACCTTTCCTCGGTGCGCAGCCGCACCGGGTGTCTCCACCCACTTTCACAAGCAACGCTAGAGGCCGACGTGGCGAGCAAGGGACGAGCGTTTCTTTATCTGCGCGGTGCCATGATCTTCATGGCGCTGCTGCTGCCGATGCTGTCGCTGGTTCCCTTGGGCTGGTTGTGGCTGTGGGAGCGGGGGTGGGCGCTCTACTGGGTGGCCGGTGCGCTGTCCCTGAGCTTCATTGCCTATGCGATCCAATTCCTCGCTCTGCGTCGGACGCTGCGCGAGACGGCCGAGCCCATCGAGCCTCGTGAAACGGTTGCGGCGGATCCGTCCTGGACGGCGCGCGAACAGGCAGCCTGGACCGCTGTTGAAGCGATCGCTGCGAACGTGAAGCCTGCAGAACTCACGGATCGGGATCGGGTTCTCAATCTCGGGATACGAACGATCGAGGCTGTCGCACGGCAGATCCATCCGCAGGATCGCAATCCGCTGTGGCGCTTCACCATCCCCGAGGCACTGGCGCTCGTCGAGCGTGTAAGCGCGGACCTGAAGCCTTTCGTCATCGAGAACATTCCGCTCGGTGATCAGCTCACGGTCGGGCAGGTGCTGAAGATCTACGGCTGGCGGTCGGCCATCGGGATGGCGGAGAAAGCCTATGACATCTGGCGGCTCATTCGCCTCATCAATCCTGTGACGGCTGCGGCGCAGGAAGCGCGAGAGCAACTCACCAAGCATCTCTATGCGAACGTGCGCGATCAGCTCGCGCGTCAGCTGGCGCGTGCCTACGTGCGAGAAGTCGGGCGTGCCGCGATCGATCTTTATGGCGGGCGCCTGCGTGTGTCCGAGATCGCCCTTTCAACGCACGTCAGCGCTTCCACGCTGCGTGACAGAGGGGAGGCGACGGGGCGCGCCGAGCCGGTGCGCATTCTCGTTGCGGGGCAAGCCGGCGCTGGCAAATCGAGCCTCGTCAACGCGCTGTCGAAGGAAGTTCGCGCGGTGGTCGATGCGCCGGGCGGTACGCGCGACTACCAGGCTTTTGAGGTGGAGCTGCAGGGGCTGTCCGGAGCGATGGTCATCGATAGCCCGCGTGTCGGAGCGGCCGGGAAGGAGCAGCGCAACTTCGGAGAGCGGGCGAACGACAGCGATCTCATCATCTGGGCGCTGGCCGCCAACCGCGACGACGCGCAGGTCGATCTCACTGCGATCACGGCGATACGCACGCACTTCGCCAGCCGTCCGCATCGCCGTCAGCCGCCCATCATCGTGGCGCTCACGCATGTCGACAAGCTGACCAAACGTGGAGCCAACCCCTCCGGCGAAGTCGATCTCCAAGATCCGGCTGTCATCGAAACGGTGCGTGAGGTGGCAGAGGGTCTTGGTGTGCCGAAGAACGACGTCGTGCCCGTCAGTCTGCTTCCAGGTCAACCACCATTCAACATCGAGCAACTGTCGATGCGGATCGCAGCGCGCGTTCCTGATGCCCGCCAGGCGCAGCTGCTGCGACTGATGGAGGATGCCGCGCCTCGGTGGAGCGTGCGGCGTGTACTCGGCCAGGCGGGTAACGCTGCGAAGTCGGCGGCGCGGTCTGTGGTACCATCAGTCTTCAAGGGGTGAGACCATCGCGGTCAGGAGACCGCGATGGTTGCGACCGGCTTTTCTTGGCCAGCAGCTTCCTCGCTTGGGGGCGTGCTGGCCGCTTTCAGCGTGAAAGCCACTGCTTCGCGGAGCGTGTGGGCGGTCGCATCGACGTCGATGCTATCGAGGATGGTCTTGTCACCCCGCTTGTCGGGATCGAGCTTCCAGAAGCCACCGAGAAGAACCGCGTCGGGTGCAGATCGCTTCAGTCGACGCACGAGGAACCGTGCGTGTGCGCTACGCTCGCGCACATCGAGAGCCGAAATGCACACAAGCTTGATGTTCATCGTGTCTTCCTGGGAAAGCGCCCCGTGACGCAACCGCTCCAGATCGAGCATTCTCACGCCGAGGCCGCATTTTCCGACGAGCTGCGCGAAGGCGAGGCCCGCGGTTTCGTCGAGCGGTGTGCGGCTCGCCACGCACAGGATCGCGCCTTCTTTGCGCCAGGCCGGATCGACAGGGCCGCCTGCCGCGCAAAGGTCAGCGAGTTCGTCCTCTTCGACCTCGTCACCTTCTTCCACGTCGTCCTCGTCGCTCGGCTTGTCGGCCGAGTCCTTCTCGGCGACCTTCTTCGGGGCGACTTCCCAATCCTCAAGCGTGTCGATCACAACTTCGGCGGTTTCGCGAATATCGGCGAGGCGCTCAGGTTCGAGCGTAGCGCGATCGGCATCGCCTTGCGCCAGTCGCAGCCCTTCGATCAGCACTTCGTCGTAATAGTCGACGAGTGCGTGATCCTTGATGTAACGCTCGGCTTGCTCGACGGCCTCTGCAGGGTCGCCGGCAAGCATGCGCTGGTAGAACCTCTGGGCAGGTGATAACGGTGGAGTGTCGCCCAGCAGAACGTTGAGAAATTCCAGACGTTCGACATGGCGCCCGAGAACCACCAGCACGACCGTCAGCGGGATGGCCAGTAGCAGGCCGATCGGCCCCCACAGCAGCGTCCAGAAAGCCGCCGACAGCACGATCGCGAGCGGCGACAGGCCGGTTCGCTGTCCTTGAACGACTGGTTCGACCACGTTGCCCATGATCGGCTCGCTGATGGCGTACAGCGCCAACGTGGCGAGGAACATCGTCCAGCCGGGATCGACGGCCGCGGCCAGAATGAGGGGGAACGGCGCGGCGATGAATGTGCCGATGAAGGGCACAAAACGCATGAGCGTCGCCAGGACGCCCCACAGCACAGGACTTGGTACGCCGATCATCCATAGGGCGGACGCGATAAAGACGCCGTAGGCTGTGTTGATGGCGGTAAATGTGAGGAAGTAGCTTCCGAGACGCTCGCCGGCATCGTCCATGGCGGTCGTCGATTTTTCGAGGTCGTGTGACCCAAGGAGGCGTATCGCCCTGTCGCGCACATCCTCGCGCTGTAGAAGCAGAAACAGCACAAATAGAACGACGAGTGCGGCAGTCGCCAGCGGATGCAGCACGACGCCGATGATCGTTTGGAGCTGGTCGAGGGGCGTCGGAGACGGGTTGCGCACGACGACCGGTATCGGGCCGCGCTCATTTCGCAGCTCGCCCTGCATCGGGGAGATCGTCACATTCGGTGCCGGGGGACCTGCAGCTTGGGGCTTGTCGAGTTCGGCCTGCAGGTCTTTCAATGCGTCGCTGGCCTGTTTGAACGCGCCGCTGCCGCCCTCTGCGACCTCTCTCAATGACTTGATCTTTTCGCGGAACGTCGACTGATAAGTCGGAAGTTCCTGAACGAGCGTTCCCACCTGCTGCGTGATGAGCGCGCCGACGCCGAAGATAATCGCGAACGCAACCGCGACGACAACCACGACCGAAGGTGAGTTTCCAAGTCCGACGCGCCGCAAAAGGCGCACGGGCCGGGCCAGAACGAAAGAGAGAACCACCGCCAGAGCGAGTGGAACCAGAACAGCCTGCGCCAGATATAGAGCCAGGACAATGAGAAAGCCGATCACGGTCATCTCGAACGGTGACGCGGGCATCTGGGCGCCCGGAACGCCTACAACCGGCGTTCTGGGCGTGATGGATTGACCAGGCATACGCTCTCTCCTCCGGTCGCTGCTGGCGGCCGGCTGTCAGTAATGGTCAGCTTTTGACGTGTGTAGGCTAGCGCCGCAGGCGTCTTGCGGCGCCAAGTCCGAACAAGAAGGCAGTTCCGACGACCTGCATTGCGCCGAAGTAGTCGACCGCGTCTTTTGCTTCTTGATCAACCGCCGCAACAGCGTTCGCGACGGGTGATCCTTGGTCCTTGCGTCGAGCCTCGGCACGATCGAGCATCCAGGGCATGGACAGCGCAATCAAACCGACGAGCGCACACGCGCCGGCAATCATGCCGATGGATTGAAGGGCGCCGAACTCGGGCTGCAAAACGAGATAGACGGCCAGGATGCCGAGCACAAAAGCTGCGAGAAAAAATGCTGCGGCTATAGCCGTCCACGTCAGCCGCCGAGAGACGTTCTCGATGGCTGAGTGGGTCGCACGGCTGGCAGCATAGAGTACGGCATCCCCAATCATAGCCCCTCCTGCCAATTAGCGTCTGGCGAGAAGGGCAAGAACGAAGCCGACGCCAGCAGCGATGCCTGCCGCCTGGAGCGGGTTGCGGCGGATGCTGGCAGCAAGCTTGTCATATTGCTCCTGGGCAAGAGCCTGTGCCTGTTCAACCGTGTCGCTGATGCGGTCCTGGGCATTGCTCGCCAAGTCGCGAGCGTCGCGCTCGAGCTGGGCGGCGGTTGTGCGTCCCGAGGTGTAGTTGGAGCTCATGGGTTTGATCCTTATCAGCGGGAAAGAATGAGGCCGAAGACGAAGCCGATGCCCGCCGCGATCAGTGCAGCTTGGCTGGGGTTGCGGCGGATGGCGGACTCAACGTCGCCAACCTTTTCCTTGGCTTTGCCCTGCAGATCCTCGACGCTGGATCCAAGCTGTTCAGCGGCCAAGCGTTTCACGGAGTCGGCGAGGCTCGCGATGTCGTCGCGCAATGCCTGAACGTTGTCACCGACATCAGACGCGGCGGAGCGGCCGCCGACAGTGTCAGACGCGCGGTTTGTGGAAGAGAACTGCATCGGTAGATCCTCCTTGATCCGGACGTTGCCGGGAGAGCAGAAACCGGAAATCAATGACATGCGCAAAACGTTGTCGAACCGCTGCCGGTTCCGCACATTTTGCGTCGACAGTATACTATTTGGATGAGGAACCGATCATTCAATCAAAACGTTCAAATGCTCACAGTTCGAAGCGTTAGACTGCTCGATATCAGAGTCCGCGCGCAGCGCTCATCACAGCCGTAGAGGAGAAGTGGGATATGGCGAGCCCGATGAAGGAAGTCAGCACATCCCAGCCGTCGCAGGATGCCAGTTCGGCCAACCTCGCCGAGCTGAGGGAAACGGTAGCCAACCTAGCGAAAGACATTGCCTCGATAGCCGAGCGACGCGCCAAGGCTGCCGGCGAAACGGTAGCAAACGCGGCGGAGACAGGCGCGTCCGAGTTGCGCCAGGGTATTCGGCGCCAGCCGGTGCTGGCGATGGGTGTCGCGGTGGCGGCCGGCGCCCTCCTGGCGCTCGTTGTGGTGCCGCGCTCTCGTCCACGCGCCTCGCGCTGGGATGCATGGACACCCAACTGGACCCCTAACGTGTCGCGCTCCGACCTTTATGATTTTGCCGACAACATTCAGCGGTCCGTCGCGCGAGCGGCAAGCGCAGCCGCTGCGCCTGTAACCCCTACTTTCGAGCGCATGGTTGATGCTCTGTCCCGCGCTGACACGTCTTCCATGAATACAATTATCGAGAAGATGGGTGGGTGGTTCCAGAAGGCGCAGGACAAGGCCAAGGAGAAGATGCGCTAAGGCGGCTCGCCATCTCCATCTGGCGCGGTGCGCACGACGCGGCGGTTCTTATCGGCCCTCGGGGAGCGGAATGAATTCTTCCGCGTCCCCAGGGACGAACGGAAAGCGCTTCGCTTTCCAGTCAGCCTTCGCGGCGTCGATGCGGTCCTTCGATGAAGATACGAAGTTCCACCAGATGTGGCGCGGGCCATCCATTGGTTCGCCGCCCAGCAGAATCAGCCGTGACTGTGAAATAGCCAGTATCGAAATCCGGTCGCCGGGGCGGAAAACGAGCAGCCGGCCGGCACCGAACGTATCACCGGCAATGTCGATCTCACCTGACGCTATGTATACAGCGCGTTCGTCATGGTCCGCATCGAGTGGCAGGATGGCGCCGGGCGCGAGTACCGCTTCGGCGTAGAAACTCGGATGTGGAAATTCGGCGGGTGATGTCTGGCCGAACATTTGCCCCATGATCAGCCGTACGGTCTTGCCCTCGCCGGTGATGCGCGGCAATTGCGTAGCGTCGTAATGGGCGAAAGTGGGCGATGATTCCTCGTGCGACTTCGGCAGGGCTGCCCATGCCTGAATGCCAAATAACCTCGGGCCAAGGGCCTTCTGCTCTGCTGAGGTTCGCTCGGAATGCACGATGCCGGAGCCGGCTGCCATAAGATTCAGCTCGCCCGGCTTGATGGCGACGGCGCTGCCGAGGCTGTCACGATGCATGATCTCGCCGTCGAACAGGTATGTCACCGTCGCGAGGCCGATGTGAGGATGCGGGCGAACGTCAATGCCCGTTCCGATGAGGAACTCGGCTGGCCCCATCTGATCGAAAAAGATGAAAGGGCCGACCATCTGCCGGCCGGCCGCGGGTAGGGCGCGGCGCACCGAGAAACCGCCCAGATCGCGTGCGCGGGGCACGATGACCTGCTGCAGGGCTTCGCAGGCATGGACATCACCCGGCAACGGGTCTTCGGTCGGCGTCCAGCTCATGTTTTGCGATCCTTCCCATTGCTATATACGTCGTGCGGCCACGCGGGCGATAGGGAGAGCGATATGACGGCTAGTCTCCACGGCAAGGTTGCCATTGTCACCGGAGTAAGTCACGACGGGCAGGTCGGGCAGGCCGTTGCCAAGGCGCTGGCTGAGCAGGGAGCCTCGCTTTCGGTCGTCGCGCGAACCAAAGACAATGTGGTTGCGCGCGCCGCGGAGCTTAAGGCGTCCACTGCAAACGTCATCCCCATTGCTGCGTCCTTGACGGACGAGGCGGACGTGAGACGGGTGGTTGCCGAGACCGTTTCGGCGTTCGGGCGTATCGACATTGTCGTCAATCTCGCAGGAGGGCTGACCGTCTACAAGCCGTCCGCGGAGGTCAGCGTCGAGGAGTGGACGCGCGAGGTGAACAACAACGTGCTCAGCGCATTCCTGATGACGCGTGAGGCGTTCCCTCATCTTGCAACGGCGGGCGGCGGCTCGGTCGTCAATTTCGCGCGGGCGGGGAACGCCCAGGCCAACATGCTTCCCTACAACGTCGCGAAGGCTGGGGTCGTGGCCTTGACGCGCACGTTTGCGCTGGAGGGCAAGGACGCGAAAATTCGCGTCAATGCTGTTGGACCGGGGCTGGTGGATACCGCATCCAACGTCGGCATGATGAAGCCCAAGGACACGAGCAACTGGGCGAAGCGTGACGAGATTTCCGACGTGGTGGTTTTTCTGGCTTCACCGGCTTCGATCGGTGTGACCGGACAGGTGATCGACGTCACTGGCTGGGGATTGGCTTAGCTCAGCCGGTTTCGGCTGGCCGCTGCTCGGTCTTGGCTTCGGTGAACTGTTGGTATGCCTCCAGGGCGTGGGCAGCATACATCACCGACGGGCCAGCACCCATGTAGATGGCCATGCCGAGCGTCTCCAGGATTTCTTCGGAGGTTGCTCCGCGATCGGATGCGGCCTTGGCGTGGAAGGCGATGCAGTCGTCGCAGCGCACCGCAACGCCGATGGCGAGCGCGATCAACTCTTTCGTCTTGGTGTCCAGGGCTCCGGCCTTCGTCGCTGCCTGAGCGATGCCAGAGAAAGCCTTCATCACGTCCGGCGCGCCACCGCGCATCTCACGCAGCCCTGCTCCGAGGGTGCGGGTCATCTCGATCCAGTCTTTGTTCATCGGGCCTCCGGCGGGGGTGGTTCGCAAGCCCAAGTTCGCAGGAGGGAGATGCCACTGCATTGATCGCCGTCACGCGATTTCATGTTTTGTTCGCGCGCGTGCGTCGATCGGCCGGAACGAGGCCTTGCGGTCGCCGTTGAGTCTCAAAGTGAGGAGGACGCCATGGCTGGCAAGACAATCGATTTCGATGAAAACACCGAGGTTGGCGGGTTCAATCCAGAGCGGCACGTGGAAAAGAAGAAGGCCCCGGTAGGTCCTGCGCCGACCGATGATCCCAAGCACGCAGCAGCAGCAGATCTGGAAAAAAGATTGAAGGATGCGGCGGAGAAAAACCGCGGCTAGGGCACGCAATTCTTAAGATGATGTCCCTAGTCTGGCGGATCTGACAGCGAAACGCCGATGCCCAGCAAGCTATCAACGTACCGCGCGAAGCGCGACTTCGAGAAGACGCAGGAGCCGAGCGGGACCGCGAAGGTGCGCGCGGCTGACTATCCGCGCTTCGTGATCCAGAAGCACGATGCGTCGCGGCTGCACTATGACCTGCGGCTGGAGCATGACGGCGTTTTCAAGTCGTGGGCAGTGACGAAAGGGCCATCGCTCAATCCGAAAGACAAGCGACTCGCGGTCGAGGTGGAGGATCATCCGCTCGACTATGGCGACTTCGAAGGCACCATTCCTGCCGGCGAGTACGGTGGCGGCACGGTGATGCTTTGGGATCGGGGGTTCTGGGTTCCGGAAGGCGACGAGGACATCAATGCCGCGCTGGAGAAAGGCGAGTTGAAGTTCGTCCTAGCCGGTGAAAAGCTGAAGGGCCGCTTCGTGCTCGTTCGCATGAAGGGCGACAAGTTTGGCGGCAAGCGCAACAACTGGCTGCTGATAAAACACAAGGATGATTGGGCGACCGGCGATGGGGAAGCGATTCTAAAAAAGGACAAGTCGGTCGCGTCCGGGCGCACGATGGCCCAGATCGCTAGCGGCAAGGGTAAGGCTCCCACGCCGTTCATGCTCGCGACACGCAAGGCTTTCAAGCCGGACGCAGTCTGGAGCACCAACGTCAAGAAGGACGATTCGCCGGCGGGTCGGCCGGCAAAGCGCAAGGTCTCAAGTGCCAACAAGCGCGCGGTGCACTAAGCTGTTGCCCGTCTGCCTGCCGCTCAGGGCCCTTCTTCATGCGCACCAGCGCCGTCGAGACTGCCGCGCTCTTCGGACTGCGTCCGCTGCACCGGCAAGATTTGCCGGTCGAGACGAAGGCGCTGGCTAAATTCCTCATCGGCAAAATATTGGTGCGCGAGGATGCAAGCGGCGTGCTTGCGGGGCGGATCGTCGAAACCGAAGCTTATCCGCCGGGAGACGATGCTGCGCACCACCGCAGTGGACGCACGCGGCGCAATGCTTCGCTGTTTCTCGCGCACGGACATGTCTACGTTTACCGCGCGTACGGGACGGCGATGATGCTCAATATGTCGAGCGAGGCGGAGGGCGTCGGCGGCGGCGTACTGATCCGCGCGGCAGAGCCGATGATCGGAATCGACGTCATGCGCACACGGCGCGGCATTGACGACATCCATCGCCTAGCGCGGGGGCCCGGTTGTCTTGCGCAAGCGTTCGCTATCGATTTCGCGCTCGATGGATCGCATTATGGGGCCGGCAATGCGCTGTGGATCGGCGCCGATGAAAGCAAGCCACCGCGCGTCGCTCGATCGGTCCGCATCGGCATCACGCGCGATGCCGACAAGCCTTTGCGATATTTCGTGCGCGGCAGCCGCTTTGTGAGCGGGCCAGCCAAGCTCAATGCCGGCTGACCCGGTTCGCCTCAGTTGGGGCGGTAGGCGCCCGGCGGGACCATTCCATCGACATAAGCCAAGTACAGCGCGTCGAGCTGGGCCCACAGCACATTGCACTTGAAGCGAACGGCGTCGACGCACGCTTCCTGCATGTCCCGGGTGCGGGCATTGGTTTTTACGAACTCGAGCGCGAATGTCGCGTCACGCGGCGCCTGCGTGAGCCGGCGCTTGAAGTAGGCCATGACGTCGTCATTGACGAAGTCGTAGCCCGCGAGCATTCCCGAAATGCGCTCACGGTGGATCGATGGTGCGAACAACTCGGTGAGCGAAGATGCGACCGCTACGGCAAGAGGCTGCTCGACGACGAAGCGCACGTAGGCTTCGACGGCGAAGCGGGTAGCGGGAAGTGCGCCACGCATGCTCGTGACGTAATCACGGTCGAGCCCGAGGCAATCGGTGAGCTTTAGCCAGCGCTCGATGCCGCCGAGCTCATCGGGCGGCAGGCCGTCGTGATCGTGGATGCGGTGGATCCATTCGCGACGGAACTCGCGATCCAGAACGCGGCTCATCAGAGCGGCATCCTTGCGCGGTACGGCTTCCTGATAACAGTAGCGGTTGAGCGCCCAGGCGGCGACCTGTCCCTTGTCCAGCTTGCCGCCGTGCAACAGCTTATGGAACGGATGCTTGTCGTGATAGCGCTCTTCGCCGACGGCGCGGATAGCGGCCTCGAAGGCTTCAGGGCTCCACGGCTTCTCTGTTGCTTCGAATGCTCGGACAAATTCGTTCACGGCTTTCCTCCAG
Source organism: Hyphomicrobium sp. (assembly GCA_030148725.1). Taxonomy (GTDB): domain Bacteria; phylum Pseudomonadota; class Alphaproteobacteria; order Rhizobiales; family Hyphomicrobiaceae; genus Hyphomicrobium_A. The sequence continues at coordinate 36,643 of JASBSU010000052.1, forward strand.
ACATGCCTTAGCGTTTCTGGGCGCACTGTGTGCGCAAGGCAGCTGGTTTGCTTGATCCAAATCAAGTGCCGGATCAATCAGCGCTCAAAGACGCGTGAGGTGCGCGTTCAGTCGCTCGCCGCCAGGGTGTGCAGCATCGCGGGACTGAGAATGTTGATGCTGCGGCGTCCCGCAGTTGAAATGACGCCAGCGTCCTTCAGGTGGCGGAACTCGCGGCTCACTGTCTCCAGGGTCAGGCCAAGAGCATCGGCGATCTCGATGCGTGAAAGCGGCAACTCAAATCGCGACGGCAGTTCGGCGGCCTTGCCGCAGGCTGGTGGGGGGGCAACGCGCGTCGCCATGGAAATCAAAAGACTTGCGACTTTCTCTCGCGCGGTCTTACGGCCCAAAAGGAACATCCACTCGCGTGCGGTTTCAAGATCGCTGAGCGCTCGACGATAGAGAGCCTGCTCGAGCGAGGGATGGCTGCGCATGATGTTCTCGAACGCGGTGCGAGAGAAACAGCAAAGCTCCAGCGGGGTCGTTGCTTCGGCGACGAGGGAGTTCTTGCTCAGATACGGATGGCCGACGAAATCAGCCGGGTACTGCAGCCCCACGATCTGAAGCCGTCCGTCCTTCTGGGCTTTGACGAGCTTGACGACGCCGGACACGATGATGGCGAGCCATCCGAGGCCCTGGTGATCGCTCTGAATCACCTGGCCTGCGGGAATGCGGCGATGGTGGGCGATCGGGACCAGCTCGCGCGCAGCTTCGTCGGAAACCTCGCTGCATAACGAGGTTTGCCGAACGGCGCAGCGTTCGCAGTATAGCCTGGCTCTCATATGCCCACCGCCGCTTGCGTGCCTTTGCAGACGTCGGCCTGCGCACGAATGCGCTAGTTTGCTTATGCTTGGCCGATTGGACTTTGACCCAAATCAAAGGCGCGGTGGCACACTGCTGCGGCGTCAGGTTTCTGCATCTTACGGTTTAGCTGCGGCCGATTTCAGCGGTGTGGTGACGACTTCCACGGCATCGTTCGGGCGAAGGAGGGCATTGGGGCTGAGGATCACCCGGTCGGCGACGGTGATTCCGGAGGCAATGACGACCTTCTCGCCGAGGTCGCGGTCGATGGCGACGGGGCGTAGCTGGAAGCGGCTTTCAGAGTCGACGATGGCGACCATCTGGCGACCGCTGCGCGTGATGAGCGTATTCGTCGGGACGCTCACCAGACCGGCGGCCTGTGTCACCTCGATCATGACCTGCCCATTCATGCCGGCCGGGATGGCGTTATCGGTGTTCGGCATCAGCAACTCAGCACGCATGGTGCTGGATGCCTGGTCTATAAGGCCCGATACGCGCACGATGCGGGCAGTGAGGGTGCCGGGCAACTCGGCGAATGCGACCTTGGCGTTCGCGCCGGGCTTGACGGACAGAGCCGAGGATTGCGGCACATCGATCAGGATGCGCAGCTCGTCGAGACGCGCGATGCGCAGCAGGTAGCCGCCGGGCTGCGTCGCGTCACCTGAGACTTTGTCGCCGCGCTCGACGTGCCGGGCGATGATCGTTCCATCGAACGGTGCTCGTACGGACTGGAAGCTTTGCACCTCTTCAAGCCGCTTCACTTCTGCCAGCGCGGCAGCGAGATCGGCCTGCGTTGTTTGCATCGTAGCGCGCCGCTCGTCGACCGTTTGTACCGAGACGTGTCCCTTGTCGACGAGGCTCTCGCCCCGCTGCAGCGTCGCTTCGGCCAGCAGCAGGCGGGCGCGGACCTGGTCGGCTGCGGCGCGTGCACGGCGCAACTCTTGCTCGATCTCAGGGGCTTCGATGACGACGAGCACGTCGCCTGCCTTCACCTTGTCGCCGATATCGACGCGACGTTCCGATACAATTCCACTGGCGCGCGACGACAGAAGCGCTTCCTCGGCGGGGGCGGTGCGGCCGGACAGCGTGAGGATCGTCGTTCCCGCCAGCGCCTCCGGCATCACGACGCGGACGGTGCGAGGGGCGGGCTTTGTTTCCTTCTTGATTGGGAGCGGTGCCTTCGGCTCGGAGAATCCGGCGACCTGCATCATATTGCTGAGTGTCGCCGCACCACCGGCTTGCGTCGCCCAGACCGCGATGCCGACGCACGCGGCGATAGCCACGGCGAAGGCGATGAGCTTGCGGTTCATGAAAGGAGCTCCATGGTCATTCGGCCGGTGCCGGCGCTTGGCCGGCAGCGATGTGCGTTTCCTGGGACGGCTTGCGGCGACCGATCCCGGCGAGGGTCGAGAACAGGAACGGCACGAACGTCAAGGTGGCGCAGGTGCCGAAGATGAGCCCGCCGACTACGGCGCGGCCCAATGGCGCGTTCTGCTCACCGCCCTCGCCGTGTCCGATAGCCATCGGAAGAATGCCGACGATCATTGCCGTCGCTGTCATCAATACGGGACGCAGGCGGGTGCGGGCGGCGTCGATGGCGGCCTGCCGGCTCGTTTCGCCGTGCAGCAGGCGGTCGCGGGCAAAGCTGGTAACAAGGACGCTGTTCGCCGTCGATACGCCGATGACCATGATGAGACCGGTCAAGGCGGGTACGGAGAGCGGCGTCCCGGTCAGATACAGTGCGATGAGAGCGCCGGATATCGCGACGGGAAGCCCGCCCATCGCGATGCCGGGCATGATCCATGACTGGAAGTTCACGACCATCACGAGATAGACGAACACCGCTGCGAGGGCGAGGCCGCCAAGCATTTCGGTGTACGCCTGGTCCATCGACTGTGCCTGTCCGGCAATCTCTATGCGATTGCCGGGTTTCAGGCGCGGGCGCGCTTCATTGACGAGCGAGAGAATGTCTCCGTAGACACCACCGAGATCGCGGCCTTCGACGTTGGCGAGGAGCGTTGTCGTCGGTTGCAGGGTCGTGCGATCGATATTCGCGGGTATGCGGCGGATCTGTAGCGAGGCGAATGCGCGCAATGGGATGGTGTCGCCACCCGCCGAGGGTCGCACCGGGGTGTTGAGTAACTGCTCGAGCGAGGTGAGGTTGGTCGGCGGCGCCACGACCTGCACGGTGTAGGCGGCGCCTTGGGCGGGATCGGCCCAATAGCTCGGAGACACAGTGCCCGATGCGCCGAGCGCTGCGAGCAGCGCCGTTGCAGCGTCCTGTGGCGTCACACCGATCTGCAAAGCGCGAACACGGTCGATCTCGAGGTAGTAGGATGTGAGGTCGCGTACCTGTCGCAGGGCGACATCGACAGCACCAGGCACATTGCGCATGCGGCTCATGAGGTCGCGTGCGATCTCGGCGTTGCCCAATGCGTCGCGTCCGATAAGGCGCACTTCGATCGCCGTCTGCGCGCTGCCTGCCAGGGTCTGCGATGTGGCATCGGCCGGCCTGAAATAGGCGACGAACTCGGGAAAGCGCTCCTTCATCATGCGACGTATCTCGGCGACATACTGTGGCGTCGGGGCATGCTCTTTCGCGAGCTGGATGAGAACCTCGCCGTCGAATGATCCTACGACGCCGCTCTCGACCCAGGCCATGTTGATCGGTTCCGGGCTTCCGATGTTCTCGGCGATGAAGCCGATTTCGTCCGCAGGGATGATCTCTCTGATCGCGCGTTGAACCTCGGCGAACTTCTCGGCTGTGTCCTCTATGCGCGTGTTGGTGGGGGCACGCAGATAGACGCGCATCATGCCGGCGTCGGTCTCTGGGAAGAACTCACGGCCGAGGTGCGTCGCCGCCCAGCCGCCGAGCGACAGCGCGGCGAGCAACCCGAGGAGCGGTATCATTTTGAAGCGCAGCAGAAGCGTTGCGACGCCCTCGACGATCCTTTCGAGTAGTCCGAGGAAGCGGTCGACAAGGCCGGAAAACCCGCCGGAAGCGTGGTGATGATGCGGCGACAGCATGAGCGCCGCGAGTGTCGGGACCAACGTCCGCGAGAGTACGTAGGACGCCGCCATGGCGAAGACCACGGCGAGCGCGAGCGGGATGAACACGAATGCGGCGGTGCCGGAGAGCAGGAACAGCGGCGAGAAGACGATGCAGATCGAGACGGTTGAGACGAACTCGGGGAAGGCGACTTCGCTGGCGCTCTTCAGAATAGCCTCCTGCAACCCGAGGCCCGCTTCCAAGTTGCGGTTGATATTCTCGATCTCGACGAGGGCGTTGTCGACGAGGATGCCGATAGCCAGCATCAGTCCGCCGAGCGTCATGAGGTTGAAGGTGTTGCCGGTCAGCGCAAGTCCCGTAATCGAGGCCAGAAGTGCCAGCGGTATCGAGGTCAGAACAATGAGCGAAGAGCGCCAGCTGCCGAGGAATACCAGCACCACAAAGGCGACGAGCAGGCCGACGATGATGGCCTCGGTCATCACGTTGTCGATTGCCTGTTCGACGAAGACCGACTGATCGAAGACGGGGGCAATCGTAATGCCGGGCGGGGCGGCGGCCTGCAGCTCCGGCAGCCGGTCCTTGATGGCTCGGACGATGTCGAGGGTCGATGCGTTGCCGAGCTTCAGGATTTGCACGATCACGGCGTTCTGGCCGTCGAGGCGCGCGATGTTGGTTTGGACGGCCTGTCCGTCGCGCACGCTTGCGACATCGGATACGCGAACGATGCGGCCATCAACGGAGCGTAGCGGCAGGTCGGCGAAGTTTGCGATGGCCTCCGGGCTGGCGTTGGTCGTGATGGTGATCTCGCGCTTGTCGACGCGCAGAGCACCGGATGGCAGCGTCAGGTTCTGCGTGGCCGTCGCGCGCGCGATGTCGCTCGCCGCAATGCCGTACGCCTGCAACGCCTCTGGCTTGAGATCGATCATGATCTGGCGGGCGGCGCCACCATACGGCAGCGTCAAGCGGATGCCAGGGATGGATTGAATTTGTGCGCGCAATTGCAGGCGCGCGTAGTCGTACAACGCGCCGTCGGTCAGCGTGTCGGAGGCCAGGACGAGCTGGATGATGGGGACGCTCGACGGGACGTAAGGCACGATCAATGGAGGGTTCGTGCCGGTGGGCATGCGGCGCAGGATCGTCTGACTGACAGAGGTAACCTGGGCGAACGCGTCGGTGACGTTGGTGCCGGGTTGGAAAGTGATGCGCACGATGCCGACGCCGTTGATCGTCTCCGAGCGCACCTCTCGCAGGTTGTCGACGTTGTTCATGATGGCAAGCTCGCTGAACGAGGTCAGCTTGCTCGCCATCTCTTGCGGGTTGAGGCCCTGGTAGGTCCAGATCAGATTGATGGCAGGAATGTTGCCCGTCGGCAGGATGTCGGTCGACATGCGGCGCGCACTGAGGCCACCGAGCAGCAGCAGCAGGATGGCCAGCACGCCAATGCTATGGCGGTGGC
>JASBSU010000054.1 GCA_030148725.1 Hyphomicrobium sp.
TGGAAGAGAGCGCTTCAATATCGCTCAAGGAAAAACAGGCCCCAAAATTGATGCCGCGCGGCGGCGATCTATGACAGATGCGAGCTGAGAACGCCGTCGAGGCACTCGCCTGGGACGAGGTCTTCGACCGGGACTTCCTGGTCCTGGCCGTCCCGTAGGACGCTGGCCGTGAGACCAACCGAGCGCCGCAGGCGATAGCCATCCTCGCCGAGCGCCTCGAACTGGGCAGAAAGGCGCTCCCGTACGCCTTCGTCCAGCTCTCGCTGGCTGCCGTCGGTCGTCGCGCGCGTCTCCGCCAGCAATTGCGCAAGCGGCACGGTCCAGGGAGTACGGGTCATCGTCGCGAGCCCTCTCGGTGCTCAATGCATGACCCTCCATTGAGGCGAGATGAACGAGTGCGGCTATGATCGCGCGCAAGCCCCCTCTTGTCGGGAGCTCGCGGCGATGAGACCAAATCGAAGGCGTTGGCGGCCCCGGTGGCGCCCGGCTACCTGCCCCCGGCGCCGCCGGCCTTCTGAGCGGCTAGTTCCGGCTCCTCATAGGCCGGGGCTTCCTCGAAGTAGGAGTTCTGCAGCGGCGGCGTCTCCCACTTCGGCCTGCGCCAGCTTGCGCATGAGGCCTGATCCACGTGCTGCATCGGCTCAACCGACGGCAGCGAGCGCGCCAAGGGCAACGCCCGCCACCGCCGATCTCGACCGCGAGGTTAGAGCTCGGCGCTGTAGAGCTTACTGATCATTTGCGTCCGCCGTTCCATCTCCTGCAGGCGGAGCATGAGAACGTCGCGCATGCCGATGATACCGATCAGCTGTTCGCCGTCCGTAACGGGAAGGTGGCGGATGCGCCGCTCGGTCATGACGCGCGCAACCTCGGCAACGGTGTCGTCCGCAGAGCACGTGATGACGTCCTTGGTCATGAGGCTCTTCACCGGAAGCGTGTGCAGATCGCCCAGATGCGTAGCGAGGCCATAGGCGACGTCGCGCTCCGAGATGATTCCATCCAGTCCGCCGTTGTCGCTGACGACCACGGCGCCGCATTTCTCGCGGCGAAGCTGCTCCGATAGCGCACCAATCGTGTCATCCGACCTGGCAGTGACCATGCGGCCGCCCTTCAACTTCAGGACGTCGGCAACTCGTGAAGTGCGTCTCATAGCGTTACTCCCTGGGTGCTTATTGTTTGGCGTTTTATTGGCGTTGGGTGCGCTCAGCGTACGGCAATCGCGTAATCGCGCAGCACATTCGCTTCCATCTGTATCTCGCCCAGCCTGTGCTTCAGCACGTCGCCGATGCTGATCAGACCGACGAGACGGCCGTTCTCCAGCACGGGCAGGTGGCGAATGCGGCGTTGGGTCATGACTGCCATCACCGTGGCAACGGTGTCGTGCGGCGAACAGGTGATGACGGCGGTCGTCATGAGATCGGACACGAGCACGTGCGGAAGATGTGCGCCATGCACGGCTAGTCCATAGGCGAGATCGCGTTCTGAAATGATCCCATCAAGCGATACGCCATCACGCGACACCACCGTGGCGCCGATGCGTTGCGCGCGCAGTTGTTTGGAAAACGACAATGCGGTGTCATCAGGCCGGACCGTCTCGACCGCAGGTCCTTTGGTTCTCAGAATGTCAGATACCAGCATAGGCAACCTCCTTTTCTGTATGACCGGGCGTAGCCGGCAATGCACGCGTATCGTTGGCTGCGGTCCGTGCGACGTGAGCCACGCGGAGTTCGTCTAGGAGCCGTTCGGGCGCTACGGCATCCCAGCGAGCGACAACTGTGCTTGAAGCGGATCGCGCACCGGCGGCGAGCTGATCGCAGCAGTCCCCGATCTGTTGATAGAGTCCCGACACGATCGCGGTGGGTATGCCCGCCCGCGCGGCACTTCGCACTCCGCTCAAGGAACTTTCGAATGCGAGGCAGCCTGAGGCTTCGACGCCAAGCGCTTCCAGAACGCGGCTGTGCGCCGCCTCCATCCGGCTGTCCGCACCACCGGCGATTACGACATCGAACAGTTGTCCGGCACCTCTGCCGAGGTTTGCTTCGAGGAGGCTGGTGACCTCAGCCTCGCTTTCCTCCGTTGCGATGGCGAGGCGTACACCGGCCTGTGTCGCGCACTGCAGGAAATCGCAAAGTCCGGGACGCAAAGCGACCGACCCGCTCTCAAGCATCTGGCGGCAGATCGACTTCTGACGCCGATTGATCACCGCCATCAGCTTCTTGAGATCCTCGGTGCGCTCCCAGTGCGGAAATTGACTGGCGATGAAATCATCCAGCATGGCGTCGCCGCCGCGCATCTTGAGCAGCTCGGCATACAGAACGCGCCCCCAATGCCATTCGATGCAGCCGTCCGCGAAAGCGCTGTTGAAGGCGTTGCGGCGCATTTCGTGCGTCTCTGCCAGTACGCCGTCGACACCGAATATCATCGCTTCAATCATCGTCGGACCTCTCGGAATGCGATCCCGCTGGGCAATAAGATGCCTGCGCGAAAAACTGCGCTTCGCGGATGAGACCGCTAGTGAACTATTCAATTTCTAGAACCACGCCGGCCGCGAGGTGCGTCACGCCGCTCAGTATGCGGTGGGTCGTTCAAACTCTCGGTGGTCGACATCGACCTTTGAGCTGACAAGAGTGCCAGGCAACGATACGCTCCGCAGTGTCAAGCTGCCGTTACCCGTTGAAGAAGGGAATTTTTTTTAGCTTTGCCGAGATGGTAGAAAAACTTAAAGCCGCTTCACTGCGCGACATCACGCTCAAGCAATTGCGTGTGCTTGCTGCAGTTGCGAAGAGTGGCAAAATCACCGGTGCGGCAAGCGCTTTAGGGGTGACACCTCCTGCAGTCACTTTGCAGTTGCAGCAATTAGAGCGCAGCGTGAATTTGCCTCTATTTGATCGCTCGCACGTCGGACTGCGACCGACAGACGCGGGGCTGTACATGCTTGATGTTGCAGCTCGTATCACCTCCACTTTGGAGGAGTGCGGCGACGCATTGAGAGAACTCCAGGGGCTTGGCCGCGGACGCGTCTCGATTGGCGTGGTGAGCACCACCAAGTATTTCGCACCGCTCGCGCTCGCGGAGTTCGCGCGCTCTCATCCCGGCGTCGAGATGGAGCTGCTCGTTGCCAATCGTGATGACACGATCGCCATGCTGACCAGTTTCAAGCTCGACATGGCGATCATGGGGCGCCCACCGCAGACGCCCTTCGAACTCGAGCAGCAGGTGATGGGCGACCATCCCCATGTCATCGTCGCACCACCCTCGCATCGCTTGGCATCCAAACGCCAAGTCGTGCTGCGCTCGCTCGTTCATGACAAGTTTCTCCTGCGAGAGCCGGGATCCGGCACTCGCATCCTCACGGATCAGCTGTTCGCGAAGGCCGGGCTCGCACCGACGTTCGGCATGGAGTTCGGCAGCAACGAAACGATCAAGCAGGCCGTCATGGCGGGCCTCGGGGTGGCGTTCATTTCAGGCCACACGGTCGCGTCCGAGGTTGAGCAGGGAAGGCTCGTCGTGCTGCCGGTCAAAGGGCTGCCCCTCGTCGGCAAATGGTATGTGATCCGCGCCAAGGCCAAGCATCTCCTTCCGGCCGGGTTCGCGCTGTGGAATTTTCTCGTCAAGGACGGCGCGAAGTTTCTCCCGGATGCGGGACCGCTGCTCGCGAGTCATATCTCGCGTGCCAAGGCGGCGAGGAAGCAATAGCGCGACTACGTCTACGCGCGTCGGGTCCGCCGCCACAGGTCGATGAGATGCGCAACGAGCGCGCACAGCAGGGTTGCCGCGATCCACTCCCAGGGGGCGGACACCAGCGCGCCGCGAAGGGCGAGGAGTAGGAACAACCCAGGCAGCATCAGCCAGACCACGTCTGATGCGGATATGCCGAGTGCGAGCCGTTTGCGCAGCATCAGCAGCGCCGCCGCCTCAAGGAACATGAACACGATGATGAGATCGACGATGTGGCCGCTTCTGAAGAGCGCTTCCATGCCTCAGTTGGTCCCGAATGGACCGTTGAGGCGGACGATCTCCAGATTGAGGAAGGCTGCGAACGTGACCCACGCGAGGTAGGGTAGCAGCAACGCGCTGGCGACTTTTGAATAGCGCGCGAAGACGATGATCGGCACGAGGATCGAAAGCCACAGAAGCGCTACCTCCATGAGCGCCCAATCGGGTCGGTGCATGCGAAAGAAAAGCGCGCTCCAGAGCACGTTCAAGGTGCCGTTGATCGCGAAAACGGTGATGATCCACTCGCGATCTCTGTCGCTGCGGGCGTCGCGCCACGCAAAAATTGCCGACAGCGCGGCGAGTGCAAATATGATCGTCCAAGCGGGACCGAACAGCCAATCTGGCGGCTGCCACGAGGGCTTATTGAGACTTTGATACCAGGGGCCGATGTCCGTCATCGTGGCGCCGAGCGTGGCAACGAGAATCGCCGCGCAAGCCGCCGTGATAACCGGCACCCATAGTCTCGAGCGGCTCATGGCGATACCAGTCCGAGCAGATGCGCAAGATCCTTGAAGAAGATCTTCACGTGCGCCACCGGGTCCGCCTTGATGAGCTTCTTGTTCATGTAGGAATCCCACGTCAATCGCTGCACGTCGCGGTCGGCGCACATGGTGACGAAGCGCTCGCGGCGCCGGTCGCTGGTATACCAGAAGCGCTGCATGATGCCGAGAATCCAGAACACGCGGCCGTGTGTGCGCATGAAGCGTTTCCGCGCCGTGGCCAACGCTCGAACATCGCCGGTCTCGAGAAACTGCTCGACAGCGTCCCCCGCTAGCCGGCCGCCCGTCATCGCATAGTAGATGCCCTCACCTGATGCCGGCGCGACGACTCCAGCCGCATCGCCCGCCAGAACCACGTCGCGCCCGTTGTCCCACTTCTTCAGCGGACGCAGCGGAATGGGAGCGCCTTCGCGCCGGATGGTCTCCTGAGCCGCGAGGCCAGTGCTGACACGCAAGGCTTCAACGGCCTGGCGCAGCGAGAAGCCTTTGTGCGCGCTCCCGGTGCCGATGCTCGCCGTTCCACCGTGCGGAAACACCCAGGCGTAGAAGTCGGGAGAGAAGTTGCCCTGATAGTAGATGTCGCAGCGATGCGCGTCGTAAGCGGCAGTGGACGTCGCCGGCACCTGCTGCTGTATCCGCACGATCTCGTGATAGGCGAAGACGTAGGGCACACGTTCTGCGCCAGGTATCGCCTGACGAGCGACCGCCGAAACGGCGCCATCGGCACCGATCACGCTGCGAGCCTTGATGGAGCGCTTTTGTTCGACGCCGCCCTCGTCCTTGCAGCGATAGTGGACTTCCAGCCTGCCCGAAGCATCGCGCGAAAAGGATTCGAACGTTCCTGCGCGGCGCTGTGCTCCAGCCAGCCTCGCCCGCTCGCGCAGCCATTCGTCGAACACGTCACGATCGACCATGCCCACGTAGCCTTCGCTCTGGATCGGCATCTCTACGCAGTTGGATTTCGGAGAGAAGATGCGCGCACCGCTGACCCGGGCGACGATCAGGTGGTCGGGGATTTCGTACTCCCTGATGAGGGTTGGGGGGACCGCTCCGCCGCAGGGCTTGATGCGCCCGGCACGATCCAGCAGCAGGACCGAACGGCCGCGGCGCGCCAGATCATGCGCTGCCGTCGCGCCTGCCGGTCCGCCACCAACCACCACGACGTCGAATATCTCGGAACTGCCCACCGTACTATCCTCCGGCGACGCGCAGCGCACCGGAGCCAACCGCGGCCGGCCGCATACGCACACTACTTTCCGCAGTGCTGCTCACACTGGCTGCAAGATGAGCGGAGACGAGGAACAGCGCCGCCTCGGCTGCAAAGACAGCTCCATACGCGTGTTCTGGAGCGGTAAACACGGCACGCAGCACGTCCACCCCAACCGTGCCGGCGAAGCCGCCGAGGCCGAATGCGATACCCTGAGCTGCGCCCCACAATCCCATGCGCACGCCTTCGCTGCGCGCGGCGCCGGCGGTTGCCAGCTCCATCATCGTCCCGATGGCCGCGACCGCGAAAGCGCCATTGGCAACGCCCAGCGTGAACACCGTCGGACGTAGCGGCCAAGCGGGACCGACGACAGCGGCCATCGCAAGTCCGCCGAGCGCAACAGCCGATGCAACGCAACCGCTGATGGCCCACATGCGCATGCTGCCGATTCTGTATCGCGATGCGGTGCTGCCAAGAATGCCGACAAGCAGCATCCCGACGAACACGCCGCTGTGCTGCAGGCCCGTGAGCTTGGTCGTTTCACCCGGCGACAGGCCGAACATCGATCCGGCGAACGGCTCCAGGATGAGATCCTGCGCGCTGTAAGCCATCATCGAGACGAACACGAAAATCGTGAAGCGCCGCGCGACGGGGTCGCTCCATGTCTGGCGAAATGCGGCTACAAATGACCGCCGGTCGCCGAGCGATGGCTCTGCCGCCTCGGCGCGCACGATTGGCGCTGTGTCCCGCTCCAGCCCAACCAGCGCGAGGAGGGCGAGACATAGCGCTGCGGCTGCGACCGACGCGGTCACCGCCACGAGGCGTTCCGGCGTGTAAGGGTCGAGGTTCTGACCCGCCACCACCGCCGTCACGACGATGCCGGCGATCATCATCAGCCACACGGCGGCCGCACCACCGGCGCGCTTGTCGGGCCCGGCGCGACTTGCGAGCAGCGCAAGCAGGCAAGTGCCCGCGGCGCCGACGCCCATGCCAATGACCACGAACGACAAGAACGCCAGCGCAATGCCCGCGAGGAGATGCGAACTCATGAGGGCGATAGACACCGACGCGCTGACCGCACCGAGCCCCAGCACCGCGACTCCACCCACGATCCACGGTGTGCGGCGCCGGCCGCTGTCGGAGCTGTGGCCCCAGTAAGGCCGCAGAAGCTGGACCGCATAGTGGAGGCCGACCAGCAGCCCGGGAAGCGTCGCCGGTAGCGCGAGTTCGACCACCATGACGCGATTCATCGTCGACGTTGTGAGCACCACGATCGAGCCGAGCGCCGCCTGGACCAACCCGAGTCGGGCGACGTCGAGCCAGCCGAACGCGCGCTGTCTCATGGCACGGCACCCAGCTCTGGACGCAGCGCGATGGCAGCGACCAGCATCCCGAGCACGTAAAGGCTTACGCCCGTCGCATTGTACCAAGGGGCTTTTTCGCGCGGATCTTCAAGCAGGCGCGCCATCAGGTAGAGTTGGACGCCGAGCGAAAGCGCGATTAGCGCCGCATAGAATGGACGGCCCCATAACAACAGCAGCGACACGACCACCAACTGCGGCAGTGCCATCACGAGACAGGCAAATCGCGCGGCCCGTTCAGCTCCGAGCTGCACGGGCAGCGAACCGATGCCGCAACGCTTGTCGCCTTCGATCGATTTGAAGTCGTTGAGCGTCATGATGCCATGCGCGCCGACGCTGTAGAGCGCGGCGAGGATAAAGACCTGCGCGCTGGGCATCGCGCCGGCCATCACGGCCGCTCCGGTAACCCACGGGAGCCCCTCATAGCAGGCGGCAACCGCAGAGTTTCCCCACCAGCCATTCTTCTTGAGACGGAAAGGCGGCGCGCTGTAAGCCCACGCCAACGCCAAGCCGATCGTCGACGCTATCAGCACGACGGGGCCCAGCATCGCCGCGACGGCAAGGGACAACGCAGTCCACAGCAAAGCGATATAGAAGCCCCATTCGCCCGGAACGCGCCCGGAAGGGATCGGACGATGCGGCTCGTTGATGGCGTCCACGTGCCGATCGTACCAGTCGTTGACAACCTGACTGGTCGCGCAGACAAGCGGACCGGTGAGCAGCGCGCCGGTAACGATGAGAGGCCAGTGCCCGCTCGGCGACACGCCGGACGAAACGACACCGCAGCCGAACGCCCACATCGGCGGAAACCAAGTGATCGGTTTCAGCAATTCGATCACGGCCGACGGCGCCGGAAGCAGAACGTCAGTCATGGTGTGTGGACGTTTCATGATGTAAAGCGGATGGTACACCTTTCGCCGGCCGTGTCCAGACGGCCGAGCGAGATCCGCAGAGTTTGCGCCGCGTTTCGATGATCGCGCAGGTGCGTCGTTGAGGTGCAGCGTGCTGCTCTGCCGGCGTTAGCGCATGCGACGCAAAGCGCGCGGCGCTCTGACGACACAAAAATCGGCGATGGTCTTGAATGTCCGCGGCGCGCTGAATGACACGCCGATGACGACGGCTCAGCTCTCGCCGTCGTCAATGCCGTCGCTCAACCCGAAACGCCGCAGTTTCGAGTAAAGGCTCTGCCGGCTGAGGCCGAGCATCTCGGCGGCCGACGCGCGGTTGTCGCCGGTGAGTTCGAGAGCCGCCTCGATGCACAGCTTCTCGATCACGTCTGTCGTCTCGCGGACGAGCTCCTTGAGGCTGACGCGTCCGACGAGGCCGGTGAGCTGCTCGACCGAGTGCGGCAGCTGACGCTTGTCCCGCGATGATTTCGCCGGCTCACGCCTGCCCACATTGCGGATTGCGAAGCCAAAGCAGGGGTGCTCGCCGTTGAGCACCGACACCGCAGAGATTTCGACTTCTTCCATCGAGCCGTATTCGCCGCGCAGAACCGTCGTGAAATGGCGGATCGATCCGTGCTCGCGGATGTTGGACACGAGTGCGTTGAGATCGACTCCGGGTCGGCCAACCCAGCGTTCCAGCCGTTCGCCGCGCGCTTGTTCCTCGGTTCCGAGCTGCGCCAAGTCAAGAAACGCTGTGTTTGCCGTCAAAACGCGCCGCTCGAGGTCGGTCACCACGAATCCGTCCGGCAGGCTCTCGACGACGCTGAGCAGCTTGGACTTGCCCTTCGACTGCTGCTCACCGACGAGGCCCATGCGGACCAGGAAATGCGACGCGTTTTCTTGCCGGAACAGTGACGCTGATACGGTGGCGGCCAGCTTGCCGTCGTGTAGCTTTGCGGTCACGTCGTCCGCTCGACCCGTGGCGCGCACCTGCGCAAGTTGCGCGTTGACGGCCTTTGATCCTTCGGCGTCGAAGATGTCGGGAAAGGTCCTTCCGGCGAGACGCTTGATGCTCTTGTTGAGGATCTGCGCAGCCGAAGGATTGGCTTCGACCACCTTCAGGCTCGTCGCGTCGACGATGATGACCGGCTCGGATGCGATCTGAAACAGCAGCCTGTAGCGTGTCTCGGCATTCCGCAGGCGCGCGTACTCGCGCTCCATGTTCTGCTGAGCATCGACGAGGCGCTGCTGCAACGCAGCGACCGGCCTCAGGTCGCGACCCATCGCGACGAGGCGGCCGTTGGGTCCGATCGGCACGACGGAGTAACGGATGGGGACGTCAGCACCGCGCTTGCCGGGATGGTTGACCTGCCGCCAGCGGAGGGGCGCGTTGTCGGCGGCGTCCTGAAGCAGCTCTTCGATCTTCGGCCGACTTTCGATCGTTACCGTGTCGATCCAGGCCTTACCAACCCACTTGTCGAAGCCTTCCTTCGGAATCTCGTCGTTGCCGAACGCAACATCGCGAACGATGCCTTTGCCATCGACGACCAAGGCAATGTCCGCCGCGGCCGCGATGAGCTTTGCGGCGATGTCGGCATTCAGGTCTCCGAGCGTTCTCTTCGGGGTCCGGAACACGATGCCTGCTTCTCGGGCGAACACGGACGGCTTTCCTCCACCAGGACCCTTCGCACTTGCTTTGTCTCATTATCGCATTGCGTTTGTGTCAAGCAAGCTTGAAAGCAGCCTTGCCGCCCGGCTTCCGTCTTGGGCGGTCGAGTCGGCGCCGACGCGTGAAACAAAATCTGGATTTTCGAGGAAGAAACGACCGCCGACCATAATGTGTGGGGGAGGGTGGCAGTTGGCTCGGCGAAGTGATCGTATAAGCGTGTGCAGGGTCTCAAGTGGGACGTCACAACTGGCCGACAGGCCAATCATTTTGTAAGGGCCATCTCGGGCTATGTTTACCAACTGTTCGGATGTCCTGGAGTTTTCGATCGTAACATCCCACCCGCTCCTCTGCAGGAACTCGCTCAGGATGGCTACTCCGAACGTATGCTGGTCACTGGGTGATGTGGCCAGCAGCGCACGCGGCGCGTTGACCGATACGTGTGTTCTCCAGTCGAATTCGGAGGAGAGCTCTCGCACATAATTGTGCAGTGCAAGCAGTGCGATCGTAACATCGGTGAATGTGTAGATGTCGGCCTTCCAGAGCTCGCCCAGATAACGGGCGGCAGGCGTAAGAAGCTTTAAAAATATGGCCTGTTGCGTGCTTCCGCGTTCGCGCAAGGTCTCGATGAAAGCGGCGCCGATAGAGGGTTCGTGGGTCAGCACCAGCCGCACGAATTCCGCAACGTCCTCGGACGTCAGCGCATCTTCTTGCGCGGTCAGGTCTCGTCCCTGCTCGTGCGCAAGCATCAATCGCGGAATGACTTCGCTTTCGATGGTTCGTGTAAGCGCAGCGCTGACATCCGCCGGTGTGCCGGTCAGGTTGGCACGCCTCACGGAGGCCGGCCACCCCTCGGGGCTGCATGCGGGCCAAGCGTTTTCGAGTTCCTCAGGTGGTCTGAAGCTCGACATCGTTCCCTCCCGCACGACCTCGACTCCTTATCTCGTCAGCGAGAGCTGACTCGTGGAGTCTTGAGACGGTGTGGCCCGCTAGAATTTTCTGGTTCCAGCGACGTATTGGAGTTAAGCACAATGGACACTTTTGTCGCAACGTAATTTGGACGGTGACTCCAAAATAGACGAATGTAAAGCGAAATGGACGTCCAAAAGATTTGACACATCTCACCATGCGGACTTACTCTCCCTCCATCGAAGCTGCCCATGAATGTAAGCAGCACGATGGGAGGACGGGCCGGTGTCGAAGGAGCAACGCTCTCACGTAAGGCAGCTCTACTCGGCATCCGAGCGCCAGCGCAGAGACGCTTCGCCGTGGACCTTCGTGCAGGGCGTTCTGGCCCCGCTCCAATTCCTCGTTTTTCTCATCAGTTTGGCGCTTGTAACCCGGTATCTTCTGACGGGTGAGGGCCTGATGGCGGCGTCGATCTCCGTCGTCGTGAAGACGCTTGTCCTCTACGCGATCATGATCACCGGATCGATTTGGGAGCACGACGTCTTCGGCCGCTATCTCTTTGCACCGGCGTTCTTCTGGGAAGACGTGGTCAGCATGCTCGTGCTGGCGCTCCACACAGCCTACCTCGTGGCCTTGTTCACCGGCTGGCTGACACCGCAGGAGCAGATGCTGCTCGCGCTTGCCGCCTACGCCTCATACGTCGTCAACGCAGCGCAGTTCCTGTTGAAACTGCGAGCGGCGAGGCTTCAGGCAGCACCTCAGCGAATCTCCGGCATCGAGGTGCTGGGATGACGATCCAGACGCCCGTGGCTTCCAAAGGCTGCAGCGACGTTCCTGTCCTGCGCGAGCGCGGTCAGCGCGAGGTTTTTTGCGGCCTGACCGGAATCGTCTGGCTGCATCGCAAGATGCAGGACGCGTTCTTCCTCGTGGTCGGCTCACGCACCTGCGCCCATCTCATCCAATCCGCAGCCGGCGTGATGATTTTCGCCGAGCCGCGTTTTGCGACCGCCATCATGGAGGAGCGCGATCTCGCCGGCTTGGTGGATGCCAATGACGAGCTCGATCGCGTCGTTGCGCGTCTTTTGGAGCGTCGCCCGGACATCAAGCTGCTGTTTCTTGTCGGATCCTGCCCATCGGAAGTGATCAAGCTCGACCTGTCGCGCGCCGCCGCCCGCTTGTCGCGGTCACATGCGCCGGCGGTGCGCGTTCTTAATTACTCCGGCAGCGGCATCGAGACGACGTTCACGCAAGGCGAGGATGCCTGCCTCGCTTCGCTTGTTCCCGAGCTTCCTGACGCTGCTCCCAACGCCGGCAAGTCGCTCATCGTTGTCGGCGCGCTTGCCGATGTCGTCGAGGATCAGTTCCGTCGTCTCTTCGACCAGCTCGGCATCGGGCCTGTCAGTTTTCTTCCGCCGCGGCGCACCTCGGAGCTGCCGACGGTCGGTCCTCAGACGCAATACCTGCTTGCACAGCCATTCCTCGGCGATACGGCGCGTGCACTCGACGAGCGCGGCGCGGTTCGTCTCCACTCAAATTTCCCGCTCGGCATCGAGGGCACGACGAACTGGCTGCGTGCGGCGGCGGATGCCTGGGGCGTGAGCGAGCAGCACTTCAACACAGTCGTGCAGCCGCCACAGGAACGTGCGCGAAAGGCACTCGACCATCATCGCGAGCGCCTCGCCGATAAAAGCATCTTCTTCTTTCCGGACTCCCAGCTCGAGGTGCCGCTGGCGCGCTTCGTGTCGCGCGAGCTTGGAATGCGGCCGATCGAAATCGGCACGCCGTATTTGCACCAGCAGCATCTCGCTGCCGAATTGCCGCTGCTGCCGCAGAACGCCCTGCTGAGCGAAGGGCAGGACGTCGAGAAGCAACTCGATCGCTGCCGTGCTGCCAAGCCGGATATCGTCGTCTGTGGTCTCGGACTGGCCAATCCGCTCGAAGCGGAGGGAATGACGACCAAATGGTCGATCGAGCTGCTGTTCACGCCGATCCAAGGCTACGAGCAGGCCGGCGACCTCGCTGAGCTCTTCGCGCGACCGCTCGTGCGCCGCTCTCGGTTGGAGGTCTAGCGATGCAGCTCACGCTTTGGACATATGAGGGACCCCCGCACGTCGGCGCCATGCGGATCGCCACAGCGATGGAGGGCGTGCATTACGTTCTGCACGCGCCCCAGGGCGACACCTACGCTGACCTGCTGTTCACGATGATCGAGCGGCGCGACAAGCGCCCGCCCGTCACCTACACGACTTTCCAGGCCCGCGATCTCGGCGGTGACACGGCCGAACTCTTCAAGAATGCGGTGCGCGAGGCGTACGAGAGGTTCATGCCCGAGGCGCTTCTCGTCGGCGCGTCATGCACGGCGGAGCTGATCCAGGATGATCCCGGCGGATTGGCGCTCGCGTTGAGGCTTCCGGTGCCGGTGGTGCCGCTGGAACTCCCCGCATATCAGAAGAAAGAGAACTGGGGAGCCTCCGAGACGTTCTATCGGCTCGTCCGCGCGCTCGCAGCGCCACACGCGCCGCCCGCAGACTGGCAGCGGCCGGCTCGCGAGGCAGGGCGCCGGCCGCGCTGCAATCTCCTCGGTCCGACCGCACTCGGCTTCCGCCATCGCGACGATGTGAAAGAAATAACGGGGCTGCTCGCCCGCCTCGGCGTCGATGTGGATGTCGTTGCTCCGATGGGCGCCTCGCCGTCAGACCTTGCGCGTCTTGGTGAAGCCGACTTCAACGTCGTCCTCTATCCGGAGATTGCGCTGAGCGCCGCTCAGTGGTTGCAGCGGACGTTTCGTCAGCCGTACATCGACATAGTTCCTGTCGGCGTGACTGCGACTCGCGAGTTCATCGCTGCCGTGGCGACCCTTTCCGGTATCGATGCCTCCTCGCTGCTCGCGGCGGAACAATCGCGGCTTCCCTGGTATTCACGTTCGGTCGACTCGACCTACCTGACCGGCAAACGTGTCTTCGTCTTCGGAGACGCGACGCACGTGATCGCCGCTGCCCGTGTCGCCAAGGAGGAGCTTGGCTTCACCGTCGTTGGCCTTGGGTCCTACAGCCGCGAATTCGGTCGCGAGTTGCGCGAAGCTGCCAAAGCGTACGGCGTCGAGGCGCTGATCACGGACGACTATTTGGAAGTAGAGGCGAAAGTTCGCGAGCTGGCACCCGAAATGGTGCTGGGCACGCAGATGGAGCGCCATATCGCCAAGCGCCTGGGCATCCCCAGTGCCGTGATCTCAGCGCCCGTGCACGTGCAGGATTTCCCCGCGCGCTACTCGCCGCAGATGGGTTTCGAAGGTGCGAATGTCATCTTCGACACCTGGGTCCATCCGCTGATGATGGGCCTCGAGGAACACTTGCTGGCCATGTTCCGCGAAGACTTCGAATTCCACGCAGGCGCAGGGCCATCTCATCTCGGGCACGCAGCCAGCGCGCCTTCCGATGCTGCACCGGCCCAGGCTCCCACGCGCGAGCCTGCTCAAGCGCAATCCACCATCAGCATGACGCCAGCCGACGTCTGCTGGTCTGACGACGCCCAGAAAGAACTCATGAAAATTCCGTTCTTCGTGCGCGGCAAAGCACGCCGCAACACCGAGCGCTTCGCGACGGAGCGCGGCTTGGCCACTGTGACGATTGAGACGCTTTATGATGCCAAGGCCCACTACAGCCGCTGAGACAGGGAAACCTGTCGTGCCGGTCCGCTTCGTGATCGTGACTCTCGACAGTCACCTCGCAGGCGCGATCGATCGCGCGAGACCGGAGCTGGAGCGAGCCATCCCGGGCCTGCAGCTCAGTCTGCACGCCGCGGCCGAGTGGGGCGGCGACGAAGCGGCGCTCGCACGCTGCCGGGCAGACATCGAATCCGCCGACATCATCGTCGCGACCATGCTGTTCATGGAGGACCATATCCAAGCTGTGCTCCCGTCCCTGATGGCGCGTCGCGACAGCTGCGATGCCATCATCGGAGGCATGTCCGCAGGCGAGGTGATCAAGCTTACGCGGATCGGCCAGTTCCGCATGGACAAGCCGGCCAGCGGCGCGATGGCATTGCTGAAGCGGCTGCGTGGAGCGAAAAAGAACGGGACGAGCGCGGCGGCCCAGCAGGTCACGATGCTGCGTCGCCTTCCGAAAATGCTGCGCTTCATTCCCGGAACCGCGCAGGACGTGCGCGCCTACTTCCTGACGCTGCAGTATTGGCTCGCGGGCACCGACGACAACATCGCAAACCTCGTCCGCTTTCTGGCCGACCGCTATGCCGATGGTCCGCGGCGGGCTTTGCGCGGCTCGCTCAAAGTGCCGGCGCCCATCGTTTATCCGGAAGTCGGCGTCTATCACCCGCGTATGGCCGGCCGCATCGGCGAGCGCGCAGAGGCTTTGCCGGCGCCTGCGGTCGCGGCGAAGGCGAGTGTCGGCTTGCTCGTGATGCGCTCGCTGGTGCTGGCGGGCGATGCCACCCATTACGATGGCGTCATTCAGGCGCTCGAAGCGCGCGGACTGCGGGTCATACCGGCGTTCGCTACGGGGCTCGATGCGCGTCCCGCCGTGCAGAAGTTTTTCACCAAGGACAACCGCGCCACGGTCGACGCAATCGTCTCGCTGACCGGGTTCTCGCTCGTTGGTGGCCCCGCATACAACGACTCGAAGGCCGCCGAGGATATGCTCGCCGGCCTCGACGTTCCGTACCTCGCGGCACATGCCCTCGAATTCCAGACCATCGAGCAGTGGGGCGCATCCGAGCGCGGACTGCACCCGGTCGAGAACACGATGATGGTTGCCATACCCGAACTGGATGGCGCTACGGGACCGACTGTCTTCGGCGGCCGCTCTGACGGCGCCGGCAAGCCCTGCCAGGGCTGCCATCGTGGCTGCACGTTCTCCGTGGCCGACAATGCGAGAAGCATGCAGGTCTGCATCGACCGGGCTGAGATGCTTGCCGCACGCGTCTCCAAGCTGATCGACCTGCGGCGCGCGGCCCGCAAGGATCGCAAGCTGGCGATCGTGCTGTTCAACTTCCCGCCCAACGCTGGCTCGACAGGCACCGCTGCATATTTGTCGGTCTACCAGTCGTTGTGGAATACGCTCTCTGCGCTGCAGCGCGCCGGTTACGACGTTACGTTGCCCGATAGCGTCGACCATCTGCGCGAAAGGATCCTGGGTGGAAACGCAGCCCAGTACGGAGCGGGCGCCAACGTTGCCGCGCGCGTTTCGGTGGACGATCATGTTCGCCGCGAGCGCTGGTTATCGGAGATCGAGACGCAGTGGGGGCCGGCGCCCGGCAAGATCCAGGCAGACGGCCGCTCGATATTCATTCTCGGTGAAAAGTTCGGCAACGTGTTCGTCGGCGTGCAGCCGACGTTCGGGTACGAAGGCGACCCGATGCGCTTGCTGTTCGAGCGCGGCTTTGCTCCGACGCACGCGTTTTCAGCATTCTATCGTTGGCTGCGCGAGGACTTCGGAGCGCACGCCGTACTTCATTTCGGCACGCACGGCGCGCTCGAATTCATGCCTGGCAAGCAGGCCGGAATGTCGGGCACCTCGTGGCCCGACCGGCTGATCGGTGATCTGCCCAACCTTTATCTCTACGCGGCGAACAATCCCTCTGAGGGCACCATCGCCAAGCGGCGTGCCGCCGCGACGCTAATCAGCTACCTGACGCCGCCCGTGGCGAAGGCTGGACTTTATCGCGGCCTGGTCGACCTCAAGTCGTCGCTGGATCGCTACCGCAGCCTGCCGCCGGAGGCCGATGATGAGCGGTGCCGCCTCGCCGAGCTTCTGCAGGCGCAAGCGGCGACTCTGGATCTCGTCGCTGCCGAGCCGGCTTGGACCGGTGACCTCGACGCGCGCGTCAGCAGTGTTGGCGCCGCGCTGCATGAGTTGGAGCAAACCCTGATCCCGCACGGGCTGCACGTCGTCGGCGAACCGCTTTCGCCCGAGGAGCGCGTCGACATGCTGCTGGCGCTCGCCGAAGGCTCGCACGGCGTGACGCCCAACCGCTCGGCGATCGAGGCGCTGGTGCAAGGCGATAGTCTCGCCCGCGTGCTGGAACTGAGTGGCCTTCCGCAGGGCGAAGAAAGCACCGCGATCCTGCGGCAACTGAAGGAAACCAACGCGCTTCTGTCCGAAGATCATGAGATCGGCGCGATGCTCGGAGCTCTCGATGGCCGCTTCGTCCGGCCGGTGCCGGGTGGTGACCTGATCCGCACGCCGCAAATGCTGCCCACCGGCCGCAACGTGCACGGCTTCGATCCATTCCGCATTCCGAGCGCCTTCGCCGTTGGCGATGGAATGCGCCAGGCGAGCAAGCTCCTCGATCGTCATCTCTCGGAGGCGAACGCGCTCCCCGAATGCGTGGCGCTGGTGCTGTGGGGAACCGACAACCTCAAGAGCGAAGGCGGCCCGATCGCGCAGGCACTCGCGCTCATGGGCGCCCTCCCGCGCTTTGATGGCTATGGACGCCTGGTCGGCGCATCGTTGATCCCGCTCGCCGAGCTGCGCAGACCGCGCATCGACGTCGTGATGACGCTGTCCGGCATCTTCCGCGATCTGCTGCCGCTGCAGACCAAACTGCTCGCCGAGGCCGCGCTCCTTGCAGCAACCGCCGACGAGCCACTGGACCAGAACTACGTCCGCAAGCATGCCCTCCACTATCAGCAGATCCATGCATGTGACATGGGAACGGCAGCGCTCCGCGTCTTCAGCAACGCTGATGGCGCTTACGGTTCCAACGTCAATCACATGATCGACGGTGGCACGTGGGGCGAAGAGGATGAGCTGGCCGAGACCTACACGCGCCGCAAATGCTTCGCCTACGGCAGTTCCGGTACGCCGATGAAGCAGCCGGCCCTGTTGAACAGCATGCTGGCCACCGTCGACCTCGCCTACCAGAACCTGGAATCGGTCGAGCTTGGCGTGACGACGGTCGACCACTATTTCGACAACCTCGGCGGTGTCAGTCGCGCGGTACGACGCGCCAAAGGCGAAGCGATACCGGTCTACATTGGCGATCAGACGCGCGGCGACGGCCTCGTCCGGACGCTCTCCGAGCAGGTCGCGCTCGAGACGCGCACGCGCATGCTCAATCCCAAATGGTACGAAGGCATGCTCCAGCATGGCTACGAGGGCGTGCGCCAGATCGAGGCACACGTGACGAACACCGTCGGCTGGTCGGCGACCACGGGGCAGGTCGCGCCCTGGGTGTACCAAAGCCTGACCCAGACATTCGTTCTCGACGACGCGATGCGCAAACGCCTCGCCGATCTCAATCCGGTTGCGTCCGCGAAGGTCGCAAACCGGCTTCTTGAAGCACACGCACGCAACTATTGGTCGCCCGATGCAGCAACCCTCGATGCCCTGCGCAAAGCAGGCGAGGAGCTGGAGGATCGGGTCGAAGGTGTTGGAATGGAGGTCGCCGCATGACGGTCGCTGTAAGAGATCTGGTGAAGGACGTGCGGCTCGATGGTGATGGCAGCGTTCAGGTCAAGCTCGACCCGACGGTGAGCATCGGCACGGCAAAGGTCTTCTCGATCTACGGCAAAGGCGGAATCGGCAAGAGCACGGTCTCGTCGAACTTGTCTGCGGCGTTCTCGAAGATCGGCAAGCGGGTGCTGCAGATCGGCTGCGATCCCAAGCACGATTCCACGTTCACGCTCACGAAGCGCCTGGTCCCGACGGTCATCGACGTTCTGGAGAGCGTCAATTTCCACAGCGAGGAGCTGCGCGTCGAGGACTTCGTCTACGAAGGCTACAACGGCGTAAAGTGCGTCGAGGCTGGCGGCCCACCAGCCGGCACCGGCTGCGGCGGATACGTCGTTGGCCAGACGGTGAAGCTGCTCAAGGAGCATCATCTCCTCGAAGATACCGACGTCGTGATCTTCGACGTGCTGGGTGACGTCGTGTGCGGCGGCTTTGCCTCGCCCCTGCAACACGCGGACCGCGCGCTCATCGTCACCGCCAACGACTTCGACTCGATCTTCGCCATGAACCGTATCGTCGCCGCGATACAGGCGAAGTCGAAGAATTACGCGGTGCGGATGGCTGGCGTCATCGCCAACCGGAGCAAGCAAACCGATCAGATCGACCGCTTCAACGATGCGATCGGCTTGAAGCGTCTGGCACTCATCCCCGATCTCGACGTCATTCGCCGCAGCCGCCTCAAAAAATCGACGCTTTTCGAGATGGAATCCTCGCCCGAGCTCGAGGCCGTGCAGCGAGAGTACCTGACCCTCGCCGAGACACTGTGGGCCGGCACGACGCCCCTTGACGCAAAGCCGATGAAAGATCGCGACATCTTCGACTTCCTGGGGTTCGAGTGATGCCGACAGTCACCTATCTGGACCGGCGTGGTGAGATCGAAACCTATTTCGATCGTACGGCCATGGACGCCTGGGCCAAGCTGACGTCGAACGCACCTGTTTCGCGCATCAGACGGACGGTGCGCGAAGGACGCGATCAGATGCGCTCGACGCTGCTGTCGTGGCTGCCGGCAGATATTTCCGGGCGCAGAATTCTAGATGCCGGTTGCGGCACGGGCGCCTTGGCGACAGAAGCGGCCCGCCGTGGTGCGCAGGTGGTTGCGGTCGACATTTCACCCAAGCTCGTCGAATTGGCTGCCCGCCGCTCGGCGGAGGAGCTGAAGCGCGAGGCCGTCGATTTCAGGGTCGGCGACATGCTCGACCCTGCGCTCGGGCGCTTCGACCACGTCATCGCGATGGATTCGCTCATTCACTACAAGGCCGGCGACATCGCAAACGCGATCGAGCTGCTCGCTGAGCGTACCCGCGCTAGCATCCTCTTCACGTTCGCCCCGAAGACGCCGGCGCTCGCGCTAATGCACGCCGTCGGAAGAGCGTTCCCGCGCGCCAACCGCGCCCCTGCCATCGAGCCGGTCAGCGACAGCGCGTTGAGAAGGACACTTGCAAACGAGGTCGGCCTCAAGGTCTGGCGCCCCGATCGCACGGCACGCATCGCCAACGGCTTCTACACGTCACAGGCAATGGAGCTCAGTCGCGCATGAAGCGGCTCAACGACAAACTGGCGCGTGCTTGGATTCGCATCAATCCAAGCTGGCTGCCGTTTGCTGACGCGGCGACCGCAGAGTTGCCGCTCAGCCGGCTTCTGCGTCTGTCGTTGTTCCAGGTTTCGGTAGGCATGGCGCTTGTGCTGCTCAATGGCACCCTCAATCGCGTCATGATCATCGAGCTGGGCGTGCCCAGTGCGCTCGTTGCCGCGATGGTCTCGCTGCCGGTGATCTTTGCGCCCTTGCGCACCATGATCGGCTTCCGTTCCGACACGCACCGTTCCGTCCTCGGCTGGCGCCGCGTGCCTTATATCTGGTTCGGCAGCATGCTGCAGTTCGGCGGCCTTGCGATCATGCCATTCGCGCTGATCGTTCTGTCGGGCGATGCGAACGGCCCGATCTGGATCGGCTACGTAGCCTCGGCTTTGGCCTTCTTGCTCGTCGGCGCGGGACTGCACACGACGCAGACGGCGGGCCTGGCGCTGGCGACAGACCTCGCACCGGCTGCCTCGCGTCCGCGTGTCGTCGCGTTCCTCTACGTCATGCTGCTCGTCGGCATGGTGGCCAGCGGCTTTATCTTCGGCGAGGTCCTCGCCGACTTTAGCCAGCTGCGGCTCATTCAGCTCATTCAGGGCGCTGCCGTCGTGACGATGGTTCTCAACATCGTCGCTCTCTGGAAACAGGAAGCACGCAATCCGGCGCTAACGGCACCGGATCGTGACCACCCGACATTCGGCGAGTCCTGGCGGAAATTCCGTAATGGCGGCCGCGCAAAGCGCGTATTGATCGCGGTCGGCCTGGGCTCGGCGGGTTTTGGCATGCAGGATATCCTCCTCGAGCCCTATGGCGGCGAGGTGCTGCATCTTGGCGTCGGCGCCACGACGCAGCTGACGGCGATACTGGCGGCCGGCACGCTGGCAGCGTTCGCTCTGGCGGCGCGCGCGCTCGGCAAAGGCATGGACCCCTATCGGGTCGCGGGATACGGCGCGCTCGTCGGCGTCGTCGCATTCTCCGCCGTAATCTTCTCTGCCCCGCTCGGATCCCCGCAGATGTTCCGCGTCGGCGTATGCCTGATTGGTTTCGGCGGCGGTCTCTTCTCGGTCGGCATGCTGTCCGGCGCCATGGCACTCGCCGAGGCCAGCGCCGTCGGTTTGGCGCTGGGCGCGTGGGGAGCCGTTCAGGCAACGAGCAACGGACTGGCGATCGCATCAGGTGGTGCTATTCGCGACGTCGTTGCGAGGCTCGCGGAGAAGGGTTTGCTCGGACCAGCCCTCGTCGGTCCGTCAGTCGGTTACGGGTTCGTCTACTACATCGAAATCATGCTGCTGCTCGCAACACTCGCGGCAGTAGGACCACTCGTTCGTCCCGCCAGCGAAACGCGCTTGCGGTCCAATTCAAACTTCGGTCTGGCCGAATTTCCCGGCTAGCGCTGTCTCGTGGAGGTACTCCGATGGAAAAGGGCGCTATTACTCAATACGTCGACGTCGCCCAGGTATGCCTGTATGCGTTCTGGGCATTCTTTGCATACCTGATCTACTACCTGCGGCAGGAGGACAAGCGTGAGGGCTACCCGCTTGCCTACGAACGCATCGATACGAAGCCGTATCTGAATTTCCCGCCGATCCCGGCGCCCAAGACCTTCCTGCTGCCGCATGGCGGCGAGGTTCTGGCTCCACGGCAGGAAGCCTCGCAATGGGATGTAAAGGCTGTGCCGGTGGCCCCGTGGCCCGGCGCGCCGCTTGATCCGATCGGCAATCCGATGCTCGATAGCATCGGCCCCGGTTCTTACGCGATGCGCGCCAATGAGCCTGATCTGACGCTCGATGGTTTGCCCAAGATCGTCCCGCTTCGTATCGCCAGCGGCGAAAAGCTCGTCACGCACGCGACGCAAGGGACGGAGGCCGATCCGGCGCCGAACTCGGGCGACTACAAGCAATTCACCCTCAGCCCGCGTGATCCTGATCCGCGCGGCATGGAAGTGATCGGCGCAGATCGACGCGTCGGTGGCGTGGTGCGCGACGTCTGGATCGACGTCTCCGAAGTCATGATCCGCTACCTGGAAGTCGAGGTCGCCGGCGGCAAGCGTGTTCTCCTGCCGATCAACTTCTCGCGCATCGACCGCGATAGGCGCCAGGTCTTCGTGCACGCCATTCTCGCTTCGCAATTCGCCGCCGTCCCGACGCTGGAGAAGCCCCACCAGATCACGTTCCTCGAAGAGGATCGCATCTGTGCCTACTACGGTGGCGGGTTGCTGTATGCCACGCCAAGACGAGTGGAGTCCTATCTGTGAACGAGCATGAGATCGAGGATACTCCCGGACTGCCCGAGCCGCTTCCCGCTGGCGAGAAGATTCTCTGGCAAGGATCACCGACGTTAAAAGGCATCGCGTTGAGGGTGCTGCATGTCAGAGGCGTCGCAATCTACTTTGCGCTGCTGTTTGCATGCATCGCCGGATCCGCGATCTGGTCGGGTGTTCCGTTCAGCAAGGCGGTCATCGGCAACAGTGGCGTTCTGCTCGGCGGCGTCGCCGCCTGCGCGCTGCTGACCTTGTTCGCCTGGCTGATACAGCGGTCGACCATCTACACGATCACAACGCGCCGTGTCGTGTTGCGGTTCGGTGTTGCGTTGCCGATGTCCGCGAACATTCCCTTCTCCTCGATCCATGCCGCAGACCTCAAGCAGTACGGCGATGGCACGGGTGACCTCGCCCTCGCCATCGCCGGATCCGCGCGCCAGTCGCTCGTCGTGCTCTGGCCGCACGTGCGGCCGTGGCACACGACCTGGCCGCAGCCGACGCTGCGCTGCATACCGAACGCGAAAGAGGTCTCTGAGACGTTGGCTGCAGCGGTGACGTCAGCCGGTCTGCCGCGACTGGTGAGCGTCGGGCCGGCACGGTCTGAAGCCGGGCTCGCGCCGATGCTAGACACATCGGCAGCGTGAGGAGGGTAGTATGGCGATGAACGAGCGCTATGATCCGATGAAAGTGCCGCCCAGAGTTCTCTATGGGATCGCGACATTCATCGTGTTCGCGATCGCCTTTGCGGGGATCGCGCGGTTGACCGATATCGGCGCGACGAGGCTCGAATACGCGAGCCCCGCCGAAAGCCGGGATCTCCGCTTCGAAGATCGCAACGACGGGGCCGTCGTCATCCGCGACGCCAACGACGGCAGCGTCATCGACGTCGCGGAGCCGGGGACCAAGGGCTTCGTCAGAATCGTCATGCGCGGGTTCGCGCACCAGCGCGTCGAGCGCGGCCTGGGGCCTGATGGAAGCTTCAAGCTCACCCGCTGGAAGGACGGCCGACTTTCCATTTCCGATCCGCTTACGCAGCATAAGGTCGAGCTCGTCGGGTTCGGGACGAGCAACGTTGCTGTTTTCGCCAACCTGTTAGCGTCCGGGAGGTCAACGCCATGAGCACGAGCTGGCTCGCGCCAAGGGAACAGTTCGACGTGCCGTGCACGATCGAGATAGAAAACACGTTTGAGAGCCTTCACGCCCACGTCGATTTGGACGGTGGGCTTGCGATGAATGCCGGTGACGCGGTTCTGGTCCACGGAGATCCCGTCCGCGTCCCATACGGATCGAAAGTGGTCCTGCGCCGCGTTGCGACCGTGACACGCGCCAACTGGCTCGACCGCACTTTGACGATGCTGCTCGCTCGCCTTGAGCTGACGGAGCTTTACGAGGTGAGCTTTTCTTCGGGGAGCAAGCTATGACCATCGAAACCCTTGGACGTCCGAACGAGACCACGCTGGCCGCGCAGCAGGACACCATGCTGACGCCACGCTTCTACACCACCGACTTCGCCGAGCTGGACCGCATGAGCGTCGACGGCGTGCGCGCGGAGTGGGATCAGATTCTCGCCGAAATGCGGTCTGACCCCAACCAGGGGCACTTCCGCCGCAACAAGGAATGGGAGTTGATCGACCTCGAAACGCTCCCCGAGGGCCTGCGCAAAGAATTCCTGGATTTCCTCGTCAGCTCGCTCACCGCTGAGTTCTCCGGCTGCGTGCTTTACGCCGAGATGAAGAAGCGGGGCACGAACAAGGATCTGACCGAGCTGTTCAAGTACATGAGCCGCGATGAGGCGCGCCACGCCGGCTTCATCAACGACGCCCTGCGCGACTTCGGCATCGGTGTCGATCTCGGCTTCCTGACCAAGACCAAGAAGTACACATTCTTCCGCCCGAAGTTCATCTTCTACGCAACCTACCTCTCCGAGAAGATCGGCTACGCGCGCTACATCACCATCTTCCGTCACTTCGAACGTCATCCCGAGCGCCGCTTCCATCCGATTTTCAAGTGGTTCGAGAAGTGGTGCAACGACGAGTTCCGCCACGGGGAAGCCTTCGCGCTGCTGATGCGGGCGAATCCGCAGTTCCTGACCGGCTTGAACAAGCTCTGGGTCCGCTTCTTCCTGCTCGCCGTGTACGCCACGATGTACGTTCGCGACCACGCGCGCCCGGAGTTCCACAAGGCGCTGGGCATGGATCCGACCGAGTACGACTTCCGCGTCTTCCGCATCACGAACGAGATTTCGCGCCAGGTGTTTCCGGTGGTCATTGATCTAGACAACCCGAAATTCCTCGAAGGGCTCGAACGTCTCAGAGTGCTCAATGACAAGCTGACGGAAGCGCAGAACGAGAAGGGTATCTCTGGGAAGGTCCGCAGGGGCTGGCTCGCCGCCGGTGCCGGCGTGGCTTTCCTGCGGCTCTTCCTCCTGCGCCCGCAGACCAACGACTTGCCGAAGTCGAGCCGCCTGTCACCGGCCTGGTAGGAGCCTCGCTTGGACTACGCACTCGCCATTCTGTTCGCCTTGTTCGTCTGGTGGTTCAGCACCGGAGCGGTGCTGTATGTCATCGGAATGCCGCGCTCCACGTTCGGCCTCAGCATGCTCGGCATGACGGTCGTATCGGCTATGGCGGTCGTCGGCATCTGGCACACCAGCGACGATGTGACGGCAGCGGGTGCGTATGCCGCCTTCACATGCGGGCTGCTGGTCTGGGCCTGGCATGAGATGAGCATGCTGACCGGATTGGTGACCGGGCCACGCACCACAGCGTGTCCGGAATCGCTGCGAGGCTGGCGTCGCTTCATCGCCGCCGCCGAAACGCTCATCTATCACGAGCTGGCGATCCTTCTGACGGCCATCGGGCTGGTAGCCCTGACGTGGGGTGAGCCCAACAAGATCGGCGTCCTGACGTTCGTCGTGCTGTGGATCGCCAGGATCAGCTCGAAGCTCAACGTCTACTTCGGCGTTCCGAACCTGACGGAAGAGTTTCTTCCCACGCATCTGCGCTACCTCAAGAGCTACTTCCGCCGCCGCCCGATGAACCTCTTCTTTCCGTTCGCCGTGACGGCGACGACGGTGGTAACGGTCAATCTGATCTACGCCGCGGCAGAATCCGTCGGCCCGATGGATGTCGTCGGCTACACGCTGCTGGCAACACTCATGGCACTCGCGGTGCTCGAGCACTGGTTCCTCGTGCTGCCGTTGCCGGCCGCATCGCTCTGGAGCTGGGGGCTGGCATCGCGGGAGCTGGAGGCGGAAGCGCCAGCGGCGCCGCAACGGAACGATACACCTAAGAAAATGCCCCGGTTCGAAGCCGGAGCCACATCTGTTTTGGAAAGTGTCTGAACATGAACCGCGCAGGGCCTGCTCGGGGGAGGAAGTGATGCACTACGAAGTGATGTTCCAGAAGCATCTCGATGCGCTGCGCAGCGAAGGCCGATACCGCATTTTCGCGGATCTGAAGCGCCGGTGTGGTTCTTATCCGATTGCCGACCAGTTCACCGACGGCGGCGCACGCGAAGTGACCGTCTGGTGCTCGAACGACTACCTCGGCATGAGCCAGCATCCGGCCGTCGTGGCTGCCATGCATGAGGCCATCGACCAGGTTGGCGCCGGCTCCGGCGGCACGCGCAACATTTCAGGCACGACGCACTATCACGTCGAGCTCGAGCACGAGATCGCCGATCTGCATGGCAAGGAATCGGCGTTGCTGTTCACGTCCGCCTACATGGCGAACGACGCCACGCTATCGACATTGGTAAAGCTGATCCCCGGCACGGTGATCTTCTCCGACGAGAAGAACCACGCCTCGATGATCGAAGGCATCCGCCACGGTCGTGGAGAGAAGGTCGTCTTCCGCCACAACGACCCGGCCGACCTCGAGGCCAAGCTTAAGAAGTACCCCAAGGGCACGCCGAAGATCATCGCGTTCGAGAGCGTCTACTCGATGGACGGGCATATTTCCCCCATCGCTGCGATCTGCGACCTGGCCGAGAAATACAATGCGATGACGTACCTCGATGAGGTTCACGCCGTCGGACTGTACGGTCCGCGAGGCGGCGGCATCTCCGAGCGCGATGGCATCATGAATCGCGTCCACATCATCAATGGTACGCTCGCCAAGGGCTTCGGCGTCATGGGCGGCTACATCGCTGCCAGCCGCGCCTGCTGCGATGCGATCCGCTCCTACGCTCCGGGCTTCATCTTCACAACATCCCTCGCGCCTGCGATCGCAGCTGGCGCGCTGGCCAGCATCCGGCATCTGAAGAGCAGCACTTTTGAACGCACCCGCCACCAGGAGCGCGCCGCCAAGCTCAAGGGCATGCTCAAAGCCGACCGTTTGCCGGTGGTCGAGAACCCGAGCCACATCGTCCCGGTGATGGTCGGAGATCCCGGCCACTGCAAATCGCTCACCGACGTGCTGCTGCGCGACTTCGGCATTTACGTTCAGCCGATCAACTATCCGACCGTCCCCAAGGGAACCGAGCGCATGCGCCTCACGCCATCGCCGGTCCACACGGACGAGCAGATGGAGAGGCTGGTGAGCGCGCTGAAGGGACTGTGGGCAGCATGCCCGGTGGCGAACGGTACCTACGTGCGGCTGGCGGCTGAATAGGCTGCATCGTCGTAATCGGTGCCGCTGCCAGATGACGTCGCGATCCGAAGGTCCGGATCGCGACAAGAGCCTCGACTGAACACATGACGCGAGGCCCCGATCATGAGGTTGATGCAACTGGTGTACGCATCGCGGCCCTTCGGCTTCGATGAGCTGACGTTGACAGATATCCTGCTCGTTGCGCGCCGGCTCAACAAACGCGATGCGATCACCGGCTCGTTGATCTGCAGAGAAGACCTCTACCTCCAAATGCTCGAAGGTCCGCGGGCGGCCGTAACCGATACGTACGCGCGGATATCACGCGACGCGCGCCACACCGAAGTCGTCGTGCTTTGGGCTGGCGACACGACCGACCGCCTGTTTGGCGATTGGGAGATGCGCGACGACCGGGCGCAATCGTGGATGTGGACGCGTGAGGAAGTCAGCCGTGGAGCGGTAGCCGAAGCCTCCGCCCAAGAGATACGGGACGTGTTCGTACGGCTGGCCAGAGAGCCTTACGAACAGCCCCGCTATGACCTGAAGTTCTAATTGTACTGCTGAGGCGTTTTCAGCCTGGCGCTGAGCGCTGGGATCGTTCGGCGTGGGGTGCAGGCAATCCGTGCGGTTGAAGCTGGTCGCTGCCTGCACTCGCCTTTGTCTTCCGTAACGAAATCCAAAATACACGAGCGGTGCCACAGGGGAATGCCTGGCACCGCTCACGTTTGGCAAAGCACCGGGAGAGCGACCTAGGGCGAGTAAGCCGCTGGTGCCAGACCGTGCTTCAAACCCCAGTCGTACCAGTTATCGACCACCGTGCCGGTGAGCAGAATTCCGATGCCGCCCGTGAGGGGACACAGGACTGCGAACCACCACGCCCAGCGGTGAATGGATTCGACCGTGGCGTTGAAACCCATAGTCCATCGCCAAAACAATGCCGCGCGCTCACCTGCCGTTCCGCGATCGGTGATCTGCTCGAGCTCGCGGTCGCCGCCGTATCTGCTCACGGCCAGGATGGTGGCACCATGCATCGCGAAGAGCAGTGCCGAGCCATACAGGAAGGCGATCGAGAGCATGTGGAACGGATTGTAGAAGAGATTGCCGTGGTTGAGCGAGAAGTTGTTGGTCCAGTCGAGGTGCGGGAAGATGCCGAAGGGCACCGCCTCGCTCCAGCTGCCCATCAACAGCGGGCGGATGAAGCCGAGCACGAGGTAGAGCCAGATCGCCGCCGCGAAGGCCCAGGCGACGTGGGTGCCCATCCCGAGGGCGCGCGCCCGCCGGTACATGCGGACCCACCAGAGGAGGATCGAGGTGGTGAGGAAGAAGCCGGCCATCAGCCACCAGCCG
>JASBSU010000002.1 GCA_030148725.1 Hyphomicrobium sp.
ACGGCTGTTCGCGATCCTCGTGGGCCTGCACGACGAGGGCCGCAAACCGTCGATTGAGGCGCTGGCGTCCATCATCGGGTCGGACGAGGAGGTGATGCCCTACGTGACGATCCGGGGCTACCTCAAGGACATGATCGGGCAGCGACTGCATCAGCTGACGTTGCCCATTGCAGACGCCATCGAGACGGTGCTCGACGCCTCCCGGCGGCGCAAGCTCGCGACCGTGGCGGCAGAGATCACGGCGGCGGCATACAGCGGTGGGCGTTCCGTCGCGCAGATCGCCATCGACGGCGTGGCGCAACTCGACGAGGTGCTGACGACGCTGCGCCAGAACAAGCGCCAGCAGTACGACGTCGGCGCCGCCGCAGAGGCTGCCCTCGATCTGGCGCGTCGTAGCGCCAAGCCGGACTATCCGACCACGGGGCTCGTCGACCTCGACAAGATGCTCGGCGGCTTCCCGCGCGGCGAGCTGACCGTCATCGCCGGCCGGCCGGGTGCTGGCAAGTCGGCGGTTGCCACGTCGCTGATCCTCAAGGCTGCGAAGGCCGGCGAGTGCGTGCAGTTCTTCTCGCTCGAAATGCACAAGAAGCAGCTCGGCGCCCGCATGTTGACCGACCTTGCCTACACGGCAAGCGCCCCGATTGAGTATCAGTCGCTGTTGATGGGGCAATCGCTCGGCGCAGGCGCGCTGCATCGGCTCGAGATAGCGGCGAAAGAACTCGCGAAGCTGCCGGTCGAGATCGAGGAGCAGCGCGGCCTCACTGTTGCCGAAATCGCCGCGAGAGCGCGCAAGCACGCCGCCGAACTGGAGCGCCACGGCGAGAGCCTGAGCCTGCTCGTCGTCGACCATCTGCATATCGTGAAGGCGTCAAACCGCTATGCGGGCAACCGCAACCGCGAGCTGGCGGAAATCTCCGGCGGATTGGCCGAGCTGGCGAAGGAGCTCAACTGCGCGCTGGTCGCGCTGTGCCAGCTGTCGCGCGGCGTCGAGGGCCGCGACAACAAGCGTCCGACGATGCCCGACCTGCGCGAGAGCGGCGCCATCGAGGAGGACGCCTCGGTGATCATCTTTCTGTTCCGTGCCGCCTACTACCTATCGAAGCTGCGGTGCGACAATCCCGAAGACGAGCAGAAGCGCATCGAGGCGCTTGAGGCCGTCCGCCACAAGATCGAGTTCGGCGTCGACAAGAACCGCAACGGTCGCGTCGGCGTCGTCGACGCCTTCGTCGACATCGGCGCCAATGCCATTCGCAACGCAGACTTCAAGCCACGTTTCTAAGCAGCAAAAGGGGACCACCAATGCAATTCGACGTGTCGAACGTGAAGGACGCCGACCAACGCAAAGAGGCAGCCGCGCTCTACGAGGCCATGATCCGGGCCGAGGAGGCGCGCGACGCTCACGTGATGACTGATGCGGAGGAGGCGCGCGGGAAGGATCGCGAGGAGCGCCGGCGGGCGGCGGAGGAGGCGCACCACAAGCGCATCGACGCCATCTACGACAAGTACGAGCCGCAGGTGTCGGCGATCCGTGAGCAGCGCGACGCCGAGATCAAGGCGGCCAACCAAGAGATCGAGGCGGAGCTTCAGGCGATTGAAACGTCGCTGCCGGATGTCGGGCCGTACGCCGACTTGGACAAGGCTTTTGATGCAGCCAGCGCAGCCTACAACGACCACCCGACGCCGCCAGTCATGACGGACGACGATGATGGCGTCACGCTGGTCCGCTGCGCGCTATCAGGATTGCCGCTACTCGATGGCGACGAGCTGCTTGAGGACAGCGAGGGGCGCAAGGTGCTGCGCTGCCTGGTTCTGCCACACCTCGACGTCGTCACCGGACAGGAAGAAGCCGCCTAGTCAACTCAGCGCCGGTAGGTCTGCGGCCTGCCCGGCACTCACATCGGAGCAAATCCGGAATGACCCGAAGCGAACTCAAGGCGCTCTACGAGATCGAGAGGCTTAGCACCACGCAGATCGCGGCGCTTGATGGCCGTTCGATTTCGACCGTGCGTCGCGAGTTGCTGCGGGCAGGTTGCGACCTCCGTGATCGCGGCGACGCAATGCGTCTACGCGTTGATGTTATTGCAGAGGCGTCTCGCAGCAGAGTGCGCGAGCCATATACGGTTGAGCAGATTGAGCGAATGCGGACGGCAGCTCACCGTCGTTGGGCGGGCAAGGCGAGGGGCACTCGCATCAACAGCAAGGGTTATGTCGAGTTCACTTCAGGCCCTGATGTCGGGCGGCTGCAGCACGACGTAATCGTCGAGCAGAGGATCGGGCGGCGGTTGCGGCCCGACGAGATCGTCCATCACCGGGACGAGTGCAGGTCGAACAACGATCCATCAAACCTAGAGCTGATGACGCGCGGCGAACATAGCCGCCTTCATCGGCTCGCGGAGCCTCCGCGGCCGAGGTCGGCTTGCGGGCGCTTCGTCTCAGCACAGGAGGCTACCCTTTGAATCGCGCAACACTCATCGGGAATGTGGGCAAAGACCCAGAGATTTCCGTTACGCAAGGCGGCAACAAGTGGGCTCGGTTCCCACTCGCGACGTCGGAGACGTGGAAGGATAAGACCACCGGCGAGAAGAAGGAAAAGACCGAGTGGCACCAGATTGTCGTCTGGAACGACAACCTGATCGAGCACGTCATCTCGAAGTACGTGAAGAAGGGGACGAAGCTGGCGGTCGAGGGTCAGATCGTCACGCGCAAATGGACGGACGACAAGAACATCGAGCGCTACTCGACCGAGATCGTGCTGCAGGGTTTTGGCGGCACCATCGAGCTGCTGGGGCAGCCGCAGGGCGGTCGCCCAGGTGACGCGCCGATGGACAATGCAATGCCGCCCTACGGCGCGCGCACGGGCAGCAACGGGGCATCCAACGGCAACGGCGCAGGCCCCGGCTACCAGAAGACCCTCGACGACGAAATCCCGTTCTGATCGCAGCGCTCGCCACCTGATTTGTCCCGCGTGCAGGTGGCCTTCCATTGGAGGGCTCCATGCCTCGCTTCTGCCGTGTCATCGAAAGCATCTTCTACGGCGCCGCACTCTTGGCGGCGCTGCTGATGATTGGCTATGTCGCTTTTGCGTTCTCAGCGCGCCGCGCCTCCGCAACCGACTTCCTCGACTGGTCGCCGCGCGCGACTGAGCGCTACGGTCGCGCCAAGGTCAACCATCATCGCCGCTGGTCGCGGCCAGCCCGCAAGCGCGTCGAGGAGCGGCGGGACTATGCCGACATGCGCCTCTATCGCTCCGTGGACGACGTCGTCTGCGGCGGCAAGACCCGTGGCCTCGGCACACAGTGGATCGGCACCGAAGGCGCGATGGATGCCGCAAAGAAAGATTGGATGGAGCGCGTTCGCTACGATCTCGGCGAAGCCTTCCTCGATCTGACACATGCGCGGGACTTCGTTTCGCGCTGCGGCCGCACGTCCATCGGCGAGACGATGGGACAGGTCATGTACCGCTGCGAGATCGTTGCCCGACCGTGCAAGGGCGACTTCACCGAAGGCAACGCAGCGAAGAAGGACTGAGCCCTGATGGCCTTCGAGACGAAGCACATGGCGCGCAAGCGCGAAGCTGAGCGTGACGCGGCGCGCAAGGCGAAGCGTGCGGAGTTCGAGGAGCATCACCGGGTTCACCATCAGGTGAGCTTGCTGCGCGGCGTCACTCAAAAGGTGAAGGAAACCGCGCAGCGCATCGCCCGCAGCGGCCGACGCAAGCCGAAGGCCGCCGGCGGGGCAATCGAGCGCGAGCGCAACCATCGTCAGGTGGTTCGTGCGATGGATGCAGCACCGGCCGAGTTTCGCCAAAACTTGAACCACGTGCTGTTGCCGATGCCGGCGGTCAACAAGGCGGCATCGACGGCAGAGTTGTTTGCGATCAGCGCGCACATTCAGGGCTTCATACTGTCGGGCTTCGAGGCGCGACGGTCGGGCGTGGCGACGTACGGCCAAGGTCCGCATCACGCAGCCCTCGCAGATCTTCCCGAGCTTGAGCGCGCCGAGCTGATCGGGATGCACTCACACGTCAACGTAAGCCTGGGGGCGATCCCTGAGCACAAGCAAACCCTCGAAGTCATCGTGATGCAAACCCTCGCAGCGAGCGACGGTCGCGTGCCCTCGCTATCGGAGATCGGGGGCGTCATCACGCGCAGCGACGACGAGCGCGTCAGGAAGGGCGGCGTCATTGGCTACTATCGCGCCATCTTCCAGTCGCTCGTCGCTCTACAGGACGAATTTCGGATCAAGCAGGCAGTGCGGCGGGTGGCTGCCAAGAAAGCGGGGAAGGTGGCATGAAACGGGCAGACGTCGAGACGACGATGGCGAAGGCGGTGGAACGGCTGGGCATCCCGGCGCACCTGATCCACATCAAGAAGGTGCCATCGCGCACCGAGGTCAGCGTTGTGGTGGGCGGCGAGCGCAAGGTGCTCAAGCTGCGCTCGGGGATCACGCAGGGCGAGATCGACATCCAGATCGCGCGCCTGGAGAATTTCCTCAACGAGCGCTCCGGCACCGTCGACATCGAGGAAGCGATCGCAGGGAAGGTGGGGGCCTGATGCGGATCATCTTGACCCTCGCAGGTTTCACCGCTCTAGCGCTCGCTATTCACTACGGGATGGCGCTCGCGGGTGAGCCTCAGTCGCTCTGGTTCATGCAGCTGCTGGGGGTGCTGTAATGGCGCGATCACTCACCCGCGCCGAGCAGCAGACAGAGGCTTACCGCAAATTGCAGGAAAGCCTCGCCATGATGGCGCTGCGCTCGGCCAACCAGCACATCGCCAACGCGCACGCCGCCACGAAGGACGACGAGCTCGTCGCCGTGCTCGAGCAATCGAAGGCGGTCCTGCGCCGCCTCAATGCGCGCAACCGCGACGACAAGTTCACAAGACCACAGGAGAATGCCAATGTCGCAAAACACGCCAGCTGACCCTTACGCCTGGTGCCGCCGCCGCCTCGACGAGACGGCGGCTGAACACCGCGCCCGCATGCTCGCGAGTGTGCCGGAGGGCTTGAAGCGCAACACCGTGCGGCCGTGCCCAGTGGCCGCGTACTTTGGGTTCGAGCGCGCAGGCGCGGGCAGCTGATGCGTTACGGTCGGCTAGTCGAGATCGGCCCTCGTAGCAGGGTCGGCAGACATCAAAAAGTTCCGTGCCGCTGCGACTGCGGCACTGAGGGGCTGTATCGCGTCGACCACCTTGCGTCATCTCGCACGCAATCGTGCGGCTGCTGGCAGCGGGAGAAGGCGGCTCAGCGCCGACTTACGCACGGACGGACGAGCACGCGGCTGTATTCGATCTGGCTGAACATGCGTCGCCGCTGTGAAGACCCGAGCAATCCGGCTTACCCGGATTATGGAGGTCGAGGGATCACGGTCTGCGAGCGATGGTGCGACTTTGCGCGCTTCGCTGCCGACATGGGTGAATGCCCGGCTGGTATGACGTTGGAGCGCGTGGAGAATGACAAGGGATACGAGCCGGGCAATTGCGAGTGGCGCACTCCACGCCAGCAGAGCCGGAATAAGCGCAACAATGTGCTGATTGAATTTCGCGGCGTCACTCGATGCGCGACCGATTGGGCTGACGAGGTGGGGCTGCCGTCACGCGTCGTTCTCGCGCGGCTACGGGCCGGGTGGACGGTTGGTCGCGCACTGACAGAGCCGAGGAGGGCTTGGTGATGCCGACGTGGCTGTCCAGCAAGGCATGGGGTCGCGCGAAAATCCGCCTGCCTCGCAACGTCATCATCGCGAAACAGAAAAAGGGATCGAAGGTCGCGCGAGCTGGAAAGGCCGCGCTCGCCGGCCTCGACGGTAACAGCGTCATCAAGGCGGCACTCGCAAAGGGGAAATCCAAATGAGCAAAGAGTTCACGACCGACTTCACGAACGCGCCGAAGGACGAGGAGTTTACGGCGATGGTGCCGACCGGCGATGTCGAAGCGCCGTTTGAGTTCTCGACCGCGTGGTGGGACGAGGAGACGGGGCGCTGGGCCGGTCACTGGCAGGGCATCCCCGGCATGGAGCACGTGCAGCCGGCAGCCTGGGCGGCTATCCCCGACCCGAGCGACGAGGTCGTCGAGGTCTTCGAGAAGATCGCCGCCGACGCGCAGCCTGTCGCCTTGGCGAACTGATGGCCGAGGGGGCGACGCTCGCCACCCTCGTAGCGGAGGGCCGCAGGTTCGTTGCTCAGTGCAACGCCTGCGGCCTGTCCCGTGTGATCGAGGCGCGGACGTTCCCGGCGTCGAGAGCGCTGGGCGTCGAGGAGATCGGCGGCTTGATGAAGTGCCGCCGGGGATGTGTCGGGGCTGTGCTGACGTGGCCGGAGCAGCATCAGCCGGCGATGCGCAATTCTGGATTAGCAGCGGCACGGGACTGACCGCGCAGGCCACCCGAGGCCGACCAGCTCTTTACCCGCTCGGGGGAGCCCCAGCACGGGCGCGGCGCGTAGTTGTGCAGGAACACCACGTAGTTGACGAGCGCGGCGCGGTTCTCGCGATCAGCCCGATGCACGGCGCCTTCAAGATCGTTGCAAAGTACCGACGTCAGGAAGTCGCCGACCGGTCGGCCGTGTTCGATGTAGGCGGCAAGGCCGGCGCGGCAGTGCTGGGGAATGAGCGACCAGTTGGCATCGTTCATCGTGAACTCCTATCGTTGAATGGTGACGACGATAGTGCACAACTCGCCCGGTTGGCAAACAATAAATGGATGAAATGTACGGCTAAAATCCGAGGGCTTACGTCTTGAGCGCCGCTGACGAACAGTACATATTCTGCGCATGGCACCTCGCAGCACCCACAAGACTGAATATGCCCTCTGGATGAAGCGCAACGGGCTCACGCACCCGGCCGCCGCTGACGTCCTCGGTATCT
Source organism: Hyphomicrobium sp. (assembly GCA_030148725.1). Lineage (GTDB taxonomy): Bacteria > Pseudomonadota > Alphaproteobacteria > Rhizobiales > Hyphomicrobiaceae > Hyphomicrobium_A. The sequence continues at coordinate 6,860 of JASBSU010000002.1, forward strand.
CCGAGCGCACCTCGAAGCAGTACGCGGCGGGGGTTCATTCGACCACCGGCCAGACGTACGAAATTCCCGAGCCGGTGCGAAAGCTGATGCGAGCACGGGATGCTGGCGTCAACATCGACATCAAGCTCGGCATCGTGCCGGTTGTTCGGCTTGAAAAAGCCGGTTGACGGACCGCCACGAATCAGTCTTCAAATGTCTAGTCTTGCGATGGGTCTGCGAATTACACCGCAGATCACGCCCAAATGGCCCGCCCTTACCGGCGGGCTTTGTCGTTTCGGACCAGAGCCCGCGTGCGGACCGCTCTGCGATCTCGCCCACAGTTCCCGCCTCCTCGCATCCCTGCGCACAGCCAGCCTCGCTGGCCGAAGGGCTATGCCGACGAGCGCCTGGAAGGTCGGGCCGGAGAGCCGACGGTTTCACGTGAAACAATTATTGGATGAAATGAAGGCGCCGAGAGCGGGGACACTCGGCGCCTGGGATGGGGGAGGGTGCCCTGCCGTTACGCGGTACTCATTGGCGGGGCTGCTGCAACAACGGCGTGGGCGACAGTCGGTTCCGCCCGTCGCAACATTTTTGAGGGCTACGCGGCCTGCTGCGACACTCGGTTCACGAGGTCTTCAAATTCCATCGCCTCGCAGAAGTCGAAGATCGGGCGATAGTCGCGCTCGACGGTCAGCAGACTGTCGAAGTTGATGTCGAGCGGCACGTCGCGACGGAGTGTTGCGAGCTGCAGCGACAGTCGCGCATCGGCGGCATAGAGCACGAGGTTCTTGCGCTGCAGGGGCGTGCCGCACGGCTGGCTGATGGCGTGCGCCGCCGCGAGGACGGCTTCGAGGCTCCCGTGCTGCTGGATCAGGGCGCGGGCGCCCTTGTCGCCGCACTTGGGCACGCCAGGGATACCGTCGACCGCATCGCCGAGCAGGGCCTGGACGTGCGGGACGAGGTTGGGCGGTACGCCCCACTTCGCCATCACCTCGTCGTGACCGATGTGCACTTTCTTCATCGGATCGAACAACGACACACTGTCGCTAACGAGCTGCATCAGATCCTTGTCGCCGGAGTGAATGTAGGTTTTGCCGCCGAGGGCCGAACACATGGTGGCGAGGGTCGCCATCACGTCGTCAGCCTCGAAGCCCGAGACCCGAACGATAGGCACGCCGAACGCGGCGCACGCATCGTCGATATGATCGAACTGCTTGGCGAGGTCAGGATCGCGCGGGCTGCGGTGCGCCTTGTAGTCGCGATACAACTCTTTGCGGCCGGAGTGCCCGGCGTCCATGACGACAGCGAGGTGCGTTCGCTCCGACGTCGGCTTGCGGATCACGTACCAAAGAAACTCGCAGAAGCCGAGGATGGCGCCGACTGGCAAACCATCGCTCTTGCGCGTGAGCCTCGGCCATGCGTGGAAGGCGCGGTGAATGTAGGCCGAGCCGTCGAGTAGGTGCAGGTTCATGGGTTCCCCTCTGTTGGAAGTCGCAGTCGCAGCAGCCACGACGGGCCGAGCGTGTTTCGGATTTCGCGCAGTAGCGCCTCGTCGGGTAGTGCTGGCCCATCGCCGTGTCAGTGTCCGAGAAGCTTGAGCTTCCAGTTGCGCCCGTGCGCAGCAGCGTATCGACGCAGCGCTGCTAGCTGCTCCGCGTCGAGGTCGGTGACGTAGCTAGCCATGTCGCCCCTCGAAGCGTTCGCGGAAGGCGTTGAAGGCGCGCAGCGCTGCCATGTCGTCGGGCGCCTCGGGCACGCCCGGCACCAGCGGCGTCTCGTTGTCGTAGGCCCATCGCGCCGCGCCCTTGATGCTGTCCATCAGAGCGTCGCCGCCGCGAGCGATCGGCAGGCAGCCTCTCGGCAGCGGCCCTTGCGTGAACTTGATGACGCCGCCACGGTCGGCGTAGGCGAGGGTGCTGATCATGACTTCGCTCCCTCCCTGATGACCGCGAGCAGCTTGCGCTCGATCTCGCCCATGAGCGTCTGACGGATGCTCGCGGGCTCGTGCAGAAGCAGCTCGGGATTGAACAGCGACATTTCCTCGAACGAGCCGCGCCGCTCGATGCGGATATAGACCGCGCCGACGTCGGAGGCGTGCTCGCGGATTTGCGATGGTGTTGGCGCTCGCACGCCGGTGACGTTGAGGATTTTCGGGTCGCCGCTCATGCCTCGGCATCCTTCTCCATACGGATGGTCAGCTTGCCGACCTTGTTTCCGTTGCTGTCGACGATGGGCAGCTTCATCTTGTCGACAGCGAGCGCAGCGCCCTCCGCAGCCACTCGCTTGGAGAGGCCAAAGAGGATGCGCGACAGCTCGCCCGATGGGCTGGGCTCGAATGCGGCGTTGTCCATTGCGATGTCGATGCGGGCTTTCATTCTTCGGTTTCTCCGGTGTCGATGGTCACGGTGGGCAGGTCGCTAAACAGATCGCGCAGCCTCCTGACGTCGACGGCTTGCTGGCGGAATTGCTTTGCAAGCGACTCCTGCCCGGTCAGCTGCGCGCAGTTCGCGGCGATCTTGGCGTACTCGTCGCCAGCGACGCGAAGCGCCGCCTCGATCATCGTCGTCTCGTTGTCGGTGAGTTGGCGCTTCACGCGGTCCTCCGTTGATTGGCGATGATGACCGCGAGCTTGCGCAGCCCTTCGCGCGTTGTGACTTCACGCAGCAGCGAGTACGGCAGACCGCGCTTGAACAGGTATCTGCGATAGCGGAGGCGCACGATGGCGCCGTAAACCGCGCTGTCGATGTGGACGCGCCGCACGCAGCCGGATGGGCCGGCGACGGAAATCTTGGCGATCATGCCGCGACCTCCAGTGTGTGCTCGCCGAGCACGTACTCGACATCGCGGCTTCCGAGCTCGTTCTGCACGCGGTCGCTTTCAAGCTCGTCGGCACTCTCGATTTCGATGCCCCATGAGCCGACCCAATCGACGATGGTTGCTGCGCGCTCCTCAGCTGACGCAAAGAGCTGGGTGCCGATACGCTCACAAGCGTTGCGAGCATCCCATGTGAGAGAGTAGACGGTGATCTTCACGCTGCGATCCTCCGAAGTCTGCGGATAGCGCCGCGCACCACGCGCGTCGCGAATGTGTTCTTGCCGCGCTCGCCCTCGATCCACCACTCGGGTTGGCCGGCATATCGCTGACCGTTGGCCTCGACGATGACGCTCGTGACAGGATTGCCATCATCGTCAGCGAGGTCGACGTAGATGTTCACGATGCAGCCGGGACATTCGATGTGGAGCAGGTTCTGCGTCGGCTTCCAGATCGTTGTTGGTCGCTTCGTCATCGGGGTGCCTCGTCAATGGTGTGCATGGTGTCGCTGTCCTTCGGGACGTGCACGGCGCGGACATTGGTGACCTTGCCGTTGGCGCGGATGCGCTTCGCCGCCTCGACGGCTTCTGCTGCATTGGGCTTCGAGAGCGTCAGCCACAACCCGAAGAACGGGTCGAACCAGACGACGCCGAACGCTTCTGGCTTAAGCATCACGCCGCCTCCTGCAGATCTTCGTCGCTGTCGATTTCTTCGGCGCTCTCGGGGTAGAGATACGCGACGGCGCGCGAAGCCTTCGAGGCCGCACGCATCACGGCGCGCTTGTCCTCTTTGAGCAGCTTGATCCAACTCTCAATATAGCTGGCATGGCGCAGGTCGCCGGTGATGCCGAACTCGGCGCAGGTGAAAGCTGCACCCAACTCGGCGACCAGTTCCTCGAAGGCATAGCCCTTGCGACCATCGAAGATCGCCTTGACGGTATCGAAGCGATCGAGGCGCTTTTTGGCGCCGGTCCAGTGCACCATTTCATGCGCGAGGGTCGCGTCATGATTGGCGCCGGTCGTGAAGTCGCCGATCTCCGGCATCTGCACGTGGTCACTCGACGGGCGATAGTACGCTTGCGGGCCGCCGTAGCGCAGATCGACGCCCGTGCGCTTCACCGCTTCATTGAAGGCGGCGCACAGATCGTCGGGGCTCGTCTTGAGCCCGTCGAGTAGCGGCGTCGGCTTGGGGTCCGACCGTCGCGACGTGTCGAGACCATCGCACTGCTCGACGTTGAAGACGGTATAGGCGCGAGCAATGAGCGACTGTCGCAACTCGTCTTCGCCGTTCTCGCCCGCGACAGTTCGCACGCTCGGCTTCATGAAGATGATCTGCGTCGCCTTCTCGCCAGCGCGCACATGGCCGCCAGCGGCCTGCGCTTGTCGGAAGGTCAGCCACTCGGCCGAGGCGTAGCCCTTCTCCTCGGCGGCCATCCACAGCAGCACCACGTTGATGCCGGAGTAACGGCGTCGCGTGATGGCGTTGCGGGGCATACCGCCGAAGGTGCCGCCGATGGTTTTCCACGGCTTGAGCCAGGGAACGGTTCCGGCTTCGAGTTGCGCGATGATCTTGCCGGTGATGTCCGCGTGGATGTCGCGGCGTTCTTTGCGGGCGTAGCGGCTCATTGCGCGGCCTCCGCAGCTGGCTTTGGCAGCGAGGCGTTCCACGACACGGCGCCCGAGTGAGCATTCTCCACTGTCGAGAGGGCGTGAGCCAGGTCATCGGCGTTGCGTGGCGGTAGTGGCGCCTCCGAGGTGTCGACCCTGAGGCCGGTCAGCACGTCGTCCCAATGCGACGCGGACAGCCACAAGGCGTCACGGATGATCTCGTTGGCAACGTGGACCGCATCGTCGTCGATTTCGTCGGTGATGTGCCTGTCGCCGATGCCGGCGATGCGCAGCGAAATGAGTAGACGGCCGTCGCCACCGTCGATGGCGGCGAGCCATGAGAGAAGCAGCGCGCGCTTATCGCGCGCCTTGGTCGCTGCGCCGAAGTCTGAGAGCTTCATGGTGTAAGGTCCCTTTGACAAGAGTGGCGAGGCGGCCCGCGCGGACCGCCCCTAGGGTGCTGGGGATGGCCAGGGGTTAGGCTGATGCCTGGGGCTGCTGGGCAGGGGTGCTAGGAGCCTTGCCAGGGGCCTTTTTGCTGGCCCTGGGGGCCTTGCTGGGGGCCTTGGCCACCTGGGCAGGGGCTGGGGTAGCTGGGGCCTGTTTCTGAGCCTTTGGGGATGCCTGGGCAGGGTTTTTTGAACCTTGTTCAGAAAGGGGCTTGCCCTTTGTCGTCGACAATGCGTGAGGCATCACCACTTGCAGGAAATCAGGCTCGTCGGGGTCGGTGATGGTCAGCGGCCCATGACTGGCGACGTGGATCACGGCGCGCTTCTCGACGAGATCGAGGGCATCGAGCAGATACTCGGTGTTCATGCCGAAGGTGAGCGGCTTGCCCTTCATCTTGGCTTCGACCGTCGCGCTGCCCTCGTCGCCGTCCTTTGGGCACATCTTGAGGTCGATCTTGCTGGTGCCGGGCGATAGCTTGATCGCGACCGGCGTCTTGGTGCTCGACACCTTCGCGACTTCGTGCAGAGCGTCCGCCAGTGCGTCGGCGTCGACTTCAATGCGCGTCTCGCGTTCCTTGGTCGTGGGGATGACGCGCTGCCAGTCGGGATACGTGCCGTCGATCATTTTGGTCGCCACTTCCCAGCCCGGACCCTCGAAGACGACAGCCTTCAAGTGCTGGCGCACGGTGATGTTGTCGACGAGGTCATCATTGTCGTCGGGTTCGGCTTGGCGCGCGATGCGCAGGATCGTCTCGCAGGCGAGGCGCGGAATGATCGCGTTGATGCGGTCGAGCTTTTCGCTCGCGAGCAGCGGCTTGCACTCAGGCAGCGTGCACACATTCAGTCGATGGCCGTCCGTTGCCACGAAGCGCACCGCCTTGCGGCCTTCGTAGTTGCAGAACGCCATATAGACGCCGTTGAGATAGTAGCGGGTTTCCTCGGTGCTGATCGCGCACTCGGTCTGCTGAAACGCCCAGCCGAGCTTGTCGAAGTTGACGATCATCGAAGCGATCGGCACGCCAAGCTCGAAGGTGGGGAAGTCGCTGACCGGCTGCGTCTCGTCGCGAAACACCATCGTCTTGGTGCGGCCGACCGCCTTGCTGCCCTCAAGCACGTAGATGACTTCGGTGTTGACGCCGGAGAGGCGCTGGATCAGCGGCTTCACCGGGAGCAGCATGGCGCCGCCACCGCCGCGCGCCGGCATCGTGAACTCGAGCTTGGCGTCGAGGTTGGTCGCGGTGAATGTCGCCTGTCCGTTCTTCACTTCGACGCGCATGGTGCCGAGCACGGGGATGCTGGTGCGGCCGACGAACGCGGCGGCGCGCTTGCAGGCTCTGAGCAGATCGCGCGCCTCCATTGCGATCATCGGCGACGTGAGCGGTGCGGCGCCCTTGTTGGGTTCGATCTTCGTGGTCATGGTGTGGTTCCCTTCGGTGCGGATGGTTTGCGGGGGCTGAGCACGAACAGGACATCGGGCTCGTCTTTCTGAAATTGAGCGAGCCACGCCTCTGCGGTGTCGCTCGCGCACTCGCGCTCAAGCTGCCAGTGGTGGCCTACGGCGATGCGCCAGCGTCTTGACCAGAGGCGTGTCATGCGCAGGCCGCGATCTGCCGGTAGACGCGGCACGGGATCGTGGTCTGGACGCCGTTGTGCGCGCGGGCTTGACCGTGGTGGAAGAACCAGACGCGGCCTTCCTCGATGCGGCCGGTGTCTTCCAGCTGCGCAATCGGGATGGCTCGGTCGAGCGCGCCGGAGTAGTCGCAGCGGCCGTTGAAGTAGAAGCGCTCGGGGCCGAAGTCGCCGGATGGGCGCATCGTCGTTTGGATGCGGTCGTCGTGGTGATACGTGAAGCGGCGCTTCGTGCCGTCGAGCATTTCCACGAAGTCGCCGACACGCGGGCCACTGGTGACGTGCCAGTGCTGCAGATCGCGGTCTTTGATTTCCTGATCGGTCTCGTCGAACGTGGGGCGCGGATAGTCGAGCATGGTCGTGGTCCTTCGTTGCGGTTGAGGATTAGGCTTCGCGGTTGCAGCGGTGACACTTCGCGCCGTACCAGGGCGCCCACTTGAACCCGGTGTCCCAGTGGCGGCCGACAGTGCCCTTCGGCTTAAGGGGAAGTTCGATTTCAGCGCAGTCGTCACAGAGGACGCGCGTGCATTTCTCGCCGGGCTCGTAACGGCCGGTGAGCGGATTGTTGAGGCCGTGGATGGTGCCGTTGAAGTACGCCATGGTGCCCCTCAGTGATCGGGAGTGAAGTCGCGCAGGATTTCGAGGTGCACGCGGGCGCCACGGACGGCCGCTTCGATCCATGCGTCGTCAGGCTTCGCGTCGGGGCCGCAGTGCCAATTGACTTTCCCGGAGAAGTGGTTGCCGTTGACGCGGCGGGCACACTGTTTCTGCGCTTCCGTCAGCGGCACTCCGATCCCGGCGTTGGGTGCGAGACGGCAGAACAGCGACAGAAGGCGAGGGGAGGCCTCAATAGAGACCGACATTTCGCCCACGCCGATCTGAACGACTACTTCGGGGGCGCGGCAGTCCTCGCGGTTGAGGTCGTGGTCGCCATGCTTCGGCATGGGCCACTCGACGCCGAAGACGTCGACACAGGCGGCACGTAACGCACTCGCTATCTTCATGCGCTGCGGCTTGATGATGATCGTCCTCATCGGGCGCCTCCGAGCTTGCGAGCGGTGCGGTTGATCTCGCGCCGCATTCCGGGGCTCAGGCCCTCGAACTCGTCTTGCGTGCCGGCGAATGCGCCGGGCGGCAGGTCATCGACCGTTGGGGTTCGCTCGCCGGGCTGGTAGGACCAGAACGCGCGGTTCGCGATCAGCCACCTTGCGTAGTCGAGGCCGCGCTGGGTGATGGCGCGCTTGTCCATCCAGCGCCCTTCGCCATCCATCAGACCGGGCTCGCCATTGACGATGGCGACAGTCGCGCCGGCCTCGCACACCTTGCGCTCGATCAGTTCGTGGCGCCGGATAACCTCGGTGCCGTTGTAGAGCACCTTGGTCGTGAGCGTGGCGTGGACGTTGGCGCGCTGCATGGGGGAGGCCAGCGTGGCGAGGTATTCGGTCAGTGACATTGGATCCGTCCGTCTATGAGCGCGGCAGCAAACAGCGGCCCGCATTTGTGGGCGAGGAGGGCTTCGCACTGCGCCGCTTCGTGGCGGCGATCAGCGCGGCGGAGCATCCGAGTGAGCGAGACGAGGTCGCGGATGGGCAGATGCATCACGCGCACTCCCGTGCTTCGAGGGGTGCATCCTCGACGTCAGGGACGGGCGTCAGTTGCCCGGTTCGACACAGCCATTCGAGGCGTTCGACGAAACTGCCGAGCGGTCCGGTCGGCTGGCGGAGATAGGCTTCGGCCTTCTCCGGCGTGTCGACGTCGCGGTGCTGTATCGGTTCGCTGACGCGGATGATGCGATGGTCGTACATGACCATGAGCGACGCATCGCGGTTTTCGTTGCAGACGTGCAGGGAGACGCGGAGCTTGTTGAAGATGCGCTTGACGGTGAAGCGAGCGAGCATGGTGCGGTCCTTTCCGGTTGGGCACGAAAAAGCCCGCACCCCGAGGAGGATCGGGGTGCGGGCTGGGCGGTCAGAGCGTGGGATACCGACCGCGAATTTTCCGTTGGAAGTACCGACCGGCGCTGCGGGCTCTAGCGAGACCGCTCACGACGACGGTGGGGACTTCGCAGTAGGTGTAGGTTTTGCCGCTGTGAAACGTGACGTCGAGGAGTTCAGCGGCCGGGTCGTAGGCGACTTGGTTGATGCAGGAGCTATCGAGCTTGATGGTGAGAGCGCGGGCCATTGGTGTTTTCCCCAGTTGGTTGCAGGTGGCATCTAATGACCATCCTAATAGTGCACAGTATGCACCATCAGTCAAGGGGGTCAATTCCCTTGTGTTTTCAGGCCAATAGTGCACAGGATGGCTCCCAGGCAGCCAAGCTGCTGCTGCAACCTATGGGGTACCATGAGCAACACAAAGCCTAGCATTCACAGGGTAGCTATCCTGGGGCCAGCAGCTTGTGCACTATATACCAAGCGCATAACCGTGCATCTGGCCAGCGGCCCCGACGCAGTTTATGCACTATTCTTTTGGGGTGGAGCATGAAGCGGCAGGACCGGACGATCCGCAAGGCGGGTGGGGGCAGCAGCCTCGCTGAGCGGCGAGAGCTGATGAAAAAGCAGCGGAGCCTCAGCCTGCTCAAGCAGCGCATGGGCGAGCCCGCATCCATGCAAGACGATGGCCTCGAAGTCGCCGATCACGGTGAAGGCGTCGCTGGCATGAACAAGGCGGTCGCAGCGATCGCCAAGGAGCGCAAATCGAAGAACAAACTCTCGGGCGAGGAGCTGGAGAAGTGGAAGGCGAACCGCAAGCGCGTGCAGGAAATTCGCGAGCGCCAAGCGGATGCTGGCTACTACACAGTCCTCGTCTTCGACAGCAGCGGGCAATGCACTGCATTCCTCGACGAGCTGGTGAAGCGAGCCATGATCCCGCGCGGCGGTGATCTGTTCATCGACGGTCGCATCCTGGCGCACTCGATGGGCATCACGCTGCCGGCGCCGGAGTATGAAATGACCACCTCAGTCGCGTTGTCGAAGGGTGCCGCAAAGACGATGGCCAAGATCCCAAAGGGGTACAGCGCATGAAGTGCATCACAGTTCGCCACCCACATGCCTGGGCCATCGTGCACATGGGCAAGGACATCGAAAACCGCAGCTGGGCCACCAAGTATCGGGGGCCGCTGCTGATCCATGCAGCTTCGACCATGAGCGCTGCCGAATACGGTGACTTCGCGGAGTTCTTCTGCGCGGACATCGGTCATGGCCACATGCCTTCGCCAAGCCAGCTGCGGGGCACTCTCGGCCACATCATCGGCATCGTCGATGTCGTCGACTGTGTGGAGAAGTCCAAATCGCCGTGGTTCTTCGGGGAGTATGGCTTCGTGCTTCGCAATGCTCGCCCGCTGATCCCGGTGAAGTGGAAGGGCAAGCTCAACCTGTTCGACGTCCCCGGCGACGCGCTGATGATGCGCCCTCCGCTCGTCGCGTAGGTGGCGCATGAGCATCAAGGTCGAAGACAGCAAGAAGCGCTTCCCGTGGGGCGACAAATTCCTCGAGCAGATGCGCGAGCGCCTGGGGCCGAAGATCATCGTCGCTTTCTCGTCGGGCAAGGACGCCGTCGCAATGGCGGTGGAGCTCAACCGGCACTTCGAGGAGCTGATCCCGTTCTGCTGCTACTACGTGCCCGGCCTTCGCATCATGGACGAGGCGCTGTCCTATTACGAGGACAAGCTGTTCAAGCGGCCGATTATCCGAGCGCCGCATCCGGTGTTCATCGAGTGGATGGCGGGCTTCCGCTACCAGACGCCGGAGGGTGCGCGGCAGATCGCACGCATGGGGCTGCCGGAGACGCTGTCGTTCCGTGACATCGTCAACGATCTGGCCGAGGAGCACGGGATTGATCGCGGCGTGCCCTACGCGCTGGGCGCCCGCGCCGGCGAGTTCTTCACTCGCGCGGTGATGTGCTCGAAGTCGGGCGGCCTGCAGAGCGGCAAGGGGCAGTGGTGGCCGATCTGGCAGATGAACCGCGCCGAGGTGCTGGCGACCATCGAGGGCGCTGGGCTCGCACTGTCGCGTGAATACGACCTGTTCCACAGCTCCTTTTGCGGTCTGGACTTTGGCTTCATGAGCCAAATCGCGAAACACGAGCCGGAGGATTGGGCCACCATCAAATTGTGGTTTCCATTGATAGAGGCCGAATTACTTCGGTTTGAGAGGCATCGACATGAAGCGAAAGCGTAACAGACTGCGCGATTGCTGGAATGCGATGCATGCGCGGTGCAGCAACCCGAAGCACCCAAGCTTCGAGAACTATGGTGCGCGCGGCATACGCGTGTGTCGTCGCTGGGAGAGCTTTGATGCGTTCGCGGCTGACATGGGTCCGATGCCCGAGCGCATGGAGCTGGATCGGAGGGATAACGACGGGCACTACTCTCCGCACAACTGTCGCTGGGTGACGAAGCGGGCAAATAACCTGAACAAGCGAACAAATCGCCACCTAACCATCGACGGCGAGACGCGGCTTATTTCCGAGTGGGCAGCTATAGCTGGATTGGACCCGAACACCATTGGCACTCGCCTCTCGCGAGGCGAGCCGGTTAGTCGAGCTGTTCTTCGGCCAGCGTCGCGAGCGAACCGAAAGGATGCTCGCTTGGTCACGGTGGGCGACGTCACGCGATCGCTGACGGAATGGGCTCGCGAGAGCGGTTTGCCGCGGCACACAATTGCCAGTCGTCTTAAGCTTGGCTGGTCACCCGAGCGAGCAATCACGAGGGAGGCTGCCCATGGCTAACGCGGCGATAGTCGCCGAGATCATGCGGACAGCGCTCGTGCTCGCGGAGGCCGACTGTCGGCGCTCGGACATCAAGCGCTTCACGCACACCATCGACAAGCGCAGCGACGGTTGGTGGATCACGCAGAGCATCGACGGTCGACAGTCGGCTGAGATCGGCCCGATGGAGCTGATCGTCGCCGAGATCGTGCGCGCGCAGATGATCGACACGTTGATGCAGGAGAGCGCATGAGCAGCAGCGACAGTTTCCGGCAACAGTATCTCGGCGAGTGGCCAGTGCTGCCGGAGCGCAGCATTCCCGATGACGCAAAGAAGCCCTGGATGATCTGCGGCAGCGGCGCCCACGTTCTCATGCGCGAGAAGTACGGCGCATCGCGACAGAGTGCCAACGGCACCTTTGAGCTGCCGAACGGCAGCATGCGGCGTGTCTACGGGTCAGACGGCATCCGGGGCGTCGGACCTGGCACGCTGTTCGTGGTCGGGCTCCCGACGTCGACGACGGACAAGATCATCAGCGTGGCCGCGACCTGCGGCTGGAGGATCGTGGCGCTGGAATGAGACGGGCCGGGGTAATCCGCATCAGGCGGAAGCCCGGCCGTCTTAGGGGAGAGCGGTACGCAGTATCCAGTGGCCGCTTGAGGTGAACTATCGCCGTTTCGCGTGATGAAATCGCGGCAGCGACACGCAAGGAGGCGGGCAATGGGGTCAAATTTCGGAAAGACGCTCACGATGATTGAGCGGCTGCCGGTCGGCAAGCGCTGCAGCATCGCGACAACGTCGGAGGAGCGAGCGCGCACCTTGCGTGAGCTTATCGCCAAGTACCGGCCCGATGCTGATGTCGTGGTGTGGGTTATCGGTTCTCAGGCGAGTGGGTGGGCCGCCACCGGGCATGGCGGGTCTTCCTAACCACCTGCTGACGCAAGCCGTTCCGGCGGGCCTGAGACGAGGGCCGGGCTTCACCGCTCGGCCCATTTCATTTTGAGGACAACGCAATGAGCACCGACGACCTCGGCGCTGATGTCGAGGCGCAGCTGACCATTGTCGGCGCTCCCGACGGCTGGCGCATCCGACTGCAGTTCACCGACGGCTTCATCGTCCTGCAACCGCAGCCGCCCTTCAAGACCCGCCCGCGCGCTCAACGCGCGTTGCAGAGGTGGATCGACAACAATCAACTCGGCCGCAAGCTCGGCCACTAGGAGGCAACCGATGGAAATCGACGTGCGCCTATTGAGCCGCCGCGTCGACGTGCTCGAAGGCAAGATACGGATGCTCGAAGCAGAGCGCGACGCGCCAGGCGTGAGCCACACTGCCGCCGAGGTGAGAGGGCTCACCGCCCGCATCAAAGACCTGCACACGGAGCAGCTGGAAGCCCTGCGCACCATGCAAACGCTGGTGGGCCATACCCGGCGAACTTCGCCGAGACACCAGCCCCACGAAGAGACCTATCCCCTAGAGGGATACACGGGAGCCTAGTAGGCCCCGACGACAGGCGCCAAGCGCCACTCCGCACACCGCTGAAACCTGAGAACGCTGCAAGAACAGAGGCTTGCGGCGCGCATTTGCATAGGGGGTCGAAAATGGCACGGAAGAAGGGGGACGCACGTCTGCCGGATGCGGCGGCGTCTGACGGCGGCACGGTTGACCCGGCTGCCTCGGCACCGGCGACGAAGAAGAAGGGTCGCGGCAAGGACGCCAAGCCCCGCAAGAAGGCGCAGTCGGTGAAGCAGGCGCAAGCCGAGATCAAACGCCGCGAGCAGATGGCGGAAGCGCTCGACTATCGCCGGCAGGGCTACACCTACGCCGAGATCGCCGAGGTCATGAATATCTCGACGACAACGGCGCACACCTACGTCACGACCGCCATCCGCGAGATCCCCGAGGAAGTCGCCGCCGACGTGCGCGCGATGATGGTGCAGCGGCTCGACAAGATGATGGTCGCTGCGTACGAGGCGTTCAGCGAGGAGCCGGGCAATATGTCGCTCGTCGATGTCGTGCTCAGGCTCGACGACCGCAAGGCGCGGCTGCTCGGCATCTACAAGGACTTCGACAGCGACGCGAGCCCCATTGGCCAGCTCGCCAACACGCTGGCTGCGGCGATGGCTGCCGACCGGCCCGTTCTGCGTCCTGACGGCCCCGTGCCGAAGAACCCGGTGCTGTAGTAACTTGCGGCACCGGAGGTGATTATGGGCATGTCGAGCGAGGAGCGTCGGCTCAAGCAGCGCGAGTGGTCGAAGCGGTGGAAGGCGCGTAACCGCGATAAAGTGCGGGCACAAAAGCTCCGCTGGGCAAACAAGAAAAGCGCTCGGATACGCGCTGTTCCAGAGCTTCACGAGAAGCAGAAGCGACACCGCCGCACACGGGCAGCCGAGCTGTATCGTGAGCGGCAAGAGGCGAAGGCTGGACGGCCAATGCCGAACAAGTGCGAGCTGTGCCCCAGCGAGGGGCCACTCGTGTTCGACCATTGCCATCGCAGCGGGCTGTTTCGCGGCTGGCTCTGCCGAACCTGCAACATGGCCCTTGGCCTGATCAACGATGATGTGCGCGTTGCCCGCGCCATCGTCCGATACCTCAACAAGCATTCGACGGAGGAGACGATGCTCTCCTCGTAAGGGGGAGCGAATGAGCGGACTGCTCGCTCGCCGAGCGGCGAAGCGTGTTCAATTAACGCCAAAGCAAGCCAACATCTACACCTGGGGTTGGCAGCCGGAAGCGCGCTACCGCACTGCGGTTTGCGGGCGCCGGTTTGGCAAGACGTTCTTGATGATGGAGGAGCTGCGGCGCGCTGTGCGTCTCGCCCACGAGCGAGACGTCGATACCGACAACGAGATTTGGTACGGCGCCCCGACGCTCAAGCAGGGAGAAAAGAACTTCTGGAAGCGCGCACTGCGCGCAACGCCCGAAGAATGGATCGCTCACGTCAATAACTCGAAGCTGACGATCACGTATCACTCGGGGCACGTGTTCCGCCTCGTCGGTCTCGACAACTACGACGATCTGCGTGGCTCGGGCCTGTTTTTCTTCATGGGCGACGAGTGGGCCGACGTGAAGCCGCCGGCGTGGTCGGAAGTCATCGAGCCGATGCTCATGACCGCGAGCGGCAACGCGATCTTCATCGGCACGCCCAAAGGCTACAACCATATGTACGACGAGTGGGTTGCGGGCCAGCCGGGCGAGGGCAAAGACCCCGAGCGCATGTCGTGGAAATACTCGACCATCGAGGGCGGCAACGTGCCGATCCACGAGATCGAGAAGAAGCGCAAGACATCCGACGAGCGCACGTTCCGGCAGGAGTACGAGGCGAGCTTCGAGACCTACGCTGGCATCATCTATTATGCGTTCAGCCGCCAGCATAACATCAAGCCGCCGCCGTGGTTTGCCGAGACGGGCAAGCTCTACAACCCAAACCGGCCGCTGCACGTCGGCGTCGACTTCAACATCGACCCCATGACGGCGCACGTCTATCAGGAGGTGAACGTCGGCGGTCACGTGCAATCGTATCAGATCGACGAAGTGCACATCGACAGCTCGAACACGCACGAGATCGGCGGGGAGATCGCGCGGCGCTACGGCAAAGACGAATTGCAAAAGCCGCTCGATCATATCACCTTCTACCCCGACCCCGCAGGTGCTTCGCGTTCGACCAAGGCCGAGTACGGCGTCACCGACATCTCCATCCTCCGCAAGATGGGCTTCCACGTCTACGCCATGAGCACGCACCCTGCCGTGCGCGACCGCATCAACATGGTCAACGGCAAGTATTGCGCAGCTGATGGCACCCGCTCGCTGTTTCTCGCCCCCGAGTGCAAGCGTTCGATCGCAGCGGTCGAGAAGCAATCCTACAAGGAGGGCACGTCGGAGCCCGACAAGGAGAGCGGACACGATCACGACAACGATGCCACCGGCTACTACGTCTACACCCGGTTCGGTCATCAGAAGGTACGCCCCGAAACCGTGGCTCACATGGGCCGCTAAGAGGGAGAGAGCCGATTGACGCAAGATAACGCTCCGACACCCGAGGGCCTGGCGTGGCGCGATTTTTATCGCGCGCTCACCAGCGTCACGGGACTGCGTGAGGCCGAGTTGCGAGACAAGATGGAAGCGCTGGGGTGGCACTTCGCTATCGACGTTAGCCGGGAACGGCCGTCGATCATGGCCTTCCGCGCCTCAACCGAAGGGGACAACGCATGTTGAAACTGCTGCAAGCGAAGGTCGAGAAGGATAGCGACCTTCCCGACCGCGCGTGGACGCTGGAATGGCGCGAGCTGTTCCGCACCTCCGCGATCTACGACAAGCTGCCTCACGCCTTCTGTCACGAGAAGGACAATCAGGACGCCTACATCCCGCTGCGCGACCGTCGCCCGTCGGTGATCTTCGGCTTGCCGACGATCATCGTCAACGACACCACGTCACTGCTGTTCGGCGACGGCCACTTCCCGACCGTCGACGTCAAGGTGAAGCAGAACGGCAAGTTGAAGCCGGTCGACGATCCCGTCACCGACGAGATCGAGGCCAATCTGGCCGACATCATCGAGGACACGAACCTCAAGGAAGTGATGCTCGATGCCGCCGTGCGCGGCTCGGTTGGCTCCGTCGCACTCGCCTTCGCGCTCAAGAAATCGCGGGTGTTTTGGGACGTCATGAGCACGCGCTTCCTGACGCCGGAGTACGATGCCGAGGAGCCCGACAAGCTGTCGCGCGTCATCGAGAAGTACAAGGTGCTCGGCAAGGCGCTACGGGCGCAGGGCTACGCCATCGACGACAAAGACCTCAACACGAAGTTCTGGTTCCAGCGCATCTGGACCCGCGAGCGCGAGGAGTGGTATTTGCCGTGGCCGGTGCAGACGCTCGCCTCGGCGCAGGACAACATCGCCCGCACGGTTCGCTATGCGGCTGCGAACACGCTCGACACCGAGCGGACCGTCGACCACAAGCTGGGCTTCGTGCCCATCGTCTGGATCAAGAACCTTCCCGGCGGTGACAAGGTCGACGGCATCTGCACGTTCGAGGCGGCGCTGTCGAACTCCATCGAGATCGACTACCAGCTGAGCCAGGGCGGTCGCGGCCTCAAGTATTCGTCCGACCCGACGCTGGTGATCAAGGAAGGTGGCTACGAGACCGGCGACGAGCCGGTGCTGCGGTCGGCTTCCAACGCACTGCGCGGCGGCGAGGGCTTCGACGCCAAACTGCTGGAAATCAGCGGCTCGGCGGCAAGTGCCGTGCTTGAGTACGTGAGGGCGCTGCGCGAGCTGTCGCTGGAGCTGTGCGGCGGCAATCGGGCGAGCCCCGAGAAGCTGTCGGGCGCACAGTCTGGCCGCGCAATGGAGCTGATGAACCAGTCGCTCATCTGGCTCGCCGACAAGCTGCGCACGTCCTACGGCACCAAGGGGCTGATCCCGGCGCTCAAGATGGTCATTGCCGCCAACGAGAAGTTCGACATCGTGGTGGCCGGCGAGACACTGCGCAAGGGCTCGCTCGGCTCGGCCGACAAGGCGCGGTTGAACCTCAAGTGGCCGCCCTGGTACGCTCCGACTGCTGCGGACCACGCGCACAAGTCGACAGCGCTCAAGACGTATCGCGACGCCGGCGCCATCGACCAAGAGACCGCCGTGAAGGCCGTGATGCACGACTTCGATATTGCCGATCCCGACACGGTGATCGCCAACATCAATCGCGAGGCGGACGAGAAGCTGCGGCGAGAGGCTGATGCCAACGCCGCCGCTGCTGCCGCCAAGCCGACACTGCAGAAGGCGGCCTGATCGAGCCCGCGCCGCGCGCTCCTTGACTGGCGACACCTCTGCAGACGACGCCGCTCCGTGCTAGCGCGGGACGGCGACCTCGCAACTCGAGCCCGATAGCTACGGGAGACGCGCGAGGCCACGACCGGCCGGGATGTCCGTTGCTCTGGTAGCGACGGCTCCCGGCTTTTTCGTTTCCGAAATCGAACGCTGCGAGCGGGCCGCATGATGCGGCGCCGCCGATGATCCATGCCTTAAGGGGGATGACGACAATGCCGATCCACGAGCTGATCAAGCTGCTGATGTCCGGTGGCGCCTACTTCGACCGCGTCAACGAGGGCGAGGGTGGCAACACCCGCACCACCACGACCGACGACGAGGATGACGATCTCGACGAGGACGATCCCGATCTGACGGCGCCGGCTGATGCCGCCAAGAAGCTGCGCGAGTTCCAGAAGTACGCCAAGCGCCTGCGCACCGAGGCCGCCAACAAGCGCGCCGAGAACAAGCGTTTGAAGGAGGAGAAGGCCGCCGCCGAGCAGGCGTTGAAGGACGCCAACAAGAAGCACGAGGCCGACATCCTCAAGCTCAACACCGACCACAAGACGGCGACGGAAGCCGCCGTCGCTGCTGCGCTCGCCGATGTCACGACGAAGTCGAAGGCCGAGAAGGTCAACGACGCGCTCAAGGCCGAGGCGACGAAGGCTGGCGTCAAGGATGTCGATGACCTCTTGAAGATTGTCGACGCATCAGGCATCACGTTTGACGACAAGGGCGCAGTCGTCGGTGTCGAGAAGCTGATCGCAGACACCAAGACGGCCAAGCCTCATCTGTTCGGTACCGTCACCACCACTTCCACGCAGAAGACCCCCGATCCGGCAGCGGTGACGGGCAAGAAGGCGTCGGAAATGACTGACGAGGAGTACGCGGCAGCAAAGGGCGCCTACATCAAGACGCCTGCGCGTCGCTGACAATCTGAGCGATAGAGAGCCCATCGGATCCTGACGGTCATGGGGCGGTCCCCCAAACCGTCGAGGATCCGATATGATCTCCAACTTCCCCGCCGCACTGCAGCCCGCAATTCAGCAGGGCTTCCTCGAGCGCGAGTTCCGCGAGGGCCTGCGCTCGTCGACCGTCTACCGCTCGGTTGCTTCGCCGGAAATCTTCTCCGCCAACGTCGGTGAGACGATCACGAAGACCCGCAAGGGTCTCAAGGCGCCGACGACGACGCCGCTCGATCCGACCACCAACACCAACCTCGACAACGGCCTGTCGCCGTCGGGCTGGACCGTCGAGCAGTACGACCTCTCGATCAATATGTACGGCGACAGCATCGACCTCAACATGGTCACGCAGCTCGTCGGCATCGAAAGCCAGTTCCTCCACAACGCGCGCACCAACGCCATCCAGGCCGGTCAGTCGCTCGACCGCCTCGCGCGCCAGGAACTGCTCGACAAGTACATGGCCGGCCATACGCGCGTCACCGCGACCCTCGGCTCCAACGGGCCGACCATCGCCGTCGACGACGTGCGCGGCTTCCAGAAGATCATCTATAACGGCAAGCTCGTCGACATCGCCGATGCGACCGGCCGCCGCCTGACGGTCAACGTCAACGGCACCGATTACACCTGCATTGGTTGCTCGGTCGACGGCTCCAACACCTCCTCGGTGAAGGCGCTGGGCGGCAAGTCGGGCACACTGACGATGTCGTCGAACGTGACCATCGCCAACGGCACCACCAACAACCCGGTCATGGCGCAGTACCGCCCGACCGTGCTTCGTCCCAACGGTCGCTCGACCACGAAGAAGCTCGTCGCCGCAGACCTCTGCACGATGGGCCTGTTCCTCGACGCCGTGACGCAGCTGCGCAACAACGCCGTGCCGACGGTGGGCGGACTTTACAACGCCTACCTCGATCACGTCTCGGCGCGTCAGCTGTTCGCTGACCCCGACTTCAAGCAGCTCTACCAGGGCAAGAACGCCTCGCAGGAGTTCCGCGAGGGTCGCGTCATCGAACTGCTCGATCTGCGCTTCCTGCCCACCACGGAAGCGGTGCAGCAGGCGCTCGCCAACGAAAGCTCGGCCACCATCAACGTGCACCGTCCGCTTGTCGTGGGCGAGGGCGCGCTGGTCGAGGGCATCTTCGCCGGCATCGGCAACACCGAAGTCGCGCAGAACGCCGTCGTCGAGGTGGTTGACGGCATCGCAATGGTGACCCGTCCGCCGCTCGATCGCTTGGCGCAGATCGTCGGTCAGTCTTGGTACGCCATCACCGGCTTCGTCTGTCCGACCGACATCACGGCCAACCAGACGATCATCCCGACCGCCGCTGACAGCCTGCACAAGCGCGCTGTGATGCTTGAGCACGCCTAAGGCTGAGGGCTGGCGGGGAAACCCGCTGGCCCACGCCTACAGGGCATAGCGGCCACGCGCCGCGATAGAGCGAGGATGCAATGGCTAAAGCAGGCAAGAAACCCGCCGAGCTGGTCACGACCGGCTTCGAGGGCGGAGAGACGACGCAGGTCGTGGCAGAGGGCGAGGCGGACACCATGCCGCCGATGCCGGTGGACGAGGATGTCGATCCGGGCGCGCCCGATCCCGTCGAGCCGCTGGTGCCGGTGCCGGAGTTCGGCGCCGACATCGTGCCGACCGAAGACTTCAACTTCGGCTTCAACGGCGTGGTGATCAGCTTCCGCCAGTTCAAAAAGGTGCACGTCGAGGCGCAGCTGTTGCGCGATCTTCGCCTCAACGGAATGCCCTTCACCGAGATCGAGGTGAAGTGATGGCCGAGCAGATCGGGCAGACGACGATCTTCGACCCGCCGACGTTCTACGGCAAGGGCAAGCGCTCGGCACTCAACATCACCGCCGAGAAGCTGGTGCAGTCCGGTCCCGGTCGCGTGGTGCGCGTGAGCGTGCTGGTCGCTGGCGCCGTGGGCGCGATCCACGACGCTGGCGCAACGGGTGCCGGTGCCGCCGGCAACAAGATCGCAGTCATTCCCGCTGCGGTCGGCACGTTCGAGCTCGATTGGCCGGTCGACAACGGCATCCTCGTGGTGCCGGGCGCGGCGCAGGTCGTGGCGATTTCCTACTCGTAATTGGGCGCTGCGGGAGATCCGCTGTTCCCGAGTGTGCGTCTCAACCCAATGATGGAGAACGACGATGGCGAAGAAGGTCAAGCGCGCAGCGACCAAGAAGGCTGCGAAGAAGGGTCCGAGCAAGAAGAGCGTTTCGCGCGCCTCGCGCTCTGGTTCCTCGCGCCGCGCTGGCAAGAAGGGCTCCAAGGGCAAGAAGGGCTCGGGCGGCCGTTCCGACGGCTAAGCCGACCGCTGACGAACCCGCTCGTCAATACTGGCGAGCGGGCACCCCTTTACATGGAGAGCGCCGATGGCGGGGCCAGCACTTCCAGGCATGACGAAATCCAAGGCGAAGCTGACGGCCCGCATCGAGGCGCAGCGACGCAAGAAGCAGAAGGGCCGCGCAGCTGTGGGCAAGGCGAAGCGCGCAGGTAAGCGCACGTCGGCTCGCAAGGGCAAGTCGAGCGGCGGCCGCTCTGATGGCTAAGCCGGGCACGCCGAAGAACGAGGTGCAGCGACAGGAGCGCGCGCTTCGGCTCGCGCGCGCCAACGGCGTCTCGAAGAAGGCGAACGCGCCCGGCGCTAAGGGCGCATATCACCAGATGCGCTCCGGCCGTCGCGCGGCGGCCTTCATCAAGAAAACCAAGCAGCGGATCGTCGCTGCGAAGCGCGCCTCTCGCAAGAGCGGCAAAGGCGGACGGAGCGACGGCTGATGGCAGCGCTGACCGAAGCTGAGAAGGTCGCCGTGCGGCGGCACTGCGGTTATCCCCTGTTCGGTGGACAGCCGGTGCAGGCGTTTGGCTATCGCTTCATGACCCACTACGGCACTCTCGAGTTCCGCATGGAGAACATGCAGGACGAGGAGGCGACCGTCGTGCGCGGCTTCCTCACCAAGCTCGCCGCCTTCGAGGAGGCCGAGGCGAGCGTCAGCGACAACCTCGACACCGCAGCCGCCGCCGTGTGGACGCGCAATCCCAACGAGCACGCGGATCGCCAGCGTCTCTACGACAGCTGGGTGAAGAAGCTGCTCGGCTTCTTCGGCATCCCGCGCGGGCCGGCGCTCAGCGGCAATTCGCGCAACGTCAGTTTGGTGGTGTGATGTCAGCAGTCATTCACCCGTTCCCGTATGGCCAACCGCAAGGCCCCGACACGCAACAGGACGTGATCGCCGAGCTTGAGCGGCTGCTGGCCGAGGCCAAGGACGGCAACGTCGTGGCGATAGCGGTTGCGGCCGTCAAGGTCGAGGGCAATACGTCCACCTCGTACGTCGTCGACGGATGGTGCCATCGCGTGACGCTCGCGGTCGACATCCTGCATCACCGGCTGCTCGATAAGCTGCTACGCGACGGGTATCAGCCATGAACGAGGCGCGGCTGCAGCAGGTACTCGGCAAGGGCTACGCCATCGCGGCGGCGCGCGTCGGTTCGACCTTTGAGCTGTACCGCCCCTCGGCGTTCGACAGCGTGCTTGAGCCGATCAATCTGATCGCCGCCAGCTTCAAATGCGGCACTGCCGCCTATGGCAACGGCTTCGGCTTCGAGAAGCCTGACCAGCACCGCGATCACTACAACAACCTGCTCGGTGACACGCGCATCATGCAGAAGGGCGATTATCTCGTCTCTGTGCAGTACGGCACGTGGTTCGTCGCTGACATGCCCTCGATCAAGCCCGCGCTGGGCGTGCGCTGCGATCGCGTGCTCACCGTCAAGCGCGCTGGGTCAGCGGGCACCGGATGCACGACGGTCGGCCTGTCGGGCTACAGCGGCCCTGTGGCGGCCAACGAGGCCGATATTCTGATCGGCTGGCCCGCCAGCCTCATGGAAGTCGGCGGCCGTGCGCGCGGCAATGCCGGGCTGCCAATCGACGCGGGTGCGCCGTCGGTCGAGATCATGATGCCGGCGCTGCCCGATGTGATGATCGAGCCGGCTGACGTCATCGCCTGCGACCTTGGTCGCCGTTACATCGTGAAGGGCGCCGAACTGTCGAAGTTCGGCTGGAAAATCATGGCGGTGGAGGCGGTGGCCTAATGGCAGACGAAGCTTACCTGCGCAGCGCAATCGCTGAAAGCAACCGCGCGAAGCAATCGGCCATGAGGCTGGCCCGCACCAGCCCGGTGGCGAGCACGCGCGCTCGAATGCAGACGGTCGCGAAAGCGCACGCCATTCATGCGAAGACGCTCCGTGCCGAGCTACGCCAGATCAAGGCCGGGCCGGCGATAGCGAAGGGAATGCGCAAGGCGCAAGGCGTGCTGTCGCGCGCCACGCGCTCGAAGGTCAAGAGTGCCAAGCGCAGCAGCGCTAAGGCGCGGAAGGCAGCGAAGTCGAGCGGCGGCAGGACGGACGGCTGATGCCCGATTTCTCCGAAGTCACAGACACACTCGCTGGCGTGATCGCCGGGCTGCTCTATCCGGGCGGCATCGGGCAGCCGTCTGCGACCGGCGACATCATCGCCATCTTCCCCGGCTGGCCAACGCCGAAGTGCCTGAATGATGCGCTCAAGGGCGGCGCCGTGCAGGTCTCGATCTATCCGCAGCGCGGCGAGAAGAACGTCACCCGCTACCCGCAAGAGGCGCGGCAATACTACAAGGCCGACAAGACGCTCACCGCTGCAACAGCGCTGACGGCGGACGGCCTGGTGCTCACGCTCGGCGGGGCGCCGGCCCT
This sequence comes from Hyphomicrobium sp., assembly GCA_030148725.1. Taxonomy (GTDB): domain Bacteria; phylum Pseudomonadota; class Alphaproteobacteria; order Rhizobiales; family Hyphomicrobiaceae; genus Hyphomicrobium_A. The sequence goes on from JASBSU010000002.1 coordinate 29,540, forward strand.
CGGGCAGACGCTCGGCATCCTCGTCGACCACGCGACAGTCGCCTATGCGGTGCAGGCCAACGACACTCTGGCCAGTATTGCTGCCGCGATTGCTTCCCTCATCTTCGGCAAGGGCAAATTGGCTACGTCGCTCGGCCCTGTCGTGACCGTCCCGAGCGCTTCCCGGCTCGTCTGCAACGTCGGCGTCGGCGGTCAGCAGTGGGTGGAGCTCAAGCGCCAGCAGAAGCAATTCATGGTCACGGTGTGGGCGCCTGATCCCGAGAAGCGCGCACGCATCAGCAAGCTGATCGACACCGGGCTCGCCGACATCAAGTGGCTGCGCTTCCCCGACTATACGGCCGGGCTCAACATCTACGTGCGCGGCGAGGATAGCGACAGCGCCGCCGAGATAACGCTCTACCGGCGCGACATCGTCTATCAGGTCGAATATCCGACCATCAAAATCATCGGCGAGGGCGTCACCGAAGTCACGCTCATCGAGCAGAATTTCAACGCCTCGCACATGCCGGAAATCGACGTGCCGGCACAGATCGTTTCCACATAGGGGAGAAGACGATGGCCAAGCAGCCGAAGAATGAGCAGCCCGAAGCCGTGGCGCCCGCGCCCGCCTTCGATCTCGTGGCGCTGGAGCCTTACGGCGACATCCAGACGGGACAACGCATCGAAGACCCCGAGCTGGTCGCGCGCCTGATCGAAAAGGAGCCGCACCGCTTCACGAAAGTGGCCAAATCAGGCTAAGTACGCACTACCGCGTGACGTTCGTTCGCCGGCTCATCGAGCGCTGACCGCTATGGGGCCTTCCTTTCTTCGAGGGGACCCCCATGCCTATTTCGCAGCTTGGTCAGCTCAACACGACCGCGCTCACCGTTCCTAACGTCTACGTTCAGATCGTCCCGCCGCAGTTCCTCTTGAACGGCATCCCGTCGAACATCGGCGGCCTCGTCGGCTCGGCGAAGTGGGGTCCGGTCAATCGGCCGATCATCGTCGGCTCGATGACCGACTACTCCTCGAAGTTCGGCGATCCCGTTGCTCGCAAGTACGACATGGGCAGCTATGTCGCCATCGCCGCGCAACTCGGCGGGGCGCTGGGCGTCGCCATCGAGTGCGTGCGCGTCACGGACGGCACGGACACGGCCGCAACGCTGACGATCCAGACCAACTGCCTTACCGTCACGTCGCGCTGGACCGGCTCACTCGGCTCGCAAATCCGCTTCGCAATCGGCCAGGGCAGCCGCGCCAACTCCAAGCAGGTCCGCGTGTCGATGCCCGGTCGGATGCCGGAAATCTTCGACAACATCCTGCAGGGCGTGAAGTCGGCCGCCGTGGGTGCCGGCGGCACCGGCTACGTGCAGGGCACGACGTTCGTCACCTTCGCTGCGCCGCCCGGTGTCGGCGGTCGTCGCGCCATCGGTCACGCCGTTGTGACGGCCGGCGCGGTGTCGTCCATCGTTATCGACGATCCCGGCTGGGGCTACACGGCCGCGCCGACGGCCACCATCACCGGAGCCGGAACGGGCGCAACCGCCACGGCAACCATCAGCCATTGGCCGTCCATCGCCGAGGCGATCAACTCCGGCATCCCCAATGCACGCGGTCGCTCGGACATGGTCGTCGCCTCGCAGGGTGCCGGCGTCACGGCGCCGACCCATGCTGCATACCTCTTGGCGGGCGGCACGGACGGCGCTGACGGCATCGACGGCACCATCCTGATGGGCACGGACACGTTCCCGCGCTCGGGCATGTATGCGCTGCGCGGCAAGCTCGCCCAGGTGGTCACGCTGTGCGACCTCACGGACAAGACGACGTGGGGCACGCAGGACAGCTACGGCCAGTCCGAAGGCAGCTACATGATCGTCGCCGGCCCGGCATCGGAGAGCCAGGACGACGCCATCAGCGAGAAGGCAGCGGCTGGCATCGACAGCGCTTGGACGAAGGTGTGTCTCGGCGATTGGATTTACTGGAACGACACCTACTCCGGCATCAGCCAGCGGCTCGTGTCTCCGGCAGCCTTCGCGTTCGGCAAGCTGATCGCCCTGGCGCCGCAGCACTCGACGCTCAACAAGCGGCTGCCCAACGTCGTCTCGACGCAGAAGTCGAAGACGGGCATCCCGTACTCGGACGCCGAAATTCAGAACCTCGTGCTCGGCGGCATCGACGTGATCTGCAACCCCTCGCCGGGCGGCAACTACTTCGCCTGGCGCACCGGGCACAACTCGTCGTCGAACAACGCCATCCACGGCGACAACTACACGCGGATGATCGACTACATCGCGATCACGCTCAATCGCGGCATGGGCATCTACATCGGCGAATTGCAGTCTCGCAAGGACAACGACCCGACCCGTCGTCGCGCCAAAGCAACGCTCGATGCGTTCCTGACGGCGATGGTGCAGCAGGAGCAGATCGACGAGTTCCAAGTCATCTTGGACAAGTCGATCAACCCCAACGAGCGCATCGGGCTCGGCTACATGCAGGCGAACGTCAAGGTCGTCTTCCTGTCGGTGGTCGAGTTCTTCATCATCAACCTTGAGGGCGGTCAGACGGTCACCATTGAGCGCGTCGGCTCCGACTTCACCTCGCTTCGCACCGCAGCCTAATCGACGCAACGGACCCGGAGGTGATGCCTCCGGGGATCCGCTCAAGGGAGATTGAGCAATGCCTTACGATACGAATAACGGCGTGTTTTCGACCGGCAAGGACGTGTCGGCCGACATCGTGCTCAGCGATGGCCAGCATCTGCGTCTCGGCAACATCACCGCCTTCGACGCCAAGCCGATGTCGAAGCAGCTGCAGTCGAACGGCATCGACGGCGTCAACAAGTTCGCTGTCATCCCCGAGGGCTGGACGCTGTCCTTCGACGTGGATCGCGCCGACCGCGTGGTTGACGACTGGTGGGCCGCTATGGAGGCCGCCTACTACGCCGGCAACACGATCAAGAATTGCACCATCTTGGAGACGATCCAAGAGGCGGACGGCTCTATCGCGCAGTACCGCTTCGAGGGCGTCGCGCTCAACCTCGACGACGCGGGCAACTGGCGCTCGGACAGCTTCGTCAAGATGAAGCTCACCGGCCGGGCATCGTTCCGGCGTCTCGTTCAGTAACGGCGTAGCCGGAGCGGGAGCGGCCCGCTCCGTTACTCAAAGGGGAAAAGGCAATGGCACAACCACAGGCCCGTAAGCGGCCGACTTCCGAGCCGACCGCGACGCCGTCGAGCGAGATCGTCGGCTCGTCGCTACAGGAGCTGGACGTTCGCGACAGTCGCGCTCGTACGCTCACCGTTCGCAAGATCGGCCCGCGCAAGCGCATGATGATCTTCGCTGCCATCGGCGCCGAGCTGTCGCAGAACCAGATGTACTGGGGCACGGCAATGCTCGCCTGCGCTGTCGTGATGATCGACGGAGAGCACGTCCCGCAGCCGACGTCGCGGCGCGAGATCGAGGCGCTCGTCGACCGTCTCGGCGAGGAAGGGCTCGAAGCGGCCGGCAAGGCGATCCAGACCATCATGGGCGTCGAGATCGACGACAAGGGGCAGGTCGTCTCCGTTGCGGGCGAGGGCGCAGACGAGCTGGCCACCGCAAAAAACTAGCTGGGGATGCCGACTTCAAGAACAGGGCCTACCTGATCACGAAGGGCATCCCATTCGACGTGGCGTGGTCGCTTTCCAACCCGGAAGTGACCGCTTACTGCGTGACGTTCGCCGAGCACGACGGCAACGACTTCGACTGGCAGACGATGACGTTCCGCGAAAAGAGGCAGTGACGTGGACATTCTCGGCTTTATCGCACACCTCGCCGTCATGCAGGGGCACGCAGACCACGACAAGAAAGATGTGCTCGACCGGGCCGGAAAGCTGGTCGAGCAGACAGCAAAGGACGCCATCGGAACCTACAAGTTCGGGTGGCCGCCCTTGGATCCGGCAACGGTTGCCAGGAAGGGCGCCGACACGCCGCTGCTGCAGACCGGCCAGATGCGCGACAGCATCGAGCACACGGTCGTCGGCGACCATGTCGACGTCGGAACCAATGACAAGAAGGCGGTCTATCAGGAGCTGGGGACGACGAAGATACCGCCCCGCTCCTTTCTCGTCGCCGCTGCGATGGAGAAGGAGGCCGAGATCGTGCAAATGCTCGGCGACCATAGTTACAAGGGCCTGTTGCCGCCTAAGTAAGCCGGCGCATCGCTAGGCGATAGCCGACCACGGCGCAGACCAGTGGCGCAATCGCGACGGTAGCCATCGTCGCCTCGCTCGGCGCCAGAAAAAACACAAAGCCTCCGGCTAGCAGGCCGATGGCGAAGCCCAACCCCGCAGCGCGGTTGGCTTCGCGTCGCGCCATGATGCGCGTCTGCTTTTTGAGCTCGAGCAGCTCGGCGCTCATCTTACGCCCCCAGATACAGGATCACGGCAGCGATAGCGGCGCCCGCAAGGCAGCCCATCCCGATGCCCATCACGGTCCACCGCACCAACTCGTTCTCTGATCGCAGCACTGCAAGCATCTAGGCCCCTCCGGTTGACGCGGCGGGGCCTTTTTCCATTTGGAGGCCCCGATGTCCGGTTCAAATCTGTACGAAATCGGCGTGCGCATGACAATGACGCACAACATGAGCCCGATTTTGACGGCGCTCACGCACCAGTTCATGCACCTGCACCACCACATCAATCAGGCGACGGCTGCCTCACTGCGCTTCCGTACGGCTGTGACCGGCGCACTGGGGGCCTTCGCGGGCTTCCAGCTCGGTCATGGCGTCGGCCACATGCTCGACGCCGGCAATCATCTGGTGAAGGTGCAAAACCAGATGACGGCGCAGGGCTGGAAGCAGAAAGACCTTGCCGAAGCGACGGCCAAGTCGTGGGAGATCACCGCCAAGTATCAGTCGATGGGCGCTGCCGAAGTCCTCGAAATGCAAAAGGAAATGGCTCCGGTGCTCGGCGACCGGCACCATGCCATCGAAATGGCCGAGCAGATGGCCAAGCTGCATATGTCGTTGCAGGGTACGCTCGGCGCCGAGCGCGCAAGCCAGTTCAACAAGCAAATCCGCGACGCGATCCGGTCCGGTGAGCTTTCGGCCAACGTGCTGCAGCCGGAGCGCTTCGCCCAGTACCTCGACGGCATGGCGAAGACCTTGAAGGCGTTCGGCGGCACCATCACGCCGTCCGACTACTTCATGGCCACCAAGTACGGTCGCGCGTCGGCGATGAACTGGAACGATGAATTTACTAACACTATTCTGCCGACAGTGATGCAGGAGCTGGGCGCGTCGTCGACAGGTACTGCCCTGATGACGCTCTATCAGGCGGTCGTCGGCGGTCGGTTGAAGGGCAAGAACATCGCAGCCTTCGACAAGCTCGGCCTGATCGACCACGCGAAGCTCAACCCGGAAAACCTCACGGCCGAGGGGCGCATCAAGTCAATGACGCCGGGCGCCCTCGCCGGCTCGCGCATGTTGATGGAGAACCCCTACGACTGGGCGCAGAAGATCCTCGTCCCCGCGATGCTCAAGCACAACATCATGACCGAGAAGGGCTGGGAAGCGATCAAGCGCGGCGACCTCAAGGAAGGCGAGGGCAAGGAGGCGCGCAAGGCGATTTCGGAGTACATGGCGCAGTTGTTCGGCGACCGCACCGCGCAGGGCCTCGTCGACATGCTCGTGCTGCAGACGAAGAAGATCGAGCGCGACAAGCACCTCGTGCCGGAGGCGATGGGTCTCGACCAGGGCGTGGCCTTCTACAACGCCAAGTCCTACGAAATGGCGAAATCGAAGATCAGCACGCAGTGGGAGAACCTGATGACAGCGTTTGGTTCGCCGGGTGTTGAAATGGCGACGCGCGGCATGAACGCAATCGCGCAGGGCATCAGCACGGTGGCGGGCTTTGTTGCCGCGCATCCGACCTTCGCCAAGGTGTTTCTTGCTACGATGGCAGGGCTTGCGGCGGGCCTCGTTGTTGTCGGCACGGCGCTCCTGGCGTTCGCTGCTGTAGGCGTTGGCGGCGGTATCGTCGTCATCCTCGCGGGCGTCGCAGCGGGCCTCGCTGCCCTGGCGGCGATCAACTGGAAGTCGATCAGCGAGTTCTTCACGGGCCGCGCCGAGTACATCGACAAGAACGGCGGCTACCACGCTCGCGTCAAGAGCCTGGGCGAGAAGATCAAGGGCATCGCGGCGACGTTCATGAACACGCTGATGGCCATCCCGTCGCAGATCGGCGGCGCGATCACGGCGATGGCGTCCAACATCGCTCAGAAGCTGCGCGACGCGCTGGGGTGGATCGGGCGGGTGTTCACCAACCCGAATGCCGGCGGCAAGAGTTCGCCGAAGGCCATCCAGCCGCAGAGCTTCGTGCCTCCGCCCAACTCGGGTGGCGGACCGAAGGCGATCCGCATGACGATGCAGGTTGACGGGCGCGTACTCGGCGAGGCGGCGGCGCAGTGGATCGCGCGCCAGTCGCAGCACATGGGCTCATCGGCAGACTTCGACGGAATGCAGGCGTCGATGCCGGTGGACTACTCGCCCGCCTAACGGGCACATCATCGGGGCCGCTTGCTTGAATGCAGGCGGCCCCGGTATTCTGGTGTGGATGAAGCACTGTCGATCCTGCGACCAGCACAAACCCCTGACGGCCTTCGGGCGACGCGCCAGCAGCCCCGATGGGCTGCAGCAGAAGTGCCGCGAGTGTCATAACGCTCGTGCGCTCGCGAGTAATCGTGCTTGGCGGCGCGCGAACCGCGAGGGTCTCCGCGCATATGACGCGGGGCGTAGCAGCAAGCCCGAGCGCCAAGGCAGCAGGGCCGCTGCCTACGCAATCCGCAAGGCGGCCAACCCCGAGAAGGTGCGCGACTTCAACGCTGCCGCCAAGGCCAAGCAGCGAGCTGGCGGCTACTACAGTCGCGAGCGCTCATTCCCGAGCAGCTCGCCAGCCGCAAGGGCGGCACGGCAGTCGGCGCGGGACGCGCAGAAGGTGTTGGCCACGCCATCATGGGCGGATCGTGAGGCGATTGCCGATGTCTACCGGAGGTGCGCCGAGATAACCGCACACACCGGCGTCCCACACCACGTCGATCACATCTATCCACTGCGCAACTCGCTCGCGTGCGGCCTCCATGTGCACTGGAACCTGCGTGTCATTCCGGCACGAGAGAACCTGAGGAAGCAAAACCGACTGCCCGCACTCGACGGCGTTGACGCAACCGGGCGCATCAGTATTTAGTCTTCTCGTCGTTGCTTCTGCGGAGCTTGACGACAAACTCAGGGATTGCCCATCGACCGCTGACCGGTAGGGGCGAAGCAACTCAGCTTCGACCCTATTTCCGTTTGGGGGCGGAAACCGATGGCGGACACGAAGCTCATTCTTGGCTCGATCACGTTCCGCGAGTTCGAGATCCCCGAAAAAATCCGCTTCGGAATGCGGCACCGGATTGAGGTGCACAAGCTCGTCGGCGGCAATCGCGTCATCGACGCGATGGGGCCAGATCCCGAGCCAGTGCGCTGGCACGGTCGCTTCCGTGGGGCCGACGCCACCAGCCGCGCCCGCGACGTCGAGGCGCTCGCCCGGTCGGGCCGGCGCGTCTCGCTCGCCTGGGGCGGCTTCTCCTACTCGGTAGTCGTCGACGACTTCTCCGCAGATTACGAGCGCTTCTACGAAATCCCCTACCAGATCAGCTGCACCGTCGACACGGGCGGCAATGGCGGCTCCAGCGGCGTTGCCTCGCTGACCGACGTGATCAGCGCCGACCTCGGCATCATCAGCCAGATCGCAGGAGGGCTGCTGTGATCTACGCCGGGCACCTCAAGAAAGCCGCCAACCTGATCGTCGGGATGCTCGCCGACGTTGGCAATGTCGAGACGGCGCAGCGCTGGGATCTGGCGCAGATCAGCAAGGCAACGCAGGTGCTGCGCGCCGGCTGCGATGAAGCCATCGGCCAGCTCGACGTGCAGATCGGATCGCAGCAGGGCGGTGGGCTCGGCACGGCCGTCTCCGGCTCGTTTGCGCCCGCCGTCGCCAAGATGCTCGTCGATCAAGTCGCCAACCTGCAGCAGCAGGATCAGCTCGTGAACCTGCGCGGCTACACGGGCCGCGTGCTCATCAACATCACGCAGGCGGCCGGCTGATGGCGATCACCCTCATCACAGCTCGAGCCACGCGCATCATTCAGGTGTCGAGCCGCAACCTGTTCGAGATCGCAGCCGAGGAGCTTGGCGACGCGCTGCAGTGGAACCGCATCGCGCGCCTCAACGGCATCACCGATCCGTTCCTCACCGGCATCTACGAGCTCAAAATCCCCGTTTACGATCTGACGGCCTCCAATGGCGGGGTGCCGCTATGAGCGTTCGCCACGTCGCCGGCATCGTCAGCATCAACGGCCTGCCATGCCGCGTCGTCTCGATGGACGTCAATCAGACGGCCAACAAGAGCGCCGACACGATGCACGCCGAGGTGTCGTTGAGCGCCAACCCTGGGGCAGCTGCGCTCGCCGGCGCGGGCGGTTCGCTGACGGCGAGCGTCGAGGCGGGCGAGGGCAGCGGCCTCCTGTTCACCGGCTCGGTCGACAACGTCACCATCGACTTCGACCGCATGCTGCTCAAGGTCTCCGGCCGCGACAAGACCAAGGGTCCGATCGGCAAGAAGTCCATCGAGGATTTCCGCAACAAGACGCCGACCGAGATCATCCGCGAAGTCGCTGGTCGCCACGGCCTGTCGCTGGTTGTCGAGGGCGCCGGCTCGGCGATGGCCGGAAAGAAGCAGCAGAAAGAAGACTTCGTCCACATGACGCACCACATCAGCGACTGGACGCTGATACAGCACCTCGCCGACCGCGAGGGCAAGGTTGCGTTCGTGCGCAAAAATCAGCTGTACCTCGTCTCCATCGACAGCGGCATGTTCGGCGCCTTCGCCGTGCACTTCGAGCGGCCGACGTCCGGTAGCCATGCCCGCTCCAACGTGCTGCAGCTGTCCTGCACGCGCAACGTCGAGGCGGGCCAGCCGACCGAAGTTACCGTGCGCTCGTGGAACACGAAGAAGGCCGAGGCGTACGAGGGCAAGTCGCGCAGCGCCAACCAGGCCAACAACGGCTCGATTGATGGCGGCGGCGAGCGCCGGATGGAATACTCTCATCCGCAGCTCGATCAGGATCAGGCGCAGAACATCGCCGACAAGCGCCACCGCGAGGCGGTGCGTCACGAAATGAACTGCAACGTCACCGTGCCGGGCAAGGCATCGGTGCAGCCGCCGATGAAGCTGAGCCTCACCGGCACCGGCACAGTGTTCGATCAGACCTACTACATCGACACCGTCAACCACCGCGTCAGCAACGGCGGCTACACGATGTCCATCGCCGCCAAGAACTCGCGGGGTGGCGGCTGATGTCAGACGATCTCAAGAACCGCGCCATGACATCCATCGGCCGCGTGGAGCAATCGCAGGCCGACGTCGCCGCGATCCGCCGCCAGCCGATCTCGGACAGGCTCGACAAGGTGCTGAGCCACGCCGCCAAGGAAGCCGGCGTGACGGTCAACGTCACCTCGGGCGGCCAGCCGCACAAGGGCTCGGGCGGCCCGCGCACGGGCTCGACGCGCCACGATGGCGGCAATGCGGCCGACCTCACGCTGCACGACGCCTCGGGCCGGATGCTCGACTTCACCAACAAGGCCGACCGGCCGACCTTCGAGAAGTTCGTCTCGGCCGCCACGGCAGCAGGCGCCACCGGCATCGGCGCCGGCGTCGGCTACATGGGGCCGAACACCATCCACGTCGGCTTCGGCAAGAAGGCATCCTGGGGTGGCGCGCGCTGGGTGGCGCCGGCCATGCGCGCAGGTGCCGCCAATCCCGTCAACGTCGGCGGCACGAGCGCGCAGCCATCGCCGCAGCAGGTCGAGCAGCAGGCCGCGCGCCACGCGCCCGGCACTCTGGCGCATCAGGTCGTCACCAACTACTGGCCGATCAAGGGCGGTCGCGACGTCGGCATCGAGGGCTCCGACCGCACCTCGCGGCCCGGCCCCGATGGGCGCGAAAACCGCGTCTCGACCCTTGAGGACTTCCGCACCGGCAAGTCCGACTATGTGACCATCGCCGCCAAGCCCTCGCACTACGGCGAGTGGTACACCATCCCCGAGTACAGCTACGTCAACGCCAAGGGCGAGCTGCACACGCTGCACAACATCCCGGCCTACGTGCACGACACGGGCTCGGCATTCACGCACCGCGCCGACAAGTTCGACATCGCCGCCGACTACGGCACCTCCGACCGCCACGGCGCACGGCTCGACCGTGCCAACGGCAACCTGCGGGCAGGCACCGTGTTCGTGCCGTCTGAGGGCCGGCCTGTGGCGGTTGCGCAGGCCGGGCCGAAGCCCGGCAGCGCCGAATATTGGAGCCAGGGCAAGGCGAAGCCGGTCGCCGTTGCCGAAAACAGCGCTCCGGCGCCCGAGAGAGCCGCCTCCGGCGGGCAAACGTCCTCCCCGGCTCCGGCAGGAGCCAAAACGGCGGACGCCGCTCCTGGCTCAAATTCCAGGGCCGGCGGTCGTGGCCGATACAACGGCGCGCGGTCGCCAGCCAGCAGCTTCGATGGCGCCGATCCCGGCAGCTACTTCGGCGGCGCTTCGCTGCGCGCTGCCGCAACCGAAACTGAAATCCCCGACACCGAGGGCGAGGTGCACATCCGCATCGACGTCCCGATGTCTGTCGTCTGAGGGCCGCATGACCGAGGAGCTGCACAACATCGTCCGCCTGATGGTCCAGCGCGCAATGGCGCAGTGGTCGCCGCAGTCGCGCATCGGCGTGGTCTCGAGCTACGACAAGAAAACGCACTCCGTGAAGGTGATGCTGCAGCCGGAGAACAAGGAGAGCAACTGGATCCCGATCTCGTCCATGCACGTCGGCAACGGCTTCGGCATGGTGATCGGCCCAAAGATCGGCGACCAGCTCGAAATCGGCTTCCACCAGAACGATCCGTCTGCCGCGCGCGTCATCGGCCGCTTCCATTCGGAGAAGGACAAGGCGCCCGAAGTGGAGAGCGGTGAAATGCTGCTCAAGCATGAGAGCGGCTCGACGATCTTCTTCGACAAGAACGGCAACATCCACATCAAGTCGCAAGGACAGCTGCACATCAACGGTTCAGGGGAGACGCCCTGATGCCGCTGGTCATTCGTCTCGGAGACACCTCGACGCACGGCGGCGCGATGATCACGTCGGCGTCGAAGACGCTCTACAACGGCATTCTCTGCTGCCGCATCGGGGACATTCTCGACTGCCCGATCCACGGGCCGAACCCGGTCGTCGAGGGCTCGGCGAAACAGATCGTCGAGGGCCAGCCGCTCGCGCGCCAAGGCGATCACACCGCCTGCGGGGCCGCCCTGATCTCCGGTCAATCGTCATCGGAGGACAGCAATGGCGCCTGACGCGCAGCATTGGTTTGGCGAAGACCTCGCGCTGTCCCCTTCCGGCGACATTGCGCTGTCTGACGGCATCGACCTGTCGAACGAGCGCATCGTGCGGCGGCTGATGACCAACATCACCGCCTACATCTGGCACCTCGAATACGGCGCCAGCGTGCCTAAGCGCGTTGGCGACACGCTCGATCTGTCGCTCGTCGAGAGCGTCATTCGTTCGCAGATTTTTGACGAGGCGTCCGTGAGCCAGGAGCACGACGTCACCATCAAGGTGGACCCGATCCTCAACGGCGTCTTCTGCCAGATCAACTACATCGAGGCCCTGACGGGCCAGCAGGCTTCGCTCAACTTCGACGTGGTGATCTGATGCAATTCAACACGCGCAATTTCAGCGAGCTGGTGCAGCGACAGGCGGCGGCCATTCAGGGCCGGGCACGTCAGCTGCTCGACTTCTCCATCGGCTCGGTACTTCGCGCCATCGTCGAGAGCAACGCCGGCATCGCGCTATGGCTGCAGTCGGAGGCATTGCGCGTGCTGCTGACGACGCGCGCCGCGACGTCCTCGGGTGCCGACCTCGACAGCTTCGTCGGCGACTACGGCCTGTCGCGCCTTGGTGCGCAGTCGTCCATCGGCACGGTGACGTTCTCGCGCTACACGCCGTCAGCACAGGCCATCATTCCCGTGGGGGCTCTGGTCAAGACGCTCGACGGCGCGCTGACCTTTCAGGTCGTCGCTGACAGCTCCAACTCGGCCTTCAATTCCGGGTTCAACGGTTACGTGCTCGGCGCTGGCATTGCCTCGCTGTCAGTGCCGGTGGAAGCGCTTAATCCAGGCGCTGCTTCCAACATCGCGGCGAATTTCATCGGCCTCATTGCATCCTCGATCCCCTACGTCGACACGGTGACGAACGCCGGAGCGATCAGCGGCGGCGGCGATGCGGAGAGTGACGACAGCCTGCGCGCGCGCTTCGTCAATTACATACTATCGCTGTCGCGCGGCACTGTCGCAGCCATCATCTTCGCCGTGACCAACCTGCGACTTGGTCTGCAGGCGACTGTCGTTGAAAACGAGAACTTCGACGGCACCCCGAACCCCGGCTTCCTTTGCGTCACCGTCTCAACCTCGGACGCCACCAACCCGGTGCCGCCCGATGCCGTGCTCGCGCAGGCCATGAAGGAGGTTGACGCTTACCGCGCCGGTGGCATTTGGGCTGGGTGCTTCGCCTGCAAGGTGCAGCCGATCAACGTCCAGATGCAGCTCACGATGGCTCCCGGCTATGACCAGCAGAAGCTTGTCGGCGACGTCGGGCAGACGATCCGAGGTTACATCAACACGCTGCCGCTCGGCGCTCCGCTTTACCAATCGAAGCTGACGCAGCTGGCCTTGTCGACCTCGCCGGGTGTTCTGGCGGTCATCCTCCTGCAGATCACGCCCGGCAATCCCGGCACCGACGTTCCCGCCGATCCGCGCACCATCTTGCGCGCCAACATCATCGAGGTGAGCTGATGATCGGCGACAGCGAGGACATGCTAAGGCGCGGCAAGGCGCTCATTCCGCGCGGCTGGTTTCCGGACCAGAGCCCGACGCTCGACAGCGTGCTGTCTGGCTTCGCGGACGTTGCAGCGCACTGCTACGATCTGCTCGGCTTCGTTGGTCGGCAGTCGCGACTTGCTAGCTCCTCGGGCGCCTTCCTCGATCTGAGCGCCTACGACTTCTTCGGCTTGCGCGTTCGCCGCAAGAAGGGGCAGTCCGACGACAGCTTCCGCCAGACGATCCTCAAAGAGATTTTCCGCGAGCGCGTTACCCGTGCCGGCATCAAGCGCGCCGTCGAAGACCTCACTGGGCTCGAGGCTCGCATGTTCGAGCCATTCAATGCGCGCGACACCGGCGGGCTCGACACTGGCTATCTCGGCTTTGACATGGTTGGCCGCTTCGGCGCGGTCGACATGCCGAGGCAAATCTTCATCGCCACGCTCAACCCGGTGGGTGCCGGCATTCCGCGCGCCCCTGGCTTCGATGACGGACTTGGCGGCCTCGACGTCGCGCCGGAGCAGTTCGGCGATCTGTCGAAGGTGCTCGGACCAGTCACGCAGCAGGACATCTACGACACGATCAACGCGACGCGCGCCGCCGGCGTGACCGCCTGGGTGGCCATCGGCCTGCCAGCGGAAGCACGCCTCGACGTCGACTTCATCCTTGATCAAAGCGAGCTGGTAGGCCCATGACATTTTCACCCCGCCAAATTCTCACCGCGCAGCAGATGCGCGATCTGGAGGCAAACAAGCCGCACGCCGGCTTCGACTACTTGTTCGCGTCGTCAACGGCCGAGGCAGACCCCGGCAATGGTTTCTTTCGCATAAACAATGGGCTGTGGGGCTCTGCTACCGAGCTATATCTGAGCAAGACGGATCGCAACGGCAATTTCATCGGCGCGCTCTTGCAGGTGTTGTTTGCGCCGGGTTGCTGGGTTTGGCTCAACGCCGCCAACGATCAGAGCCGCTGGTTTGCCGCGCGCATCGTAACGGTCGCTGATGCCACCACCTATTGGAAGCTTGGTGTCGACAACGTCTTCGCATCCGCTGCGCGAGCCAACGAGGCCGCCGTCATTTCGTTCAACGGGCTGGGCTCGCTTGTCGTCGGGTACGCGGCGACGTCGACCACTAGTCGCGCCACGGTCAACACCGGCTCAGTGTCGGTCCAAACTCAGGCGGGACTGTCCTACCTGCCCGGCGCGCGTGCGCGCCTTGCCTCGCGAGGTACTGGCGAGTGGATGGAGGGTGTGGTGTCCAGCTACAGCGGGACCACGCTGACCGTGACGATGGACAAGGCTAGCGGCACAGGCACGCACGCTGATTGGAACATCAGCGTTGCTGGCGAGCCTGGCGCAACTGGCGCGCCACTCAACTCGCCAGCTTTTACAGGAACGCCTACGGCGCCGACCGCTAGCGCAGGCACGAACACGACGCAGCTCGCTACAACTGCGTTTGTCACAGCGGCGATCTCGGCGCTGGTGGGGGCATCGCCGTCACAACTAGATACCCTGAACGAGCTCGCCGCCGCGCTGGGCAACGATGCGAACTTTGCATCCACGATCACGGCTACGCTAGCAGCGAAGCTGAACGCTTCATCCTACACCGCCGCCGACGTTCTGTCGAAGCTGCTGACGGTCGACGGGGCCGGTTCTGGGCTCGACGCCGACAAGTGGAAGGGCGCGACCTTCACTGTTTCGACCTCCGCGCCTTCCGGCGGTTCCGACGGCGACTTCTGGTTCGAGCGCGAGGCGTAAGCGATGGCAGCTCCCGCGACGAGCGTGCGCGTCTCTGGCGCGTGGAAAAAGACAAAGAAGCAATACGTTCGCGTCGGCGGCGTCTGGAAGCCCATGAAGGCTGCCTACGTTCGGTCTGGCGGCTCGTGGAAAAAGATCTTCAGTGGCGCCCTCGTTCTTGCCAACAGCGCGACGGTCGCGAACTACAACTTGTTCACTGCCGCTGGCTCGCCGGCTGGCCCGGTAAACGTTGTCTTCACAAACACCGGCACGATCTACGCGACGAGCACGGCGACTGCGGCCCTTGCTGTTTCCGGCTTCGCAGCCGGCTCGACTATCGCGATCATCAACCAGGGCTACATGATCGGTATGGGCGGGCCCGGCGGCAAGGGCAAGAACGGCGCGCCTTACGCTGCGGCCGTCGCTGGATCTGCGGGTGGGCCTGCCATATCCCTTGGCATCAGCGTCAGCATAGACAATTCGTCGGGCTACATCTTCGGCGGCGGTGGCGGTGGCGGCGGCGGTGGAAACACGGGAATGCCCAACGCCGAAGCTGGCGGCGGTGGCGGCGGGGGCGCTTCGGGCTCCGCCGCCTCGGCCGGCGGCGCAGCGGGCATCGGACAGAGCAACAACGGATCAGCTGGCAATCCCGGCACTATTTCTGGTGCCGGAGCAGGCGGCCCCGGGTCGGCCGGCGCACCGGGTGCGTCTGGCGGGAATGGCGGCACGTGGGGTGCAGCAGGCGGCACCGGCAATGACGGTGGAGCGTCCGGGGGTGCGGCCGGAAAGGCCATCAACCGCAACGGCTACACGGTCACGTGGCTTGGTGGCAATGACAGCACACACGTCAAGGGGGCGGTTTCCTGATGTCTGATTTTCAGACCAACACACTCACGTGGGCGAACGGCGCCGGGTTCATTCGCAAGGATGGCATCTCGGCCCGGCTCACCGTGAAGCCATCCGTTGGCTTTGCATTCGACAGTCTCTACGCGGAGGAGACGAACTCAACAAAGGTGGTCGCCGACGTCACGACGCCGCTCACGGCCGGCGAGATCGTCGCCGTGGACGCGTGGCTCGATGAACAGGACATCGCGGATTATCAGCGGGTCCTCGGCGTCAATGTCGATGGGCTCTACATCGGCGATTGCTCGCCGGTCGACGCCTTCCGCATCGTCGGCAGCGCGCCACCCAACGGCGACCATTGGGTCTACGATTTCGTGGCAAGCGACACCGCCGGGCACGACGTCTGGCGCTACATCCACGGCGTCGATGCGGACGGCAGGTACCTGGGCAACGTGCCACTGGCTGACTGCTCTGATCTGGCCGACATGCCGCCACCGACCGCGATGGCCTACTGGCGCTGGCGCACCGGCAAGTGGGTCGATGACACACCGCTCGATGTCTTGAAGGCGCAGCGGGTCTCCGAGGCTTGGCTGCGCTGCTCCGAACTCCTTGAGACGGCGGCCGTCGCCACTTTGGCGATCGGCGGAACCGAGTATCAGTTCGGCGTCGATCGCGAGACACGCGAGAACATCATCGGCCTCAACACCGCCATATCGGTCGGTGTGCCGATCGAAAACCCGCGTCCATACTTTCCGAAGGGCGCGCTGACACCGATCATGTGTAGCCACGCCGACTTCGCGGCGATTGGCGGCGCGCTGCTCGCAGTCAAGGACACCTACGTGGTGGCGTACCTCACCCACAAGGCTGCGATTATGGCCGCCTCCGATGTTGAGGCTGTCCGCAGCTACGACATCACGTCGAACTGGCCGGCTTAGCGCGCCGCATCACTGTCAACCAGTCACGCCGCGTCCATGGCGATTTTTGAGGGGGAAAGACCGTGGACCGGAAGATCGTTTACGCAGGGCAAATCCCGTTGTCGGCCCAGGTCCTGCAGGCCGAACGCAATCACATGATCGGCCTCGGCTACCTCGCTGAGACCGTGTTTGGAACGCCGACGCTCGTCGACGGGCTGCAGTGCATTCCATCCGTGCCGGCGTCGCTGTCGGTACAGATGCTGCGCGGAACCATCTTTCAGCTGATGAACGTCGACGGCGGTCCGTTCGGTTCGCTGCTCGCTGACGTGAGCCACAACGTCGTCAAGGAAGGCATCAGCCAGGATACGCAGACCTTTACCCTTGTGGCACCGATCACGACCGGGCACGCCGTCAACTATCTCATTCAGGGCATCCTCGAAGAAGTGGACGAGGATCCGCTCGTTCTGCCTTACGTCAACTCAGCCAACCCGGCGCAGCCTTGGACCGGCCCCAACAACTCCGGCATTTCGCAGCCGACCTCGCGCATCTGTCGTGCGCGGCTGAGCGCCAAGGCGGGCGTATCGGCGACTTCCGGCACGCAGACTACGCCGGCGCCCGATAGCGGCTGGGTGGGGCTCTACGCCGTCACCGTGGCGCAGGGCGCGACGCAGATCACCTCGGCTGAAATCCATCAGCTCGAGACGGCGCCGTTCCTGTTCAAGAAGTTGCCCGAGCTGCCGCGCTGGGTGCAGTCGGGCGAGTTCCTTTGGGGTAACGACGCCGGAACCAAGAACGCCATCGTCGCCAAGCTCAATCCGGTGCCGACGCAGTACAAGGCCGGTATGCACGTCTTCATCAAGAAGATGGCAACGGCCAACGACGGCAACGTCACTGTCAACCTGATGGGACCGGAAGGCGTACTGCTCGGCGCTGTGGCGCTGCTCGACGCGACGGGCGCGCAGATCGCCCCGGGCAACCTGACCGGCAGCTTCGTGATCCATGCTGTCTACGACGGCACAGCCTTCCGGTGGGTCAACGGCTCAGTCACCAACACTTCGATCTCGTCGATCACTGCGACGTCTGGTGAAGGCGTCACCGTCGGCGGCTCGGCGCCCTATCCGGTATCTCTCAACTTCCCCGGCCTTGACCCAGCAACGCCGACGGCGCTCGACCTGTTCGCATTCTACGATCATGAGGGCGGACATCACCGGACCATTGACTACGCGGCGCTGTTCGCGCTGCTGACCGCTGGCACTGCGCCCGGCCTCGTCAATATGCAGGTGTTCACCGAGAGCGCGACCTACACGAAGACGGCAGGCGCAAAGAAAGCGATCGTGATCTGTACTGCCGGCGGCGGCGGCGGCGGATCGGGTTGGACCAACAGTTGGGACACCGGAGCCGGTGCGGGCGCCGGCGCGACGGCGCTTGCATTCGTCGACCTCGCGGGCGTGTCGACGGCGGCCGTAACGGTTGGGCTCGGCGGAACACCCAACATCGGTGGCTCGCGCGGCAATGACGGCGGCCTGTCTCAGTTCGGCTCCTTTGCGAAGGCGCTGGGCGGCGTCGGCGGCATCAATTTGGCAGGCAACGGACCCGGCGGCGATGGCGGCACCGCAACCATCGGCCAAGTGCTGATGGGCGGTAACGCAGGCTGCGGCGTGATCGGCAACCGCACTGGCACCGCTGGCGGCAACGGCGGCCCGAGCTTTTGGGGTGGTGGTGGCAAGGGTGCCGACAAGGACAACGGCCCCGGCACTGGCGGCCCCGGCCTTGCGCCTGGCGCTGGCGGTGGTGGTGGCGACAGCAACCCCGGCGGCAAGGGTGGCGATGGTATCGTCGTCGTTCTGGAGTTCGCATGATGCTCCAGAAGGTCAACCATATTCCGTCGGCAAAGGTGCTCGACTTCGTCAAGTCGTTCGAGACCTTCGTGCCCTACGTCTACGACGATCTGCGCGCCCCGATCCGCATCAACGGGCGCCTGCAGTATCGCGAATGGAAAAAGGGCGATCCCATCAAGGGGACGCTCACCATCGGCTACGGCCACACCGACGCGGCCAAGTACAAGCTCGGGTTCAGGCTCAAGGACGTGCCGGCCGGCTTCCGCATCACCGAGGAGAAGGCGCGCGAAATCCTCGACGTGGACCTCGACGAATGCGAGGCAGACGTCAACACGCTCGTTCTGGTGCCGATCACGCAGGGTCAGTTCGATGCCCTGCTGTCGTTCACGTTCAACTGCGGCGCAGGCAATCTGCGCTCGCTGATCGTCCCTCTGAATAAGGGCGATTACACCGGCACGCGGCGCAAATTCGACAGCTACATTCGCTCGAAGGGCAAGGTGCTGCGCGGCTTGCAGCGGCGTCGCGATGGCGAGCAAGCGCTGTGGGATGACGGCGACGCCTATCTGCCGGTCGACATCGTGCATCACGGCGCCGACGTCGACGCGCCGGGCACCATCGAGGGTAAGCCGGCGACCGTCGCTGACCTGCGGCCCTACAGTCGCAAGCTGCGCACCATCGGCCGCACCAAGCTGACGGCGGGCGTCACCGCCGTCACCACGACCGCCAAGGTCGTTACCGATTTCGTCAGTCAAGCACAGGGGGTCTCCGATGCCGTCAATCTTGTCCAAGCTAACGCAACTCTTTTGGTGGTTGCTGTCGTTGCTCTGGCAGCCATCGTCGTCTGCGCCATCGTCGAAGGATGGACCCTCGACGACTTCTTCAACGGACGCTGGTTCCTCGGCGGAGCCGACGAGCCCGACGACCTCCCCGTCGATGACGGTATCGTCGACGGATCCGCTGAGCCCGTCGCTGCTTAGGTCGACCTTCGGCGCAATCGGTCAGCACTTTGTGCTGCCGCTCGCCGTGCTGTTCGTTGCCGTCTTCACGGTCCACTCGGTCGCCGTGTTCGGCTACGAATGGCAGTGGGCGCTCGCGAAGTGGGGCTACCCGGTGCTGTGCGTCGGCGCGCTGTTCGCGCTCGTCTGGCTCAAGCACTGGTCGGTGCAGAGCGTGCTCCGCGCCATCGTCCCGCTCATGCTCGTCGCATCGACGGCGGGCTATGCCTACAAGAAAGGGCTCGACGCCAACGGCGGCCTCTACTCGACGCAGGCATCGCAGTGGGCGGAGACAATCGCGCACGCCGAGCGCGATCGCGATCTCTACAAGGGCCAGCGCGACGAGGCCCGCAGCGAGCGGGACAACTTCGCTGCCCAGGTGGCGCAGCTGCAGGAGCAGATCGACAAGGCCGGCAAGGCGCCGAAGGCTGAGGAGAAGAGGCCGGTGCGTGCCTACCGGCAGAAGCCGGCGCCGTCGTGGTTCGATGGTTTGCTGCAATGACGATGAAGGGGGCGGTTATGGCCATCGCAATCTCGCTGGCGGTCATCGCCGCTGCCGGGCTCGTCGTGTGGGCGTACCAGATGGGGGCCTCGGGCGAAGCTGCCCGCTGGCGCCAGCGCATCGCCGAGGCAACGCAGCAGCTCAACGCTGACGTCGCCAAAGAGGGCGCGGGCATCGTTGCAAGCGACGAGGAGCTCGTCGCCAAGCTGACGGAGAAAGAACGTGCAAAAGGGGCAGCACAGGCACGGCTCGCAGATGCGCAGAAGGCCGCTCGTGATCGGCCTAGCGGGAAGTGTCCCCGCATTCCTGCTGAGTGCCTGCGCCAGTGATCCGAACGTGGTGGCGAAGGCGGTGCAGCTGCCGCCCGTTTCCAGGGAGCTGACAAGGAGGATCGACGCGCCGTTGTGCGATCCGAGCGTCAAGGCCGACTACTCGACCGAGGAGATCGAGGCGTCGCGCCAGTGCTGGAAGGCAGCATTCGGGGATGCGGCTGCCCGGCATGAAAGTTTGAGCGCGGCAACGCGCGCTCGGGAAAAGGCGATGGGGCGCCTAGCGAAAAAGGGGAGCTGACGATGACACGCGCGGCATTGAGGGGGCAGGGTGATGCAATACTGGCGGCGTCAGGAAGACGAGGGGTATCGCCCGCCGAGGTGGACGCCGCCCTACGAGCCCTCACCGCACGGGGAGCGCTTCGCGCACCTCGAGGCGGCGATTGCGAACCAGCGCGAGGTGAACGACCGGCAACGGGAGATCAACGGCTCGCTGAAATCGCGGATCAGCAGTTTGGAGCAGGCGCAGCGCCGCTCCGAGCAGATGGCACGCTTGAAGGCGGCGCGGAAGGCGGCCCGTCGGGACGTGATCAAGACGGTGCAGTGGGTGGTCAGCATTCTAGCAACCGTCGCCTACGTCGGGCACCTCGTCATCAGCGGCCAGTGGCTCGGCTTGCTCCGTTTTGTCCTGGGCTTAGACAGCTGATGGCGCTGTCGCGCTGGGCTCGTCGGCTGCATCTGCCGCTCGAAGGCCGGCTTGCAACCTATGTGCTGCTCGTCGTCAGCACGGTCATCGTAGGCACGCAGGCGTTGCTCGCCTACGTCGCGCACTGAGTTCGACGCCCGCAGCGTCGATAGGCCCCGCCGCTTGGGTGAACCCCTTCCCGTCGGCGGCGGGGCCGCACTACCGCAGCACGATGTGCTCGATCACCTTCTCCGGTGTCCACTCGACGTCTGCGACGAGGATGCCTACGTCGTCGAGCCGGAACCGGACGGATTTGTACTGCCCATTCACCACAGCGGCGACCATCATCCGAACGAAGTAATCCTCCGTCCGCAAGCTGGGCGGCCTGTGATCTCGCAGGGTCGCTAAAAACCTCTCGATTGCGGCTCGGGCTATTGCCTGCGCTGCGTCCTGCTCGCCGTCAGCCATCTATGAAATCCCCTCACTTCGGCAGCCACTTACCCTGGCAGACCCAGCAGCGCCGTCCCGGCCGACACCACGACGTGAAACACCTCAGTCTCGCAGTCATTTCGCCGGCCTCCCAGCCTCGGCAACCGCTCGCTCCAACTCCGCCACGCGCTTGTGCAGTCGCTCCAGCTCTAGTGCTGCCGGCTCGGCGAGCGCGCGCAGCTCTAGCAGCGCACCCATCGCCTCGGGGCTGTTCTCCGGCCACAGCTTGCAGCGCTCGAAGAAGTACAGCAACTTCTCGGACGTCGGAGTGTCGGGAGTGAAGCGTTTCTGAGCCTTACTCATTTCGCCTTCTCCTTTTCGTCAAGGTGGTCGAAGTGGCCCGCGATGCGCCCATCGGGGCCGGGCATCCCGCACACTTCCAATAGCTCGCAAACCGGCGAGCCGCATCCGGCACAGACCATCTTCTCTTGAATTTCGAGCAGCTTGCCGTAGGGCCAGCCGACGGTGCGGACCGGGTTGACGATAACCCGGCGTCCGCACTCGAAACACTCAAATCGCAGCCATAGATGGTCGGCCACGACGTCCACCAGCGTCCGCTCGGGATGCGCCCTCGCCAGCCTGTACGATCTGATCGTCATCGACCAGATCCCACTTCTTGCCGGCAATGCGCGCCAGCTCGACGAGCGTGGTGTGCCTCGGGAAGCGCGTGCCGCCATCCCTCGGGTTGCGCCGCAGCTTGGCGACGGTCGAGTAGGCGAGAAACGACTTCTTGGCGATGTCCTTCGTCTCGATGCCTCTCAGGGCGTGCAGCACCTTGAACTGATCGCGATCCAACTCCGGTCGCGGGATACGCTTGCGCTTTTTCACTTGACATGGCTCCTGATGCGTCCCGGCAGAGTTGCACTAGCCTTCTGTCCCGTTGGGACAGCAAAATCGGGACAGAAGGCAAAACATGCGAAAAATGAGCGACAGGCGCCTGCAAAAGCACGCACAAATGCTCGCTTGCGACAGGGGCTAGCTTCCTTGAGGTGGTAGCGGGGCAACCCGTGGAAGTTCGAGTCTTCTCGACCGCACCATGTCCTTGTGAACGAAAACAGCCGGCCCCCTTTATGGGGGCCGTTTGCTTTTGTGCATTCGACCAGTCGGTCGGGCCGTCAAGGTGCCGTCAGGCGGGCTCGCGAGGCGCGAGGGCGGCGGTCTCCTGGGCGAGACGCGTCGTCTGCCACGGCCAATGGCCGTTAATCTCGACATCGAGCGAGATCGAGAGGAACGTCCGGATCGCGACGATGCCGCCGAGGACCGCGATGCCCTGGATGGTCGGATCGACGACGACCGATTTAAGAATGTCGGCGGCGATGAGGATTTCCAGGCCGAGCAGGATCCCGCGGCCAAGGTTGGCCCGGTACTCGCGATAGTTGGCCAGAAATCCCGAATGTGCGGCGCGCGTTATGAAGACCGCAGTCGCGACGAGAACGGCCAGAAGGATGACGGCGAAGGCCGTTATGTCGAGCACTTCGCTCGTCCAAAGGGCAAGCTCGCGCATGGTTCGTCCACCTGCGTCCGAGAACACTTCAGGGCCTCCCGACAATTCCCCGCACACCGAAGGGGGGTGCTCAATTGCGGCCAGAGTGGCGTATTAGGGGTTGCAGAACCGCAAACGGCGTCCCCGGACCACCTTGAGGCGATAGCTTTGTTCTACATCTCGAAACTGGCTTGGCTGCTGATCCAGCCGTCGATGCTCGTGGTGCTGCTGCTGATCGGCGGCGTATTGCTGCTCGGAACGCGCTTCCAGCGGACGGCCCGGGGTGCGCTGATCGGCGCGGCGGTCTTGGTCGTGGTCGGCGGGATCCTGCCGCTCAGCACCTGGCTCATACTGCCACTCGAGGACCGCTTTCCGCGTGCTGACCTATCGGGTCGGCCGATTGACGGGATCATCATCCTCGGCGGCGGCGAGGAAGCCCGCATCGCTGCAGGTCGGCATGTCCATGCGCTCAACATGGCCGCTGAACGCATGACGGAAGGGGTGGCGCTGGCGCGGCGCTATCCGAATGCCAAGGTTGTGTTCAGCGGCGGATCGACAAACATCGTGCTCGGACCCGCGATCGGCTCGGATGCTGGTGCGATGGTGCTGGAAGACCTGGGGCTCGATGAGGGGCGTCTTCTGCTGGAGCGCCGGGCGCGCAATACGTTCGAAAATGCGCTTTTCACCAAAGAGCTTGCCGATCCCAAGCCGGGCGAGCGATGGCTGTTGGTCACCTCGGCATGGCACATGCCGCGCTCGATGGGGCTGTTCCGGAAGGCGGGCTTTCCCGTGGAGGCATGGCCAGTTGACTACCGGACGGTTGGCAATGACGACGCGTATGTGCCGTTCTACTCGCCGTCCGAAGGTTTGCGGCGTCTCGATACCGCCGTGCGCGAATGGGTGGGGCTTGCCGTCAATTGGCTGACGGGGCAGTCCGATCAACTGCTGCCGGCGCCGTAGAGCCGATGCTCGTCGTCGGCTGAAACGTCACTAGTGGTTCGTTCTAGGCCGAGACCGATACGGGAGACGCCTGCTGACGGCTCGTGTCAGTGGCGCTGAGGAAGTGACGGATCGCTTCGATACTGGCGGCGTCCTTCAATAGCGGCGCATGGCCCTGTCCGGGCACTGTTATGGTTGCCATCGCCGGATGGCGACGGCGCATCTCCTTCACCGTATCGGCCGTGAGAAGGTCGGAGTTCTCGCCGCGGATGGCCATCAGCGGCACGCGCTTCAGAGATTCGAACTGCGGCCAAAGGGCCGGCAACGGGCCGTCGAGCACGGACAGCGCGTTACCGAGCTTGGCGTCGTATCCCGGTGCCGGGCGGCCGTTGTTATCGTTGTACCATTGGTGCGCGACCTCCTCCCAAACCGCGTTCGAGATCTCGGGAAAGTGTCGGCGGTTCAGCTCGCGGATCATGCGCGCGGCGTCCGGCCAGGAAATCGGCAGCGGAACGCGGCCGACATAGCCACTGATGCGCGCCAGGCCCTCGTGCTCGATGACCGGGCCAATGTCGTTGAGGACAGCGGCGCCGATGGCTGCCGGCCGCGTCGCGGCGAGCAGCATCGTGATGAGACCGCCGCGCGAGGTGCCAATGAGGGCGGCGTCGTTGAGGCCCGTGAGCGTGATGAAGTCGATCACGTCGAGCATCTCGACGCTGATGGCGTAGTTGCGCCAGTCGGGATCGAAGTCGGATTGGCCGCGGCCCCGATAGTCGAGGGTGTAGACCGTGCGCGGGTTGTTGTGGTGCTGGCTGAGAGCAATCGCGAGGTCGTGGAAATCGCGGCCGTTGCGGGTGAGGCCGGCGAGACAGAGCGCGGGGCGTGCGCGGCTCGCTGTATCGCCGTCGAGCTTGGCAGGGTAGCGGCGGCCATGCAGGCGCAGCCCGTCCCGCGATGTGTAAAAGATGTCCTCGAAGGGGGCGCTGGACGTCATCGTTCGCGTGGCCTCTCGCCTCGGTCAGATCGCCGGCAGTTCACGTCCGGCGGTTATCAATCGCGTGAGTCCGCCGTGTTCGTCTTGGCGGGAGTTACCGCCGAGGCTGCGCGGGCGCGGTATAAGTCCTGGTCGAGCCGCAGGGGTGATTTCTCGCCCAGGCGTGCCCGGTAGACCTGGATGTTGGAG
Organism: Hyphomicrobium sp.; assembly: GCA_030148725.1. GTDB lineage: Bacteria > Pseudomonadota > Alphaproteobacteria > Rhizobiales > Hyphomicrobiaceae > Hyphomicrobium_A. The sequence goes on from JASBSU010000002.1 coordinate 54,325, forward strand.
AGAACCTTGGCGACGTAGCTGCGGGTTTCCTCGAAGGGGATGCGCTCGATCCAGTCGATGGGATCGACCTGCGCGTGACGCGGATCGCCGAACTCCTTCACCCATTCGCGGGTGCGCCCGGGACCGGCGTTATAGCTCGGCAGGCCGAGGACGTAGGAGCCCTCCCACTCGTCGAGGCGGTCGGCGACGTAGGCCGAAGCGATCATGGTGTTGTAGGAGGAGTCGGTCAGCAGCTTGTTGTGCGCGCACTTGATCTTGTAGTCGCGGCACACGTGGTTGGCCGTGACCTTCATGACCTGCAGGATGCCGCGGGCGCCAGCGCCGGAGACGGTGTCGCTGTTGAATTCCGTTTCCTGGCGGGCGAGTCCGAGCAGATAGGCCGTCTCGGGCGGCTTGCGCAGCGGGCTGTACTTGGGCAGCGCGTGGATCGGATAGCTGTAATAAACGAGGTTGTGTCCGGCGGCGATCGCCGCCTTGCCGATGCGGACGGACGTCTGGGTGTCGGCGGTGGCACGTGCCAGATGCGCGGCCATGGCGGCCCAGGCTTCGTCGTCCTCGATCTTGCCCGCGTTGAGTAGGAACACGCGCGTGACGTGGCGCCCGAGGTCTGCCTTGCGTGCCAGCGCGAATGCCTTGACGGCGTCGTGGCTGGTGAATCGCTTTGCCTCGTCGGCGCTCGGCATGGCCGGTGCGTCGAACTTGAGGTCACGCGTTCCCGGCGAGAGCTTCTGGACCGCGAGCAATCCGTGGAAGGTGTCGTTGAACTTGGCGGCCGCCTGATAGCTGGCACGGGCGGCGTCCTCCTTGGCCTGTGCCTCGAGCGCACGGCCCATCCAGTAATTGGCGCGCGCACGCGTCAGCGGTCCGTCAGCATTTGAAACCAGCGTCGCGAAGTGCTTTTCGGCGCCTTTGGCGTCCTTCAGATAACGCAGGGCGATCCAGCCAGCCATGAAGGTCTGGTCGTTCTGGGCGTTGACGCCGACAGGTCCGGCATCGCGCACCAGCTCATAGGCGAGCTTCGGCTTGTTGTTCTTGAGAGCGAGATAAGCGAGGCCGCGACGTTCGAACCACCATTTGTCGAGGTTGGTGACGACGGCGGGATCGAGCGGCGCGGAGAGCATCAGCTTCGCTGCATCATCGAGACGTCCCGCGCGGCGATGGTGCTGGATCTTGTGGAACACGGCGCCCCAATCGGCGCCCTTGGTTGCGGTGCCGAGCGTAGCTTTGTCCTTATCGTTGCTGGTCCGCAGGAATACTGCCAATTGCGCTTGCGCCACCTTCTGCTCGGCGGCGGGCAGCAGCGCGATGACGCGCTTGGCCTGCTCGGCGCGTTCAGCCCGGTCGGCCTTGTAGCGAACGTCCTCGACGAGCAGTCGGTCGAGGCGCCACTTGTGGTCGTCGGTGCCCAGCATGGGGCCGAAACGGGCGAGGAAGCCTTTCTCCAAAGTCCCCGGCAGGTCTTCCTCACGCCAGATCTTGACGGCGAGCGCTTTCGCTTCGGCTTTCTCGCCGTGTGCGAGATGCACGGACGCCAGCACCGCCATGCCGGCGGGGCTGCTGGCGGCGCCATCCTTGAAGTAGGTGGCGATGAGATCGGTGTCGCCGCCCTCCTCAAAGAGTGTCTCTTCCATGCGCCGTTGAAGGATTTCGCGGCTCGGCCATTGAGGGTTCTCGGCAAGAAACTTCAGGTAGTCGGCGGCCTGACCCTGTCCGCGTCGTAGACGCAGCCATTCGACGAGCTTTCGCGCTAACGGATCGGATAGCCCTGCCTGGAGCTGCTTTACCTTGGTGGCGTCGTTGCCGGAGACGGCCTTGATCGCCTCCTTGAGGAGTGCGGCGTCGGCGGTGGAGAGGGGGTAGTCGAGGAGCGGCGCGACGACCTTATCCATCCGCGCCATATACGCCGCCTCGCGCTCGGTGGGCGTCGGGGGCTTGACTATCGCTATCGGTGCAGCGGCGGCTGGTGTGCTTTGTGCCAGCTCGATGCGGGCCTCGGCCTCAGCATGTGCCGCCGAGAGGTTGGGGAGAACGACGGCCGCGATGGTCAACAGTAGGCCCGCCCGGACGGCGCGCGACTGCGGCCCTGCGGCAACCCTGGTGGACAGGTTCGCGGGGGGGCTCATCGAGGGCCTGCGCTGGGTCTGAGGCAAGTTCCGTCCTTCCACAGGGGCCGCCGACCCGGGCGGGTTGCGGGGCGCAAAGCAAGGTCCTAATGTCCCGCTCGACAGGGTGCCGCGACTCCACCATCACCAACGCGGCAAAATACCAAGCAGCCCGGCATGGGACAAGGCGCGGAAGCATGCCGCCTGATGCGGCGACAGCAAGGCGCTTCATGACTTTTCCCCGCTTCCACCGGTTGCGCGAATAGAGCTAGGAAGAGCGGATCGCTCTCAAGGTAATGGGCACATGTTCAAGGGATCGCTCACGGCACTGATCACCCCGTTCCGCAACGGGAAGCTCGACGAGGAGGCGTTTCGGCGCTTCGTCGAGTGGCAGATCAGCGAAGGCTCGCATGGTCTCGTTCCGACGGGCACCACGGGTGAAAGCCCGACGCTGGACTTTGACGAGCACAAGCGCGTCATCGAGCTGACCATCGAGGTCGCGAAGGGCCGCGTGCCGGTGATCGCCGGGACGGGTTCGAACTCGACCGCGGAGGCGATCGAGCTCACGGAGTATGCCGCCAAGGTCGGCGCCGATGCGGCGCTCATCGTGACGCCCTACTACAACAAGCCGACGCAGGAAGGGCTTTATCAGCACTACAAGGCAATCAACGACGCGGTCGATATCCCGATCATCATCTACAACATTCCGGGTCGCTCGGTGATCGACATGAGCGTCGATACGATGACGCGCTGCTACGAGCTGAAGAACGTGGTCGGTGTGAAGGACGCAACGGCGAACCTTGCCCGCACCTCGCAGCAGCGGCTGGCGATGGGTCCGGAGTTCAATCTGCTGTCGGGCGAGGATGCGACGGCGCTGGGCTTCATGGCGCATGGTGGGCACGGCTGCATCTCGGTCGTATCGAACGTGGCGCCGCGCCTGTGTGCAGACTTCCAGAACGCCTGCCTTGCGGGCGACTACAAGACGGCGCTGGTGCTGCAGGATCGCCTGATGCCGCTGCACGACGCGATGTTCTGCGAGCCCAATCCAGGGCCGGTGAAGTATGCCGCATCGCGCCTCGGACTGTGCGAAGCGGAGATGCGTCTGCCGTTGGTGCCGATCAGCCAGGCATCGCAGCGGATCGTCGATGCGGCGCTGGCTCGCGTCGGTCTCATTCAGGCGCGCGCCGCGGAATAAGCGGCGCGTCTCATATTCGGAGCCACAAGGCCAATGGCGGCCAAAAAAGAAGACGGCCGCCGTGTCGTTGCGGAGAACCGGCAAGCAAGGCACGAGTACTTTCTCACTGAGACGTACGAGGCCGGGCTCCTGCTCACGGGCACGGAAGTGAAGGCGCTGCGCAAGGGCCAAGCCAATATCGCCGAGAGCTATGCCTCGGCGGAGGACGGCGGGCTGTGGCTGGTCAACGCCTACATCCCCGAATACCAGGGGGCAGGGCGGTTCTTCCAGCACGAGCCGCGGCGGCGTCGCCGACTGCTGATGCACGCGAAGGAGATCCACAAGATCGCCATCGCCGTGGACCGGCAAGGCATGACGCTCGTGCCGCTGGAGCTCTATTTCAACGAGCGCGGCATTGCGAAGCTGAAGCTGGCGCTGGCGCAGGGCAAGAAGCTGCACGACAAGCGCGAGACGGCGAAGAAGCGGGACTGGAACCGCGAGAAAGCGCGCATCATGCGCGATAAGGGCTGACGATGGTGCTCAGCACGCAGGCGAGCTTGTCGACCGTCGATTGGTCCAAGCTTACGGCTCCGGAGGACGATGGCGCTGCGGCGCATCTGACCGGCGCGAAGGTGCCCGACATCAGCCTTGCTGCGACTGACGGAAGCGCGGTTTCGCTGGCGCTGTTGCCGGGACGTACCGTGGTCTACGTCTATCCGCTCACTGGTCGGCCGGGAGCGGCTCTTCCGGATGGATGGGACGAAATCCCCGGGGCGCGGGGTTGCACGCCTCAATCATGTGCGTTCAGGGACCACTACGGGGCGCTTCTGGCGTCCGGGGCTGATCGCGTCTTCGGGCTCTCGACACAGGATACGGATTACCAGCGCGAGGCTGCGGACAGGCTGCACCTGCCTTATCCTTTGCTGTCGGATGCGGCGCTGCGCCTCACGACCGCGCTGCGGCTTCCTGTCATGCTTATTTCTGGGAATACGCTCCTGAAGCGCATGGCACTGATCATCGACGACGGGGTTATCGTGCGGGCGTTCTATCCGGTGTTCCCACCTGATCGGAACGCCGCAGATGTGCTGGAATGGCTGAGAGCGCTGAGGGGATGACGACCGATACGACTGCTTCGCTCGAGGACGATGGTGGTGCGCGCCACCTGACGCCCGGCACTGTGCTGCCGGACATTGCGCTGCCCTCCAGTCGCGGAGGCATGGTCAGTCTCGGTGCACGTCGCGGCGTGAGCGTCGTCTATGTGTATCCTTGGACTGGTCGGCCGGGCGTTGCTGACCCGGCGGGGTGGGACGATATCCCGGGCGCGCACGGCTCTACGCCTGAGACCGAGGGTTTCCGCGACTACTATTTGAAGTTCCGTTCGCAGCGCATCGAGGTATTCGGTTTGAGCGCACAGCCGAGCGAGCATCACCAGGAATTGGCATCGCGTCTCGCGGTGCCGTTCGCATTCCTCAGCGATGAACACTTCCTCCTGAAGGAGGCGCTGAACCTGCCGACATTCGATGCCGGCGGCTCGCCTTACTTCAAGCGGTTGACGATGCTGGTGCGCGACGGGCGCATCAGCCACACGTTCTACCCCGTGCAGCAGCCGGCGACGCACGCGCGCGAGGTGCTCGAGTGGCTGGACGAAAAGCGCCGGGCCGCGGTGAGTAGTTCTTCTTAGATAGCGACACGAGTGGACAGAGGCGTTTTGTGCGGCGGTTGTCGCGCGAGTGGATGTCCGGCGCTCGCGCGGGGGCGCCTTGCGCCCTTGCCGCCTACGGCGGCCTTTTGCGATGGGAGTGGCGAGAGGCTTGTCGTCGAGGGCAACGCCTAGAGGACGTCGCTTTCGACGTCGTCGACTGAGAAGCCCATCTTTTCCAGTCCCTCCTCGAGGTAGTCGGAGAGAAGAGGGATACCGAGCAGATAGGTGGCCGTGGAGTTCACGCGCTCGGAGCGGGCTGTCTCGACAGCCTCTTCGAACTCTTCCTTCTCATACGTGCCGCGGCCAACCCACATCAGCGCGACGAGGTTCGCCTGCTCGTCGTAGTTCAGGCGCTCGATGAAGCCGGAGAGCTCGGCTCTCGTGGGGTCGTTCGTGAAATCCTCGAGGATGGCGGTCGGATCCTCCTCGGCATCGCCGCCTTCGGGCGAGTCGTCCCATGCGCCCACTTTGGCGTCGTACTCGCGCGCCTTGATGATGACGTGCGCTACCTTTTCGGGAGCGATGTCGAGAGCCATAGCGAGGGCCTCCGGGCTTTGGCGGTGAGCGGCGTGGTCTGTTGGTGAGATACCATTGCCTCGTAAGGCAGGAAAGTGCAGTTCGCCGAGGCGTGGTTTATGGCCGATTGAGAGCCGGCGCTTCCGAGCGCTTCAGCACGGCGCGCGCTTCTTCGAAGACGGCGTGGAACATCTCCGTCGTCAGACGGCGCGTATTGGTGTTGTAACGCGAGCAGTGGAAACTATCGATCATGCTCAATCCGGGGCGAAGCTGGTGGCTTGCGCCGTGTGCGAAAGCGTATTGGGAACGGCGCAGGCCGAGCGCCATCAGCACGCTTTCGTGTGCGACGCGTCCGAGGGCGACGATGACGAGGACATTCGGCAGCGCGTCGAGCCGCGCCTTGAGGAAGCCGTTGCAGGTGGCGATTTCCTGCGGTGTCGGCTTGTTCTGCGGCGGCACGCAGCGCACGGAATTTGAGATGATGCAGTCGACGAGTTTCAAGCCGTCGTCAGGGCGGGCCTCGTAGCTGCCGCGGGCGAAGCCGTATTTCAGGAGCGTTGCGTATAGGAGGTCGCCAGCATAGTCGCCGGTGAACGGGCGACCGGTGCGGTTTGCGCCGTTGAGCCCCGGTGCGAGGCCGGCGATGAGAAGACGTGCCTTCTCATCGCCGAATGATGGAACGGCTCCGTTGAACCAGTCGTCGGAGGTCTTGCTCTGGATCTCCTCGCGGAAAGCAACGAGCCGCGGACAGAGCGTGCAGTGCTTAGGTGCCTCCGGACGACGGCAATCCCCCGCCGCAGGCATCGGCCACTATCCCGATCAGACTTCTTCGGAGAGATCGTCGTTATCGAGGTACGGTGCAGGCTCGCGGCCAGCATATCCGCCGCCGCGGCTGCCACTGCCGCCTCCGCCGCCGCCAAAGGAGCGGCCTTCGCGTACCGGACGGGTGGCAGGGTCACGGCAGATGAGCTGCTCGAGATCAGCAAGGTCGATGAACTGATCAGCCTGGCGGCGCAGTTCGTCAGCGACCATCGGCGGCTGCGTCTGAAGCGTCGAGACGACCGAAACGCGCTTGCCCATCTGCTGCAGCGCTGCAACGAGGCTGCGGAAGTCGCCGTCGCCGGAGAACACGACGATATGGTCGAGATTGACCGCGAGGCGCATGGCGTCGACGGTCAGCTCGATGTCCATGTTGCCTTTGACTTTGCGGCGACCAGACGCGTCGGTGAATTCCTTGGTCGGCTTCGTCACCATCGTGAAGCCGTTGTAGTCGAGCCAATCGATCAAGGGGCGGATGGAGGAATACTCCTGATCCTCGGCCAGCGCGGTGTAGTAGAGCGCGCGCACGAGGTGGCCCTTCTGCCGGAAGAGAGCCAGCAGGCGCTTGTAGTCGATGTCGAACCCGAGGGACTTTGCCGTCGCGTAGAGGTTGGCTCCGTCGATGAACAGAGCAATGCGTTCGTTCTGGTAGAAATGCATTCGTTCACCCTTAGGGACGTGCCGTGTCCGGCCAATAACCGTCACTTCGATCCGGAATTTTGAGGGGTAGCCGCGCCGTTGCGATCGGCAATTTGCTGACCCGACAGTAACACTTCCGAGCAGATGCAAAGCATTACATTTGCTCAACTTTTAGCGACAATGTGAAGCACCAGCGATAACCGCAGCTTAGCCGTCCCCACTTAACACGGCACTGCATCGTATGGGCAAATGCGCTGTAGACCCCGCACCCTTGTCCGCGGGGGACAATAGGCCGTGTTCAACCGAAATCACAACACCCCGCCTGACTTGCTTTGCACGTTTTTTCATGCGACTAGAGGCGACAAGCGCGGCCGGACTGCATTTCCGCCGGTGTGCCGTGCGTTTCCCTATCATCCGCCTGCTCTCCAAAGGGGTGTCGCTCATGGCGCGCGTGACTGTCGAAGATTGCGTGGACAAGGTACCGAACCGCTTCGAGCTGGTTCTTCTTGCTGCCCACCGTGCTCGCTCGATCGCCGATGGCAGTGCGGTCACGGTGCCGGTGAACGCCGATAAGAATCCGGTTGTCGCGCTGCGTGAGATCGCCGAGCGCACCATTCCGCCGGAGGACATGCGCGAGTCGCTGATCCACTCGATCCAGAAGAACGTCGAAGTCGACGAGCCGGAAGCCGTCGCGGCTCCGCTGCTGCCGCCCGACCGCCGCTCTCCTGTCCTTGGTCGCGACGACCAGTCGAGCGACAGCGTCGTCGACGTCATGACGGAAGAGCAGTTGCTGCGCGGCCTCGAAAGCATGACTCCGACGGAGCCGTCCGCGAACGGTGGTCCGAGCGGCGGCCCGCGTGAGCGTGAGCGCGATCGCGGCCGTTGAGCCTCGGTCTCGCGTCGGTGGACTGCGGGTTCTGCCGTGGTGGCCGACGCGTTCAGCGTCCCCAGCTGTTGCGTTCGCGAGACCTCTCCCATGTTTCGGAGCGGGCGCCGCGAATTCATGAGGATGCCGGGATACTGGGCTTGCTAGTGTGACGACCGAGTTCGAGAACCTCAGCCGGCAATCCGCCAGCACGGACGGCGGGCTTCTCGATCGGCGCACTAGAGGTGGCCCGCAATGATGCGGCAATACGAGCTTGTCGAGAGGGTGCTGCGCTACGATCCCAAGGCGGACGAAGCGCTGTTGAACCGCGCCTACGTGTACGCCATGAAGGCGCACGGCAATCAGAAGCGCGCTTCAGGCGATCCCTATTTTTCGCACCCGTTGGAAGTGGCGGCGATCCTCACCGACCTTAAGCTCGATGACGCGACGATCGTCACCGCCCTGCTGCATGACGTCATCGAGGACACGCCCGTCACGCGGGCGGAGATCGACCAGCTGTTCGGGCCGGAGATCGGTCACCTCGTCGATGGGTTGACGAAGATCCGCCGCCTCGATCTCGTGTCGAAAAAGGCCGAGCAGGCCGAGAATTTCCGCAAGCTGCTGGTCGCGATATCGAGCGACATCCGGGTGCTGCTGGTCAAGCTCGCCGACCGCCTGCACAACATGCGCACGCTCGAGCATATGAAGCCGGAGTCGCGCCAGCGGATATCGGAAGAGACGCTCGATATCTATGCGCCGCTCGCAGCGCGCATGGGGATGGAAAAGCTCCGCGAGGAGCTGGAGGACCATGCGTTTCGCTGGCTGCATCCCGAGGCTTATCGGGCTGTCACCGCGAAGCTCGCCGAGCTGAGAAAAAGCAACGAGGGACTGGTCGAAGAGATCCGCGCGGCGCTTGCTGCCAAGCTCGCGGAGGTCGGGATCGACGCTGAGGTGTCGGGTCGCGAGAAGAAGCCCTATGCCATCTGGCGCAAGATGGCGAACAAGCAGATCAGCCTCGAGCAGCTCTCCGACATCTACGCGTTCCGCGTCATCACCAAGTCGATCGACGATTGTTATCGCGTACTCGGCGTCGCGCATACGACGTGGCGCACCGTGCCGGGGCGCTTCAAGGACTACATATCGACGCCGAAACAGAACAACTACCAGTCGATCCACACGACGATCGTCGGTCCGCGACATCAGCGCGTCGAGCTGCAGATCCGGACGCGCGTGATGCACGATATCGCGGAATACGGCGTTGCCGCGCACGCCATTTACAAGGATGGCGGGCTCAACGGTCATGTGCTGGCGCGCACGCCGGGCGAGTTCGAGAAGGATAGCGGACCTTACGTGTGGCTGCGGCGGCTCGTCGAGACGCTGCTGGAAGGTTCGAACTCGGAAGAGTTCCTCGAGCACACGAAGCTGGAGCTGTTCCAGGACCAGGTGTTCTGTTTCACGCCGAAGGGCCGGCTGATCGCGCTGCCGCGCGGCGCGACGCCGCTCGACTTCGCATACGCGGTGCACACGGACATCGGCAACGCGGCGGTCGGCGCGTTCGTCAACGGTCGCCATGTCCCGATCGATACGGTGCTGCGCAACGGCGATGAGGTCGAGATCGAAACCGCCAAGAACCATACGCCGCCGGCCGCATGGGAGAACCTGGTGGTCACCGGGCGCGCCCGGTCTGCCATCCGGCGTGCGGCGCGCGATGCGGTGCGCAAGCAGTACACCGAACTCGGCCGCCGCCTGATCGCTTCGCATTTCGAACGGTTCGGCGAGGAGCTGACCGACGATGCGCTGAAGGCTGCTTTGCCTCGGCTGGGATACAAGTCCCTGGAAGACGCGCTGGCGGCCGTCGGCCGAAATGAGCTCGCCATCGAGAACGTGCTCAAGGCCGCCCTACCAGACGCGGTAGAGAGCAAGGCCCCGAGCCGGCCAGGGTATCGGCGCACCCGCCGCTTTGGACGCGCGCGTGGTCAGGACGGCTGGTTCAATATCGACCGCGTCATGAGCCTCAAGTTCCGCAGCGGCGACAACGAGCCGAAGGCTGGAGGCCTTGCCATCCGGGGTATCAATAGCGACCTGCCGGTGAGCTTCGAGCCGGGCGGGGCCGTGCCCGGAGACCGGATCGTCGGCGTGATGATCCCGGGTGAGGGTATCCGGATCTTCCAGATCCACTCGCCGCGGCTGCGGGAGTACGAGCACGAGGGCTGGATCGACGTCACCTGGGACGTTGATACCGATACGCCGCAGCGTTTTCCGGCCCGGATCAGCGTCACGGCGCTCAACGAGCCGGGAACTTTGGCCCAGATCGCCAAGGTGATAGGCGAGAGCGGCGGTAATATCGACAACGTTCGGATGGTCCGCAGGGCCTCCGATTTTACGGAAATGCGCATCGAATTGGAGGTTCTCGACCTGGTGCATTTGAACCACATCATTTCCGGTCTTCGCGAGAAAGCAGTGGTCAATAAGGTTGAGCGAGTATTCGACTGATAAGAGAATCTGGCAGGGGCAGGCGGGTAGCGGCGGCGGGGTTCGGGAGTTCGCGCAAGAATGGCGGCTGACCATAACGACCAGCGCCCAGGTGGCCCTCGGGCCCGCAGCACGATGTCCATCGTTGCCCGGTGGACACCCGGGCTGCGCGGCGCCGCGCGGCGCCTGGTGAACCTGCATGCCAGTCCGCACGAGATCGCGCTCGGATGCGCGCTCGGTGCTTTCGTTTCCATCACGCCGCTGCTGGGTGTGCAGACGCTGCTGGCGGTTATCATGGCTTTCGTGCTGCGGGCCAACGTGCCGGCGGCCATCGTCGGGACGTTCGTCGGCAATCCGCTCAGCTGGCCCTTCATCTGGGTCTCGACCTACGTCATGGGACTGCAGATGGTGGGGCTCGAAGGTTCGTTCGATGCGAATGCGGTGCATCGCAATGTCGAACTGTTGTGGGCGGCCCTGCTCGATCCATCGCCGCAGCTGCTGGACGTCACCGCGTCGCTGTTCTGGCCGCTGCTGTGGCCCATGCTGGCGGGAAGTGTTCCGATCGGACTGCTCACGGCGGCGATCGTCTACTATATTTCCAGGAATGCCGTACGTGGCTGGCGTCTGCGTATTATGAACCGGACACCGGCCGCGGCCGAATAATCCGTCTGCTCGTCAGCTCTCCTGGCTCAACAAATGTCGAACCCTTCTCCTCTGCGCCTTGGCGTCAACATCGACCATGTCGCCACCATCCGTAATGCGCGCGGTGGGCGCCATCCCGATCCCCTGCGCGCCGCGCACATCGCCATCGAAGCCGGCGCCGACGGGATCACGGCGCACCTTCGCGAGGACCGCCGGCACATTTCCGACGAAGACATTGCGCGGCTCAAAGGCGAGCTGACGCGGCCGCTCAACCTGGAAATGGCTGCGACGGACGAGATGCTCGCCATCGCGCTGCGGCATCTGCCGAACGCCTGCTGTCTGGTGCCCGAGCGACGGGAAGAGCGCACCACCGAAGGTGGGCTCAACGTCGTGGGTGGGGGCGACCGCCTGAAGCGTATCGTCGAGGAATTGCGGAGCGCCGGTGTTCGCGTGTCACTGTTCATCGAGCCCGATCCAGCAGCGGTCGAGGCGTCGAGGGCGGTCGGAGCGGACATCGTCGAACTGCATACCGGCGCCTATTGCGAG